>NZ_QPKR01000100.1:0-398 GCF_003856515.1 Listeria sp. SHR_NRA_18
GATATAGTGAGTATAAAACTTATGAACTTTGCAATCAACTTCTTATATTTAAATGTTGAT
Source organism: Listeria sp. SHR_NRA_18 (assembly GCF_003856515.1). Taxonomy (NCBI): domain Bacteria; kingdom Bacillati; phylum Bacillota; class Bacilli; order Caryophanales; family Listeriaceae; genus Listeria; species Listeria sp. SHR_NRA_18. The sequence goes on from NZ_QPKR01000100.1 coordinate 61, forward strand.
ACGTTACCGTAACCCCAGTTTTTACCTCTCTTAAGTAACAAATACAACAGGCCAGAGGAAATTATGATAGCGAAAACACCGTAAATTCCTGGGTGTGAAAAGTTGGCACTACCAGTAGTGAAATTGTAGAGCAACACGCCTAACACACCGATACATATGTTTTTAAAGTTATCAGTAGCGATAGCATAGTAATACTCATTTCCTTCATGAGGGACTCGCTTTAATTTTCCCACAGGAGATCCTTTTGATGTAATTATTTCGCGTGTGAACTATTTTTTGTTGAAGGTATTATAAAGAAATCAAGATGGATTTCAATATAAACACACATGATGTGGCAC
>NZ_QPKR01000101.1:0-395 GCF_003856515.1 Listeria sp. SHR_NRA_18
GGGGGCGCAGACAAAGATGACAGGCTCAAAACAACACCGCCAGCCTGAGCTGACGGTGTGGAGAGCATTAAGCGGTCAGACGGGAAGCGTCTTGCGCGATGACCAATTCTTCGTTGGTCGGGATCACCAGTGCCGGACGGCTGCCGTCTTTGGTGATGTTGCCTGATTTGCCGAAGCGGGCAGCCAGGTTGCGTTCATGATCGATTTCAAAGCCCAGCAGGCCCAGCTTGTCCAGGGTCAGCTCACGTACCATCGCGGCGTTCTCACCGATACCACCGGTGAAGATCACGGCATCCAGACGGCCTTCCATCAGGGCGCTATAGGCGCCGATGTACTTGGCCAGACGGTGGCAGAAGACGTCCATGGCACGCTTGGCATCGGCCTTGGTCTCATAG
>NZ_QPKR01000102.1:0-395 GCF_003856515.1 Listeria sp. SHR_NRA_18
TCTGTATGTCGATGATGCCCAGACACTTTATGACGAATTTGTCTGCAAGGGAGCAATCATACTGGCGCCACCCGTTGATAAAGCGCATGGCATGCGTGAATTCACCATAGGTACTCCCGATGGCCACAGAATGGTGGTTGGCCAAGATCTGGAGAGGGAGTGAATATGCGAAAAGTGACTATTGTTGCTTACGATGAGCAGTGGCCTGACCTATTTGAAACAGAAAGCTCTCTGTTGCAGATAACTCTTGGCAGGGTGATCTCGCGAATTCACCACATTGGCAGCACGTCGGTACCGGGTTTGGCAGCAAAACCAGTCATAGATATATTGATGGAGGTTGTTAGCCTGAATGAGTTGGATAACTTAAACGCTGCAATGGAACGAGCCGGATATAC
>NZ_QPKR01000103.1:0-395 GCF_003856515.1 Listeria sp. SHR_NRA_18
GCTTTAATCCGTTACAGGCCGTCGTTAATGATTCTCTGCCGAATTATCAGGACGAAGTGTTACGCCTGACCACCGGCTGTTCCATTGAAGTGACCGGTACCGTGGTACCTTCGCCGGGTGAAGGCCAGAGCTTCGAACTGCAGGCCACAGCCATCAAGGTGGTGGGTTGGGTTGACGATCCTGACACCTATCCAATGGCGGCCAAACGCCACAGCATCGAATACCTGCGCGAAGTTGCTCACCTGCGCCCACGCACCAACCTGATTGGCGCGGTTGCCCGCGTTCGCCACACCTTGGCACAGGCGATCCACCGCTACTTCCACGAGAACGGTTATTTCTGGGTTTCCACCCCGCTGATCACCGCCTCAGATACCGAAGGTGCCGGTGAAATGTTC
>NZ_QPKR01000104.1:0-394 GCF_003856515.1 Listeria sp. SHR_NRA_18
GCGCCGGAGCGCGCGGCCGTTCACGGTCGAAGTCAAGCATACCCGCACCTCCCGCGTCGCGCTGGTCGATACGACGACGCGACACCGCGACAATCCCGATCTGTGGTGGGACATTCCGCCGGACACCGCCGACAAGCCGGCCGAGGCCGCGTTCGCGCCCGCCGCCCCTGTCGAGCCGGCGCCGCCCGAGACCCCGGCCCGGCGGGTGCTGCCGAGCCTCGTTCCGATGTTCGCGACGGCGAGCGAGCCCGACGCCGACGAGGCGGACGACGCCCCGTCGGTCGAGCGCCTGCCGCGGGTGCGCCGGGCCAAGGCCGTTTCGAAGCCGGCTTCGAAGGTGCCGTCCAAGCGGGCGCAGACGCCGGTGGTCACGGTGGCGCGGCCGGTTCTCGCC
>NZ_QPKR01000105.1:0-393 GCF_003856515.1 Listeria sp. SHR_NRA_18
TTAGCGGATGACTTGTGGCTGGGGGTGAAAGGCCAATCAAACCGGGAGATAGCTGGTTCTCCCCGAAAGCTATTTAGGTAGCGCCTCGTGAACTCATCTTCGGGGGTAGAGCACTGTTTCGGCTAGGGGGCCATCCCGGCTTACCAAACCGATGCAAACTCCGAATACCGAAGAATGTTATCACGGGAGACACACGGCGGGTGCTAACGTCCGTCGTGAAGAGGGAAACAACCCAGACCGCCAGCTAAGGTCCCAAAGTCATGGTTAAGTGGGAAACGATGTGGGAAGGCATAGACAGCCAGGATGTTGGCTTAGAAGCAGCCATCATTTAAAGAAAGCGTAATAGCTCACTGGTCGAGTCGGCCTGCGCGGAAGATGTAACGGGGCTAAACC
>NZ_QPKR01000106.1:0-389 GCF_003856515.1 Listeria sp. SHR_NRA_18
AACCTACGCGGATGCGTAGGTTTTTTTTTGCCTGCCGTATAGTATTCTTCCCTCAGACAATTTTTAAGGCCATCAACCCCGAGGGAGAGTGGGATGATATATACCGTGTTACGTGCACTGTTTCGCCTGATGTTTCGTGTTCGTGTCGAAGGCGACGCCAAGCATTTTGAGCAGCAGAAACTGCTGATCACCCCGAATCACGTTTCTTTCATGGATGGCGCGCTGCTGGCGTTGTTCTTACCGATCAAACCGGTGTTTGCCGTTTACTCCAGCATTTCCGATCGTTGGTTTATGCGCTGGCTGAAGCCTTATATCGACTTCGTGCCACTGGATCCCACCAAACCGATGGCCATCAAGCATCTGGTGCGCATGGTTGAGCAGGGCAGGCC
>NZ_QPKR01000107.1:0-389 GCF_003856515.1 Listeria sp. SHR_NRA_18
GTAATCGGCCAGTAAGAAGTAAGTGCCTTCACAGGGCAGAATTTCCAGCCTGCTGTTAGCTAGCGCCTGCACAAATCGATCGCGTTTGGCTCGGTAGAACGCGGGTAGCTGCTGCCAGTGTTCTGGCTCATTGCGTAGCATATCGGCCAAGGCCAGCTGGGCTGGGGTGTTGACCGAGAACGTCAGATACTGGTGAACCTTGCGCACCTCGGCGCTTAACGCTGCCGGGGCCACGCAATAACCCACTTTCCAGCCGGTCATATGGAAGGTTTTGCCAAACGAGGAAACGGCTATCGCCCGCTGACGCAGTTGCGGATGGGCCAACACGCTGGCGTGCCCCCCTTTGGCAAAGCAGATATGCTCGTAAACCTCATCGCTCAGGATATAGA
>NZ_QPKR01000108.1:0-388 GCF_003856515.1 Listeria sp. SHR_NRA_18
TGGGCTCACATTGACTGCCAATGGAAAATGTTATATTGGGAGGCCCACTGCCAGCATCCTGTCCCGCAGTTCTGCCGTTCTGGCCGGGTCGAGTTGATGGTTGAACATGGCCCTGATTTCTGCCGGTTTTGCATCAAACTGCGCCACCATGTCTTTCAGTCGATAACCATGCCGCGTTAATGTCGGCTCCAAATCGTCAAGCTGGCGGGAAAGTACCGATTCAACCAGGGCGGCGGTTATCGGCTTTTCTCCCGTCTGATAACCAGCCTCCAGGGCCAGCGTCAGATGCAGTTGAACCTGAAGTGGAGTACGCAGTTTCATTGCCAGCAGGTCAATGGCATCGGCGGGCAGAATGTCTTCCGGCTTGCCTTTCCCCATGCTGGTTTTC
>NZ_QPKR01000109.1:0-386 GCF_003856515.1 Listeria sp. SHR_NRA_18
GCGCTGAGCCAAGCCTTCAACGATGGCGGTTTTACCGACACCAGGCTCACCAATCAGTACCGGGTTGTTTTTGGTACGGCGTTGCAGCACCTGAATGGTGCGGCGGATCTCTTCATCACGGCCAATCACCGGGTCAAGTTTGCCCTGTTCCGCACGCTCAGTGAGATCGATAGTGTATTTTTTCAGAGCCTGACGCTGATCTTCAGCACCTTGGTCATCCACGCTGTCTCCCCCTCGCATTTGTTCAATGGTTTTGGCTATTTTGTCCGCTGTGGCACCGGCAGCTTTCAGCAGATCGGTCAAGTTACCGCGATCTTCAAGCACCGCCAGCACAAACAGCTCGGATGAAATAAACTTGTCTGCCCGCTTTTGCGCCAGCTTGTCGC
>NZ_QPKR01000010.1:0-110415 GCF_003856515.1 Listeria sp. SHR_NRA_18
CATTGTCTGGTGGTTACGGCGAAGAGGTCACACCCGTTCCCATCCCGAACACGGAAGTTAAGCTTTTCAGCGCCGATGGTAGTAGGGGGCTTCCCCCTGTGAGAGTAGGTCGTCGCCGGGCAATGTATTATTCCACAGTAGCTCAGTTGGTAGAGCAATCGGCTGTTAACCGATCGGTCGCAAGTTCGAGTCTTGCCTGTGGAGCCTTATTTTTGTTTACTAAGAATTTTGAGGTGTGTTAGAAGTCTGATGATATTAGTGCTTCCATAGCTCAGTAGGTAGAGCACTTCCATGGTAAGGAAGAGGTCACCAGTTCGAATCTGGTTGGAAGCTTTTTATATGATATAAATAATGTCTGGTGGTTATTGCGAGAAGGTCACACCCGTTCCCATCCCGAACACGGAAGTTAAGTTTCTCAGCGTCGATGGTAGTAGGGGGCTTCCCCCTGTGAGAGTAGATCATTGCCAGGCAAATGATGTATGATAGTCTATGAAATCGTAATTGATTTGTAGGCTATTTTTTTATGGTTAAGATAGGACTGGAGGGTGATTGGTTTGGATTTAGATGGGGTGAAGAATATACGGATTGTTAATTCTGGTCTGGGGAATGTTTTTGAAACAGTGGGGGATTGTGTTGCTAATTTGATTGGGATTCAGGCGCAGTATCAGCAGTTTGGTGAGATTAGTTTGTTTCATCGGGTGGATGGATTGACAAGGAATGACTTGGATCGGATGTATAATCGGAATGAAATTATTAAGCTTTGGGGACAGCGGACTACGGTGCATTTATACGTGCCGGAGGATTGGAGAAATTTACACGCGATTTATTCGCCAAGAAGAACGTGGGTTAGGAAGCATTGTGCAGAGTTAGGTGTGGATTTAGATGCGATATTGGAGCGGATTGACGGGCTCGGAAAATCGAAGCGGTTTATAGCAAAAGAGGAACTGGCGATGTTGATGGGGGATCAGGCTAAAAAGTTGATGACGTGGGGCGGTGTCTTGATTGAGGCTTCGTTGCTTGGTCAGATTTATGCTGTGCCAGAAAGACCTAGTACGCGATTTTATGCACATCGGAAGTGGATAGATGGGATGTCGCTAGATTCGTGGCGGGATAGTGTGGATGAGCATGCGATGGACCGATTTTTATTTCGTTATTTAGCGTGTTATGGACCGGCTACTTTGGCTGATTTTAAGCATTGGAGTGGGTTGCCGAATTATGCATTTTTGGAGGCTTTTCGGAGGATTGAGGATGGATTGGAGCGTTTTGATATTGATGGAAAGGCTTATTATTATCCAGAGGGGGAGTTGGATGTAGGTAAGCGGGAAGTGATTTCACAGGTGAAATTGCTTGGAAAATTTGATCCGCTCTTTGTGAGTTTTGCTGATAAGGGATGGCTTGCTGATGCGAAATATGAAAAAGAGATTTGGCGAACTGCGGGGCATATTGAGGCTGTTGTGCTGATTGACGGGGAAATTAGGGGGACGTGGAGGTATGTGATGAAGGGGGAGACGATTCGCTTTACTTGTTATGCTTTTGGGCGGGTTTCGTTGAGTGATAGGAAGCGGATTAGCGTTGAGGCGGAGCGGTTGGCGGTGTTTCTTGGGAAGCAGTTTCAGGGAATGGTGTATGAATAAAAACACAACCGGATAGTGTGCACCGATTGTGTCTTGTTCTTTATAAAAATGGGTTTTCAGACCAGTATTGGAGTGGTAGTTCCATACGTACGGTCTTGTTTGGATCAACGACTTGGCAGATTCGAAGGTCGCCTGCAAGTGAAAGCAACATGATGGCTTCGGCTTGCGTTGTCTTTGTTGCGTCTGTCAAAAGTTGAACCATGTTCTTTGTTGCGATTAGGCTGGCTTCGTCGAGTGTTGGTGCGGATGCGATGGTGATGATTTTTTCGTCGCTGATTAGACTCGGTGTTGGCCAGTTTTTATTTTTAACGATTTGGAGGCGCATCGTGATTTGGCTAGCGATTTCGGCGCCAGAAACGGATACTTCTCCGTCTGCCATTGCTGCATGTACGTCACCAAGAGCGAGCAGGGCGCCAGAGACGTTAACGGGAAGGAATAGTGTTACGCCTTCTGTGATCTCTTTGCAGTCCATATTGCCACCGTGTGCGTCTGGTGTGCCGCATGAGATGGGTTCGCCAGCTGGTGCTGTTCCGATAACGCCAATCATTTTGTTGATGGGAACGGTGATTTCTTTTGAAAAAATAAGTTTGTTATTTATAATTGGAAACTGACGGATCGTGTTTTCTGTTAGGTCGTCGCCAAGGACTCCTAAATCTGGGCCCGTTAACATCGTTGCGTCGCCAATTAATTGAATTTTCTCTATAGTTACAGCCAATATGTCGCCAGGTTCTGCGTCTTTAATGAAGATGGGACCAGTTGCTGGGTTCACTCTATTCCAATCAAGGCGATGGAATGGCTGATGTTCTGATTTAATTTGGTTTTCAAAGCAGTCGTACGTTTCTATCGTTACTACTGCGCCATTATCAACTGTCATACTCGGTTCTGCGTTTTTATCCATTGCATAAATAACGTGTTGTTTCGTCATGGGGTGCATCAAAAATTCTCCTTTCTTTTGTAGTAGTGGTGCTTCAAGTAACAATGAATAATGAAATTTATTTGATTACTTTGATAAAGTATAGCATCTCTCTAAAACGAAGTACATGGACATATTGTGAACAGTTTGAGTCGGATTGTTTGCTTTTAAGGGCTTTTATTGCTTGGAATGTCAGAAATATTTTTGAGATGGTGATTTACTGCGGTTTTGATAGTTCTATTTTGTGGATTTTATGGTGTTTAAAAAGGGAAAAATGTATTTATTTTGTTTGTATGATTGCGTGGCCGGGAAAATCTTTCTTTGCGTGGGGTGTTTTTTTGTACTATAATAGGCAGGGTATAGATAGGATCGTGTGAGAGTGAGGTGTGCGTGATGTCGGATGATTTTGTAAAATTGGATCACGTTAGTTATAAATATGAGGATGAAGAAATTTTTGCAGTTAAGGATGTTTCTTTTACGGTGAAAAGGGGCGAGTGGTTGGCGCTGGTTGGGCATAATGGGTCTGGTAAGTCGACGATTGCGAAGTTGTTGAATGGACTGTTGTTCCCGACGGAGGGCATGGTCAAAATTGGGCACTTCAAACTGGGTGAAAAGACGATTTGGGATATCAGGAAGCAGGTCGGGATGGTATTTCAGAATCCGGATAATCAGTTTGTTGGTGCGACGGTGCAGGATGATGTGGCGTTTGGCTTAGAGAATCATGGAGTGCCGCATGAATTGATGGTGAAACGCGTGGAGAGTGCGCTGGATGAGGTCGGAATGCAGGGTTACGCATTACATGAGCCTTCGCGTCTTTCGGGCGGTCAGAAGCAACGTGTGGCGATTGCTGGGGTTCTTGCTTTGCAGCCGGACGTGATTATTTTGGATGAGGCGACGTCGATGCTTGATCCGCGTGGCCGTGCTGAGGTGATGGAAACGATTCGGGTGATGCGGGAGCGCGAGGCGATTACGGTGATTTCGATTACGCATGATTTGGATGAGGTCGTGATGGCGGACCGGGTCATTGTGATGAATAAGGGCGAGCGACACTTGGAAGGAACGCCAAAAGAGGTTTTTGCGCAGGCTGATGAAATGCGCCGAATTGGACTTGGTGTACCTTTTATAACGTCGTTGCAGGAAAAATTAGAGCAGTCTGGCGTGGCGCTATCGGATCGGAGCTTGATGGAAGGGGCGTTGATGGATCAATTATGGACATTACATTCGAACAAGTAGGTTTTTGTTATCAGAAAAATTCTCCTTTTGAGACGCGGGCGCTCCAGGATGTTAGCGTGACGATTGATTCGGGGAGTTATACGGCGATTATTGGACATACGGGCTCTGGAAAATCGACGTTGTTGCAGCATTTGAACGCATTGTTGTTGCCGACAGAGGGCACGGTGACGCTCGGGGATCGGGTTATTAAGGCTGGTGAGAAGCAGAAGGGTTTGCGTGATTTGCGCGAGCGTGTGGGGATTGTTTTTCAGTTTCCAGAGGCGCAGTTATTTGAGGAGACGGTGGAAAAGGATATTTGCTTTGGGCCGCTGAATTTTGGTGTGTCGGAAGAGGATGCGAAGGCGCGGGCTCGGAAGGTGATTGTGGAGGTTGGCTTGACGGAGGAAATTTTGACGCGTTCGCCGTTTGAACTTTCTGGTGGTCAGATGCGACGTGTGGCGATTGCTGGGGTTCTGGCGATGGATCCGCAGGTTTTGGTGCTCGATGAACCGACCGCGGGGCTTGATCCGAACGGGCGTAAGGAGATCATGGAGATGTTCGCGACGCTGCATCGGACGAAGGGGCTGACGACGATTCTTGTGACGCATAGCATGGAAGATGCGGCGACTTATGCCCAAAAAGTGATTTTGATGAAAGGCGGGACGGTGGAGCGGGTGGCGACGCCTCGGGAAATTTTTAGTCAGCCGGATGCGTTGACGGATTTAGGACTCTCGGTTCCAGATGTGGTGCACTTTCAACGGCGTTTTGAAGAACGGTTTGCGGTGAAGCTTGGGAAAACGTGTTTGACAATTGATGAATTGGTGGGAGAAATGGTGCCGCATCTAGGGAAGGGCGTGGCGAGCCAATGATGGAGAAGATGATTCTCGGTCGTTTTATCCCCGGCGAATCATGGTTACATCGTCTTGATCCTCGTGCCAAAATTACAGCCGTGATGTATTTTATTATCATCGTGTTTCTCGCGAATAATTGGCTTACATATGCGTTATTATTTGTGTTTGTATTGAGTTTGTTATTTGCATCACGCGTGCCGTTTATGTTCTTTATAAAAGGGTTGCAACCGGTGTTTTGGCTGATTATTTTGACGTTGTTGTTGCAGGTGTTTTTTACGCAGGGTGGGACGACATATTTTGAGTGGGGACCGATTCATGTGACGAGTCTCGGGTTGATGAACGGGGCGATGATTTTTGCGCGGTTTGTGTTGATTATCTTTATGACGACGCTTTTGACGCTCACAACGAGCCCGATTGAGTTGACGGATGGGATTGAGAGTATGTTGGCATTGCTGCGATTTGTACGATTTCCTGTGCATGAGTTGGCGTTGATGTTAAGCATTGCGCTGCGGTTTATTCCGACGCTGATGGACGAGACGGAGAAAATTATGAAGGCGCAAAAGGCCCGCGGGGTGGAGTTTTCAAGTGGTCCGATAAAAGACCGGATGAAGGCGATTGTGCCGCTACTCGTGCCGCTTTTTATCAGTGCGTTTAAGCGAGCAGAGGATTTGGCGGTAGCGATGGAAGCGCGCGGTTATCGTGGCGGTAAGGGCAGGACGAAATTTAGACTGCTTGCATGGCGATTTTCGGATACATTTTTGCTAGTGATGATGTTGGTTGTAACGGCATTGTTGGTTTGGCTGCGATCTTAAGAAGAGGTGTGACAAATGAAGCGATTTAAGGCAGTAATTCAATATGATGGGACTAATTTTGTCGGCTATCAGATTCAGCCGAATGGGCGGACGGTGCAGGAGGAAATTGAAAAAGCGCTACTGCGGATGCATAAAGGTGACGTGGTGAAGATTGTTGGTTCTGGGAGAACTGATACCGGGGTTCATGCGAAAGGTCAGGTGATTCATTTCGATTCACCGCTTGCGATTCCACCGGCAAAATATCGAAAAGCGTTGCAGACTTTCACGCCGTATGATATTAGTATTGTTTCTGTGGAGGAAGTGGCGTCGGATTTTCATGCGCGTTTCGGGACGACTGGAAAGGAATATCGCTATTTTGTGCAACGTTCGGAGTTTTTTGACCCGTTTGCGCGGCATTTTACGCTACATTTTCCTTATAAATTAGATGTTTCGCGGATGCGTGAGGCGGCGGATATTCTGACTGGTGAGCATGATTTTACGAGTTTTTGTGCGGCTGGATCGAGTCGTGAGAACAAGGTTCGGACAATTTATGCGATTGAGATTTTGGAAGAGGATGATACGCTGATTTTTTCGTTTAAAGGAAATGGCTTTTTGTATAATATGGTCCGGATTCTGGTTGGGACGTTGCTGGATGTTGGGAATGATCGGCTGACAGTGGCGCAGGTTAAGGCGAATTTAGAAGCGCGCGATCGGACGCAAGGGGCAAAAACGGCACCGCCACAGGGCTTATACTTATGGGAAGTCCACTACAAGTAATATCAGCGCACCGACAAACGCTCATCTACGTCGTTAAAGGCTCCGTTCCAGTGCTCATGTACAAATCGTACACTCCGCGCTGGTACTCGCCTTTGCCTAGTAGCTGAGCATTTGTCGGCGCGCTGATAGGTTTTGCGAAAAAACAGACGGCTTTAAATTAGTTTGAAATTTTTTCTTCAATCGCATTGACTTTTTACGATAAAGACTGTATTATTGACTATGGTATTGTTTGCCCCACAATAAGCCCCGGAAGGTTGTTGTGTTGAACAAAACAATGGAAATTTTAACAAATTAAATCGAAAAGCAGATCGTGGGCTATGGAACAGTTTACAGATCGCATTTTTCTTAAAATCTAGGAGGGAAAATTATGCGTACGACTTATATGGCGAAAACAGGCGAAGTAGAACGTAAATGGTATGTTGTTGATGCTACTGGTATTCCGCTTGGCCGTTTATCTAGTGAAGTAGCTTCAATCTTACGTGGTAAAATTAAACCACAATTTACTCCTCATGTTGATACAGGGGACTTCGTAATTATTATTAATGCAGGTAAAATTGCTCTAACAGGTAAGAAAGCAACTGACAAAATTTACTACCGTCACTCTCAATATCCAGGCGGTTTGAAATCACGTACAGCGGGTGACCTACGTACGAACAATCCTGAGAGATTACTTGAACTTTCTATCAAAGGAATGCTTCCAAAGAACTCTCTAGGACGTCAAATTTTCAAGAAATTACACGTTTATGGTGGCGCTGAGCACGAACATGCAGCACAAAAACCAGAAGTGTATCAATTACGCGGATAATTAGAAGAGGAGGGAAATATAGTGGCTCAAGTACAATATTATGGAACAGGTCGTCGTAAAAGCTCAGTAGCTCGTGTACGTTTAGTACCAGGCGATGGCAAAGTAGTTATCAACGGTAGAGATTGGGAAGATTACATTCCATTCGCGGCTCTTCGCGAAGTTATTAAACAACCATTAGTTGCAACTGAAACTCTAGGAAACTATGATGTTTTAGTAAATGTAAACGGTGGTGGTTATACTGGTCAAGCTGGCGCAATCCGTCACGGTATTTCACGTGCATTGCTACAAGTTGCACCAGATTACCGTTCTCCATTGAAACGTGCAGGTCTGTTAACTCGTGACCCACGTATGAAAGAACGTAAAAAACCAGGTCTTAAAGGCGCACGTCGTGCACCTCAGTTCTCAAAACGTTAAGACGGATTTTTCAAGGCTCTCATCTTTTGGATGGGGGCTTTTTTCTAGTATATTTTAAATTTGGATGGGAGCATAATAATGGGTCTTTTTGATTTCTTTAAGAAGAAAACATTGGCTGCTGTGGATGAAGTTGACTATAGCGAGCTGATAGAAATTTCAAGGATTTTAAGTAATGACAATAAAGGATTAGTTGATGATGTTACTTTAATGGCGAATGATTATGAAAAATTTCAGCAAGCGCATGAAAAATGGTGTTCGGAAATGTGGGAAGACTCATTAAATAGACATAGTGCGCTATTGTTAATTGCTGCTTACTGGTTTGTTGGTTATGAAACATCTCATCAATTTGGGGCTTATATTGATTGGAAAGAGGAGACTGAAGATATCTTGTGGCAACTTAAAGGCGCGATTGATAGCTTGGGCTATTCGCTAAATCTCAATAAAATTGTTTTTACGGGAGAAGAATTTACTGATGAGGCGTTGGATAAGATAAATGCGTATTTGGGGGTGGAAGGCTATACATTAGTAACGCTGGATACGGATAGTGATTGTTATCATCTTTTTATCGTACCTAATGAGAAACTGGATAGGTTGATTTATTTGGGGCAGTCAATTGGTTATACATTTTTCTATAATTATAAGGATTAAGTTTTGTGGGAAATGAAAATTGGTGATTGATGCTATTGATTTTTTCTAGTATTATTAGTAGAATAACCATGTTTTTACGAAAGTAACAGAGTTTAGTGAAATGGAGATTGAATCATGACGACTAATTTTTGGGCAGAGTTGCCGAAGCCTTTTTTTGTTTTAGCGCCGATGGAGGATGTGACGGATGTTGTTTTTCGCCATGTTGTGAAAGAGGCTGGTGCGCCGGATGTCTTTTTTACGGAGTTCACGAATTCGGATAGTTATTGTCATCCGGATGGTATCGAGAGTGTGCGGGGGCGGTTGGTTTTTAGGGAGGATGAGCAGCCAATCGTGGCGCATATTTGGGGGGATAAGCCTGAATTTTTCCGTGAGATGAGTATTGGTATGGCGGAGATGGGATTTAAGGGGATTGATATTAATATGGGCTGCCCGGTTCCGAATGTGGCGAGACGCGGAAAAGGTAGTGGCTTGATTTTGCGGCCGGAAGTGGCGGCGGAATTGATTGATGCGGCGAAGGCTGGGGGAATACCGGTTAGTGTGAAAACACGGATTGGTTATGCGGAATTGGAAGAGCTGGAAGGCTGGATTACGCATTTACTGAAGCAGGATATCGCGAATTTATCTGTTCATTTGCGGACGCGGGAAGAGATGAGTAAGGCTGACGCTCATTGGGAGCTGATTCCCCAGATTATGGCGATTCGTGATCGTGTCGCGCCTAACACGCTGATTACGATAAATGGTGATATTCCAGATCGTGAAAAGGGCTTGGAACTGGCTGAAAAATATGGTGTGGATGGTATCATGATCGGTCGAGGAATTTTTAAAAATCCGTTTGCGTTTGAAAAAGAGAAGAAAGAGCATACGGCGGAGGAATTGTTGGCTTTACTGGAGTTGCAGTTGGATTTGCAGGACGAGTTTGCTGAACTGGTTCCGCGCTCGATTGTCGGATTGCATCGCTTCTTTAAAATTTATGTAAAAGGATTTCCGGGTGCGAATGATCTGCGAATTAGGTTAATGGAGACGAAATCGACGGAAGAGGTACGACGAGTTTTAGCTGATTTTCAGGATAGAAAGATCTAAGATGGGGCACCTTCGAATTTTGGAGGTGTTTTTTCGTAAGCAAAAACACGATCTCATGACAAGACCGTGTTTTAACGGGTTAACTATTGTTTTTCAACTACGTGTACATCTTCAAAGGAACCGTATTTCGCCCACCATGGGGATGCTCCGGCGTTTAGCAAGCCGTCAAGGGAGGTGATGTTTTCTTTTCCTTGTGTACGCAACCATTCGCGTAATGCATCGTCGCCTTGTTTTCCGTAGACCTCGATACCGTCTTTCCATGTTGCGCGACCGCAAAGCACGCCGCTATATTGTACTTTATGCTCATTCGCAAAGGCAATCGTTTTGTGGAAAAGTTCTGCCGTCACGCCAGCGCTCAAATAAATGAACGGTAGTGGGCTTAGATCGGAACATTCTTCAAAATGGCGTCCTGCTTCTTCTTTCGTATAAACGGTTTCGCCGTCCGTGAAGCCTTCTACATATTTGAAGTTCACTGGGACCTCGAGTTTCAATACGTCCACGCCATAACGCGGTTTGGAGAATTCTTTGATCGATGCTTTGACTTTCGCAGGTTTCAGTTTCGCGTATTCGGCGCTGGCTGAATCTGTTACTTTGGCATCGTACGTAATCGGTTCTAGGAAGAATGGGATATCGACTTCGCGACATTCGGCGCCAATTCTTTCTAGGAACGCGTATTTGATTTCGTTGATTTCAGCAGGTTCATCTGGATCGTAATAGACTAAAATTTTCACTGCATCGCCGCCGCTTTCTTTGATACGGAGCGCGGATAAGTCAGCAATTAAATCGGGAAGTTTCCCGGGAGTTGTGGCATCGTAGCCAGTTTTTTCGTAAGAGGTTAGTAGGCCGCAGTTCTCGTTACGCGCTTTAATGGCAGGGGTACCGTATTGAAGATCAAGCAGAATGGCAGACGCGTAAGGTGTCAATTCTTCGGAGACCATTTGTTTGAAATCCTCTACATCTTTGTCGCTTTCGGAACCTTTTGCCTCTTGGATCATTTTCTTGAGGGAGCCACGTTGGTCAATCGCCAGTGCGGCAATAATTCCTTTATCATTAGAAAGTCTTTGTAAGCCATCGAATTTACCTTTTGTAATTTGTACCATAACTCTAATCTCCTTCTTTCTTTTTCTAGTTAGAACGCATACTTCATTACAATACCCTGAGAAAATGGGGCGCAAACCTAGATTTGACTTTTGAAAACATGTCCTTGCATAACCTATTTTAACACCAAAATTGTTATACACAAAATAATTCGGGAATCTGGTTGCAATTTTGGCGTGAATGGGCTAGTATTTTGGGTAGGAGTTGTGCAAATCGGGGAATTGTATTGTGTCAAAATTCGTGGGGACGAAGCGAGCAATTTTACTAGGAAATGAGGACAAAGCATGGCAAATCAGCAAATGAGCCGCTCCTCGAAACGGCGCAACAAAAAGAAACGTGATTTTTATATTGGTATTGGGCTGATTTTCGTGTTGTTGGTCGTGGTTTTTGTGGCTGTGAAATGGATAACGCCGGCGGAATTGGAAAATGCGGGTGAGAAGAAGAGCGCGGAGAAGGCGCCTGTGAAGCCGAAACAGGAGGCACCGAAGAAGCCAGTGGAGAAGGAAACGGCGACGGTTGCGGATAATAAGGCGATTGATGAGTATTTGGAGAGCATCGGTTTTAGTGGGACGGCGCTTGTGTATCGCGAGGGCAAGATTGTGCTGAATAAGGGGTATAAAGCGGCGAATCGGGATACGGATGTTACTAATACGCCGGATACGGTTTATTATATTGGATCGTCTCAGAAAGCGGTCATTGCAACGGCGATACTGCAATTGGAAGAGCATGGCAAGCTGAACGTCAATGATTCGGTCGCAACGTATTTGCCGGATTTTCCGAATGGGAATCGCATAACGCTCCGGAATTTGCTGAACCACACGTCGGGCATTGTTGGACACACCGAGGAAAGCGTGAAAATTACACCGGAGGACTTGATCAAGGATATTGAGGCGCAGGGCATTAAGCGTCAGCCTGGAAAATGGGATTATAATGATTCGAACTATAGCGTGCTAGCTTATATTGTGGAGCAGTTGAGCGGGGAAAAATTGATGACCTACGTGCAAAAGAACATTTTCGAGCCAGCGGGTATGAAACATTCGGGGATGTATACGACGTTTGATAAAGAGAAGAAACCGTCAGTTGGATACAGTATTCAGAAGGACGGGACTTACAAAACGCCTTATTTACCGGATTTATCGCAGCTTTATGGGTGTGGTGACATGTATATGACCGCGACGGATATGTATTTATTTGACCAGGCGTTGTCGGAACGGAAATTGATTAACGATGCGAGTTTTGAGAAGATGTTCACAGCGGGAAGTGCTTCGGGATATGGAATGGGATTCTATGCCGATCCTGGGAGCTATAATAGTCACGGGATTTTGAGTGGTTGGAACGTGTCGAATAGCTTTAGCCATAGCGGGAAAACGGTCGTGGTACTGCTTTCGAACATTCAAAATAATATCAAATCATTCGGTAAGGTAAATAATCGGATTTATCAGTTGTTGAATAATTAAAGGATCAGGTGCGTTTTGGGGGCGCATCTGATCCTTTTGTTTTTATTTATTTGTTACTTTGTCGATCGCGTCTTGCATTTGGTATTCTCTGGATGGGGCTGTGTAGTTACTCCATTCATCGCTGTTCACAGGATAGGCGTGTTTTGCTTTAACTGCTGGGATGTCTTTCCAAATTCCTGTTAGAAGCGTGTTGAGCTCATCCGTTGATTTGCCTTCTGGTGTGAGGATGAATAGTTGATCGGCATCACTAACGTAGTCTGGAATGGCTTCTGCGGAAATGGCTTTCGTTTCTTTGTTCTTTTTAGCGGCTTCTGTTGGTGTGAAACCTGCTCCTGTGTAGATACCGTCGAACACAATTGGGTCATGGATATAGATTTCTTTACCCCAGAATTGGATAACAGCCGCTTTTTGATTTTCAATGCCAGCGTCTTTTAGTGTTGCTTTTGCTTCTTTGGATTCTTTTGCGTATTTTTCTTGGTAGGTTTTTTCGGCGTCTTTGGCATTGACTAAATTAGCGATATCAGTAAGTTGCTCGTCTGGTGTCACGCCGAATTTCGTTGCATAAACGGGCGCGATTTTTTCCAGGTTCGTCAACATGTCTTTTTGGTAATCGGAAATGATGATTAAATCGGGTTTTAGTGAAGCGATTTTCTCCACGTTTGGCTTGTCGCCACCGATATTTTCAACGCCTTTTAGGAAGTCTGGGTAGATTCCCATGTAGTATTCTGTTGTGGCAAGCGGTTTAATGTCTAGTGCGTAAAGTTCCCCCGCGTTTTGAATGGCCACGATTTTCTTCGGTGTTGCTGGTAGTACTACGTTACGATCTAGCGCATCGGTTAGTGTACGCGCCTTGTCTTCTGTCTTCGCCTCATCACTCGAGCCTGAACCGCCACATGCTGCAAGTACCAGCCCTAACGTTAAAACAACAAGTAGAAGTGCTGTTAATCTTCTCTTTTTCATCCTTAAACCTCCTGTAATTGAAAACTATTCTCAATAAGATAATTATAGATGTAGTCTGGAGATTATTCAAGGGGTTTGGGAAAATAATTTTTTTGCGCACACAAAAAGCCGAATCTGATGACCCGACTTCTTGTATGTATTGTTCTTATTTCTTGAGTTTCAAATGTTCGACTTCGATGACGCGTAGGCCTTTTCGTTCGAGGTTGGCGACAATCGTGTCTTTTTCTGCTTCTGTGATGCCTGCTGGTAACGTTACGAGAACGCGGCGGATGTAGTCTTCTACTTGAGAATCCATCGTGATCAGGCTGGCAATCGTTGTGTGTTTGTCAATGATTTTTGTGATTTTTGTTAGTGAGCCGGGAACTTCGCCGGTTGCGATGGTGAGAACGTAGCTTCCTGAATCGATGTTCCAGGCGTCTTGCAAAACACCGAGCAGTTTACCGTGTGTTAAAATACCGTAAAAATCGCCTTGTTCATTTAGGACCGCGATGTATGGCAGTTCTTTGATTGTGAAGAAAACTTCGAAAAAAGAAGAATTAATGCCAATATGTTTCGTTTGGTTTTTGATCAGACTTGTTACTGGATCTGATAAGTCTCCTCCGTTTGCGGCATGACGATAAATATGCATTTTGTAAATGTTCCCGATGAATTTCTCGCCTTTATTATCTAGAACGGGAACACAGCGATAGCCGGCTTCTTCCAAAATGTCCAGCGTTTCTTTCAGTGTTGCGGTTTCGGTAATGGTCGTTAAGTTGATTTTAGGGATGCAAAGATTTTTAATCAACATATTTCGGTCACTCCAATCTTTTTAGTATGGGATGCGTCTCTTTTATTCTACCCCAGTTTGTTGCATTTGTATAGAAATGACTGCATGAATTAGTTGACAATGCGATGGGGTGTCCTTTAGAATAGAGAAAACATTATTGATAATGATTATCAGTGAGAAAGAGTAGGTGGCGTTATGCATATTGAAACGGTGAGTATTGAGTTTGAGACGGGTAATAAGGAAAAAATGTTGCAATCTGTGGCGCATCATCGCGAAGAAATGGCCGAATTTGAAGGCTTTTTAGGATATGAGGTTTGGTTGAAGGAAGGCGCGCGGAAGTCGACGGTGATGAATGTGTCGCGCTGGGCGTCGAAGGAGCAGTTTACGGTGTGGATGAAGCAGCATCGTGATTTTCACCGTGAGATGAAGCGGACTGGTGGGGGCGGTGGCTCGGAATTGGTTGTGACGCGGCAGACGGGGTCGTATGATATGATTGAAGTTTAAGCAGGAATCTTTCGGGGTTTCTGTTTTTTTGTTTGAATTGTCGCAAAAAGGTGTATTTATAGTGTAGTGGTCCATTCGTTACAGATGGTGGGAATTGTGATAATATGGATACGTGACAAAATCTAAGGCAAAAAGAAAGCGGGGACTTTATACAATGAATAAAGGAATTGCAAATTTTGATTATTATAACCCAACGCACATCGTGTTTGGCAAGGACCGGATCGGCGAACTGGCGACACTGATTCCGACGGACAAGAAGGTGTTAGTGCTTTATGGTGGCGGAAGTGTGGAGCGTTTTGGTACGCTTGCGAAGGTTCGCGAGGCGCTTACTGGACACACGTTTGGTGAGTTTGGTGGGATTGAAGCGAATCCTACATACGCGACGCTTTTACGGGCGATTGAACTTGTGAAGAAGGATGGCTATAATTATTTGCTAGCTGTCGGCGGTGGTTCTGTTATTGATGGAACAAAATTCGTTGCGGCGGGCGCGCTTTTTGATAGTGAGCCGATTAATATTTTTGGTAGTGGGATTGGTGAGGGACTTCCGATTAAGGAGGCATTGCCGTTTGGTACGGTGTTGACGCTTCCTGCGACGGGTTCTGAGATGAACAGTGGCGGTGTCGTGAGCATTGTGGAGAAAAAAGCGAAACTTGGTTTTGGTAGCGCTGTGACGTTTCCGCAGTTTTCGATTCTTGATCCGCAGTTGACGTATACGTTGCCAAAGCGCCAATTGGCGAATGGTGTGATTGATTCGTTTGTGCACATTATGGAGCAGTATATGACGTATCCGGTCGGCGGAATGGTGCAGGATCGGTTTGCGGAAGGCTTGCTTGAGACGCTGATTGAGATTGGGCCGGACGTGGTGGATGAGTCGAATCATGACTATAATCTGCGTGCTAACTTTATGTGGGCGGCGACTTATGCGCTGAACGGGACGCTGAATAAAGGGGTTCCGGGTGACTGGTCGAGCCATGGTTTGGGTCATGAGATTACAGCGTTGTACCATATTGACCATGCGCGGACGCTGGCGATTGTGTTGCCTTCGCTGCTTGAGATTCGTAAAGAGCAGAAGGGCGCGAAGTTGTTGCAATATGCGGAACGTGTTTGGCATATTACGGACGGGACGGATGATGAAAAAATTCAAGCGGCCATCGATAAAACGCGTGCTTTCTTTGAATCACTAGGTGCTCCGACGCACTTCAGTGATTATGAGCTTGGCGAGGAAGTCGTGGATGCGCTCGTTTCGCAGCTTGAAAAACATGGTTTGACGGCTGTTTCTGAACGTGGGGATCAAACGCTTGATGTTAGTCGTGAAATTTATAAAAATGCCTTGTAATATCGGCTAATTTTTCTTGTACTCTTGGGACGCTGGGCGGTTTTTAGGCTCGGCGTCTGACTGAGAGTATATTTTAATAGGGAAGAGGGGAGTCAGGATGAGGACTATTCAAGATAGCAGTGGTAAGACGTTTTTTGGACATCCTAGAGGGCTCGCGACGCTGTTCTTTACGGAATTCTGGGAGCGTTTTTCTTATTATGGGATGCGCGCTATTCTTATTTTCTATATGTATACGGCGGTTGTCGATGGCGGACTTGGCTTTTCACAGGCTACAGCGACGGCGATTATGTCGATTTATGGTTCGCTTGTCTACATGTCTGGCGTTATCGGTGGCTGGACGGCGGATCGGATTTTAGGGCCGCGGCGCACGATTTTTTACGGTGGTGTCCTGATTATGGTTGGGCACATCGCTCTGTCGTTTCCAGGGGGCGCGACGGCGTTATTTGTGTCGATGTTCTTTATCATTATTGGAACGGGATTTTTGAAGCCGAATGTATCGAATGTTGTTGGTGACCTTTATCCAAAAGGGGATCAAAAACGCGATGCTGGGTTTAGTATTTTTTACATGGGGATTAACTTGGGGGCTTTTATCGCGCCATTTATAGTGACGAACGTGTCGAATTCGGCTAATAGTTACCACGCTGGGTTTGGTGTCGCGGCTGTTGGGATGGCTGTGGGCCTCGTTGTATACGTGATTACTGGAAAAATGTATTTGCGCGATGCTGGGAAAAAAGTTCCGAATCCGTTAAAAAGTGCCGAGAAGAAAAAAATGTCTGGCTTGGCGTTGGGATTAGTAGTTGCGATTGCGGCGATTGGTACGATTGTGGCTTGGCTGCAAGGCGGATTTACATTGCAAACGGTGATTATGACGGTCACGATTATGGGCGTGATTATCCCGCTTATTTATTTTATTGTTATGATGACGAGTAAGAAAACGACGAAGGACGAGCGTTCGCGACTTACAGCTTACATACCTCTGTTCCTTATTTCGGTCATGTTTTGGATGATTGAAGAACAAGGATCAACAACACTAGCCCTATTTGCGGCAAACCGAACGGATCTTAGCGTCGGCAGTTTTGAATTATCGCCGGGTGTATTCCAATCACTGAATCCGATGTTCATCATTATTTTATCACCGATTTTCGCATGGATTTGGACGAAGCTTGGAAAACGGCAACCAGGAACACCGCGAAAATTTGCGCTAGGTCTGTTTTTTGCAGGTCTATCGTTCGTGATTATGATGTTGCCGGGATTGCTTGCAGGAAACACGACCACCGCGGTGAGTCCGATGTGGCTGGTGCTGAGCTTCTTTATCTGTATCGTGGGCGAGATGTGCTTGTCACCGGTCGGCTTATCGGCCACGACAAAGCTAGCGCCAGCGGCATTTGCCTCCCAAACGATGAGTGTTTGGTTCTTGTCAGACTCGATGGCACAGGCGTTTAACGCGCAAACAACGCAATTCTTCAACGCAAAAACGGAGATCTTGTACTTCGGGATTTTCGGATTTGGTGCGGTAGCGTTCGCGATTTTACTATTCCTCGGCGCACCACTGCTCAAAAAATACATGCGTGGCGTGGATTGATTCATGAGATTGGGCGTTTTTCTTATTGCGAGAAGAGCGCCTTCTTTCATTGCAAAACGCCGCTGGGCTTGATACACTAAGGGTATCTTTTTAAGAAACGGTGGTGCTTGTGAAAATGGCTGGGAAAGTGACTTTATATGTGACGCGGCACGGAAAAACGATGCTGAATACGACGGAGCGGGTGCAAGGTTGGGCGGATTCGCCACTGACAGCAGAGGGCGTTCTTGTGGCGGAGCAGTTGGGACGAGGACTCGCGGATACGAAGTTTGAAGCGCTTTATACAAGTGATCGTGGACGGACGCTTGAAACGGCGGATATCGTGATGCGACATGGGGCTTTTGAATTGCCTGTGAATCAGTTGAAAGGATTGCGCGAGTTCGGTTTTGGTAAATTTGAAGGCGAATACAATCTGTTTATGTGGGAAACGGTGAGTAAAATGCACGGATTTGATTCTGTGGAGGCGTTTTTTGAAGTACATAAGCACGATGCGCCGCGGGTTATGATCGATGCGGTAGCGGATATGGATGAGACTGGCATGGCGGAGAATTGGGATATTTTCACCGAGCGGTTGTTGCAGTCGCTGGATTTGATTTGTAGTGAGCAAACGGATGGCAATGTGCTCGTTATTTGTCACGGGATGGTCATTAATATCTTGCTTTCGCTACTTGATCCAACGCGTGTCGACGGTCCGATTGAAAATGCGAGTGTGACTAAAATCAGCTATGAAAACGGCAAATACACGGTGGAATCGGCGAATGATATGCAATACGTAGCGCGTGGTGTCGTTAAAAATTAAGATAAAGGGATGAAGAACAATGAATGACATGGAAGAAGTACCGATCAAAAAACGAACAACTTTCTTAGGCTTTATGGCATTTTTACTAGGAATTCTATGTATTGTTATGATTTTTATGAAGCCAGTGGAGATTGGATTTGTCACGGCGAGTAATTGGTTTATTGTGATTTTTGGAGTGGCGGTTTTAACGCTGATTTTATCAATTTCAGGAATTGCTAGAGAACGCGAACGCAATTTTTTCCCAATTATCGGATTTATTATTTCGATGGCGTATATCGTGTTCTGGATTATTTTCTTCTTATTGATACTAATCGGCGTGATGTAATAAATAAGTGAGATGGAGGAATGAGAATTATGTATAAAACGAATAGTTTAGTTTCTACTTTTTTAACGTTTAGTGGTGAGGCAGAGGCGGCGATGGATTTCTACGTTGAATTGTTTGGCAAAGATGCGAAGGCGTTAGGGAAGACGTATATTGGCGAGAACGATCGTGGCGAAACCGGCAAACTGCTCAACGGTACCTTTGAGATTCGCGGTCAATCATTTATGGTCATGGATATGGAAGCCGAATACGCGACACCATTTTCATGGGCAACAACGATTTTGGTGCAATGCGAAGAGGAATCAGAATTTGATCGCTTATTCGCAGCATTTTCCGACGGGGGCTCTGTTATGATGGGTCCTATCGAGTTACCACCATTCAAAAAAGTAACATGGGTAACCGATAAATTCGGCGTTACATGGCAATTAGTCTGGTAAATTAAAACGGTCCACCGTCTCTCGAAAATAGGAGCGGTGGACCTTATTTTTATAACGTTATCACGCGTGGATTTTTGCCAGTGAAGCCTTGTTCTAGAATAGTCATGTTGGTTAGCGTTTCTTCATCGCTGACTAGTTTTGGTGTGCCGTTTAGGATGGCGTCGTGGAGCTGATCGTAAAGCCGGCCGTAGTCGCCAAGCGGTGTTGGTACGGTTTCTTCTACTGTTTCGCCGTTTGCATCGACATAAACGAGCGTGCCATAACTGCTTTCTGGGTCAACGCCAAAATCGGTCTCGCCGGGCATCACGCCAGCCTTCAGATACGTTTCTTGTTGATCGATACCGTATTTGACAAAACTACCTTTTGTACCGTGTAGAATGAATTTTGGATAGGGAATGTTCACTAAATGGCTCGTTTTGACGATGACTTTCAACGTTGGATAGAAGAATTGCACCTCGAATGTGTCATCAGGATTGTTCGGATTGCGGACGGAGCGAATGTCGTAGCTGACTTCTTCCGGACGGCCGAATAGATCGATAATCTGGTCCATCATGTGAACGCCAAGTCCGTAAAAAGCGCCGTCATAATATTCGCCGGGCGCGTCGGGAGCTTCTGGACGGTAGTAATCCATATGCGATTCGAGTTCGACAAGGTCGCCTAATTTGCCACTAGCTAACACTTCTTTAACGGCTAGGAAATCACTATCGAAACGACGGTTTTGGTACGCCATCGCGATTAAGCCTTTTGATTTAGCGAGCGCGAATAGTTCTTCCGCTTCCTCCGAAGTCGTGCAGAACGGTTTTTCGACCAGCACATTTTTGCCGTTTTCCAATGCTTTTTTAGCTAAATCATAGTGCGTACTTGCGGGCGTACAGATGCTGACCAACTGGATTTCGCCGTCTTGCAAAAGCACATCCAGATTATCCGTAAACTCGATTTGATGTTGCGCATAATCAGCCTCGAGTTCAGGCTTGCGGCGGTGATTGTAAATCGTCTTAATGCGGATATTGTCGCGGATGAGCGTATAAGGCATATGATACCGCGTCGTGCTCTTCCCAAATCCGATATAACCAATAGTTAAAGTCATAAATCTTCCTCCTAAGAAAGAGGCTCCGAACGTTTGCGCGCTGGGGCCTCTTGTTTTATTTACTCATTAATAAATTTCACGCAAACTGGTTCTGGAACGTGGATGTCTTTTTGAAGTAACGTCAGCACGCCGGTTTCTTTATTCACGCCAAATACTGTGACGTTGTTCGTGTTTTCGTTGGATACTAGCAAAATTTCACCGCTTGGATCAAGGTCGAAGTCACGAGGACCAACGCCTTCCACAGGAGTAGTTGCCGCTAAGCTCAATTTACCTTCCGCATCAATCGCAAAAGTCACAACCGCATCTTGCCCGCGATTAGAAACATAGAGGAAGCGACCGTCGTTGGAAATGTGAATCGCGCTACCTTTATTTTCACCACTAAAATCAGCTGGTAAAGAAGGGATGCTTTGAATTTCCGTCAACGCGCCAGTGGCTTCATCATAAGCCGCGACAACAACGTCAGCCGCCATTTCGGTCATAATGTATGCAATTTTGTCATTAGGATGGAAAACAAGGTTACGAGGACCACTTCCGCCTTTAACTTTCAAATCGCTCACTTTTTCAAGGTTACCATCGTTCAGCGCATACGTCGTCACATAGTCCGTTCCAAGATCACACGTGATGACAAATTTCTCATCCGGCGTGAATCCTGCAAAATGGGCATGTGCCTTTTCTTGACGCTCTTTGTTCGGGCCAGTACCAACGTGTTGAACCGACGAACTTGGAGCTTTTAGTGCACCGTTTTTCTCTGTTGGGTAAGCCACAATTGTTCCTAAATGATAGTTCGCTGAAACGACAAAAGCGCCGTCTTTCGATGCATCGACATAACAAGGAGGATTTCCAGCTTGGACTTCTTGGTTCAAATAGTCTAGAGAGCCATCTTCTTTAACCGCAAAAGCAGCAACTCCGCCATTTTCACCGTCTTTCGCCACGGAATAAAGGTATTTTTGATCATCTGTTAATTTCAGGTAAGTCGGATTATCCATTTCGCCAGCAAGCTTATTCTGCGTAATTTCACCCGTTTTTTTATCAATATGAAGGCGATAAATTCCTTCACTTTCTACTTTGGTGTATGTACCAATGTAGGCGATTGCTTCTTTGTTAGCCATAAATCATTTCCTCCTTTAAGCGTTATCTTCTTTATTATTATAGCACAGCTGGAGAAAAGTATAGGCTTATAAAACTATGTTACGTAATTATTACAATTGTTTCTGGGTTTGTGCTTATTTTAGCGATTAAAAACACATTTTTAGCGAAATAAGTGCTTTGAATATAAAGAAACAGGATATTTCCTGTGTTCATCTGATATATTTATAAAATAATTGTAATATAAACGTAATAAAAGTATTGACTTAGAAATAATTATGGTGTAATATAAAGATATCGAAAGGGCGCCCCTTAGAAAACTTATAAAACTGCAATTATCCCATAAAAACTAATTTTGAAGGAGAGATTATGATGAACAACGTAATGAGCAAAAAAACAACTAAATTGGTGGCAGCAACAGGATTGGCGTTAACACTAGCATTTACAACAGTAGCAGCAGGAGCTTTTACGGTAGATGCAGCACAAACAACACACTATACAGCGAAACCACAAATGGTAACAGCGAAATCAGCAGTGAACGTCCGCGCAGGTGAAAGCACAACTTCAAAAGTACTCGGCACACTGAAAAAAGGTGAAAAAGTTTACTTCGTGAAAGACAATTATGGATGGAGTAAAGTTACTTATAAAG
Organism: Listeria sp. SHR_NRA_18; assembly: GCF_003856515.1. Lineage (NCBI taxonomy): Bacteria > Bacillati > Bacillota > Bacilli > Caryophanales > Listeriaceae > Listeria > Listeria sp. SHR_NRA_18. The sequence goes on from NZ_QPKR01000010.1 coordinate 21,206, forward strand.
GAAAAACAGGCTACGTAGGCACTCGCTTCCTAAACATCCCAGGCAAACAAGTTAGCACAGTGAAGAAAGCGGAACCAGCAAAAGCTGTAACACCAACAAAACCTTCAACAAAAGCAGCAACGACAGCACCGAAAAAAGCACCAGAAGTTAAAAAAGCCGCAACAAAAACAGTCACTGCTAAATCAGCCGTATACGTTCGCGCTGACGCAAGTAAAACAGCTAAGATCCTCGGAACACTGAAAAAAGGTGAAAAAGTAACATTTGTAGCAGACAATCATGGTTGGAGCAAAGTCATTTACAATGGCAAAACAGGCTATGTAGGCACACAATTTTTGAACCTAAAATAAGTTTTCTGCAACAAGAGTGAAAGTTGTGAAGTAAGTAGGATTGCATCACAAAAATGAGTAACTCATCACATAGATTTTTGCACAAACTCCCCCCACGAAGTACGAAATAGGACGCGAACTGGTTTTTACAGATCAGTTAGCGTCCTATTTTGTTGCGCCAAAAAAGAGCTGTGAATTGCTTTTTTGTATCGGCTGGGTATAATGAGATGCAAGAACACGTAAATTTTTTTACTTATTTTATGGGGGTGTTTTGTATGAATCATTTCTTTTTACAACTAATTGCAGAAAAAAAGGTTAGGCGACAAATCAAGGTGTTGCAGAAAATTTACGACGCTAAATTCCCTCTCACAGTAGATGAGATTGCAGAGGATTTGGATATTTCCAAAAGAACGCTATCGAGAGACATCAAGGATATCGAGCACTCGTTTCCAGAACAAGAAATATTAGAACTAAATACGGTGTATGGCTATTCCATTAATCACACGCATTACGTCGATGATCTGATAGTTAAAATCTCTGAGGAATCGCCGTTGCTTCTTATTGTGAACGGTGTTTTTCAGGGAGAGTCCAAAAGTATCGATGAGTGGGCAGATGAATTGTTTCTATCGACATCGACGCTGCACAGATATTTAACATACTTGAGAAATATATTAAAGGAATTTAAGCTTGAATTATCATTAACGCCGATAGCATTTCTTGGTGAGGAAGTAAATATTCGACATTTCTTTTTCAACTTCTTCTATAGTATGAATGATATCTCAACGATAAGCCACCCAACAGAAGCTGAGTATGAGTTGCATAAGAAAGCATTAGCTGGATATGACGACATCACAAAAATCAGTAATACTTTGCAGCATAGAAGGGCACTATACTGGATTATGGTAGTAAATACACGAATTAAACAAGGGCATTTCGTCAAAATAAACCCAGAGCTAAAAAAACTGCAAACGCAAATGGATACCTACCAGGTTATAGCCAAATTAGCAGAAATTTTAATTCCGATGTTACCTGCTGCGGGTGTACCAGAAGATGAGATTGTTTATATGGATTTGTTGACAATGGACACCTATGTATATTCAGGAGACAAGGTGTTAAGCGGTTTTCATACAAAGACAGAAATGGATGCGGTCGATGCTTTTCTAATGAAATCTTTTCAAGAGTTAGGACTAGGCTCGCCTGAAAAATCAGAATTAACCGTTTTCATTGCCTATCTACGCAATCAAATATTACTATCTAAACTAACACCACTATTTCAAAAAAATGTTTTTGAAGTGAATCGTTTTATAAAAAGTAGGCATGCGGCTTTGTTTTATAAATGGACAGAGCTATTGGCAAATGACCCGATTAAACAAATCGCTAAAATAGAGTATATAGAAGATGTCGCAGTGAATCTGGCGATGTTTACTCATTATTTTGCATATAATCAACAACTCAAGGAACGTAAACGACATATTTTATTTACATTCGATGGTCCAAACGCTTACCTGAATTATTTAACAACATTAGTAGAAAAGTTCAATATTAAAAATGTTGAAATCACGCTTATTACGAATCATCACGCTACTAATGAGATTGTGGAAGAACTTAATGTGGATGTTGTTGTCTGCAATTATAAGGATGATAATGAAATTCTGAATTGTGAAATGTATAAGACTGAACGGGTACCGACAGAATATGATTGGGAGCAAATTAGGAGTATCGTTTTTTATATGGATGAAATCCTGTAGATAATAAAATAGTAGAGAGAAACTCTAGTGCCAGCAATTGCGGATACTAGAGTTTTTTATTTGAAAATGGAATGGCGGATGTTGAAGCCAAATTTGATTTCTAATCGAAAACTAAAAATGGTTTAATAGAATTAACAACAAGAACTAACGAGTGTAATAAAATCAACAATAAAACTTAGTTATAGTGTAAATTCATAGGCAAAGACATTCAGAAGTCATAAAAAAAAGTCGAAATTGTGACGCTGACTTAACCGTGTTTTAGCAAGGAATACGATTAGCACAGAAGGAATAAATGATCATTAGTAATGTAGTATCAAGTTGAAAATATATGGGAAAGTGATTTTTGACCATATTTTCATGTAAAAAAAAAGAACGGAAGGTAGTAATATTAGTTCTAGTAATCCCGAAACGGAATGGAGGGATGTAGTGGATTACCTTACAATAAACAAGCTGCTCATTCGTGATAAGACCGTTCTACAGAGTATTATAAATTCTAGCGATTTTGAAGAAAATACTCTACAAAAGGCCGTTATTAGAAAGGGCGAGCGGATTGTACAAAATACGGATAATAATATTTATATAATCAAAGAAGGCTATTTAGCTAAAATGATTGCTCACGAAAAAGATGCAGATAAAATGGTCTGTCAGGCTTTCTTAAGCACATCAGATATCGTCTGGGGAAATCAGTTTTCTGGTGAGGTGGGTGTTATCTACGAACCACTTAGTTCAGCGATAGTGACTAAAATAGACGCAAACACATTCTTTAATATATTAGCAACACATCCATTCTTTACGGACGTCCTAATAGAATCATTGAATCGCAATGAGGAACTTGCCAAATTATATGCACAGCAATTTCAATATGAATTGCGAGAGCGAGTTATCAAGCTGTTCGAACAAATGGGGGTACAGATTAGTATTAATAGATACGCTTTACCCAGAGGACTCGATAGTTATTATATCGCAGCATATTGCGGAACAAGCAGAACAAGCGCAAGCAGAATAATAAGAGAACTAAAAAAAATGGATATATTAAAAAAAAATAATAATGGTATTCTGACTTTTAGTAAAGCTAAAATATAATAATTCTGGGTTTATTAGTATATCCCACCTCACCTAAAAAACTTAAATTCAGAGTTAGAAAGGATAAGAGGCTAGCAAAATCAGGTGAACAAAATACAAATCTAAGGAGATAAACATGCAACAATCAACCAAAAAAAATTACAAAAGTAAGATTATTAAAATCACAGCTGCTACAGCAATTACCTTATCTAGTTTAGCATCTCTACCATATAACCTAATGACAACTGAGGCTATGATGGCAAGTGCAGCAGAGTTAACGAAATCAGTAGATGTAGCAACGTTTGCCCAATTTAAAACAGCTTTAGAGGATGCAACAGTTACAGATATTCAGCTGAAAAATAGTCTCACATTGACAGCATCTATTACAACAACAAAAGGGGCTATCAAAAATATCCATGGTAACGGTAATTTGATAGACTTAAAAGGCTATAAAGTACTTTTAGCAGATGGTGCTTCAGGTTTAGTAGAAAATGCGACAATTACAAGTGCATCAGGGAATAACTATAGCTTATTTTATTCTGAAAATACAAGCACGAAATTAGTATACCGTGATATTAATCAATCAGGTGGGTACTTGCCACGTATGGCAGGAGAGCTTAGGCTAGAGGGAAATATCACACATTCGACTACTGGTGGAAATAATAGTTTCGAAGGTCGTAACCTAACCATTGCTAGCGGGGCAAACGTCCAATTCACCAACCCAACTTCAGGAGCATATTCTTCTATCGACATGAATGCGACGTACGGACCATCTACGCTTCTCATTGAAAAAGGGGGCTATCTAAATATAGATACAGCTGCTACGACTTGGTCTGGAATATGGTTATACCAAGGTAGTAACATGATTGTTGACGGTACTTTAGATTTGAAAACTAAGTTGCATGGGATAAATGTTCAAAAAGGTGCTGAATCAGCAACAATCACGGTATCTGGAGAAATGAATATCGACTCTCAAGATAAGGCAATTCTTGGTGACATATCCAAACTGGAATTTTTAGAAGGAAGTAAGAGTAAGATTAGTTCAGCCTCTACAACTTGGCCGCTAACTATTGGTACGATGATTTTGCGAGATAATTCAGATGTTGAGATAGAAGCAACTTCAACGGCGGGAAGTCACAGTGCTGTTACGCTTAGTCAAAAACAAAATACACAAGGGTTTACTGCAGAACCAAAAGCTAATTTCTCTATCACTACAAACAATGGGAAAACAGCGATTGATGGATATAGTACAAGCCAAGCAGTTAAAATCCAAAGCGCAACAGGGATTACAACATGGACGGCATCAGATTTAAAATTGAATGCCCCAGGTACACCTTATAATGGTCCATTTACAGCTTCGTATCAAGTGTTAAGCCAAGTGAAAAGTAACCTTACATCTAACAATGCAGATTTCCAAAATAATTTTGATACGAAAACAGCTAGTAAAATTGCATCAGGAAGCTACTCTGTATTAACGAAAGATGTTGAAACATTAGACCAAGCGAAAAAAGCAGTAAATGATCTATTTAAGGGAAGTAACCCAATTAACGATATTACAGATACACTAACGCAAGCTGAAATTGATAATGCGAAAACACTTGTTAATAAAGTAACAGACCAAACGCAAAAAGACGCATTAAACAAGGACATTGTAAAAGCACAACAACAACTAGATCAAAAAAATGCAGCGATACAAGCAGAAAAAGATAAACAAGATGCAGCAACAAAAGCAGTGAAAGAACTATTCACAAATGACGATCCAGCAACAGATACTATTAAAGACGCGACAAATCAAACAGCGATTGATAATGCCCAAAAAGCAATTGATCTTTTAGCGGCAGGTCCGATCAAAACGGAAATGCAAAAAGATCTAAATAGAGCGCAAGAATTATTAAATCAAAAAAATGCAGAAGAAGCAGAAAAAGCTAAGCAAGATGCGGCGAATAAAGCAGTAAAAGAACTTTTCACAAATGATGATCCAGCAACAGATGCTATTAAAACAACAACAGATCAGACAGCAATCAACAACGCGCAAAATGCGATTGATTCGGTAACAGATGAGCCAACAAAAGCAGCGATGCAAAAAGACTTAGACCGAGCACAAGAACTTTTAGATCAAAAAAATGCAGCACAAACGGAAAAAGAAAAGCAAGATGCAGCAACGAAAGTAGTCAAAGAATTATTCACAAATGACGATCCAGCGACAGATGCTATTAAAGATATAACGAAGCAAACAACGATTGACAATGCACAAAAAGCAATCAACCTTTTAGCAGAGGGTCCGTTGAAAGTCTCCTTACAAAAAGATTTGGATCGTGCGCAAGAATTACTAGATGCACGTCAAGCAGCTGCTGATGCAGAGTTAAAACAACAAGGTGCAGCAAAATATGCGGTTAACCAACTATTCCAAAATAACTCACCAGCAACAGATATCATCAAAGATACGACAACACAAGCAAGAATTGATGATGCGCAAGAACAAATTGATTTAGTGACAAATACAGATGTAAAAAAAGCATTACAAAAAGACCTAGATCGTGCACAAGAATTATTGAATGCGAAACAAGCAGCAGAGAAGGCAGTGAATGAATTATTCACGAACAACAGCCCGGCTGGGGATACCATCAAAGATACGACGAATCAAGCAGCGATCGATAAAGCCCAAGAATTGATTCAAGGCCTGCCTGATGGAGATTCAAAAACAGCGCTACAAAAAGATTTAGACCGCGCTCAAGAATTACTAGATCAAAAAACAGCGACACAAGCAGAACAAGCTAAAAAAGATGCAGCAGATAAGGCTGTAAAAGAACTATTTATCAATGATACGCCTGCAAGTGATGCTATCAAAGATACAACAAAACAACAAGCAATCGATAATGCACAAAAAGCGATTGATCTATTAGTAGATGGACCAGCTAAAACAGCTATGCAAAAAGATTTGGATCGTGCACAAGAATTATTAGATGCACGTCAAGCAGCAGCAGATGCCGAGTTAAAACAACAAGGTGCAGCAACGTATGCGGTGGAACAACTATTCCAAGATAACTCACCAATCACAGATGTCATCAAGGATACAACAACACAAGCAAAAATTGACGATGCACAAAAACAAATTGATTTAGTGAAGACAGAAGATGTGAAGAAAGAATTGCAAAAAGACCTAGATCGCGCCCAAGAATTATTGGATATGAAAAAAGCAGTGAATGAACTATTCACAAATGACGATCCAACAAGCGGTAAAATAAAGGATACAGTAGATCAAGCAGCGATTGATAAAGTACAAGATTTAATCAACATTTTACCCGATGGAGACATGAAAACAGCCTTGCAAAGTGACTTAGATCGTGCGCAAGAACTATTAGATCAAAAAACAGCAACACAAGCCGAAAAAGAAAAACAAGACGCGGCAACTAAAGCTGTAAAAGAATTATTCACAAGTAATGACCCAACAACTAATGCTATCAAAGATCCAACGAATCAAGCAGCGATTGACAAAGCTCAAGATGCGATTAATACTTTAGCTGATGGCACTGTAAAAACAGCATTACAAAAAGATTTAGATAAAGCGCAAGAGTTACTGGACCAACGTAATGCAGCACAAACAGAACAACAAAAACAAGATGCGGCAAATCAAGCGGTGAAAGAACTATTCACTAATAATGATCCTGCAAGTGATACCATCAAAGATACTACAAAACAACAATCGATTGATAATGCACAAAAAACAATTGATATTTTAGCAGAAGGTCCAACCAAAGTAGCATTACAAAAAGAGTTAGACCGTGCCCAAGAATTACTAGATGCACGTCAAGCGGCAGAAGAAGCAGAGTTAAGGCAACAAGGTGCAGCGAAATATGCTGTAAATCAATTATTCCAAAATAATACACCAGCATCAGATGCTATCAAAGATACGACAACACAAGCAAAAATTGATGATGCACAAGCAGAAATTAATGCAGTGAAGGATGCAACAATTAAAGCAGCTCTCCAAAAAGATTTAGACAGAGCACAAGAACTACTGAACGCTAAGCAAGCAGGGGATAAAGCTATCCAAGATGCAGCTGAAAAAGCAGTGAAGGAATTGTTTAGCAATGACAATCCAGCAAGCAATGCCATCAAAGACACGACAAATCAAGCAGCAATTGACAGCGCAAGAGCAGCGGTACAAAAAGTCACAGATCCGGCGAAAAAAGCAGCATTGACAGCCGATTTGGACAAAGCTCAAAACTTATTAGATGCTAAAAAAGCAGCACAAGACGCAGCAGATAAAGCAGTGAACGAATTGTTCAACAATAATAATCCAGCAAACACAATCAAAGATGCGACAAATCAAAAAGCAATTGATGATGCCAAGACAGCAATCGAAAAAGTCACAGATGCAGATAAGAAAGCAGCCCTACAAAAAGATTTAGATAAAGCACAACAACAGCTAAATGATCGCAACACGATTATACTTGCTATCCCACAATTGAACCCAATGACAGAGGCAGACACAGTATTTAGCGGTAAATTAGATGTTTCGCAATACAATCCTGGAACGATTCGTATTTATATCAATAATGCACCGGCCACAGTTGTGGCGGTTGACGCTAACGGTAACTTCTCATATAACATTGGAAACCGTAAAGCTGGTGATGTTATCGGCGTAGATTACAAAGATCGTACTGGTCAATACAATGCCAATACAAAAACATCGATTACGGTAACACCAATAACTAGCAACGTAACTATCAACAAAATGACAGAAAATGATGACACAGTTACTGGTAAAGTAGCACCAAATGCAAAAGTAAGATATGTTGTCAATGGTCAAGCAGTAAATGTTGGTTATGCAGATGCAAACGGTAATTACTCGATGTATATTGGCAAACAAAAAGTAGGAACAGTTGTCGGTGTAGAAGTATTTGACCCAGCAACAAATAAATACAAAGCTGCAGTAACAACAACCGTACTAGCAGTGAATGTTACGATTCAACCAATGACAAACGCAAATGACACGGTAACAGGAACAGCCCCTGCGAATGCAAAACTAAGGTTCTTAATCAACGGTGTAGCAGTAAACGTAGGAACAGCCGATGCGAGTGGTAACTACAGCAAATATGTAGGAACACAACTTGTAGGAACAATGGTAGCGGTAGAAATGCTGAACCCTGAAACAGGAAAATACGAACTTGCGAAAACAATCACTGTAACAGGAGCGCCAAAAAGCACGGAATATACAGTGAACGAATTGACAACAGACGGCGATACTCTTACAGGTAAAGCCCCAGCAGGAGCAAAACTAAGATTCTCTATCAACGGTAACCTAGTTAGCGTTATCACAGCAGACGCATCAGGAAATTACAGCAAATTTATTGGTAAACAAAAAGCCGGCGCAGTCGTTAGCGTAGAGCTTTTAAATGAAAACACAAACCAATATACAGCACCAAAATCAGTAACAGTTACAACTGGAACAGGTAATGCAACATTGGCACCAGTCATCAATACAATCACAGAAGGTCAAGGCGTAGTTACCGGTACAGTTCCAACGAGCATCGTACAAGTCAGAGTATGGGTAAACGACGTTGCACAAACAATTGTATCTGCAACAAACGGTAACTTCACATGGACTAAAGCAAATCTAAAAGCCGGCGATACAGTCAAAGTAGATTATAAAGATGCCACTCAAACTTGGATTTCTGCAGAAAAAGTTGTAACAAAATAATAAAAAACGAGCTGGGACAGGAAAACAGTTTTCCGTCCCAGTATATGAAATCAGTAACATAACAGAATGGCGGATGTTGAAGCCAAATCTGATTTCTAATCCATTCTCAAAAATGGTTTAATAGAGTTAACAGCAAGAACAACAAATCAGTCAATACAGCAAAAGTTTTAACAAATAATAAAAAACGAGCTAGGACGGGAAACACAGTTTTTCCGTCCTAGTATATAAAAATAAGCGAGGTAATAGAATGAAAAAATTAGCAATCGGACTCGTAGCAGTAATTGGCCTCACATCGGCACTTACAGGATGTGGAAATCCATCATCAGAAAAAGACCAAACAGAAACAAAACAAGTAGCACAACAAGAAACAGTAAAAGCAACAGACCAAAAAACATTCAAACTAGGCGATCATGTAGATTTTCTAGGACTGATTGTTACATTTGAAAAAGCCACCTATTTAGAAAATGACAAAGGCGTCAAAAATAGTGTGATGAAAATAGATATGAAAGTAGAAAATAAATCCGCTGCATCACGTGGCTTTACAACAATCGATATGGAGATTAAAGACAGCAAAGGCAAGAAATTAGCGATTTATCCAGGCGAGAACCTAGGTGAGAAAATCAAACCAGGCAAGTCCATCAGCGGTTCAGGCTATTTCACAGTGAACGGCAATGCACCATACACAATCACCTACAAAGACCAAGACTCAGATAAAAAGGCTTCATGGAAAGTGGAGGTTAAATAGCATTGGAGCAAAAAACAATTGAACTAGCCGACTTTTTATACGTGTTAAAAAAATGGTTCTGGCTCATCATTATCCTATGTATCGTTGGTGCAATGAGCGGATTTGTTATTTCAAAAGAGTTTATGACCCCAATCTATGAATCTCAATCACAATTAGTTATTAAGCAAGAACAACCCAAAAATAACACGACTACAACGTCAGAAACACAGAGTAACATCCAGCTCGTCAACACCTACAAAATCATCCTAGTAAGTCCAACTGTGCTAGAGACGGTAATCAAAAATTTAGACTTACCAGAAACAACAGCGCAACTAGCAAAACAAATATTAATCGAGAACTCGAAAGACTCTCAAGTGCTTACTGTCAACGTATTAAATGCAGATCGTGAACTAGCAAAACAAATAAATCAACAACTGATCCAAGCAGCAACGAAAGAATCCGATAAAATCATGTCCGCCAATAATATCCGAGTTTTGACCAAACCAACTGAGAATATGTCGCCGGTTAAGCCGAATAAAACATTGGTGATTGGCGTGGGATTCATTGTCGGGCTCCTCGTAGCTATCTCGATTATTGTTATCAAAGAAACGATGAGACAGCATATCAGAGATGAAAAAGAGCTGCGAGCGATTATTAAAGCCACCCATTTAGGCAATATAAATCAATTTTGATAGGAGAAAATGTATGCTATCACTATCTCGGAAAAAAAATAAACCACCAGTGAATCGACTAGCCCAGTTGGGAGGAAATAAGTCAGTCAATGAACAGTTTCGCATTATTAGAACGAATATCGAGTTCGTCTCCATGGGACAAAATAACGTGTACCTTATCACATCAAGCATTCCCGGAGAAGGTAAGTCCACGATAACATCGAACATCGCGATGACTTTTGGTCAGCAAAATAAGAAGGTATTACTGATTGACGGCGATATGAGACGACCGACACAAGACAAGCTATTTCGCAGGTTAAACAATGTCGGATTGAGTACATTGCTTGCCAACCAACACACATTGGAAGAAGCGATTCAACCGATTGAAGAATACAACATCGACTTTTTACCAAGTGGCCCCGTTCCACCTAATCCCGCTGAATTACTTTCCTCGACTAAACTTGAAAAACTACTGGAAGAATGCAAACAGAAATACGATCTCATTTTCATTGACAGTCCGCCACTGATTGATATTGCCGATGGACCAATTTTAGCGAGTAAGGTAGATGGAACTTTTCTTATCGTACGAGCATACAAGACATATAAAGCGGAGATTCAGAAAAGTGTACAAATACTAGAACAATCTAATAGTAAAGTCATGGGATATATTCTAAACGATGTGAAAAAACAAGGCCAGGGCAAAAACTATTATGTCTATTAAATGATAAGGATGCGTTTATAAATGGAACAGACTAATTTTCAACAAGTAAAAAATACGTTAATACTAGGTGCTGGCGACACGGGTCATATTATTGCTAAGAAAATCATGAAAGAACAAGAGGGAACATTTAAAATACTTGGTTTTCTAGATGATGCAAAAGAGAAACAAGACGTTAGCCTAGCTGGTGTTTCAGTTATCGGAACTTTAGCAGACTTACAACGGTTGATCAAGCTATATGATATAAAGCTAGTTATTGTCGCTATTACGAACATGGATCGAATCGCTTTTACAAGAATAGAGAGCCTTTGTAAACTTGCTGACGTAGAGTTGAGACGAATTCCATGCATTGAAGACTTACTTTTAAAAAATGAGCCGCTCATCAATTTAGCAGATATTCCAACACAATCTTTATTAAATCGTGAACCAATTCAGTTAAATGATGCGGCTATCAAACAGCAATTGCATCAGCAAACGGTATTAATCACAGGTGCTGGAGGTTCCATCGGTTCGGAGATGTGTCGCCAGCTTTTGAAATATGAACCGAAGTCACTGATACTGCTTGGTCATGGTGAGAATAGTATTTATCTGATTGAGCAAGAGTTGCGTGAAAAGGCTGGGAATACAACGCTTATCCCGGTTATCGCGGATATTAAAAATCGCCAACAAATGCATGAAATCGTGGGAGAATACGCTCCGAATGCGATCTATCACGCGGCAGCGCACAAACACGTAACATTGATGGAGACAAATCCACATGAAGCGATTAGCAACAACGTGATTGGAACAAGAAACATTAGTGAAGCGGCGGATCGATTCGGCGTACAATCGTTTGTGATGATTTCATCGGATAAAGCAGTCAACCCAACAGGCGTAATGGGTGCATCCAAACGAATGTGTGAAATGATCATCCAAGAATTCGCACAAAAAAGCGCTACAAAATTCTCGGCGGTCCGTTTTGGAAATGTACTCGGTAGTCGCGGCAGTGTTGTCCCAATGTTCAAAAAACAAATCGCTAAAGGTGGTCCGGTGACGGTAACCGATCCGCAGATGACACGATTCTTCATGACGATTCCCGAAGCGGCGAGCCTCGTTTTACAATCTGGTGTTTTCTCACAAGGCGGCGAAATCTTTGTTTTAGATATGGGTGAGGAAGTCAAAATTCTAGATTTAGCGAAAAATATCATCCGATTATCGGGCTATTCCTTAGATGACATTGAAATTAAATTCACTGGTTTACGCCCAGGCGAGAAACTATATGAAGAATTATTGCTAGAGAATGAACTGGAGCCTCAACAAATATATCCTAAAATCTACGTTGGTAAGACAAAATTTGTGAGTTTTGAAACGTTGCATAGAATTTTAGAAAACAACGACAAGTGGACAAAAGAGGAACTGCGCAAAGAGATGTTGGCGCTAGCGAATAGTAAACAGGTAACGCAAGAAAAAAATAATTTAAAAGTCTAGGTGGTGAGTCGTTTGAACTGGTTGTTTGCACACGATAATCGATTCTTGGAAGCGGAAGATGGGCAAGTATACTCGGAAGTGGCCTTCTCGTATAGCAATTGGGAACGCTATGTGGCGCATGTGGATCAGCTCACTGTCATGGCGCGCATGGAGTCGTTGGGGGATTTGGATACGAAGTTTTTAAATCTTTCAAGTGGAGAAAAAGTCGTGTTTGAAGGCATGCCAAATCCATATGGAATGAGGGCTTTTACGCCATTTCCACGAGGATACAAAGCGATACTCGCGGCGGTTGAAAAAGCGGATGGCGTCATCGCTCGCTTACCTTCAGAAATCGGCTATATGGCAGTCAAAGCAGCTCGGAAAACGAAGACGCCTTACTGTATCGAAGTCGTTGGCGATGCTTATAACGCCATGGCGACGTACGGCGATTGGAAAGGGAAATTGTACGCTCCTTTTGCAGAACGGAAAATGAAGCGAAGCATTAGCAAATCCCAACATACGCTTTACATCACGGACAGACACTTACAAGAACGTTACCCGACGAAGGCTCAAAGCGTCTCTTGTTCCAATGTAGAACTTTCCAAACTAGCAATAGAAACAATCGAGCGACGCCAAGCAAGAAATGCGAAGCCAGCAGAAAAACTGATTATCGGCATGAATGGTTCGTTATCTTCGCCTTACAAAGGTTTTGAAACTGCTTTCCAAGCGCTTGCAAGTATTCAAGCGGGCTTACCGCCGTTCGAGTTTCGCATTTTAGGGCGTGGATCGAAAGAAGATTGGCTTGAAACGATTGAGCAACTAGGTTTAACAGAACACGTCGTTTTTTCAGGAACATTACCACATCAAGCCGTCTACGAATGGCTGGATGATATCGATATTTTCCTGATGCCCAGCAAAACGGAAGGGCAAGGAAGAGCTTTAATCGAAGCCTTATCAAGAGGTTGCAGTTGCTTAGGGTCGAACGTTGGCGGCATTCCAGAACTCATCACCGAAGAACAACTACACGAGCCGAATGACACGGCTGGACTAGCGGATAAATTAGTCGAACTTGCAAACAATCGAGAACAGCGACAGCGATACGCCAAGTTGGCTTTTGAACGAGCAGCAGTTTTTCAGAGAGAACGATTACAAGACATCAGACAACAATTCTTTCAGGATTTTAAAAACACCATACACAACAAACGAAATGAGGAATTATAATAATGGCTAGGAAAATTGCAGTCGTAGGTCTCGGCTATGTTGGCTTACCAGTAGCAGTCGCCTTCGGACAAAAGGAAAGCGTCGTCGGATTCGATATTAATCAAGGGCGCATCCAAGCACTTCAAAATAATATCGATACGACAAAAGAAGTAACCACAGAAAACCTGAAAAAAGCAAAGATTGATTTTACGTCAGATGCAACAAAATTACAGGACTGCGATTTTATTATTGTCGCTGTACCAACACCGATTACCAACGATAAACAACCGAATTTAGCGCCGTTAATCAGCGTCTCCCAGACCATTGGCGAGAACCTAACGGAAGGAACGATTGTCGTGTATGAATCTACGGTATACCCAGGTGTGACCGAAGAAGAATGTGTGCCAGTCCTCGAAAAATACTCCCAATTAAAAGCTGGTCAAGGCTTTTATGTAGGCTATTCCCCAGAGCGAATTAACCCCGGTGATAAGAAAAACACCTTTTCCTCTATTAACAAAATTGTATCTGGCCAAACAGAACCGATAACAGAAATTATTTATGAGACGTATAAGTCCGTGATTCAAGCGGATGTCTATAAAGCAAGCAGCATCAAGGTAGCAGAAGCCGCTAAAGTGATTGAGAATACGCAACGAGATTTAAATATCGCACTCATGAACGAATTTGCGATGATATTTGATCGGTTAGATATTGATACATCCGAAGTGTTAGCCGCAGCGAAAACAAAATGGAATTTCCTGCCCTTTGCACCAGGTCTTGTTGGTGGGCATTGTATCAGCGTTGATCCTTATTATTTAACACACAAAGCGCAGATGCTTGGCTACGATCCACATATGATTTTAGCCGGTCGCCGAATTAATGACGGCATGAGCCACTTTATCGTGTCTGCTCTCATCAAAAAAATGATTGCCGCGGACTTACCGATTAAAAATAGCGTAGTTACGATTCTAGGCGTGACTTTTAAAGAGAATGTTCCTGATATGAGAAACTCCAAAGTGATGGATATTATCGCTGAATTAAAGCAATTTGGCATCGAGGTACAACTTTCAGATACCGTATTGGCAGCGGAAGGAACGAAGCTTGAGGATGAACTCGTACCATTTGCGGAGTTGAAGCCAAGCCACGCGGTGATTATGGCGGTACCACACGCAGATTTCCTGACAACAGGTTGGGAAGGGTTAGCAGATTTAGTCGCGCCAGGCGGGATTTTCATGGATGTGAAAGGTGCGTTAAATAGCGCGGAAAAACCAAGTCATATCGACTACTGGAGACTATAATATGACCAAATTACTCATGGGCGTGACGTCATCGATCAGCCTACAACTTCTCCGAGGACAGCTAGAATACTTTAGCAACCGTGGTTACGACGTGCATCTGATTTGCTCGCCAAGTGGAGAGATAGATCAGATGCTACCGGAGAATATCACCGTGCACAACGTAAGCATGACGCGCGAAATATCACCATTTTCCGATCTACTGTCGTTGCTCCGAATTATCATGATTTATTTAAAAGTGAGGCCAGACATCACCAACGTATCCACGCCAAAAGCCAGCTTACTTTGCATGATAGCGGCATTTCTAACACGTACGCCGACACGCATTTACTCGGTAATTGGACTAAGATTTGAAACGTGTACAGGAAAAAAACGAAAACTACTACACTTCATTGAAAAATTAGTATGTAAACTAAGCACGACATGTCTCGCGGTCAGCCCTAGCTTGAAGGAAGTTTTGGTAGAAGAACGACTAGCACCGCGAGAGAAAATTCACGTGTTGGGTTCGGGGAGCTATAACGGCCTAGACCTAGCGGAATTCGAGTTAGACGCAGCGGAAGTTGAGCGTTTGAAGAAGCAATACGTGCCGGATAATCAGCGCAAGGTCATTGGTTATGTGGGACGGTTGACGAAAGATAAAGGCATCGATGATTTGGTGGCCGCGTTTACGGAACTTTCTGCGGAACACACGAATCTCACGCTACTCTTGGTTGGTGATTTTGAAGCGGGTGATATGGTTTCACTGCTAACGCAAAAGCGAATCGAGGAAAATCCACATATCGTAAAAACCGGTTTTGTCCCTAAAACGGCTTCCTATTATCGCCTGATGGACGTGTTTATTTTACCGACGTATCGTGAGGGCTTCGGAAATGTTATTTTAGAGGCGGCTGCGGCGAATGTGCCTGTTGTTACAACGAATGTGACGGGGGCAAAAGATGCGATTATTCCGAATGAAACGGGGCTACTAATCGAGGCGGGGCATGTAGCGGGTATGAAAAAAGCGCTGATGACCCTACTGGAAGATAACGAGCTGGCCGAGAAGCTTAGCAAAAACGGGCGCATGCGAGTTGGTCGGGAATTTAGATCGGAAATTATTTGGCAAGAGTTAGATAAGGTCTACAGAGAAACGGAGGTCGATAAGCAAGATGTATACGAAATGGAAAAATAGTACGGATCGGTGCCTAGCCATCGTGATGCTATTGTTACTATCGCCATTGTTACTAGTTATCGCCCTACTCGTATGGGTGAAATTAGACAGGAAAATCATCTTTTCGCAAGAACGCGTAGGTTTGCACGAAAAGATTTTCAACATATATAAGTTTAAAACGATGACAGATGAGCGGGACGCAGAAGGTAAATTGCTACCAGATAACGAACGACTTCATGCCTTTGGGAACGCATTACGGAAGCTGAGTTTGGACGAGTTGCCACAATTAATTAATGTAATCAAGGGCGACATGAATTTTATCGGACCACGACCATTGCTAAAAGAATACCTCGCTTTTTACTCAGAGGAAGAGAAGAAACGTCACAACACGAAGCCTGGTCTCAGTGGTTGGGCACAAGTGAACGGGCGCAATAGCATCAGCTGGCAGGAGAAATTTCAATTAGACCTCTATTATGTCGAAAATCAGTCGCTGAAATTAGATATGCTCATCTACAAAAAAACGATTTTGAAAGTGGTTCGTCGAGAAAATGTGAATACGTCAGAGCAAGTGACGATGGAAAGGTTGGACGAGATTAAACATGCTTAAAACAAAGAAGATGATTCCGTTAGCAGTACCTCACATGAGTGGTATGGAAGAGAAATATATTCAGAAGGCTTTTCAGGAAAATTGGATTGCGCCATTGGGCTCGAATGTAGACGGATTTGAAGCAAGTATCGCATCGTATAATCACGTTTCGGATGCAGCGGTTGTTTCTTCTGGAACGGCGGCTATTCATTTAGCGCTTCAACTTTTAAATGTTGGTGCCGGCGATACGGTATTTTGCTCCACATTTACGTTTGTTGCTAGCATCAACCCAGCGTTGTATCTTGGCGCGAAACCAGTATTTATCGATTCGGAGGAAGAGACTTGGTGCATGTCCCCATTTGCTCTCAAAGCCGCATTAGAAGACGCGCGACAAAAGAACCGACTACCAAAAGCAATCATCGTTGTGCATATTTATGGACAGTCCGCGAAAATGGATGAAATCATCGCTTTGGCTAACGAATACGGGGTTCCAATCGTAGAAGATGCCGCGGAAGCACTTGGAGGTACGTATCGAAATGCCCCACTTGGAACGCTTGGCGACCTCGGTATTTTCTCTTTTAATGGGAATAAAATCATTACGACATCGGGTGGCGGTGCTTTAGTGGCTAAGCAACCTGAGAAAATCGCAGAAGCCCGCTTTTTAGCTAGCCAGTCTAAAGAGGACGCACCGTACTATTTACATCACCAAGTTGGTTATAATTATCGCTTGAGCAACGTGCTTGCTGGGATTGGTATCGCGCAAATGGACGTTTTGAATGACCGGGTGGCTAAAAAACAGGAGATATTTGCAGCGTATGAAGCGGGATTAGCGGATGTTCCGGGCTCAGTGATGATGCCGGAATTGGATGTTGCAACAGGAAATCGGTGGCTTTCGACCATGACTTTTGATACGGATGGGAAAACACCGGAAGACGTGATGGAATTATTGAAGGCGCAAGGGATTGATAGTCGTTTATTGTGGAAGCCAATGCATCAACAACCACTTTTCCAAGATGCGCCGTTTTATGCGGATGAAGCAGGAGATGTGGCGACAAAATTGTTCGAAACGGGGTTATGTTTGCCATCTAGCACGCAGATGACGCAAGAAGAACAGGAATACGTGATTGACGCAGTAAAAAAAATTCTCAGCAAATAATTTGAAGGATGTATGAATAAATATGCCAATAAAAATTCCTAAACAATTCTACGTTATAGCAGTAAATGTAATCATGTTAGCCATTGGTGTTTTTGTGACTTTCTATGTGGCAGGTAATACCAATGCGAGTGGCTATAATCGACTCTATTTATTACCATTGACGTTTACGGTCAGCTTCTTGTTCGTCTTTTCGCGAATCTTATTTCAGCGGTTCAAAGTATTTATCATTGTCTTTACTGGTATTGGATTTGCTAGGTTTGTCGTGTTGCCTTATTTTATCGTATTTAATGATTATTATGGAGGCAGATCACCAGAACCACCGCTTGCAGGCTCGATGGAAACTGCGATTTATTTAATGGTGTATGAGCTGATTGTCGTGACGATTGTCATTGGGATACTTGATTACTTTCAAAATAAGAAATACAAGCCGAGAAATACGCAGCAACCTTTTGATGAAACGAAAAGTTATTTTGGTTATGTGGTATTTATCGTCGTGGCTATTGTGGCAGCGCTAGGGATACCGAATGTCATTTCATCGATTAGTTTCTTTATTCCAAAACCAGATTTGGTGGATGTGATGGAAGGCAGTAATGTGATGGTCATGCTTGGCGGTTATATGTTTATTTTAGCGAAGCAACTTGTGTTCATTATGGTTACGTGGTGGGCGCATAAGAGGCACCGGGCAACGAGTCAGTTACTCTATGTGTGGATTGCGATAGGTGCTTTATTTGCTAATATTGGAATATTTATCGGTACGAATCGTTCAGATATTGTGTTAGTTGCGATTGTTAGTTTAGTGACATTTCGATTGTTGTTTCCGAAGTATTTTAAACTCGTTGTGCTACTTGTCGTCGGGATGCTCGTTGGAATTCTCTTGATTATGAGTACGGTGCGAAATATTGCATCGATATCTGGCGGTACGAGCGGGATTACGGATTTCACGGATAATTTGCAAGTGTATTTTGGTGGGCCGTATAATGTGGCGATGGCGCTTGAAACGAAACTGATTTACCCGGAAGCGCAGAATTGGAGTGTACTATTTTTCGATATTTTCAGGCCGATGATTGGGGTCAATATGTTGGTGAAAGATTTGCCGTTTGAGTATTCGAATATTTTCTTTAATCAACGCTATTTTTATTCGGATCATGCGACGCAAATTTTGCCGATGATTGGTCAGGGAAACCTGTTTTTCGGATATCTTTTGTCACCGTTGTTATCTGTGTTAGTGGTGTGTCTCGCTTATTTCATTCAGTCCAAAATTGATCAAACGCGTTCTATCGAGATGTTCTATTTCCTTACCTTAGTTTGTACGAGAATGGGAATGTTGATGGGACAGAATACGATGAATATTATCAATGATCTCAGTTATAACTTGGCTCTGTTTTTAATCGTGTACTATGTGAATCGCAAAATTGTTTACAAGAAACGTCTAGGAGATGTGCATTATGAATAAGAAAAAATTGTTTTTCCGATATGTGTTACCGATGCATTGCATTCAATTGATTACTGCGCTGATGCCAAATACGGATATTACGACGAAAATTCGTGGTCGGTTGATGCGTCCATTTTTCAAGCAATGTGGGTCTAATTTTCGGGTTGGGGCGCGGGTTATTATTAATCGTCCGGATTTGATTAGTATTGGGGATAATGTGTATATTGCGCACCAATGTTATTTGAACGGGACGGGCGGTTTGAAGATTGAGCGGAACGTTTCTGTGGGGCCGATGTGCGTGATTGTGACGTCGAAACATGTGTATGAAAATGGTGCGGTTTCGATGGATTCTAAAGCAAGCCGTGTTGTCATTGGAAAAGGTTCGTGGCTCGCGAGTCATGCGGTGATTAATGCTGGTGTTACGGTGGCGGAAGGGACGACTGTTGGAGCGAACGCGGTGGTAACGAAGGATTTTGAACCACATACGGTGCTTGGTGGCGTGCCAGCTCGTGTGATTCGCACGCAGGAAACATCTTTATGAGTTTCGCCGCGCAAATGTTCAATAATGCCTTCTTCCTGACTTTCGTTAAAAAGGGGTTCGTCGTTCTTAACGGGATTATTAGTTTGATGCTGGTGGCTAGATACTTCGGGCCTGCGATGCGCGGGGAATACATGTTTATCGTCAATGTTGTAATTGTGGGAACGACGATTCTGAACTTAGGTATTTCGCTGATTTACCCGCATTTTAGAAAACAAGATAAGCGCGCGAAAAATCTCTTTGTGAGCTATTCTTTTCTGCAGTTTTTTCTGTATTTGATTATTTCTATGCTTATTCTGGTCTTCACGAAAGATGTGATTGTAGGTCTAAGTGCGTTGCTGATTAGTGTGAATGTGTTGAATTTGCAAGTGACACAGATTAATCTCGTGGAAAATTTGAAGCAGCAGTCGATGATTATTATTATTTCGTCGCTTATCAATACGGCATTGATTACCCTCGCTTTTTTTCTGACGAGTGAGAATTTGTATCTGATTTTGATTATTTTCGGATTGAAAAGTTATGTATCGATGGTGTTTTCTTTAGCATCGTTGTGGGATAAGGATTTTAAGTTTACGATTGTTCCGGTTAAATATAAGAAGATGACCGCGCTGGCCTTTCTCCCGTTATTGACTTCTTTCTTGATCGCGATTAACTATCAAGCAGATATTATTATTTTGAAAATGATGTCTGTGGATTTTTATCATATTGGGTTGTATAGTACGGGTGTGGCGCTTGCGGAGTATTCGTGGATGATTCCGGATATTTTTAAAGAGGTTATGTTCCATCATAATGCGCGAAAAGATGATATCAAACGCATGACATTTTCGATTCGATTAGGTTTCACAGCGGTTGTTTCCGTTGCGATTCTGGTCATTGCTTTTGGAAAACCAATATTGGGATTATTATTTGGAGCTGATTTTGTAGCAGCGTACCCGATTGTCGTATGGATGTTTTTGGCGGTTCCTTTTATGGTGTATACGAAAATTATTGGGACGCTGTTTTCGGCAAATGGCGGTTGGCGATTTTACTTCACGACCTTGCTTATTAGCGTGCTACTGAACATCGGCTTGAACGTGGCGCTCATTCCATCGTTTCATATTTATGGTTCTGCGTTTGCTTCGGTGATTTCGTACGCCTTTTGTGGGATGACGATGCTATTTTGGTTTAAACGGAAATATAAAGTGCCGTTTCGCGATGTATTGTTTGTGAAATGGGAAGATATGCAGAAGTTGATGCCATTTTTAGCTAGGAAAAAAGCATCGTCGGTGGAATCGCTCATTATTATTGGCGACGGTGGACATAGTAAAATGGTGCAGAATATTGTTCGGGAGAGTGGGACATATCGGCTGACCGAAGTGTGGGATGATAAGTATCCTGAACCTGTGGCGCGAGACGGGATTCTCTACACTTCATTGGACGAAAAATTGCAGAGCTTGACGCAAATGGATAGCGATGTTGCTTTTTTTGTAGCGATTGGTGATAATGAGATTCGGAAAAAAATCGCTAGAACATTGGCTTTAGCTGGGAAAAAATTCGCGGTGATTGTTCATCCGACTGCGTTTGTCGAAGCAACGGTGGAAATCGGCGAAGGTAGTCTGGTCATGGCTGGATCGATCGTTCAGGCGAATACCGTACTCGGGAAACATGTGATTGTAAATAGTGGCGCTACCGTGGAACATGACATTTCGGTTGGGAATTTTGTTCATTTTGCTCCAGGAAGTGTTGTGACGGGCGGATGTACCGTTGCGGATAACGTGTTGATTGGCGCCGGGAGTGTCGTCGTGCCGAATATCAGCATTGGAGCGAATGTCGTTGTAGGCGCGGGCAGTACATTGACGCGAAATCTCGAAGAACACAGTAGAAAAAAGACCGAATAGTGCGGGAAAAGTAGCCCGTCATTATTCGGTCTTTTAGCTATTTAGATAATACCTTCCGTCAACATGCTATCGGCAACTTTGAGGAAACCGGCGATGTTGGAACCAACGACTAGGTTACCAGATGCATCGTAAGCAGATGCCGTGGCGCTAGCGTTTTTGTAGATATTTTTCATGATTGATTTCAAGTGAGAATCTACTTCTTCAAAAGTCCAGCTCATCCGGATACTGTTTTGAGCCATTTCTAGGGCTGATACGGCAACTCCGCCAGCATTTGCAGCTTTGGCAGGTCCGAATAAGACGCTATTCTCTTGGAAAACAGCAACTGCATCGAGTGTGGATGGCATGTTCGCGCCTTCTGCTACAGCGATGACGCCATTTTTAACGAGCGTTGCGGCTTGATCTGCGTTGATTTCGTTTTGTGTCGCGCAAGGCAGAGCGATGTCAGCAGGTAATGACCAAATATCTCCATCTGCGACAAAAGTGGCGTTTGGATGATGCGTGGTGTATTCGCTGATACGTTTGCGTTCTTGCTCTTTTAATTGTTTCACGGTTGCGACGTTGATGCCGTTTTCGTCTAGGATGTAGCCGCTTGAATCGCTACATGCAATGACGGTTGCGCCAAGTTCGTGGGCTTTTTCGATGGCGTAAATTGCGACGTTACCTGAACCGGAAACGATGACTTTTTTGCCTTTTAGGGAGTCGCCTTTGTCTTGGAGCATTTCTTGTGTGAAGTATACGACGCCGTAACCTGTTGCTTCGGTACGTGTTAAACTTCCGCCGTAGTTCAGGCCCTTACCTGTTAGCGTGCCGGCATCGAAAGCGTTTAGGCGTTTGTATTGGCCGAATAGGAAGCCGATTTCGCGAGCGCCGACACCGATGTCACCAGCTGGAACGTCGGTATTTGGCCCGATATATTTCTGTAATTCGGACATGAAGCTTTGGCAGAAACGCATCACTTCATTGTCTGATTTGCCTTTAGGATCAAAGTCGGAACCACCTTTACCGCCACCGATTGGCAAGCCAGTTAAGGAGTTTTTGAAAATTTGCTCGAATCCAAGAAATTTGACGATGCTGCCGTTTACCGATGGATGGAAACGAAGTCCGCCTTTATATGGACCGATAGCGCTATTGAATTGTACGCGGAAACCACGGTTAACTTTGACATTGCCGTTATCGTCTACCCAAGGGACGCGGAATGTGATGAGTCGTTCTGGCTCGGTCAATCTTTCTAGAATTCCAGCTGCCTCATATTTTGGCTCTTTCGCTAAAACAGGGACTAAGGATTGTAAAAATTCTTCAACTGCTTGGTGAAATTCGCTCTCGGAAGGGTTGCGTTTTTTTACTGTTTCAAAGATACGTGCCGTGTAATCTTCGGCTGCCTCGACTTCTTTTGATACTGTTGTTGGTTGTACCATATTTGAATCGCTCCTCGTGGTTTTATTTTAAGTGAGAATAAACGTATCATTGAATGGGATATCGATACTTGCGTTTGTTCTTGTTTTTCAGGGTTTTGCTATTCTGAAATTTCACTTATAATGTTAGTTTACATGAAAAACGTGAAGGTTACAAGATAAAAAACGATTTTTCTGATTTTTTTAACAAGGTGCGCAATTTACAAACGCTTTCTTTGAGTGGCGTCGGAATGTTACAATGGGAGGGAGTTTTGAAAAGAAATGAGGGAATGGATAGTGTACAAAGATGAAATGTTAGAAAAAGGCTTTATTCGGTTCGATGTGGGGGCGGATATTGGTCGTTTATATAAGAAGGATGCGGCTTGGGTTGCGGAGCAGTTTGCTGAGATTGAGCGGGCTTTTGAGGATTTGCCGATTGATGCTTATGCGACTGGACTTCATCGTTATCGCCGTTTTTCGCGTGCGGTTATTTTGCCGTGGTCGAATCAGGTGGAATGGTTGCCGGCGATGGTGAATGAGGATGGGGAAGCGGTTGCGGAGTATTTCCAGGGCGCGTTTAATCCGGAGTTTAAGGATGCGTATCGCAGTTTTCCAATGCTGCAGCCGGCGATGCTGGAAAATGAGCTTTTGAAGCGTATTATTCAGTTTGATTTTGCGCAGACGTATTGGGATGCGCGGGATATGGTGATGCCGGTGAATGTGGGCGTGCATTTTGTGAAGTTGAAGGTGGAGCAGGATGGGGACGAGGCGGTTTCATCGCCGAATTGTTTGCATCGGGACGGGGAGCCGTTTACGTTTGCGCATTTGGTGAAGCGCCAGAACGTTGCGGGTGGCCAGAATGTGATTGCGACGGTGGATGATGTGGATCAATTCCCAGAAGATATTGATGCGGGGCATATTTTTGCGGATTTTGCGTTGACGAAAAGCTTGGAGTCTTACGGGGTTGCGGATGTGGCGGTGAGCCATTATGTGAGCGCGGTTCGTAAAGGGAGTAGCGATGCGGCTGGAGAGCGGTCGATGATTTTGATTGATTATCAGCCGACTGTTGTGAAGCCGCTTTGATTAGAAGGATATTAGATATAGGCCATGGAGTATCAAAGCAACTGTACTCCATTTTTAAATAAAATAAAATTTCTAGGAGTAGTTTATGAGATATGTAGATGATGTGGTACGAGAAGTCCTATCAAATATGCCAAACGAATGTAATTTTATTGACTACAAACAGATTCCATATAAAAAGGAAAAATATGCAGATTTTATTAAAGATGTGCTGGCTTTTTTGAATTGTATTGAAAGTCTTGATCGAGATAAGTTCATTATTATAGGAGTGGAAAATGAACGTTTGAGAAAAATTGGATTAAAATTAGGTATGCCAGATGATGCGGCATTTCAAGATTTACTAGATAAAATAAGCCCTAGGCCATGTGTTTCAACTGGAACGATATCTTTTGAGAATTTAGATTTTGGGTATATTTGTATACCCAAAACTAACAATTTAAGACCTTATGCTACTAGCCATTCATATCCTTCAAATAATCCAATTGTAAATGCTGGGACGTATTATATTCGAAAAGGTAGTAAAAATACAATAGCTGATCGGTATGATCTAGAGAAAATTTTTTCTTTACAGAATCAAGAGCTGCCTATATTGCCATCGCTTAAAGAAGAAACGAGTAGGGAATACTCTGCTGATTTAGCCTTATTTGCGCTAATAGGTGGATGGAATCATACTAATCATTTCGATAAAGAGATTATTGAAAAATTTATCCAAGAACCATATGATTCTTGGATAATTAGGATAAAGGATGTTCTTCAAGGTGAAGGGTCCTATATAAATTTTCATAAAAATATTTGGAGTACCAAAGGCAGAGAGACCCTTATAAGAAATATGAAAAATAGTTACTACGATTATATTTTTGATGATTTGCAAGCCGTTATTGTTGAGGTATTGTCGGAAAGAAATCCAAAGTTTGATTTAAGGGCAGATGAACGATGGCTGTCCAAATTTTATGATAAAAATACAAAATATTCAACTCAGTTAAGAACGGGTTTAGCAGAGGCACTACCTATTTTATCATCTATGACGGATATATTTCCAAACAGTAGTAGAGTTATGTTGGAAGATATAATTAGCAATACAGTGCATACCATTCTAGATACAAAGAATTGGGAAGTTTGGGCGGGATTAGAATGGTATTTACCAGCTTTGGCAGAAGCGGCACCTGCAGTATTTATTAAATCTATTGAAGAAAATATACTCGCAGTGAAGCAATTATTTAAAGAAACAGAGAATGATATTGTTTCAAGGACATACTCTGGGGGCTTAACTAGAGCGATAGAACTAGTTGCATGGGATCCTGAAAATTTTGTCCATGTTTGCTGCGTGATTGTAGAAGTAATGAACAGTGAGGATTCCAAAGAACAATCGAATCTAGTGAATATACTGTCGAAAATACTTTTACCATGGCGACCTCAAACGCTTGCTCCCGTATCTAAACGAGAAACTGTTGTAAAAATTTTACTGAATGAGTATGCTGATATTGGATGGAAATTACTAATGAAATTAATTCCAGGTGTAATCACGACTACTTCGAGTACTTATAAACCAAAATGGAGAACTACAGTTTTGGATGAAGTAGACCATAAGATAACTAATTTAGATTATTACTTGCAAAATGAAATTTTTTTAAATCTTAGCATAGAGTATGCTGAATCAGATAGTCAGAGGTTAATAGACTTGATTAATGTATTGGATAATATTTCGGATGACTGGCGTGTCAAATTTTTAAATGTAATATGTGCCGACAGCATTGTTGCAAGAGATGATGAATATAAGTATATAATTTGGGAACGTCTTTCTACAGTTATAAATAGGCATAAAAGATATAATCATACTGATTGGGCTTTTTCAGATATAGATATAAAAAGAATGGAGATAATGAGAGATAAAGTTGAGCCGAAAGCTCTAAATGTTAAAAATAGAATTTTTTTCAAATCTAGTAGATATGATTTATTTTTCTCTGAGGATAGTAAAGAAAATTCAAAACAAATTTTTAGTTTTCAAGTAGAGGCTATAAAAGAGATTCTGCCAACTGGGTTAATAGAGTTATTCAAATTCAATTCTGAAATAGAAGATTCTTACTCTCTGGGATTTTGTTTTGGAAAAGTTGATCAAAGCTCTATAAGTTGTAATGATGTATTTGTTTTTTTAGATATAAAAGATAGTAAAAAAATAGATTTCATTCGGGGCTTTGTTGTAGGGAAATATCAATTATGCGGTTTTGACTGGATTGAAGAAGTTGCCTTTCAAGTTATGGATAAGTTTCAAAAAGCAATTATATTTGCTGCTATGCCATTTTATATTGATACATGGATTTTGGTTGAAAATATAATGGGGGATGAGCAAGAAGAGTACTGGAACCTTGTCGATGCTCTTCCATATCAAGCTGTTGGATTAGATGATGCTATCCAAAAATTAATAGAGTTTGGTTGCCCAATTAAGGCAATAGATTGCATAACATATCAGATTGATGAAGGAATGCGGGTTCCCTCAGATTTAGCGTTTAAAGCTTTGACCGATGCTACCGAAGAGCTTAATGGTCAAAGGAGCGTAGCTTTATACAATACTAGAAAAATAATTAGATATTTGCAAAAGCAAGAGGGGGTAGCAGAGCGAGAGTTAGTTAGAATTGAATGGATGTATCTGGCTATTATGGGCGAGGAGGGGTTAACTCCTGTAACACTCGAAAGAAAATTGGCAACGGAACCTGCTTTCTTCAACGAGATTCTTTGTCTAGCGTATAAAGAAAAGGGAGCAGAAAAGAGAGTACTTACTGGAAAGGAAGAGACTATAGCAATCAATGCGCATCGTTTATTAAATTCGTGGAGGATAATTCCTGGTTCAGAGGCTATAGGTGAGCTTGATAAACAAAAACTCACTATCTGGATAGATGAAATGAAGGAAATGGCTGCTAATTCTGATAGATTGGATATGGGGCTAAATGTTATAGGGGGGACCCTTTATTATGCACCCGCAGATAAGGACGGACTTTGGATTAATAAAAATGTTGCAGAGCTGTTAAATAAAAGAGAAGAAACTATCATGAGGGATGCATATACTACCAAAATATTTAATGAGAGAGGTGCTCATTTTATAGATAGGACTGGAGCAGAAGAGTTCCAATTAGCAAGTCACTATTTTGAAAAGGCAGATCAACTTGAACTAAATAATTTTTTCCGATTAGCAAGTTCAATGAGGGAGTTAGCTAGAGATTATGAAAGACAAGGAAAAATATATATAGAAGAGTAACAATCATCAACAAAAAACACACACGGGGGGAACCGCATGTGCCTGTAGGGAGTTTTAGGAGTGTGTGGTGGCGACGATATAAAAGGGATATCAGGGAAATTTTATGGTATAGGATGTATTCTCCATATGGAGCAAAGCGAGTAATGCTCGTCTATTTTGAATAGGAAATGAGTTTTCTTTTGAAGCGTGTATTAGGTCTTTAAAAGAAAGCTCATTTTTATTTATCGTCGCCGCCACATCATCTTGGGGAAAAGATGACTTGCTCCAATAAAATAAGTATAACGTTAAATGGGGAGCTGTAACATCGCTTTGGCTTACAATTCGAAACGGAAATGTGACAGTTTTGTCAGGTTGGCTTGTTTTGATGAGAATGTGATGAGAGAAGGCTTAGAGACGTGTTAGAGTGCGTTATTTGTTGTCCAAAATGGATGCCAGAGCTTGGATGCATGCTTCGTTTTCGCTGGTGGAACCAATCGTGATTCGTAGCCAATTTGGTTTGAGTCCGGCGCGCACGATGAAGCCTTTTTGGAGTAGTTGGTTGAATAGGTCGGTGGCGTCGCGCTCGGTGTCGAAAAAGATGAAGTTGGCGTCGGATTTGTAGTATGCGAGACCGCGCGTGTCTAGGAAGTCGTACCATTGTTGTAAGCCGCTTGTGTTGGCGTCGACGCATTTTTCGACGAATGCTTGGTCGGCGAGTGCGGCGGTCGCGGCGGATTGGGCAATGGACGAGGTGTTGAATGGGAGCCGCACGATGTTGAAGGGTTCTACTAGCGCGTCTGGGATGATGGCGTATCCGATGCGCAAGCCTGCCAAACCGTAAATTTTGGAAAAGGTGCGCATGATGATGAGGTTTGGAAATGGCTCTAGAAGCGCTAGTGTGTCTGGGTATTCTGCGGTTGTGGCGTACTCGAAATAGGCTTCGTCGCTGATGACTAGGACGTCTTTGGGTACGGATTCGAGCAGGGCTAGGACTTCTTGTTGGGTGGAAATTGTGCCTGTCGGGTTGTTTGGATTGCAGAGCCAGATGATTTTTGTGCGCGTGTTGACGGCGTTTGCCATGGCGGTGAGATCGGATTTTCCGGTTGTTTCATCGACTGGGATGCGCTGCGTTTCGGCGCCTTCGATTGTGGCATGTAGGGAATACTGGGAGAAGGTCGGCGCGGCTTCGATAATGTTGTCGCCGGGCTCTAGGACGGCGCGCGAGATGAGTTGGATAACGTCATCAAGACCGGAACCAAGCAGAATATTATCTGTCGGAACACCGTGAAAAGCCGCGATATTTTCACGCAAAATTCGGCCGGCGCCATCGGGGTAGTAGGATAGGTCAATCGTGCCTTCTTTGAGGATTCGCGTGACGGCTTTTGATGTGCCAAACGGGTTTTCATTGGACGCGAGTTTGGTGATTTTTTTGAGCCCGAGTTCGCGGCGGACTTCTTCTAGCGGTTTGCCTGGTTTGTAGGCGGATAAGGTGTTTAGCGATGATTTTACCATGTGTGAGCCTCCTTAAATTTCGTCGATTGGCTTGCGGTCTTTCGTGACGCTGAGTTTGCCTTCGCGTTTTTCGAGTTCGCGTGCGATGTCGTCTGGCGTTAAGCCTTGCTGCGCTATGAGTACGAGGACGTGATAAGTCAAATCTGCGAGCTCCGATGTGAGTTCCGCGTTGTCGTTATTTTTCGCAGCAATGACTACTTCCGTCGCCTCTTCGCCAACTTTTTTCAAAATTTTATCCAGTCCGCGGTCGAATAAATAATTCGTATAGGAGCCTTCTTTTGGCGTGGTTTTGCGGTCATTGATTTGGTCGAAAAGTTCGTTTAGAATCGTCATTTTTCGGTCACTTCCTTTTCTAGATTGAAGAAGCAGCTGTGCGCGCCGGTGTGGCAGGCGGCTCCGATTTGGTCGACGCGGATCAAGAGTGTATCGCTATCGCAGTCGGAGCGGATTTCTTTGACGTGCTGGAAATGGCCAGACGTTGCGCCTTTATTCCAGAGTTCGTTACGGGAACGGGAGAAAAACCAAGTCGTGTTTGTATCGAGCGTTTTTTGGTAACTTTCGGCGTTCATATAGGCGAGCATGAGGACGTCACCGGTCGCGTCTTCCACGATAATCGCGGGGATGAGGCCTTTGGAAAAATCGAGTGTCATGGCCGAATCGCAACTCCTTTCTCTTGCAAAATTTGTTTGACTTCTGGAATCGTCATTTCGCCGTAATGGAAAATTGATGCGGCGAGTGCGGCGTCAGCGCTCGTTTTGGCGAAGACTTCTGCCATGTGATCGGCGTTTCCACAGCCGCCAGATGCGATGACAGGAACGGGGACGGCGTTACAGATGGCATCGGTGAGCGCGATGTCGTAACCGTCTTTAGTTCCGTCGCCGTCCATGCTTGTTAGCAGGATTTCGCCAGCGCCGAGTGAGACGGCTTTTTTTGCCCATTGGATCGCATCAAGACCGGTATCATCACGCCCGCCGCGACTGTAAACGTGCCAGGAATCATCTTCGGCGTGATACTTCGCGTCAATCGCGACAACGATACATTGATTGCCAAATTTGGCGGCGCCTTCCGCGATTAAATCGGGATTTTTGAGGGCGGCTGAATTCAGTGAAATCTTGTCCGCGCCAGCTTGAAGGAGGGCTTTCATGTTCGCGACAGAATGGATGCCTCCTCCGACGGTAAGCGGGATGAAGACTTGTTCCGCGGTGCGTTCGACGACATCGATCATCGTCCGGCGCTCTTCATGCGTTGCCGTGATATCGAGAAAAACGAGTTCGTCCGCGCCAGCTTCATTGTAGGCCTTGGCGATTTCGACAGGATCACCGACATCGGTTAGCGACACGAAATTGATGCCTTTCACGACGCGTCCATCGGTTACATCCAAGCAAGGAATGATGCGTTTAGTCAGCAAGATTCTCCACCTCCGTAATTTCTGCCATCGAAATATTGCCGTTATACAGGGCTTTACCGCAAATCGCGCCGTATAAACCGAGCTCGGAAAGTTGCTCCAAATCCTGTTTGCTACTCACGCCACCCGACGCGATAATATCCACAGAAACCGCTCGTTGCAAGGCTTGAAGCTGCTCTAAATTCGGACCTTCCAGCGTACCATCTTTGGCAATATCCGTAAAAATGATCGTCTGCACGCCACTTTTTTCAACCTCTTTCGCAAAAGTAAGGTAATCCGTAGCGCTCACATCGAGCCAACCAGACGTTGCAACAAAGCCATTTTTCGCGTCAATGCCGACCGCGATTTTCGCGCCATAAAGCTTCACGGCGTCACGAACTAAATCCGGATTTTCCAGCGCCGCCGAGCCGATAATGACGCGATCGATACCCGCTTCTTCCAGATAAAACGTAATCTGCTTCATCGTCCGAATCCCACCACCGACTTGGACGGGGAGACCAGCCGCTTTTTTCATCGCACGAATCACGTCCAAATTAATCGGTTTTCCTTCCAGCGCGCCGTCCAAATCGACAATATGTAAATACGTTGCGCCTTGTTCACTAAATGTCGCCGCTTGGGCAATCGGGTCAGGATTCACAACGGTTTCCTGCGCGAAATCACCTTGATATAGCCGCACACACCGACCGTTTTTCAAATCTATTGCTGGGAAAAACCGCATGCTATTACCTCCTTAAATCCTTGTAAAATTTCGAGTCCTGCCTGCCCGCTTTTTTCGGGGTGAAACTGGGCGCCGTAAACGTTCTCGTTCGCGATGATGCCTGGAACTTCCATCGAATAATCGCTCGACGCCAATACATATTTCTCCTCACAAACCGCATAATACGAATGCACATAATACACAAAATTACCGTCCTGATCCCGCGTTAACGGCGAGTCCTGCTTCACTTCCAACCGATTCCAGCCCATATGCGGAATTTTCGCCGTGTCTGGCAGCGATTTCGCGTGACCCGGAATCAGTCCAAGCCCTTGCGTATAGCCAAATTCCTCGCTCGAATCCAGCAATAATTGCATTCCGAGACAAACCCCAAGCAGCGGTTTCCCGTGCGCCACCACCTCTTGCAAAACCGCAATCAAATCGCGTTCTTCAAGTGCCGCCATCGCCTGCGGAAAAGCACCAACACCCGGCAAAATAATGCCATCCGCCTCCAAAATCGTCTTTTTCGCAGCCGTTATCGTATTTTCAATCCCAATAAAATCAAGCGCTTTGCTGACACTTTTCGTATTGCCCGCATCATAATCAATAATCGCAATTCGCATTTACAGCACACCTTTCGTCGAGTTAACGCCTACGATATCAGGATTCACTGTAATGGCTTGCCGCAAAGCTCGGCCAAACGCTTTAAACAACGCCTCAATTTTGTGATGCGTATTTTTGCCGTAAAGGACGCGACAGTGCAGGTTCATCGACGCATTAAACGCCACCGCTTGGAAAAATTCCTCCACGAGCTCCGTATCAAAAGCACCAAGCTTCGGATTCTCAAACACCGCATCAAAAACGAGGTACGAACGCCCACTTAGATCCAGCGCCACAAAGCCAAGCGACTCATCCATCGGCACGTATTCCGAACCGTAACGATTAATCCCAGCCTTATCACCAAGCGCTTCCTTCAAACATTGCCCGAGCACAATCCCGACATCCTCCGCCGTGTGATGCGAATCCACATCTAAATCGCCAATCGCCTCGCAAACAAACCCAATGCGGCTATGTCTCGCGAATAACGTCAACATATGATCGAGAAATCCGACCCCAGTATTAACCTCACATTTCTCCGGCTGATCCATATAAAGCTCCATTTTAATCGCTGTTTCTGCCGTTTTCCGTTCTATTTTAGCTGTTCTCATTGTTCATCATCCTCCTCAAAGCGAATTTCGATAGCGCGAGCGTGCGCCGTCAAGCCTTCTTTTTCAGCCAGCAAGACAATCGCGTCTTTTTCCTTTGCCAGCGCGTCTTTCGTATAAGAAATAAACGAGGTCCGTTTGCAAAAATCAGCGACGCCAAGCGGGGAGAAGAAGCGCGCCGTCCCACTCGTTGGCAACACGTGATTCGGCCCCGCAAAATAGTCTCCAAGCGGTTCAGAGGCATAAGCGCCCAAGAAAACCGAGCCAGCATTTTTCACATAACTCAGATAATCCATCGGGTTTTCCAACTGGATTTCGAGATGTTCCGGAGCAATCTCATTCATAATATCAAACGCGGCGTCCACGGATTCAGCAACAATCACCTGTCCAAAATTGGCAATCGAAGCCCGCGCAATCTCTTCACGTGGCAGGGTTTTCAGCTGTTTCTCCACTTCCGCGGCAACCGCTTGACCAAACGCTTCACTCGTCGTAATTAGAATCGCGCGCGCCAGTTTATCATGCTCCGCTTGCGATAACAAATCTGCCGCTACAAACCGAGGATTCGCCGCCCTGTCCGCGACCACGACCACCTCCGAAGGCCCCGCAATCATATCGATATCCACGATGCCAAACACTTCCCGTTTTGCCAGCGCCACAAAAATATTCCCAGGCCCGACAATCTTATCCACTTTTGGAATCGACTCCGTCCCAAACGCAAGAGCAGCAACGGCTTGCGCGCCACCAATTTGATAAACTTCATCCGCACCCGCAATTTTGGCAGCAGCTAGAATATACGGATTCAAGCCATCTTTCCCAGGCGGCGTCACCATGATAATCCGCGGAACACCAGCAATTTTGGCCGGTAAAATGTTCATCAAAACCGAAGACGGATAAGCCGCCGTGCCACCAGGAACGTAAATACCAGCCGTCTCCAATGGGCGAACGAGCTGACCGCGCATCACGCCTGGCTTCTCTGTATCAACGAATCCCGATTGTTTCTGCTTTTGATGATACGACAAAATGTTCGCCTTCGCTTGTTCTAGCGCGCAGGTAAAATCCGCCTCAACATGGTTCAATGCATCATCCAACACACTTTGCGCCACCCTAAAATCCGTCAATCGAACCCCATCAAATTGTTCCGTCAGCCTAACAAGCGCCGCGTCACCATTCGTTTTCACATCTGCAATAATCGCTTTGACAGCCGCCTCGGTCTCGATCTGAGTATCCGCACTCGCCGCACTATGTAATTGCTCCAATATCGCCTCTTTATCCCCAGAAATAAACCTCATTTCGCGTCCTCCTCAAGCGTATTCTCCAATAAATCAATCAACTCAAAAATTTGCGCCTTATTCCGTTTCAGCGATGCCTTATTCACAATCAACCGAGCCGAAATAGCATACATTGTATCAAAAATCACCAAACCATTCTCACGCAGCGTCGAGCCAGTTTCCACAATATCAATAATCGCGTCCGCCAGCCCCAAAATCGGCGCCATCTCAACCGAGCCCTCAATCTTGATGATCTCGACATCCTCGCCACGTTCACGAAAATATTTCGTCGCAACCGTCGGGTATTTCGTCGCGATAATTTTGCGCCTATAATCACTCGGATCATAGCTCGGCGTCGACGCAAGGCAGAACTGACACCGTCCAATTTTTAAATCAAGCATCTCGTAATGCTCCTTATCCTGCTCCATCAAAACATCCTTGCCAACAATCCCGATATCCGCGACGCCATGCTTCACGTACGTCGTCACATCCGGCGCCTTCGCCAAAATAAACGAATACGGCGCATCCTCACGCTTAAAAATCAGCTTCCGACTTTTCTCATGCAGCATCGCACAATCCACGCCAGCCCGCTCCAAAAGCGCCACCGCCGACTTCTCCAATCTCCCTTTCGTCAAGGCAATTTGCAATGATTTCATGTCAAAACCTCCTCATCCGGATCAATCTCACGCACAGTATGACCGCTCACATCAATAATCTTGCTAAACTGCCATTTCCGCGCAAACGCCACGCTCTCCACCAAATCATCGAAAAAACTAAGCGAACTGTTCGGCGTCTTCGCAAGCCAATCCTCCGCCAAATGCGTCGTCTCAAGCGAATAATGAATAAACGTTTTCGAGTCCGTCTTGTCCTCCTTCAACGTCCGCCGTTTCAGCGACACAATCTCATCCAGATTCAGCGCCAGCCCCACCGCCGGCCAATTATCCTCTCCAAACTCAGCGAAAAGCGAATCATAACGCCCGCCGCTCAAGAAATGAACCGCCGACATATCCGCATAACCTCGAAAAATTGCGCCCGTATAATAATGAAGCTCCTGCACCAATCCAATATCCACCGACAAATGCTCCGGCACATTCACGACCCCGATAATCGTCTCCATCTGCGCCAACGCCTCCAAAATAACACCGTTTTCCGTCAACGCCCGAGCCTCCCGAATCGTGTCCACCGAACCAAACAAGCGCGGCAATGCCAAAATAAAATCATCCATCGCGCTCGGGTGGCTTTCCACAAATGACCGAATCCCGAATAAACTCTTATTCTGCAACACTTGGCGGAAGTTCTCCTCATCACTACCCTGCAAATCCAGCGTCTGAATCACCGCCTGATAAATCGCCGCGTGCCCAATCTCAATTTGGAAATCACTAATTCCCAGCTGCTTCAAAACCGCAATCGCGCTCGTAATACACTCAATCTCCGCTTTAATAGAAGCAAAGCCGATAATCTCAATCCCAGCCTGCGTCATTTCATTGCGTTCCCCAGCCAATTCCTCATTCGCCCGAAACACCTTTCCACTATAAGAAAGCTTGAGCGGCGGCGTCACACCCGTCGTACTAATCACCCGACCAATCGGCGACGTCATATCCGGCCGCAACACCGTCAACCGCCCCTTTTTATCAAAAAAGCGATACAAATTCACGTCATTAATCGCCGAAAAAACATCATCAAATTCGATAACCGGCGTCTCGATCCGCTGATAACCACGCGCATGAAACGACCGATTCACCAGATGTTCCATATCATAAGCCGACGCCGCCTCTTTAAAAAGTTTATCTCTGGTTCCAATAGGTAAATTCCGATTCCATTTCATATTTCTAAGCCCCATTCCACGTTAACTTTATTGTATTACCATATTAGCAGGTTAAAGCGTTTTTGTAAATACAAAAGGAAGAATATCTCCAGTATACCAATAAGTTCATAGAATATTCTAGAAATAAGTCGAGCTTGCCATTCAAATATGTCTAAAATGTCATGATTTTTCGTCAAAAAACGGAAATATTGTATTTTTCCTCCGCCAATTACTGCTACGATTGAGTTAGTTCTACAAAATAAAAAAAGCAAGGGGCGAAGAGAATGAATAAAATAATGAAGCAAACAGCATTACTTTTAGTAGCAACAAACGTATTTGCAGCATCGGTTATAGCAGTTGCGCCAGTTGGGGCACATGCAGCAAATCAATCAGTACAAGGATCTATCTATGGAACAGTGAAAGCAGAAATCAACGCACTTTTCATCGGTAAAGACCCAGAAAACGATATTCGAGCGGGACTTGATCGTGTACCTGTCAATGACGCGATAGAAGATGTGACCCTTTTAGAAGATCCGGTACAACAAGCAGAGTTACGCCTCATTTTGGATAAAGCGATTAGCCAACTAGCAGCTAAAATCGAGGCCTCATTGACGGTAGATACCGCTTTAAATGGCGCAACTGAAATCACTGGCAAACTAGAAGCACAGAGCGTTTTTATCGCAGAAGTTTACAACGCAACAGGTAAAAAAATCGCGATGACAACAGGCATGGCAACGGAGGACAATACATACAAAATAGCGCTAAATCGCGTGAACCGCTATGACGAAGACGGCTCGTGGCTCGATATGGGAGCAATCACACTAGAAAAAGGCATGAAAGTTAAAGTCTATGTGAACCTACTGAACGCTAAAGGGCAGCGCTTCGTGGCAGCAGATACAACGCAAGACGTCATTGGCATCCCTTATGATGAAGCAGAAGCGGCTGTTTTAGGTTTGTTTGTCAACAATGATCCTGCCAAAATGATTGCGACGACGGCGAGCAAAGCAACAGTAGCAGAGGCTCAGATGAAAGTTGCCGTTTTACCAGCATCCCCAGCAAAAGATACGTTACAAGGAAATCTAGACAGAGCTAAAACGCTTGTAGGTGCACGTGATGCGTTCCAAGGAATCACATTGAGCGAGGATCATAAAGCAGCTATTTTTGCGTTCGACAATGCAGAGCAAGTGGAGTATATTTACCGCTTTACAGTCAATAATAACGCGATAACAACGACGAGTACAGTAAGCGGTAACAAAAAAAATGCTGTATCAGCCAGTAACTTAGAAATTGGAGATACAGTTGCAGTTTGGATACAAGCGCAAAATAAGTATTACCTACTTGCAGACTTAGAGGTGACAGCAGTTCCTACACCTGCAGAACTTGCACGTTACCTAGTGAATGGACTTTTTATAGAAGATAATCCTACAAATCATGTCAAGGCAACAACAAACCAAACAGAGTTGAATAAAGCCCAAGCACAAGTTAATCTAGTGATGGACTATGTGGTAAGGGCAGGAATCCAGAAAGATTTAGATAAAGCAAAAAGTGAATTCAACATCATCGCACCAATCACGATTAATCCAGTGACGACAAATGCAACGATGGTAACGGGAACTGGCGAACCAAATGCAGGAGTTGTTGTACGAAATGGTTCGCTCGTTCTAGGCTCAAGTATAGTAGGTGAAAATGGGGCGTATAGCGTTTCGATTCCACAGCAAACAGTAGGCACAACTCTTACAGTATATATTACAAAACCACTAAACGGTAAGGCGAATGTAGCGAGTATTTACGTAGCAAAAGGCGCGGATATCACGCTTTCTGTGAATGATTACAAGCTAGGGGAAGCGACAATAACAGGAACTTACGGCAAAAATATCCCACGAGTTCGCCTTTGGGTCAACGGAAAAGCTGTTACACAAGCTACATTGAATGCAGATGGTACTTTTACAATTGATATGGCATCGAACTATGTTAAAGCACTGACGGACGAGATCGAAATCGTAGCAGTCGATTCAAAATTCGTTGAGATAACACGTGTTTCTGGAGAAATCACAGGCTCGATTATTAAAGATTACGGATTAACTGCGGATGGATATCAAGTGGATACGGCAAATCTAGAAGGGACTTATGGCAAAGATATAGCGAAAGTTTTTTTGTGGGTGAATGGCGAATCGGTGTCAGAAGCGACAACAAATCCAGATGGAACTTACCAGGCAGAAAACATCGCACAGTTTGTGGCATCAAAGAAAGATATTGTGGAAGTCGTTGGTGTTGACGCACAAGACAAGGAAGTGAAACGCGTGAAAGTGAAGGTGACAAGTTCACCACTTGAGAACTGGGTAAAAGCGGATACGTATAAGTTTGGTACACAAACACTCACTGGGACAATTGGTAAGAACATCAGCAAAGTGCGGCTTTGGGTCAATGGCAAGGCAGTACAAGAAGCAACGATAAACGAAGACTATAGCTATATTTTTGAAAATGCTAAGAGAAGTATTTTGAAAGAAACGGATTTGGTGGAAGTAGTTGGAGTGGATGATGCTTATGTAGAAATAGATCGCGAACAAGTTTCTGTTGAACCAATTGCGCTTGATCTTGAATTAACGGCGGATGATTATGCATTTGGAAGTCTGATGCTAACAGGAACTTATGGCAAGGATATTAAGTATGTACGTCTTTTTGTGAACGGTGAAGTCGCAAAACAAGCTGATTTGGATCCAGTTACAGGGACATACACATGCAATGATATCATCAAAAAAATTACGAGTAATGCGGATAATTTAGAAATTGTAGCGGTAGATGCGAAGTTTAAAGAAATTAAGCGTATATCGGTCACTATGAAGTAGGATATCAGTGTGTCTAGAGCCAGTCATTTTCGATGTTAAAGGCTTCGTTCCAGTATGCTAGTACAGGATTTTTTCTGAAAATGATCTATTATCGCCACGTTGAAATTTTTGAAAAACATGTACAATTATTTTTCTGCAATCAGATGCCATGATAGTCGATATCATGGCATTTTTGTGTGGCGTGATGATACAATGGACAAAAAAGGAGCGATGCAAGATGAAAAAATGGGATGGACACACGCATACGGAATTTTGTCCACACGGTACGGGAGATACGGTAGAGGCGATGATTGAAAAAGCGATTGGGCTTGGATTCACGGATTATTCGATTACAGAGCACCCGCCAATGCCAGCTGTTTTTGAGGCAGTTATTGCGAACCCGATGGAAGACATTGCGACAGCCGCGATTCGGTGGGATCAATTGGATGCTTATTTTGAGCGTGCACATGCGATGAAGCGAAAATATAAAAATCAGATTAGGATCCATGTTGGCTTGGAAGTGGATTTCTTGCCAGGTTTTGAACAGGATACGCGAGCGTTATTGAGGGAATATGGTTCGCAGATGGATGATGGTGTCTTGTCGTTACACTTTATGCCAGGCATCGATGGTTGGCGTTTCATTGATTTTTCAGCGGAGGATTTTGAGGCGGGAATTTTGAAGCACTATGGTAGCTTTGAGGCGGTTCAGAAGGAATATTATGGATTTATTCGGGAATCGTTGTTAGCGGATTTGGGTCCAGCGAAACCGACGCGATTGGGGCATATTTCGCTTTGTCAGAAGTTTCAGCGCTTTTTTGCGGATGAAGATACTGGATTAAAAAAGGCTACGCGACAACAGGTTTCGGAGTTGTTGAAGGATATCAAGGCGCGGAAATATCAGTTGGATTGGAATACGGCGGGACTTTACAAGGAGTTTTGCGGGGAAACATATCCGCCGCTTGATGTGGTGAACGAGGCGCGCGGGCTGGGGATTGAATTGGTATATGGTTCCGACGCGCACAGTTTGGCAGATGTCGGACGTGGTTATGACTACTATACAAAAAATTAAAAAGGATTGGGCGCCGAGACGCCCAATCCTTTTTAAACCACAAATATGAAATAGCAGATAAACAAGACCATTAATACATACATAATCGGGTGGACTTCTTTGTATCTACCTTTGAAGAACATTGTAATTGGGTAGAAAATGAAGCCAAGCGCGATTCCTGATGCAATCGAAAAGCTGAGTACCATCATCAGAATAACCATGAAACAAGGTACGGCGATTTCGAATTTGGACCAGTCAATATGCGCCACGTTACCAATCATTAGAATCCCGACAATCACGAGTGCGGGCGTCGTTACAGCGCTTGTGATGACCCCGAGAAGTGGCGAGAAGAACATCGATAAACCGAAGCAAACCGCAATCACAATCGCCGTTAAACCAGTTCGGCCACCGACCGCAACACCAGCTGTTGACTCGACGTAAGACGTTGTTGTCGACGTTCCAAGAATCGAACCGACAATCGTTGCCGAGGAATCCGCGAACAAAGCACGGCTCGCGCGCGGAATTTTATTATCCTTCATAAATCCAGCTTGATTCGCCACCGCCACAAGCGTTCCCGCCGTATCAAAGAAATCGATGAAGAAGAATGTCAAAATAACAATCAGCATCTGCGGTGTGAAAATATCACCAAGATGGAAAAGCGCTTGCCCAAAAGTAGGCGAAATATCTGGAATTGGCGCTACAACTTGCGTCGGAACATCGATAAGCTGGAAAATCATGCCCACAACAGCAGTCGAAGCCATCCCGATAAAAATCGCGCCATTTACGTTCAATGTCATGAGAATAATCGTAACTACGATGCCGAAAACAGCAAGCAACACCGCGCTATTATGCAAATCACCAAGGGCTACGAGTGTCGCTTTATTTCCGACGATAATCCCAGCATTTTTCAAACCAAGAAAGGCGATGAAAAAACCAATCCCAGCCCCAACGGCAAATTTTAATTCGGTTGGAATCGCGTTGATAATTTTTTCACGAATCCCTGTTACAGTAAGGACGATAAATACGCAACCTGAAACTAAAACGCCAGATAGTGCCGTTTCCCAAGGGATGCCCCACTGCGCGCAAACCGTGTACGCAAAAAAGGAACTAAGCCCGATTCCAGGTGCTAGACCAATCGGATAGTTCGCGATGAATCCCATGAGCAGCGACCCGACGACAGCAGCTAGAGCCGTAGCCACGAACACCGCGCTCATATCCATACCAGTCGTTGCAAGCGCGGAAGGATTCACAAATAATATGTAAGCCATCGACAAGAACGTCGTTAACCCCGCCAAAATTTCTGTTTTCATCGTTGTCTTATTTTCTCGCAGTTTAAACAATTTTTCCATTAAAAAAAGCCTCCCTGAATTGTGTTGTCGCACATTTTTCAAAGATGAGCCATCGCAAAAAAGAATCGATCCTGCCTTCAAACAGAAATCGAGATATGCTATTGCTCGTAGTTTAGCCATTTACGGTAGCTAAGTAGAAACGTCTGGGCCATATTCCTAGACATATACGACATGTGTTTATTTTAGCCTAGTTGGTGGCGGTTAGCAAGAGGCTGAAAGAAGAAATGTTGCGTGAGGATGGAGATTTTGTTATAATGGGTATGAAAAGAGAGTCGTGCTAGTAACACAACCCTCTTCACAAGTAGAAGTTTCTCAGAACAGTGACTTATTTATAAATGCTTGAATAGCCATCTATCAACCCGTCAAAGTTGAGGTAGATGGCTATTCTTTGTCTTTTTGCACTGCTTTAGCAATCTTGACTACTAGACCGATTAAGGAAACTAAGAAGCTCCCAAAGCCAATCATGAGCGCAATCGCTTCTGCAACAGACATGGTTGTCCTTTCCAAAGGGTTAGAGCTCATGTTCATAAGCATCACCACCTTCATGTTGATAGCCACCATCTTTACGCCTCTACTGATTTTATTATAACAAGAAAAACGAAACATGCACATCTCTAGTTGAATTGAAGGTCTGAAAAACACTCATTTTGAAATGGGTGTTTTTATTTTGGCTTTCAATCCAAATACATCTTTACCAAGTTATAAGTTTATACTTTTAAAAGAATAGGGTATAATAAAGATATTAAACGGGTACTTGCTGCTCGTCTCTTGGAGGTAGAAATGATGAAATATGAATTTCCGCAAGATTTTTGGTGGGGTAGTGCTGCGTCGGGTCCGCAAACGGAAGGGGCTGCTGCTGTTGATGGCAGAAAACCGAGTATTTGGGATCATTGGTATGAGATAGAACCAGGCCGTTTTTTCAATAATGTGGGGCCGGTGAACACGTCTAATTTTTATTATCAATATAAAGAGGATATTCAGTTGATGAAGGAAACGGGGCATAATTCGTTTCGGACGTCGATTCAGTGGTCGCGCTTGATTCCTGATGGGATTGGGGACGTGAATCCGAAAGCGGTGGATTTTTATAATCGTGTGATCGATGAGATGCTTGCGAATGGTGTCGAGCCGTTTATGAACCTGTATCATTTCGATATGCCGATGTCGATGCAGGAAATCGGTGGTTGGGAAAATCGCGAAGTTGTGAGTGCTTACGCGACTTTTGCAAAAACGTGTTTTGAATTATTTGGTGACCGTGTGAAACATTGGTTTACGTTTAATGAGCCGATTGTTCCTGTTGAAATGGGCTATTTGTATGACGCGCATTATCCGAATGTTGTAGATTTCAAACGTGCGGTACAGGTGGCGTATCATACGACGGTGGCTCATGCGCTTGCGGTGAAGGAGTACCATGCGCTCGAGCAACATGGTGAAATCGGGATTATCCTGAACTTGACGCCATCTTACCCGCGTAGTCAAAATCCTGCTGATATTCGTGCGGCACATATCGCGGATTTAATTTTCAACCGCAGTTTCCTTGATCCAGTGACAAAAGGCGAGTTTCCTGCTGATTTGGTAGAAATTTTGAAGGAACATGATATTTTGCCGACGTATACGGAGGAAGATTTGGCGATTATTAAAAACAATATTATCGATATTCTGGGCGTGAATTATTACCAGCCGCGCCGTGTGAAAGCCAAGGAATATGCGGCTCATCCTGATGCGCCATTTATGCCGGAGCACTTATTTGATAACTACGAAATGCCATATCGCAAAATGAATCCGTATCGTGGCTGGGAAATTTTTGAGAAAGCGATTTACGATATTGCGATTAATCTGCGTGATAATTATGGTAACATTCCGTTCTTTATTTCTGAAAATGGGATGGGCGTTGAGGGCGAAGATCGTTATC
The DNA here is from genome assembly GCF_003856515.1 of Listeria sp. SHR_NRA_18. Taxonomy (NCBI): domain Bacteria; kingdom Bacillati; phylum Bacillota; class Bacilli; order Caryophanales; family Listeriaceae; genus Listeria; species Listeria sp. SHR_NRA_18. The sequence continues at coordinate 63,552 of NZ_QPKR01000010.1, forward strand.
GTACGGCGGAAGGCTACATTGATGACCATTACCGGATTGCGTTTATTAAGGATCATTTGAAGTGGTTGCATAAAGCGATGGCGGAAGGTGCGAACTGTAAAGGGTATCATCTGTGGACGTTTATGGATTGCTGGTCTTGGGCGAACGCGTACAAAAATCGTTATGGTTTGGTTGAAGTGAATCTCGATCAAGATTACAAGCGTACGATTAAATCTTCCGGGCGTTGGTATAAAGAGCTTTCTGATAATCACGGTTTTGAGGATGCCGAGTAATTTTTATGGTAAAATAGAAAGAAAAAGAGGTGTTTAGCGTCATGGCCAATAATCAGACTAAATATAGTTTTATCGCGGAGGAGTTGAAAAAGCGTATTTTCGCGAAGAAATATCCGCTTGATAAACCGATTCCGGATGAGATGACGCTTGCCAAAGAATTTGATTGTAGTCGCATGACGATGAAGAAGGCACTGGAAGTTCTTGTTTTGGAAGGGTTGCTGTATCGAAAGCGCGGGCATGGGACGTTTATTATTAAGTCTGCGCTGGATATGGACCGCTTGAATATTCATAGCCAGGAAGTGAACGGCTTTACGAAGTTGTTGGAAGGACGCGATGTGGCAAGTAAGATCGTGCAGTTTCAGGTGACGTTTCCGGATAAGTATGTAGCGGAGCGGTTAAATATTGATTTGGAAACGCCGATTTACGATATTGTTCGGGCGCGACTTGTGGACGGTGAGCCTTATGTTTTGGAGCACACGTGCATGCCTGTTGCGTTGATTCCGGGCGTGACGCAAGAAGTTTTGGAGCATTCGATTTATACGTATATTCGCGAACGGTTAAACTTGAAAATCGCCAGTTCTTATAAGCAAATTCGAGCGGATAAGCCTGGACAACTTGATTTTGATTACCTTGATTGTTCGGAGATGGATCCCGTGATTGAAGTCGAGCAGACGGTTTATTTGAATAATGGGATGGCGTTTGAGTATTCGAAGTCGCGCCACCGTTATGATAAATTCGTGTTTACGACGGTGAATATTGCGAGACGGTAAAATGAGAAAATAGCTATGGCACATGTGCCATAGCTATTTTCGTTGGGCGCGGATGATGTCCGTCATCACGTTATCGAGTTCTTTTTTCGTGAGGATATCCTCTTTCGTTGGTGGTGTTGGTATTTTCTCGAAATCTAGCAAATTCATCGTAAAATCGAATTTTAGCTTCTGCTGCTTATCCTGATTGGCATAATCGAAGGCCATCACGAGCTTCTTGACGCCTTTATCAGAATCGGGGTACACCGTCATGATAGTACTAAGCTGTATTTTCTTATTCTGAATCAGGCTTTTCAATGCGTCTTGCATCTCGCTACTACGATTCTCCCAGCCTTCTTTCGCTTGAGATTCCGTCAGGCCAGCTATTTCTGCATAAATACTAATAAAATCCTGATTGGAATGGAATTCTTCCAGCCAAGCGTTGGCCAATTCTGCGAGTTCTTTCTTGTTAAGCGTGAGTTTAATCGTCCCATTTACCGTTTGATAATGACTTTTATCCAAGCTGTTTAACTTCTTATAAAGAAGAAAAGCGGTTTTTCCTTCGATAGCTTGGAGTTGATCGGCTTGTTCATCGACCGTGTTTTCATCAATAACTTGACCCGTGACATTCTGCAACGTTTGAAGTAGGTCAATGTATTTGCCCTTTAAATCTTCATTTTCAGAAAGTACTTTCGAGTAAACCGAATCTGTCGCCAAATCCAGCATGTTCGTAACGGGTGCAGCTGTTTCAAAAAAATCATTCACAGGCACAAACGTTTTTCCGGTGCTCCCGTTTTGGAAGGAATGCGCGGTCAAATCCATCGTTGGCGCACCACCGATATGGATGCCAAATGTGCTATAGGTTAAATCGCGTTCTGTATCACGCGATGTTTTCACAGTTAAATTGCTTGCGGTTAGGGCTTCTGGATTCAAGCGGTCGAGTGCCTCAAAACCGGATATTGCCTTAGGTTGCAGCATGAATGTAGCAGTATATTGTTTGTTCTTTACGATATTTCGAAAGGATGCCATGAACTCTGATTTCGGCGAACTGCACGCGGTTAAAAAAATAGCTACCGATAGAACAATCAAAGTTAATGCGATGATGGCTTTCTTCATATTAAATATGCCTCCATTAATTCTTGTTGCTTGATTATCAAGTATACTCTTGAATATTTCAAAATTATGACGCTAACATAACCATAGCATATAGGGCTCGTTTCGACAATCCTTTTTTAAAACCTTTTTGGGTGTTTTCGGTGTTGCATTTTGGTACACTGGTAGAGGACGCGAATGGTGATTTTCTCAAGTGCCAGCGAGTGAGTGATAATATGAGCGATGGAGGGAAGAACAAGGCTACATCACAAAGTAAGACGTTTTAAAAAAGAAAGTATTTCGGATAGTTGTAATTAGATTAGAATTATACTAAACTAGAACCATACGTACTGAAAAATAATGCGAAAAAATTAGGAGGTAATTTTTAATGTCAACGTTGAAAATTCAAGATTTACATGTTGAAATAGAAGGCAAAGAGATTTTAAAAGGGGTAAACCTAGAAATTTCTACAGGGGAAATCCACGCAATAATGGGACCTAACGGAACTGGTAAATCGACACTATCCTCAGCTATTATGGGGCATCCTAAATATGAAGTAACGAGCGGAACAATCGAGCTTGACGGGGAAAACGTTCTCGAAATGGAAGTTGACGAACGCGCTCGTGCTGGTCTATTCCTAGCCATGCAATATCCAAGTGAAATTAGTGGGGTTACAAACGCCGAGTTCATGCGTGCTGCGATTAACAGCCGTCGTGAAGAAGGTAAAGAAATTCCGCTTATGCAATATATCCGCAAATTAGACGAAAAAATGGCGATTTTGGAAATGGACGAAGAAATGGCGGAGCGTTATTTGAACGAAGGTTTCTCTGGCGGGGAGAAAAAGCGTAACGAAATTCTGCAATTATTGATGATTGAGCCTACAATCGCGATTCTAGATGAAATCGATTCAGGTCTTGATATCGATGCGCTGAAAGTTGTTTCAAAAGGAATTAACGAAATGCGCGGCGAAGGTTTTGGTTGCTTGATTATTACCCATTACCAACGTTTGCTGAACTACATCGAGCCTGATTTTGTGCACGTAATGATGCAAGGTAAAGTCGTGAAAAGTGGCGGATCTGAACTTGCGAAGCGCTTAGAGGGCGAAGGTTATGACTGGATTAAGCAAGAACTTGGTATCGAGTTTGACGAAGAAGAAGAAACCGTTGACCAAAAATAAGAGAGTGAGGGATAAATCATGACAGAAAATTTAGCTGTAAAAGATGATTTTATCCGTGCTTTTTCAGGCGATTTAGGCGAGCCTGGCTGGTTAACAGAGCTACGGATAAACGCATGGCAACAAGCATCAGAATTAGCATTGCCATTTGTAGATAAAACGAAGATTGATCGCTGGAATTTCACGAAGTTTGAGGCTTATGCGGCTTTTCAAACGGGTGTGACGAACGAAGCGTTACCTGAAAATGTGCAGGCTTTAATTGCGGAGGACGCGAATGTATACGTCCAAATCGATAACCGCCCAGCGCGACTTCATTTAAGCCAAGAGTTAGCAGATGCGGGTGTTATTTTTACGGATATCATCACGGCGGCGAAGGAACATCCGGAACTCGTGCAGAAATATTTTATGACAGAAGCGGTGAAAGTGGATGAAAGTCGTTTGACAGCCTTCCATACGGCGCTTGTGAATGGTGGATTGTTCTTATATGTCCCGAAAAACGTGGAAGTGAAAGAGCCGATTCAAGCGGTTTTTGCACACGGAAACGCAGCGTCTCCACTCGTGAATCATGTGTTATTGGTTGCGGATGATAATAGCGCCGTAACGTACGTGGAAAACTATGTGACGCTTGACGCTGAGAATAAAGGTATCGTGAATATTGTCGCTGAAGTGATTGCGGAAAATAATGCGCAAATTAAATTCGGTGCGGTGGACAACTTGGGAAGTGGCGCTACGACTTATGTTAGCCGCCGTGGACATGTTGGCAATGATAGCCGTGTAGAGTGGGCGCTTGGTTTGATGAACGATGGCGACACGATTAATGAAAATACGACGAACTTGATGGGCAATGGCTCTGTCAGTGACGTGAAAACGGTGACGGTTGGTCGTGGTAAACAAACGCAAAACATTACGACACGCGTGACGCATTACGGATTGGCTTCACTAGGTACGATTTTGTCACATGGTGTTATGAAAGATAGCGCGACAACAATTTTCAACGGTATTGGTCATATTAAACACGGCGCGTCGAAATCGGATGCACAACAAGAGTCTCGCGTATTGATGCTTAGTCCAAAAGCTCGCGGAGATGCCAATCCAATTCTTTTAATCGATGAAAATGATGTAGTAGCTGGGCACGCGGCGTCAGTTGGTCGTGTGGATCCGTTGCAACTTTTCTATCTAATGAGTCGTGGTATCTCGAAACAAGAAGCAGAACGCCTTGTTATTCACGGTTTCCTTGATCCCGTTGTGCGCCAACTGCCGATTGAAAGTGTGAAACTTCAATTGAAGGAAGTTATTGAAGGGAAAGTGCGCTAACATGACGCTAACCCAAAAAATTCAGGCTGATTTTCCGATTTTAAAGCAAGAAATCAATGAAAAACCGCTTGCTTATCTGGATAATGCAGCTACTTCCCAAAAGCCGAAGCAGGTCTTGGATGCGGTAATGAAGTATTATGAGTGGGAAAACGCGAATGTTCACCGCGGTGTGCATACGTTGGCTGCTCGCGCGACGGATGCTTATGAAGGTAGTCGTGCGAAGGTGGCGCGCTTTATCGGTGCTCGCGAAACGGCGGAAATTATTTTCACGCGCGGGACGACGACGGCGATTAATATGGTCGCGAACGGTTATGGTGATGCGAATTTGCAGGCTGGGGATGAGATTGTGATTTCCCACTTGGAGCATCATAGTAACTTGATTCCGTGGCAACAATTGGCGAAACGCACGGGCGCGACGCTTGTCTATATCGATTTGGACGCGGACGCGACGATTACGCTTGCCAATGCCCAAAAAGCAATCAACGAAAAAACGAAGATTGTCGCGATTGCGCACGTTTCTAATGTCATTGGCTCGATTGCACCGGTTCGCGAGATTGCGGATTTAGCGCATTCGGTCGGCGCTGTTACCGTTGTCGATGGCGCGCAAGCTGTGCCACACATGAAGGTCGACGTTCTCGCATTGGACGCTGACTTCTACGCTTTTTCGGGTCATAAAATGATGGCTCCGACTGGAATTGGCGCGCTTTACGGGAAACGAGAATTGCTTGACGCGATGAACCCGACTGAATTTGGCGGTGAAATGATCGATTTTGTAGAATTGCAAGATGCGACATGGAAAGAACTGCCGTGGAAAATGGAAGCCGGGACGCCGAACATTGCGGGAGCGATTGGTCTTGGTGCCGCGATTGATTATTTGGAAACGATCGGTTTTGACCTGATTCACAATCATGAAGAAGAATTAACCGCCTACGCGATAGCAGAAATGCAGAAGCTAGACGGCATTACGATATATGGTCCACTAGACGCGAAAAAGCGTTGCGGACTGATTACGTTTAATTTAGAAGGAGCACATCCCCACGATATTGCGACAGTGCTTGATGAAGAAGGCGTGGCTATCCGCGCTGGACATCACTGCGCACAGCCGCTCATGAAGTGGTTGGATACGTCTTCCACAGCCAGAGTAAGTTTTTACGTATATAATACCAAGCAGGAGGTCGACCAGTTTATTGCTGCCCTCAAGCTAACAAAGGAGTATTTCGGACTATGAGTGGTCGCAAATTAGATCAACTATATCGCCAAGTTATTATGGATCACTACAAAAATCCGCGCAACAACGGCACGCTCGACGACGAAAGTGTCACAATTGACCTGAATAACCCAACGTGCGGTGACGAAATCCATCTCCATCTCAAAGTGGAAAATGAAATTATCACTGCCGCAAAATTCACAGGTAGCGGATGCTCGATATCGATGGCGAGTGCTTCGATGATGACCGAGAGTATTATCGGAAAATCAGAAAAAGAAGCCCTCAAAATGTCGCGTGACTTCTCAGAAATGGTGCAAGGTCATGAACACGATGTGATCGACGAAAATGGTGACGTCGAAGCTTTATCAGGCGTTGCGAAATTCCCAGCTCGAATCAAATGCGCGACTCTTTCATGGAAAGCCATGGAACGTGCGATTTTCGAGTTTGAAGGAAAGAAATAATAAGTTTAAAGGAGGATCTTGACTATGACTGAAATTCCAGAAATGGGCGAATATAAATACGGGTTCCATGATAAAGATACATCTGTATTCCGTAGTGAACGTGGTTTGACAGAAGATATCGTACGCGAAATTTCGACGATTAAAGAAGAACCCCAGTGGATGCTCGATTTCCGCTTGAAGTCCCTAGAACAATTTTATAAAATGCCAATGCCGCAATGGGGTGGCGACTTATCCGAACTGAAATTTGAAGATATTCGCTATTACGTGAAGCCATCGGATCACACGGTAAACGATTGGGACGAGGTTCCCGATGAAATCAAGCGTACCTTCGACAAACTCGGCATTCCAGAAGCAGAGCAGAAATACCTTGCCGGTGCTTCCGCGCAATACGAGTCCGAAGTAGTTTACCATAACTTGAAGCAAGATCTAGAAGATATCGGTATCGTCTTCAAAGACACAGATTCAGCGCTCAAAGAAAACGAAGACATTTTCCGCGAGTATTTTTCAAAAGTAATCCCGCCAACCGACAACAAATTCGCAGCACTTAACTCGGCGGTTTGGTCTGGTGGCTCATTCATCTACGTTCCAAAAGGCGTGAAAGTGGATACACCGCTCCAAGCTTATTTCCGTATTAACTCGGAGAACATGGGACAATTTGAGCGTACACTGATTATCGTGGATGAGGGCGCGAGCGTCAACTATGTAGAAGGCTGTACAGCACCCGTTTACACGACGAATTCCCTTCATTCAGCTGTCGTTGAAATCATTGTAAAACGCGATGCCTATTGCCGTTACACAACGATTCAAAACTGGGCTAACAACGTTTACAATCTCGTAACCAAGCGTACTTTCTGTGATGAAAATGCGACAATGGAATGGATTGACGGAAACATCGGCTCGAAATTAACGATGAAATACCCAGCGGTTCATCTTCGCGGAGAAGGTGCACGCGGTATGACACTTTCCATCGCGATTGCCGGTAAAGGCCAACGTCAAGACGCCGGAGCAAAAATGCTTCACTTGGCGCCAAACACATCGTCAACCATCGTTTCCAAATCGATTTCCAAACAAGGTGGTAACGTAACCTATCGTGGTATCGTGCACTTTGGCCGTAACTCAGCCGGTTCTCGCTCCAACATCGAGTGTGATACGCTGATTATGGATAACGCATCCACATCAGACACGATTCCATACAACGAAATCCTAAATAGCGACATTTCCTTAGAACACGAAGCGAAAGTTTCCAAAGTATCCGAGGAACAACTATTCTATCTGATGAGCCGTGGTGTAACCGAAGAAGAAGCAACAGAAATGATTGTCATGGGCTTCATTGAACCATTCACAAAAGAATTACCAATGGAATACGCCGTCGAAATGAACCGTTTGATTAAGTTCGAGATGGAAGGTAGTATTGGGTAAGGTTTTAGCAGTGGTTGTCAAATAGCTTGTGAACCAAAATTTCAGAAGCTATTTCATGTAATCTGTATAGATATTAATAACTGTTTAGCAAATACGTGTCCGAAATTCTCGGACACGTATTTTGTGTTCCTCAATATACATAAGGTGTAGTATTGGTGAAAAAATTTTTAGAAACGATCAGATTTTTTGCATCAGCTGTCAATGTATTAGTTAGAAGTAGCCGCGGTTTAGCTTTGGTCGCTGTTTCAAGAGAAAATCACAACCAAGAAATGATGATTGATGAAAATGTATGAGCTATATATTTCTTCCTTACAGAAGAACTTGATAATACGCGAATCTTTTTACCGTTATGATAACGATAATCTAAGGCCCTGTAATAATCAGGATTATGAGGAAGTCTGAAACATACTGTTACCAATTTTTATTCAGGTTCACTTTGTTAATTTCAAAAATAGAAAATAAGCATTCTAGCTGTTTAGAGATTTTGTCTAAATGACTAGAATCTTTATTTTTTTATTCATACTGTATCTCTATTTATATTAAATTGTCATAGAATCTACATGTTATCTATCTATTCAGTGGATATATTGTATTTTTTATTTGATTCCCAGATGGTATGCTGAGAGAGTCACATAATTATATGACTAAAATACAAGGACGTAGTTATCATGAAACTACAAAAAGGAGCAGGTATGAAAAAAATTCAAGCAAGTTTATTATTAATGATTTTAATTGTATTGGGAGGGTTTGCGCAACAAGTGCATGCGGATTCTGTACAGACGAAATCTTTATATGTTTTAGAGAAACCAACATGGTTAGATAATGCTGGTATTTCAAAGGGGATTTACCATGATAAGCAAGATTTAGGCATCATTCTGCCCGCTAATGTTCAACTAGAGATTAGACAAACCAACCCTGATTTTCAAGAGAGGTTAACAATGGAATTATTAAATGATGATTCCCAAAAAGAGAAATCGGTGAACATTACATCCAATTGGCAAGTGGTCAGCAATGCTTATACAGCAGTGCCTTTTATTGACACTACTTTTGGAAAAGAAGCACCTGTTCTTGAATATAAAGTAACGAATACGATGAAGACATTACCAATATATCATAAAGGTGATAATGAAGCTGCATTCTTTCAACAGTGGGATAATTCGAATGCAGAATTCGCTTTGATATACTCTAAATATTTCCAAACATTTGTTCCTAAAAAGGACAAAGCCTACATGAAAAGAATGAGAGATTTCAGTTCTATTGATGGTCTTATTGACTATTATACAGATGTTTTTGAGACATATAACAAATTGGATGGTCTATCATTTACGCCTGAAAACCCGACAGATAAAAATATCTCTAATAAGTATTTCATGAAAGCTAACGCCCATGGTGCTGGAGCTGCTTACTATGGTGGAGATCACACAGCACAAAACAGCGATTCATTAGCGGATTTTTATTTGTCTAAGGGCTGGGGTGGGCTACATGAAATCGCTCATGGATACCAAGGATCATTTATGAATGACAGTAGTTTTAATGTAGGTGAGGTGTGGAATAATATTTATGCGGCTGCTTATGAGAAAAAAACAATGGGAACAAGAATTTTTCAAGACGGCTGGTTATACAATTATGGAGATAAACCTGGTATGGAAAGAAGAGTTATCAATCTTTGGCAAACCACACATACCCCTGTTAACAATTGGGATGTAAGTTCTAAGCTTCTTGCTATGGTTACTTTACAAAATAAAGCTGGAGATGATGCCTTTATATTATTCAACAAAGAGCATCGAAAAATGGCTAACACACCTGGATATGAACCCAGCAATCATTACCTACTTGATTTAATTTCCCGTTATTATGGACAAGCCAGTGGTTTTGATTTTACTCCAACCATCTTATCATTTGGAGGAACGATGTCTACACAACAACAAGAAGATAACCGTTCGCGTAATTATAAACCAGTAGCACCAATAACAGAATTAGTACCAGCTTCTCAGCTAACAACAATTCAAAATAGATTAGGGCTTGAAACACCTTTTGCATTAGTTGACACAGATCAATTGGCATCTAGTGAGCTTTCTGGGAGTGCGATGATTCACTTGAAAATAGACGATTTTTCGCAATTAGAAGGTCAATATTTAGTACTAACTAACGGTACAAAAGAAATCAAACGAGTGAAGATTACTTCCAAAGATTTAAATATTGGAACATTGCCAAATGGAATCTATACTATTAATTTACCAACAGGGAAAGCTGTGAAATATAGCTTTGATACGCACTATTTACGAGTGAAAGAAGCAACGAACGACGTGACTGTCACTTATACTGCGAAAAAAGCAAGCCCTCTAATAAGCCAAACGATTCATTTCTTAGGTTTAGGTGACGGTGAATTTGCCACAGCTATTGTTGATTTGAATAAAGAAAAATTGACAATGGCATTAACATCTACCAGCCCACATGTTTACTTTGGATCTACAGAATATGCCAAGCTAGAAATATTAGACTTGAACAATAATGTGATTTATACGAAATCAATGTCTGGTTCAGGCACAGTGCCTAGTAAAGATACACCTACTATCAAGGTTGGTTATAAAGTACGAGTATACCATGCAGAGCCTGTGAGATTGAAAGTAGATAACCTGCCAATTGTGAACACAGCACAAAAGACGAACACGTTCACTGTCACCAAAGCAGGTCTAGTGAATGACAATCTAAGAAATAATGCAGAGGAAGACTTAGTAGCCAGGATTCATACTTTAGCGGAAATGATTCAAGCTAATCCTTTAATTGTAAATAATGATTATGCAGAAGTGAAAGATGATTTACTTCTTGCTATTGATGTCTTATCTGAACCAATGAAGACAACGCTTTTAGATAGATATGTAACTTTACTACCAAAAGAGGCAGCAACATCAATAGAAACAAGCGTGAATCAAATTCAAGCGGGCGACCAAGATAGTGGACAGGTGATAGCGACCATTTCTCCATCTAAAGCTAATCAGGCTGTAACGTATCAATCAAGTGATTCAGAAGTAATAACGGTGGATGCATCAGGAAACTGGACAGCAAAAGGTGCAGGAGAAGCAGTTATTACAGTAACTTCAGTATCAAACCCAGAGTTAGTAAAAACAATTGCCGTACAGATTACAACAGTTTTAACGCCAGAAGGTTTAACCGCAAAACAGTATAATATGGGAGATGCGAAGCTAACTGGAACCTTTGGCACAGGAATTTCTTATGTGAGATTGTGGATAAATGGTAAAGCTGTGACTCAAGCCATTACTAAGGCAGATGGCACATATGAAATTTTGAATGCTGCAAGTTATATTATAAAACCAACAGATAAGATAGAAGTTGTTGGTGTTGATACAAAGTATGTAGAGAAAAACCGCATAACAGTTACAGCATCTGGAGAATCGATGTTTGATGATACCCTTACAGTAGACTCTTACGAAATAGGCAGTGATACGGTAACTGGAACATTTGGTAAAAGTATTTGGAAAGTACGATTATGGGTAAATGGTAAAGCTGTGGCACAAGCGACAACAAACTCAGATGGCAGTTATACATTTACTAACGTAGCAGGTTATATCAGGATGACAAGTGATGAGGTAGAAATTGTTGGTGTGGACACGCAATATACAGAAGTGAAGCGTATTGCAGCTACTCTCACTGGTACTTCAACTATAGATAATACAATTACCGCAGAGACATACAGAATTGGAGATGAGAAGCTATCAGGTAACTATGGTAAGGATGTTTTCAAAGTGCGCTTATGGGTGAATGGTAAAATAATTACACAAGCGAATACGTCTTCAGGAGAGTACACGTTTACCAATATAGCTTCCTTTGTCGCGAGTCCATTGGATGTTGTACAGGTTGTTGCTGTAGACAGTCAATATAAAGAAATAAACCGTATTGACATAGATACGACAGGTTTGGCATTGTATAATTATGTATTGACAACTGAGGACTATACATTGGGAGATAGCAAAATCCACGGAAACTACGGTAAAGATATTACAGAAGTAAAATTATCAGTAGGCGGGCAAATTGTGCAAACAGCGACAGTTGATAAAAAGACTAGAAACTATTCGTTTACAAATGTGGATACGCTTATTACAAATAATAATGCATCTGTACGTATAATTGGTTACAATGCACAGCATCAAGAAGTGAAGAGACTAGCATTAAACATAGAATAAGTTAAAGAGAATGGGACAAAAGTTGGTTAGTATCAACGGATGTTCCATTTTCTTTTATTTTCATCACCGCATTAGCGTTAATTTTGATAATAACGTATCTAACCTTTCTAGCTGAATCTGTTAATGTTACGCAATTTTGTGGTAGATATATATAACCTGAACATGTCTCCATGCATAGGGAGAAAGAATTATTACACCAACATATCAGCAATTAGCGCTTAAAATTGACATTTATATAACTTTATTTTAATATAAATCTATGGGAATTTTTGATAATAATCTTCATGGAAGCGTATTCTTTTAGAAGTGAGAATATGTTCATCTACTAGTTAATTAATACACAGATGATTCCCTATCAACGTGGAAAAGTCTAGTGAAAAATAGCATGATACGAAAGGGTGATTGTGTAATAAGAATATGAGTAAAAGAATATGGTTTTAACTATTCGGAAAAAAGTATCGACTGGTTACTTATCAAAGTTAGCATTTATTTAATGTAGGGAATCTTTTCACAGAATTATTTTAAAGGGAAATAGTATCAGAGTATCCAACCATGGTAATAAGAATTATTATATTTAGGGGGATTTTTCATGAACATATCATTGAAAAGAAATATTCTGACAGCAGGCTTAGCTATTATTCTAGTACTTTCCGCTGTGATGGCGTTCACAACACATGTGTCTGCGGCATCAAGTACACAGCTTAAACCACACGTAACTATAGGCTATTGGCTGGGCGGTAACGGGGGATCTAAAAAAACATTGGCCCAAGCAAGTTCTGGCTGGGATGTCATTAACGTTTCATTTATTGAGACGAAAGGGAACTACTACACTCCAAATCTATCAATGGACCTTTCAGCAGTCTACGCAGGCACAGAAGCTCAGCAGATAGCGGCTTTTAAAGCAGACATTCAAACGCTACAGGCTCAAGGTAAGAAAGTTGTTATTTCTTGTGGCGGACAAAACGGTGTTGTTCACATGGACAATGCTGCCCAGCGCGATACTTTTCTGAATGGCGTTAAAAATATTATTAATGAATACGGATTTGATGGCTTTGACGTTGACTTTGAGGGTAGTTCCATCGCAGTTATGAGTACTGATAAAATTGGGAACCTGACATCCCAACAGTCCATAAACCTTGAATATTTGCTTCGTAATTTAAAAACGACTTACGGATCTGATTTCATTATTTCCGCTGCTCCTGAGTATTGCTATGTTCAAAATGGGGCAATCAGTACAGGGAATGGTGGAGCATTTCTTCCGGTTCTTAACGCCACTCGTGATATTTTGACATATATTCACCCACAATACTATAACGGTTTCAACGGTGACTTCGCTTGGTTACAACCATCAGCAAATGCCGGTGCACCTTTTGCCCAAGTTTACTCAGCAGAAGGATATACGCGCCTTTCTGAGATGCTTATTACAGGATTTGTAACGATGGATAAGGGGACTTTTGCGGGATTACGACCTGATCAAGTTGCTTTCGGCGTTCCTTCCACGAATGGTGCAGGTAATGGGGCACAAAGCGTTTCCGTCTATGCTTCCGCTCTAAATACACTGCTTGCCAAATATCCTACTTACCGCGGAATTATGACATGGTCCATTGGATGGGATGAAGCGAACGGAAACAACTTTGTAAACACGATTTCTCCAATTATTAAAGCAGCAAATGATGCAGTTCAACCGTCACCAGATGCTAAAGCTCCGACAATCTCTGGTCAGCCTACTGACAAAAATGTAAGGATAGGCGGGACTGCGGATTTAACGGTAGTGAGCTCTGTATCTAAAGGGACACTTAGCTACCAGTGGTACAAGGCTTCTAGCAAAGTGAACAGTGGCGGTACAGCAATAAGCGGTGCAACAAGTGCCACATATAATGCACCAACAAATACAGAAGGCACCAACTACTATTATTGTGTCATAACGAATACGGACAACAGTGCAACCGGAATCAAGACTGCAACGACGACAAGTAATGCGGTATCTGTAGTCGTTAGCGCCACAAGTAGTGCAGTAACACCAACAATTACGACTCAACCAACTGATAAGGCAGTCACTGTGGGCGGATTATCAGCTCTTACAATAGGAGCAAATGTATCACAAGGGACACTTAGCTATCAATGGTACAAGGCTTCTAGCAAAGTGAACACTGGTGGCACAGCAATAAGTGGCGCAACAAGTACCACATACAATGCACCAACAAGCGCAGTGGGCACAAGTTATTATTATTGCATTGTGACTAACACAGACAGTTCAGCTACTGGAACTAGCACAGCAACAAGTAATGCAGTGTCAGTAACAGTAAACCAATTACCAGCCGGAGATACATGGAAAGCGGATACCATTTATGTTGCTGGAGACACTGCGGTATACCAAGGTAGAACGTATAAAGCAAAATGGTGGACACAAGGAGATGTTCCTGGTGCAGGTGAATGGGGACCATGGGAATTGGTTCTGTAAGAAGTTAACTACTCCATATAAATAATAATCGCAAAGTCTATTTTTGAAATAGGCTTTGTTTTCGTATATCCAAGTAAGCTTTACAAAAACTCTGGCAAAGTCTAAAATAAAAGTGTCAACGTACGTCTCGGAGGTGTAGTCGTGGAAACAACCTTAAAACAAAAATTAAAAACATTACCTGAACTACCTGGTTGCTACATATACCGGGATAAAAAAGGTGAAATTTTATATATAGGTAAGTCGAAAAATCTAAAACAGCGTGTGAAATCCTATTTTACGAAAAAACAGATGGGAAAGACGGCGCGTTTAGTTCATAATATCCACGATCTTGAGCTGATTATCACAGAGACGGAACAAGAGGCTTTAATGCTCGAGATGACGCTTATTATGAAGTATCAACCGCCATTTAATGTCATGTTAAAAGACGAAATCCAATACATCTACCTCAAAATAACGAATGAAAAAAATCCACATCTCGAATTGACAAAAGAAATAGCGAAGGACGGCGCGCTTTATTTTGGTCCCTACGCCAGTCGCTATAAGGCAGAGGAAACGTTGGAATTATTGCAAAAAATCTATCCATTATGCCATTGCAATGGAAAAAGAGGTCGTCCCTGTTTTTACTACCATATCGGGATGTGCATCGGGCCATGTGCGCGGGAAGTTTCAAAAGAAGAATACGAGGTGCAGATTAACAATGTTACAGATTTCTTAAATGGTGGGTATCGTGATGTAAGACGCGAACTTGAAGCTCGAATGCAGCGTCAAATGGACAATTTGGAATTTGAGCGCGCGAAAGAAAGCCACGAATTATTGCATGTTTTAGAGCGCGTGACAGAAAAACAGAAAGTATGGACGCGCGATGTTGGGCATCGTGATCTGATGCAATTTGTCGAGCATGAGCAGTTTTGCGCGATTCAGCTGATTTTTGTCCGAAATGGAGCTATTGTTGGACGGAATTCTAAAGTTTTTGAGTTTGTCGGCGAAGTAAACGAAATGATAGAAAGCTTTCTCATGGCTTTTTACAACGATCCGAATCATCTGCCGCCAAAAGAATTACTAGTTCCAGAACAATTAGACGCCAAATTATTAGCACAATCTTTAGACATAAAAGTGCGAGTACCGAAAAAAGGCGATAAAAAAATACTGCTAGAGCGACTACAAAAAGACGCGCAGACGGTGTTAGATGCTCATTTTAAAATGCTTCATTACGCCAATGACAAAAATGAACCCATGATATGAAGCTAAACTTGAGGGTGCTGTGTCCTCGGGTTTTTAGTATTAAATAATTCGTGTAAAGTGCTTCACTTTGGGGAAAGGGTTATAATAGTGGTGGAGCAACGTTTTCCAGTTTTCGTAGGCATCCGACTTTCGAAAGCCTTCTGTGTGGGCCTCTAAGGTTTTCCACTGAACGAGAAGCAAATAATCGGTAGAATCCTCGAGGCATTTATGCAGTTCATGGCTAATGTAACCTGGCATGGCGCTGATAATTTTTGATGCAGTGGCGAAATCTTTCTCGAACGCCGTCGTGTCGCCTTGTGTGACTTGAAGTAGAGCGCTTTCTAAAATCATAATGGCGTTCCTCCTTTTTGCTATTGTACAATAAAAATGAGAAGTAGGTGCGAAAAATGAATTTGAATTATTATAATACGTTTATTCTGGTTGCAGAAGATACTAGAGCGGATCATGGTGAAATTCCGAACGGTAAGCGCCAAAATAAAACGGTTGGTGAGATTCAGTTTGAACTCTTAAATGGGCATGATTATAAATATACGCAAGAAGAAGTGCTTTTTGAGACGCATATGTTGCATAAAAATATTCCTGAGGAGGCGCGTGAATCGGAAAGAGCTGCTTTTTTTGGGAAGAGTCAAGCGTGTATGCGGACGTCACCACTGGGAAAACGATACGGTTGGGGGCTACATTTTAATCAAGATGGGTATGTGAAGTTAGTGGCGATGGATAGTCCAGAATACCGAAATTTTGCGAATCAGGAAGGTTTGACGATTACGCGAGCAATGAAATCTAAACGGTAGAGAGGGGTAGTTTTGCGATGATAACGATTGGGCTTACGGGGTGGAGTGATCACGCTACATTATATTCCAGTACGAGTAAACATAAATTAGAGGATTACGCGGGCAATTTTCCGATGGTGGAAGTGGATACGAGTTTTTATGCTATTCCTTCACCGCTTACGACGGAACGATGGATCGAGCGGACGCCGGAAGAGTTTACCTTTGTTGTGAAGGCTTTTCAGGCGATGACGAAGCATAAAGAGTGGCAGCAGTATTATGATTCGGAGACAGAGATGTATCGCCGTTTTATGGATGCGATTGCGCCGATGAGTGAATCTGGAAGGTTAAAGGCAATCTTGTTTCAATTTCCGCCGTATTTTGGTTGTACGAAAGAAAACGTGACCTATTTACGAGCTGTTCGTGAAAAAATGGGAGACTTGCCGCTTGCTATTGAATTTCGGAATAAGACTTGGTACACGGAGACGAATGAACCGCAAACGCTGGCTTTGTTAAAAGATTTGGGTTTTATTCATACAGTTGTGGATGAGCCACAAGTTGGGAATGGGAGCGTTCCGATTGTACTACGAGCGACAAATGAAGCGATGACACTAGTGCGTTTGCATGGTAGGAACAGCGCGGGCTGGATGAAAGCAAATAGTCCTGAATGGCGCGAAGTTAGGACGCTTTACCGTTACAATGACGAGGAAATCAATTATTGGGCAGAGAATATTAGACACTTACAGAAACATTCAAAAGAAGTTATTGTGATTTTTAATAATAATTCTGGTGGAGATGCAGCCGACAATGCGAAACAACTGCAAAAAGCGTTAGATATCTCTTATGAAGGACTTGCACCAATGCAGATGAATTTATTTGATATATGATTTTTTGGAGGGGATTCTTTTTACCCCTTCTTTTTATTTTTTAGACATTTAAATAGCTGAAAAAAATAGCTTGTTCCTATGTAAAAAGCTATTTTCACTCCTTTAGGATATTGTTTGCGGATAGTACACATAATGTGTTATGATAGAGAGACTAAAAGAAAAGGAGCGACACAAATGACAAGAAAAAATAACACACACACTATCCCTCCGACACTGGACAGAATCATAGTTTCCAATGAATTAGATATTTTGAATAAATTAAGAGAATCACAGGATGATAAGCAAAATAATCGAACGGTTACCTCGAGTATTGGCTGGGCAAAGCTAAGAGTCAATAGTAAACAGGTATAGTATATGAGCCATGGTATTTCATTAGAATGGTCAGATGCTTTTCAAGAAGATGTGGCGGCTATTATGCACTTTTTAGACTATCAGTACTGCAGTGAGAGCCAGAAAGAGAAGTTTTTTGAGAGGTTGGCTAAAGTTGAGGCGAGGCTTACCACTTTTCCTTTGATGGGAATGGTGTTACAAGATCCGAAGTATTGCCGCGAATATCGTAAAGTTCAGATTGGTAAGGCGTATCTTGTCTTTTATGAAGTGCTGACAGATGAGAAGAAAGTGGTGCTGCATCGAATTTTGGCGCAGGAGCAGAATTATGATGTGCTTATTCGAGAAGAAGCACCAGTTTATAGCGATAAAAAACAGTAGTTGGACTCTAATATCAGAGCGCAACTACTGTTTTTGTTAGCCTGTAGTGCCGATTAGAAAGCTAATTGCTAGGATGATGAGGACAATCGCGGTTATAGCGACATACAGGTAATCTTTTTCTTTTAAGAAGGTGATGAGAGATACCACCACGCGTAAGACTGGTGTTAAAATGAGGCAGAAGAGCCCAAACATGATAATCGCGTATGGCTTGAATTCGCCGATGCCTGTAAAAATGGCTGTTAGCGTTGTTGGATAGGTTGTTCCTGGATAGCCGCTCGCTCCTGTAAATAGGAGTAGTAGCAGGCCAATGAGAATGATTGCGGCGCTCAGAAGGACACCGATTCGTAATAGGCCACTGACAACTGCTTCTACGCGGTGCATTTCTTCGTCTGTTGTTGATTTATCGGTCATTTAGATCCACCCCAATCCTTCTAAAATCATCTGCAGTGCTACGTAGATTAAAACAGGAATAAATACGAGACGGATGACTTTGCTTTTTAGGCGTTGCATGATTCTGGTACCGAGAGTTGCGCCGATGAGAACACCGATTGCGACGGGGCCTGCAATCATGGGATCGATGTCGCCACGGAACAAGTAGACGGTGGCACTGGCTGCGGCCGTGACGCCCATCATTAAGTTACTGGTCGCGCTTGAAACTTTGAGTGGCATTTTCATGAAGACGTCTAGTGCCATGACTTTAAAAGCGCCACTTCCGATGCCGAGTAAACCACTGGCAATCCCAGCTCCGTACATGACGCCGAATCCTGCGGGAACGTTAGCAACCTCATAATCGACTTGTTGCCGCAATGCTTTATCGTAATACGTATCGTGAAGTCGCAGTTTTGTCGCGATTGGGTCGGGCTTTACATTGGTTGGAAACTCGGAGCCAACTTTTTTTATCATTGTGATGGCTGAGTAGAGAAGCAGGAAGCCGAAAATCATGTAGAGCGCCGTGGCAGAGAGAAGACCGCCGACAAACGCCCCGGTTATAGCGCCAAGCGTGGTCGCGATTTCGAGAAACATACCGACGCGTAAATTGGTGATACGATCTTTTATGTAGGCGATGGCTGAGCCGCTACTCGTTGCGATAACGGAAATAATACTGGCGCCAATGGCATATTTAATATCGATGCCAAACAGCAGTGTAAGCGCTGGTGTGACAATAATCCCACCCCCAAGACCAAGCACGGAACCAAGCACGCCCGCAAAAATAGCAATGAGTAAAAGGGCAAAAATTTGATAGATATCCAAGGAATCAGACCTCCTTTTTATTGTATACTGTTCATCATACGCCTTTTTAGAGTAATTGAAAAGGGACATAAGGAACAAAAGCAGTTTTGTGACGTGTCAAAAGCGACCATTTAGGCTACAATAGAAGGAGACGAAAGAAGGGGATGTTTATCATGAAACGTTTAACGATTTGGCATACAAATGATATTCATAGTCATCTGGAAAAATGGCCGCGTATCTTTGCTTTTTTACATGAAAAGCGATTGGCGGCGCAGGATGATTTATTTTTTGATATTGGTGATTTTATTGATCGCGTGCATCCTTTTACAGAAGGTTCGATGGGGCAAGGCAATGTAGACTTGTTGAATGGCTTGCCGTATGATGCGGTGACGATTGGAAATAATGAAGGCGCGGCGTTGGGGCATGAGGAATTGGCGCACTTATATGATCGGGCAGAATTTCCGGTTGTTTGCTGTAATGTGTACGAAGATCAGGCACAGACGGAACTCGCACACTTCGCAAAAGGGCATCTTTATATAGAGCGTGACGGTATCAAAATTGCGATTATTGGGGCAACTGCTTGCTTTACGGAGTATTATGAATCGCTCGGATGGGGAATTGAAGAACCGATTCAAGCGATTAAACGGGAAGTCAGTCAAATTGAGGCGGACGTTACGATTTTGCTCAGCCATCTCGGTTTGCCTTTAGACGAAAAAATTGCAGCTGAAATACCGGAAATCGATCTTATTTTAGGCGGGCACACGCATCATTTGTTGGAACATGGGAAAGAAGTAGGAGGCGCGTTGTTGGCTGCAGCTGGTCGCTGGGGTGAATATGTTGGCAAAGTGACGCTCGATTTTGATGAAGTGACTGGCAAATTAGTGTCAAAACAGGCGCGAGTGCACACAGTGGCAGATTTGCCGGCGCCTGCGGATGAAGAGCTTCAAGTAGCTACTTTTCTAGAAAAAGGTAAGGCTGAATTGGATCAGAAAGTGGTTGCACTTCCGCATCAACTAGCGCATAATTGGTTTAAAAGCTCCGAGATTTCCGAGCTCTTTCATGAAGCGGCTTGTGAGTGGACTGGTGCAGAGACTTTTTTGACGAATGCGGGTATTTATATGACCGATTTGCCAAAGGGGACTGTGACGGCGTACGATATTCACCAGTTGTTGCCTCATCCGCTGAACTTTATTGTGCTTTCGATGACGGGCGTGGAGCTCGATGTTTTGATTCATGAGATTGCGGAAAAAGAAGCGGAGTTACGTGATATACCGTTGCGCGGTTTCGGTTTTCGTGGCGAGGTTTTCGGGACTATTTTGACGAAACGAATGACCTATGATGCGGAATTGGATATGGTGTTATGGGACGGTGCAGTGATTGATCCGGAGAAAATATACCGTGTTGTGACGCACGATACATTTGTCTATGCGCCATTTTTCCCGATTATTAAACGGGTGGCTGGAAAAGAAGTCTACACGCCAGAGTTATTACGTGATGTGATGACATGGAAATTAAAAGAAAAATACGGTGAGGGAGGTTGACTGGAACCATGATTACGATTCAGAATACGACGTATGAAATTATTGAGGATAACCGGGATGCTTTTGATGAAGAGGCTTTGACGGAACGATACAGCGATATTTTGGCGCGCTACGATTATATTGTCGGCGATTGGGGCTATGATCAGCTTCGTTTGAAAGGTTTTTTTGATGACGATAATCGAAAAGCGACCTACGATACGAAAATTAGCACGTTAAAAGAGTATTTGTATGAGTACTGCAATTTTGGCTGCAAATATTTTGTGATTAAAAAAGTAGTGAAATAGGCGAAAATGAGAAAGAGGTAGGGCGATAGTGAAATATGATGGCTATTTAATTGATTTGGATGGGACAATGTACCTTGGAAGTGAGCCGATACCAGAGGCGCAGGGCTTTATTGAGAAATTGGATCAGGCGCATATTCCGTATTTATATGTAACGAATAACTCGTCAAAAACGCCAGAACAGGTAGCGGCGACTTTGCGCAAATTCGATATTCCCGCTACGACGAATCAAGTTTTTACAACATCGCAGGCGACGGTTCAGTTTATGCTGGAGCAGGCAGATCGGAAAAAGACGGTTTACTTGATTGGCGAAGAGGGTGTACGACACGAAATCGAGAAAGCTGGTTTTGAATTGACGGCGGAGAACCCTGATTTTGTGGTGATGGGGATTGACCGCGACATCAACTATGAGAAACTGGCAACGGCGACAATGGCAGTTCGTGCGGGTGCGATGTTTATCTCGACGAACGGGGATGCGGCGATTCCGACAGAGCGCGGTTTGTTGCCGGGAAATGGTTCGATCACGTCCGTCGTGGCTATTGCTACAGGCATGAAGCCAATCTTTATTGGAAAACCGGAAGCGATTATCATGGAGCAAGCGATTGCGAAACTCGGTGTGAAAAAAGAGCGTGTCATCATGGTTGGCGATAATTATGAGACCGATATTTTAGCTGGGATTCGCTATGGCATTGATACATTGATCGTGCATACTGGTTTTACCTCACCAGAACAATTGGCGACAAAAGAAGTACAACCGATTCACCGCGTGATGAAATTATCGGAATGGGAATTATAATTATACGAAAAAAGGCGGATACTTAATGAAAGTGCCGTCTTTTCTTATTTAATGGGGAGCGATGTTGGGATGGCGGTATTTAATGATATTTTTGTCATATTTTTAATCGTGATGACAGCTTTTTTTGTAGCGAGCGAATTCGCGATTGTTGCGATTAGAAAGCCCACGGTGCGGCAGCTTGTGATGAGCGGGAATCCGCGTGCGAAATATGTGGAGCAAGTGACGGCACAAATGAACGATTATCTTGCGGCTTGCCAATTAGGAAACACACTCGCAGCGCTTGCCATGGGGTGGGTCGGTGAGGCAACGATGCGCGGATGGTTACAGCCACTTTTTGATATGCTGCCAATCCCAGCTTCGATCGAAGGACCAATCGCGGTTTTCACGGCTTTTATTTTGATTACGTTTTTGAATGTGGTTTTAGGGGAACTCGCGCCGAAAACATTCACGATCCACAGCACGGAAAAAGTAGCATTATTCATTGCGCGCCCGCTGATTTGGTGGTATTATATAACGTTCCCGCTCAACTGGCTACTCAACCACTCGGCCAACTTGATTACGAGGTTATTCGGCGTGAAGTCGGGTGACGAGGATATGGACCGGATGACGCCGACGGAACTAAAAATCGTACTGGATGACAGTTACCAACAAGGTTTACTGAACCCACAAGAGTTTCGCTACATGCAAAATATTTTTAAATTAGACGATGTTCCAGCGCAAGAAGTGATGATTCCGCGGACAAAAATGATTACGATTAGTAAGTTGGACTCGGTTCGTGATTTGCTCGAGTTAACGGCACAAGAGACGTATCATATCTTTCCGGTAACAGAGGAGCGCGATAAGGATCACATTGTTGGGATGTTGCAAGTAAGTGTTGTGATGGCAGGACTAGGGCGTGATTTAGCGATTTTAGATCAGCCGATCGAGGAATTTATGACGCCGATTATGCAGGTTTTTGAGGGGATGAAGTTACAGGAATTGCTGTTCAAAATGCAGCAGGAAGGGCAGTCTTTCGTTGTTTTGACCGATGAATATGGTGGGACGTCAGGGCTCGTTACGCTGGAAGATGTGATGGAAATCATCGTTGGGGATATGGAAGAGGCGACATCGCCGAAGGGAGTCAGGAAGATTGCTGAGGGCCATTTCATTATCGAGGGCAACGAGCCATTGGTATCTGTTGAGGAAGAACTTGGAATCGAGCTGAGCAGTCCGGGTGTTCATACGCTTTCAGGATGGTTACTTTACCAACGTTTTGATCTGGAAACGGGAGATTTTTTAGAGGAATGTGGCTGGCGCTTCATGATTCAAAGCATGAACAAGAATTCGATTCGCCAAGTCGAAGTTGTGAAAATAAGCAAAGAAGCATCGCAAGTCTAGAATCAGACCGGCGATGCTTCTGTATTTTTATTGTACGATATCATCATGATAACTATGCGCTAATCGACTCGCGGCCGCAGCAGCAATCGCGCCTACGATGTCATCAAGGAATGTATGCACCTGCACACCATCATGTTCGTTTAGTTTCGCTAAAATACCAGGTTTCACTTTATCAATATAGCCGTAGTTCGTGAATCCGATAGAACCGTATACATTGACGATAGACAGCGCTAGAATTTCATCCATGCCGTACAGTCCTTCATCAGCACTGATAATGTTTTGTAGCGGTTGGACGAGCTTTCCTTCCTCAGCCAAGACATCAAGCTGAATTCCAGTTAAAATCGCATTTTGGACTTCACGCTTACGCAACACACGCTCCACATTCTCACGACAAATATCGAGACTCAACGCAGAATGATATTGTTTTTGCAAAAATAGTACCAAGTCGGCGATATCATCGATTGTTACCCCGCGTTCTATGAGCCATTCCCGCGCTTTTTTCTCTAATTCACTTTGCTTCTCAACCATTTCTATCTCTCCCAACTCAAACAAAATCGGCACAAGCTTCCTTTTAAAAAACCTGAACAACCTCTTTAAAACCCATTACCTTTTCCGATAAAGTGAGTTCAATTCCCATTTTTAACGTCATATCTGAACTTGGGCACGTTTCGCAAGCCCCTAATAACCGAATTTTTACAATACCATCAGGCGTCACTTCAACGAGCTCATAGTCGCCGCCATCTCTGACTAAAAAAGGTCTAAATTTCTTAAGAGCAGTATCCACTTCCGCATACATCTCGCTATTCATGGCATTCGACTCCTTCCTAACTGTGAATAATTCTCACTTATATCCCCTATTATAACAGCATCAGAAAAAAAAGAAAGGGATAGTGTCCAAAGCGGAGGATAGGTTTTAAAGAAGTGACCAGTGAAACTGATAATAGAAATATTTGTTAATAAAAATATGAAAAATAACTTGCCTTTTTGAGGGCACTTAAAATTGTACTGCATAAATTTTTTATTGTTTTCTTTGCTCGTAAAACGACTAAATTTTATTTGAAATGCGAACGCTTGCCGCCGATTTACATAGTATATGCCCCACAACAAATGAAAATGCCCCGTCCCTAAGGCTCAAGAAGGGACGGGGCAAGTTTATATAGTCAGATGGGTAAATCTGACTAAAAAAGGGAGTGTTACTTTTATGTTAACCGTGTGGATTAAGCACGGTAACAAACAAATAAGATTTCTTAGTGTACTACTTGAACGCATTAAAGTAACTATCTGTAAGTATAATATAGACAGAATAGCGTGTCAACAATTACATATCGAAATAGTTTTATAATTCAATTAAGAAACCGGTTTACTCGCTTTTGGAGCCTATATTTTGTAGAATAAAAGAGAGGTGAGCAAAGATGGAAAAAGAAGCGAAAATTTTTGTTTATGGGTCGTCGAATATTTGTGCGAGCTGTGTTGGATCTCCATCTTCTAAGGAGACGGAGGAATGGCTTAGGGCGGCGATAGGTCGTAAGTTTCCGGAGCAACCGTTTCAAGTGGAATATGTCGATATTTTTGCGCCACAGGAAGAAGCTGAGATGAAGCGGATTGCAACGATGATCGTGGAAGAGGATTATATGTATCCTGTGATTGTGATTGATGGTGATGTCATCGCTGAGGGGAATCCGCGGTTGAAGGATATCTATGCGATGATGACGGATCGTGGCTATCAACCAGCGTAAATTGGATTGGAGGAAATCATGAATCCGATTGTTGAGTTTTGTGTGAATAATTTAGCTTCGGGGGCGCAGGAGGCATTTGATACATTAGATGCTGATGCGAGCCTTGATGTGATTGAGTACGACTGTCTGACGTACTGTGATTTGTGTGCTTCCTCTATGTTTGCACTAGTGGATGGGGAAGTGGTTCGAGGAGAGACACCGGCAGATTTGGTCGCGAATATTTATCAGTTTTTAGAGGATAATCCTTTTTAATAGGAAATAGGCTAGTTCCAAAGAGTGTGGCGACGCTTCGGAACTAGCCTATTTTTATTTAATAAAGTGATCTATTGGTGTTTCACCGTTTTGAATGGTATAGGTTTGTTTGTATGTTTTGGTGTTATCGACAATGGTGCTTAGGAAAAGGGCAACATCGGCTCGTGTAATGGTTGTGTGACCTGTCGTATGCTCGCTAATTCGTGTTGTTGCGGGTTCGTTTGTGAGCGTGACGGGACGAATGATTGTGTAATTTAGCTGGCTTTGTTGGAGCGCCTTATCAGCGTTTCCTTTGGCAATGAGATAGTTTCTGAGTGATTCAGGGCCTTGTTCTGGTTGATCGGCACCGACAGAACTAACCATGATAAAATGGGAAATATCATGTTTTTCCGCGTACTGGACGGCTCTAATCGCTGCGTTTTGATCGATGGCAATGGTTTTTTCGGGGCCGGTATGTCCACCAGATCCAGCAGAGAAAATAACCGTATCGATGCCGCTATAGGCTGAACTAAAGTCGTTTTCTAAATCGGCAATGATTACTTTTGCGCCAAGTTGTTCTAGTGCTTCTCGTTGTTCTTCTTTGCGAATCATTGCTACAACAGTAAAATTTGCATTTTTGGCCAGTAGCTCGACGGTTTGTTTTCCAATTTGTCCATGGGCTCCTATTACTAATATGTTCATTTGAAAACTTCCTTTCTAGGATTAGATTTCTTTGATTTAGTAGTAATATAGTTGTCAGGTTTGCGGAGATTTTGTGGCCTCCGTAAAAGTCAAGGTAGGCAGTTTCACTTTGTTCAACTGCCTGCTGATTTAGTGAATCAACATAACGGGCTGTCTCAGCGCTTTAGTCAAATCCTGCTTCAAGAGCCAGCATTCGTTTCTTGCATTCTGTCGAGTCTAAACGGGCTCTTTCAGCACTTCAGTCAAAGTTAGCTGTGAGTTTATGTCTGGCGTCTTCGGATCCAGCTTCAACAGCCAGCCTCTCGGAAATTTCGTGGCCTCCATAAAAGTCAAAGGAGGACTTTCACTGCGCCCTCTAACAATTTCTGTCGAGGCTAACGGGCTGTCTCAGCACTTCAGTCAAACATCGAGCTCGAGTGCATCGGTTGTACCCTGGACTTTGGATCGATGTAATTCATCGCATTGTTCACTGCGGTCGGTGCTTCGCCGAATCCTGTTGCAATCAGTTTTACCTTGCCGTCGTACGTACAAACATCGCCTGCGGAATAAATGCCGGGAATGTTCGTCTCCATTTTGGAATTGACAACAATCGAATTGCGCTCGATATCAAGTCCCCATTCTTTAATCGGCCCCAAAGAGGAAACGAAACCGTAGTTCACGATGAAATCATCAATCTCAAGAACTTCTTTCCGGTCGCCTTTTACTTCTTCTAAAACGATCTGCGTCAAATTCTCGGAATCACCGATAATGTCGGTCGGGATGAATGGTGTTTTGATTGTAATCGAGGACTGTTCTAACTTCTCAACGCTGTGTTCATGGGCACGGAAAGCGTTGCGTCGATGAATAATCGAAACTTCTTTTGCAATCGGCTCTAGCATTAAAGCCCAGTCTACTGCGGAATCACCACCACCACAAACGGCTACGCGGCGTCCTGAAAAACGGCTCAGGTCATTGATGAAGTAATGCAGATTTTTGCCTTCGTATTGCATTGCGTCGTCCAGCTCTAAACGGCGAGGCTGAAAAGCACCGTTGCCCGCTGTAATAATAATCGCTTTACTATAATGCGTATCCTGATTCGTGCTAATCTCAAACGTGCCATCTGCTTGTTTCTCAACGCTTGCAACGGCTTCTTCCAGACAAATCGTCGGGTCAAAAGGCTTCATTTGAGCGACCAAGTTATTGACCAACTCTTGCGCACGAACCTTCGGGAAACCTGGAATATCGTAAATATATTTCTCGGGGTAAAGCGTGGAGAGTTGTCCGCCTAGTTGAGGTAAGCTCTCGATAATTTTCACGTTCGCTTTTCGCATACCTGCATAGAAAGCCGCGAATAGCCCAGCTGGCCCACCACCGATAATCGTTATATCATAAATTTTTGTTTGATCGTCCACAAAAAAACCTCCCATAATAAATGTTCTCTCGAATAAAACCATTCTACCATAAAAACAACGGAAACAGTATGGCAATAGCTTTTCAGAATTTTATTACATTGTGAGCTTCTTCTCTTGAAAAAAAGACTTGAAAGAGCTATGATATAGGGTGAGGGCTTTTTGCCTTCCTCTTGAGACGTAGATGTTTAAGCGCAATCTACATAATTGTCATTAGGCATTGACCTGGTGCAGTTTTTTGTGAGAAAAATACAATGGGAAAGTGGATGTGATACAGATGAGTAAGCCAAAAATCGTCATTCTGGGAGCTGGGTATGGCGGCTTGAAAACGTTGCGTAAGTTGCAACAATTGAATGTTGAAGCAGAATTAGTATTGGTGAACAAAAATGACTATCATCATGAAACAACATGGTTACATGAAGCTGCCGCAGGAACATTAGAAGCAGAACAACTAATGTATCCTATCGCGAAAGTAGTCAACCCAACAAAAACAACTTTCATTCAAGATACTGTGGAGAAGATCAACAAAGACGACAAAACAGTAACATTGACGAACAAAGGGGATATTTCGTACGACTTCTTGCTGATTGCACTTGGATCAGAAGCAGAAACTTTCGGTATCAGCGGTTTGAAAGAATACGCGTACACGATTACAAGTATTGATTCTGTTAAGAGAATTCGTGCTCAAATTGAAGGCAGTTTTGCAAAATGGAAAACAGAACAACGCGATGAATTATTGACTATCGTCGTTGGTGGCGCTGGTTTCACGGGGATTGAGTTCTTAGGGGAACTAACAAACCGCATTCCAGAACTTGTGAAAAAATATGACGTGCCACGTGAAAAAGTCCGCATTGTTTGTATGGAAGCTTCACCAAAAGTGTTGCCACAATTCGATGCAAAACTAGTAGACTATGGCGTAGGCGTTTTAGAAGACCGTGGTGTAGAATTCAACGTTGGAACGCCAGTGAAGGAAGCTACAGCAGACGGTATTAAATACGCAAAAAGCGAAACAGAAGATGTGGAAATCAAAGCAGCGACTGTTATCTGGGCAGCTGGTGTACGTGGGAATAGCGTTATCGAAGCATCTGGATTCGAAGCAGGCCGTGGTCGTGTGAAAGTAAACGACGATTTGACGGTTCCAGGCAACGAAGAAATTTTGATTATCGGGGATTGCTCGTTAATGATTAACCCTGAAAATGATCGTCCGTATCCACCAACAGCACAAATCGCGATGCAACAAGCGGATATTGCTGCGGTGAACCTTGCCAAATTGGTAAAAGGCTTAACGAATGACTTAGCGCCGTTCGTATACCACGAAAAAGGTACAGTATGTTCTATCGGAGACAACGATGCTATCGGCGTTGTTATGGGCAGAAGCTTGAAAGGCTACCCAGCGTCTGTGATGAAAAAAGTAATCGATGACCGCGCGTTATACCAAATTGGTGGAACTGGTGTCATGATGAATAAAGGTAAATTTAAGTTTTATAAATAAAATTAAAAATAGGAGCGAAAATCAGGTTCACAAAGTCCTGATTCTTGCTTCTATTTTTGTTGTTCTATAAAAGTCCGAATAAATAATCCACAAGAAAGCCAATCGCGATACCAGTCAAAGCGCCAAAGAAAACTTCCATTGGTTTATGACCGAGCATTTCTTTCAAGTGTTGTTGCTTTTCTTCTTGTCCAGGTTCTGTTAACCCTTTTGCGTGCTCGACGAATTCATGGAAATCGCGGGCTAATTTATTGAGCGCGACGGCTTGTTCCCCAGCTTGGCGACGAACACCGGTAGCATCAAACATGACGATAATCCCGAAAACAACAGCAATCGCGAAATAAGGAGAATCAATCCCGTACGTGATGGCGAGCGTAGTCATGAGCGCTGTTACAGCTGCCGAATGCGAACTAGGCATACCTCCCGTTGAAAACATCAGACTCCACTGCATTTTACGATAAACGAGCAAATGGATCGGTACTTTGACAAATTGCGCGAAAAAAATAGCAATGAGTGAAGCAATTAAAGGTACATTGATTAACATGGCGATCTCCTCTTCCCTAGTAAACAGTTATATTAGTATTGTACCACAAGAAAAGGGAAGGGAAACCTACTTTAGCTCTAATTAAATGGATAGCCTGGCTTTTGTCAGTCTCACTTTTTTCGGCTATAATGGGGAAATAAGTAAGGCGAGGGGGGACACGATTATGAGTTTAGGTGAATACTTAGAAATGGAATTGGTGGAATTGACGAAGGATGCAGCGTCCGTGAGAATGCCAGTCAATGAAAAAACGCGGCAACCGTTTGGCTATTTGCACGGTGGGGCATCGGTGGCACTTGCTGAGCAGACGGCGAGCATAGCGGCCACAAAGCATGTTGACGCGAACGAAATTGCATTCGGGCTTGAGATTAATGCAAACCATATTGCCTCTGTACAAGATGGCTACGTGCTTGCTACGGCGACACCAATCCACATCGGACGGACGACACACGTATGGCAAGTCGAGATTCGCAGTGAGGCAGACAATAAACTAATAGCCATCAGTCGCTGCACATTAGCGATCAAACAAAAACGATCATAAAAAATGCCATGTCCCCATTTTTTCGCGGGGCATGGCATTTTTTCTATTCTTTTTTATCTGTATCACTTTCTTCGTCAAGTTCGATTATCTCTTGCTCCGAGTCATCAGATTCAAGCTCAATTAATGTTTCCTCTTGTTCACGAGCAATATCCTCTAGTTCTTCACGCTGATCAATCTTCTCCTCACGCAAGTCCCAATCGAGTTGTTCCTCAAGTTCCTCACGTTCTTGACGCGCGCGCTCCAACTGCTCTTGCTTAATAATAATATTTTTCCGCTCTTTAATCTCGTCTTTTTTGACGGAACGCAGTTGGTCACGAATTCGAATCGCCAGTGGCACACCCGTATCGTAAGCTGCACGGTTAATCAAGTGAGAAGCAATCGGCGTGGTCAAATAGATAAACAGGATCGCAAGCAAAACCCGTGCGTTAAAGCCTTCCCCTGAATGAAAAAAGTAACCAACCGTCGCAAAAAGCAGTAAACTGACGCCAAACGTATTGCTAATACCCGCTGCATGTGTTCGCGTATAGACATCGGGAAGGCGGATGACACCAATCGCGGCCAAAATACTGAGCGAGGCACCGATTAGAATCATGATCGAAATAATAATCTCAATTATCACGTTCACGTTCAATCACCTTACCTTTCTCTACAAATTTAGCAAACGAAACAGTCCCGATAAAGGCTAGCAAGGCAATCAAGAGAATAACGTCCAAATACGCACTTGTATCGAGCAGCATCGAAAGCAGGGCGACAATCGCGACAAGGTTCATCCCAATCGAGTCAAGCGCCACCACTTTATCGGAGGTCGTTGGTCCTTTTAAAATCCGATATAGGTAAAGGAAAATCGAGACAGAATACATAAACAGGGCAATGGCTAGGACTGTGTTTATAATAATCAATGGAACACCTCCATAATCGCGCCTTCATAGGATTTACGAATGGTCGCAATTTCCTCTTCAATATTCGGAACGTGAAGCGAATGCACGTAAATTGCTTTATAGTCATCAGAAATATCGATAGAAAGCGTCCCCGGCGTCAGCGTAATTAGAATCGCCAACATCGTCACTTCCCAGTCGGTTTCAAGCGTTGTTTCATATCGAAAAATCCCCGGACGAATGTTCATATCTTTTTTCAAAACAATACGTGCCACCATCACGGTCGAAATAATGAGATCCTTAAAGAAGTTAAAAATCAATTTCACAAGCGCTAAAATTCGCCAAATGTAAAAGCGAGAGCCAAGGAAGCGGCGCATGAAGAACAGCAAGAATATCCCGATGATAAAACCAAGAATGAAAGTTCCCATCGTGAAAGCTGACTGCAGGAACATCCACAAACAGGCAAGAATAATATTAATAATTAATTGAAACGCCATTTTTGCATCACTCCCCCAGTACCGCTTGAATATAAATCGATGGGTCAACTAATGGATCAACCGCTTTTTCAATCAGCGGATACATACCTTCTGAAAAGATACCATAAGCGACAGAAATCGCGAGCAACATCAAGACGGGTACCATCATTTTTCGGTACGGAATATCTAATTTAAACGTGCCTTTTTTCTCGCCCCAGAACCCTTTGGAGAAAATCTTAATCATCGAAAGGAGGACGAACAGGCTAGAAAGAAGGACAACGACGCCACCAACATAATTCTGAACAGCAAAAGCGCCTTCCACTATTAGCAGTTTTCCAATAAAGCCGCTGAGTGGTGGAATACCAGCAAGACCAAGCGCCCCAATGAAGAACGTCCAGCCGAGCGATGGTTTCACGCTCATGAGGCCACTGAATTTTTTGATGCTGGAAAAGCCGGTAATCGCGATGATAGTACCGATAACGAGAAACAGTGTCCCTTTAATCAGCATATCGTGAATCAGGTAGAAAATCGCGCCAGTCATAGCCTCGCGGGTCATGAGTGAGACACTGAATAGAATCACACCAACCGCGATCAAAATATTGTAAATCATAATCGTCTTCATATCGTTGTAACTAATCGCGCCAATGACGCCGAGCACAATCGTAATGAGTGCTAGCGTAGACAATAACGGTAGCGCAAAACTCGTCTCGTTGTAGAAGAACAGCGTGTAAACCCGAATAATCGCGTACACCCCGACCTTCGTAAGCAAAGCGCCAAATAAAGCGAGAACTGGAATCGGTGGTGCGAAATAAGAACCGGGTAACCAGAAGTATAACGGGAAAATCCCAGCTTTCAGTCCAAATACGAACAAGAACAATACCGCAACAACCGTGATCATCCCTGTATTTCCGCCATGAATCTCAGAAATTTTTTGCGAAATGTCGGCCATGTTCAGCGTACCAATCATCGAGTAGAGAAGGGCAATCGCCATGACCAGAAAGGCAGAACCAATCACATTAATCAGCAAATACTTGACCGTCGCTTTCAGTTGAACCTTTGTCCCGCCCAGAACGAGCAGCACATAAGACGCCATCAACATCACTTCAAAGAACACGAACAAGTTAAAAATATCACCCGTCAGGAACGAGCCGTTAACACCAACGATCATAAATAAGACAGCCGGATAATACAGAAATCGTTCGCGCGGTTTTCCGATAGAGTAGAAAGAATAAATCAGCGTAGCGAGAAGCACTAGGCTCGTCGTTGTTACAAGCAGAATCGCTAGCATATCGCCAACAATCGAAATTCCGAACGGCGCTGGCCAATTTCCAAGTGTTACAACGAGAATCCCATGTTGATAGACGTAATACACGAGAAAAATATTAGCACCAATCAGCACAGCGCTCGTAATGATAGCCAATACACGTTGCAGAATCACTTTTCGCGGTAGTAACATCAAGAAAATCGCGCCGAAAAACGGAATCAAGATGGGCATTAAAACAAGGTTAGTCATCATCAGATTCATGCCCCCTTGTCTTCGAAACGCTCTCGCTGTCTAGTTCCTGATAAGCCCGATAAGCAAGTACAAGGAAGAACGCCGTCACCCCAAAGCTAATAACAATCGCCGTCAAAATGAGCGCCTGAGGCAATGGATCGTTGTAAGCAGAAAGCCCCGGTGTATCAAGCAGGGGAGCCTTCCCTTTTTTCAAACCGCCCATTGTTAAGATAAGCAGGTTAACCCCGTGGCTCAGAATCGCCGTTCCGAGAATAATACGCAACAAACTTTTTGAAAGAATGAGGTAAGTGGCTGCCATAAACATGAGCCCAATTAAAATCGACATCAACAGTTCCATCTAGTCACTCTCCCCAATCGTCTGAATTATCGTAAGCGTCACACCAACAACGACCAGATAAACACCTAAGTCAAAAATCGTCGCCGTGTGAAGCGATGTGTCCCCAATTATCGGCAAATCCACATGACCGAATTTATGCGTCAAAAAAGGATCACCAGCTAAAATACCAATCATGCCAGTGCCGACCGCAAACAATAAGCCGACACCTGTCATCATAATCGGATTAATATTTAACATACTTCTCACGGTCTGCGAGTCATACGCAATCAAGGTAAGCGTCACCGCACCGGCCGAAATCAAGCCAGCAACGAAGCCACCACCAGGATTGTAATGCCCAGCTAAAAACAGATGAAGCGAGAACAGGAAAATAATAAACACAACAACCTTGGTCACATTACGCAGCAATACGTCATTTGTTTTCATTTTTTTCCCTCCTAGCTAACCGTAATTTTATCATTCCAAAAATACCAATGGATGCAATCGCGAGCACAGCCGTTTCAAAAAGCGTATCAAAGCCACGGAAATCGACGAGGATCACGTTGACAATATTTTTCCCAGCTGCTTTCGTGTACGTGTTGTCAATATAATACTGCGAAATCGAATCGTAAAACGTCGTATCGTAGGCCGAAAGCGAAATCAAGAAAACGACGAGCCCGACACCGACACTAATAAACGTCTTCACAGAAAGCCATCGCGGTTTCTCCTCAATATTACTGAACTGCGGCAAGTGATAGAAAACCAGCAAATAAAGCACAACCGAAATCGTCTCAATCACGAGCTGCGTCAACGCAAGATCGGGCGCCCGAGCGACAATGAAGAAAATACTAATCGTATAACCCATCGCACCGAGCAAAATAATCGAGGTAATGCGCGACTTCGAAAATACGATACCAACAAGCGTCACCATCACGACAAGCACCAGAACATAGTCCATCATCGTCACACGCGAGATCGCCGAAAGATCGAAATTAAGCGCATCCGTCGCAAAAATCGTACCGAGCATCAAAATAATGAAAGCCGTCAACATGTAGTTCAAATACGTCCGCAACCAGCCAGTCATCACCCACAAAGTAAAGCGATACGAGCCTTGCTCCATATAATACATGCCATTATCATACGCCTTGCCCCAACGGAAAAACGCCGGAACTTTCTCCGAGATAAAAGGTCGCCACCAATTCGCGGTTTTATATAGGAGAATCCCTAAAATAATAACCCCAGCTGTCATCAATAACGCCATCGTGAAGCCATGCCAGAAACTAATATGAATCGAATAATCCGTCCCATAAAGCGAAGGCATAATTGATTTCACCGCAGGCTCAAGAAGTGGTTTTGCAATCAAATTCGGGAATAAGCCAGTAATGACGACAAGCGCTGACAGAATAATTGGCGGTAACAATAAGCCAATCGGAGCCTCGTGCGGTTTTTTCGGTAACAAATGCGGTTTGAATTTGCCACCAAAAGTTTTGAAGAAAATAATCATGCTATAAACAAACGTAAAAATACTTCCAATCCAAGCAATGACCGGCAAAACTACGCCCCATGTCTCAGCATGAAACAGGTTCAGCGAGGTCACATCGACCATACTCTGGAAAAACATCTCCTTGCTCAAAAAACCATTGAACGGAGGTAAGCCCGCCATCGCAAACGTTCCGATGAAAGCAATCGTCGCCGTAATCGGCATAATCTGCATCAAACCACCAAGACGCTTAATATCCCGTGTCCCAGTCTCGTGATCGACAATCCCGACCATCATGAACAAACTACCTTTAAACGTGGCGTGGTTAAACAGATGGAACACGGCAGCCACAATCGCGCCAATATAAATGTTATCATGCCAAGAATCAAAATGAAGCGCAGCAGCCCCGACACCAAGTAGCGTCATAATCAAGCCGAGCTGACTAATCGTAGAATAGGCTAAGATCGCCTTCAAATCTGTTTTCTTCGTCGCCGAAATCGAACCCCAGAACAGCGTTACAATCCCGACCAACGAAATCGTCCAAAACCAAGCCCCCGACACCGCAAAAAGAGGTGTAAAACGAGCAACCAGATAAATACCAGCCTTGACCATCGTCGCCGAATGCAAATACGCACTAACCGGCGTCGGCGCTTCCATCGCGTCAGGCAACCAAATATGAAACGGAACCTGCGCCGATTTTGTGAACGCCCCCAGCAAAATAAAAATCATCGCTGGAATAAAGAGTGAGCTACTTTGAACAAGCGCGGCCTCCGAAATAATTTCGCGTAATGAGAACGAACCAGTAATAAGGTGAAGTAATAAAATCCCACCGAGAAGCATTAAGCCTCCAAATACGGTGATAAGTAATGATTTTCGCGCGCCATAACGCGATCTTTCCCGATGATACCAATATCCAATCAATAGGAATGAACTAATCGACGTCATTTCCCAGAATAAATAGAGGACAACTAGGTTATCACTTAGCACAACTCCGAGCATTGCTGTCATGAAAATAAACAAAAATGCATAAAAATTGTTTAAACGCTCCTTCTTTTTACCTAAGTAGAAAATAGAGTAAAACGTGACGAGCGATCCAATCCCTGTAATAAGCAAAGCGAATAATAAGCTGAGCCCATCCACAACGACAGTGAAATTAATACCGAGTGATGGAATCCAAGGCATCGTCTGTGTGACAACCCCGTCCATTGTTTGCGGAATAAACGTCAAAAAGTAGATAAATAAGATGACAGGAATCGGCAAAACAATCCATCCAGTATGCAGTTGTTTAGTCCATCGATAAAAAATGGGAATAAGCATGGCCATGAGAAATGGCAAGAAAATGGCGAGGTGTAGAAATGACAAAAGTTCTCCCTCCTTGGTGAAAATAAGATATAACATGACGAAACATCACAATTTATTTATGAAAGCATAGAAGCTTCAACTGAAAAACCCGAAGATAAAGAATAGGCTGTGATTCTGTGCTCGTGGGTATGTCTTGAAAATAAGACATGGAACACGCGTTGTTTGTCACATTTTTTATTATAGCATACTTAATTACATGAAAAAAAGGGTAGAATCTTGAGCTACGTGTGAAAAGAGTAATATTTTTCGAATTCTATAAATATGTAGAAAGATGAAAAATAAAAAAATCGTTGCCCCGAAAAAAGAACAACGATTATACAATCAATCCACGTTTACATGGCGTTTTCGATCGGATCTCAAGCTAAACCAAAGAAGCACAAACGCGACGACAAACATAAAACTCGTAAAGACAAAAACATTACTCATCCCTACAAAACCAGCCATCGTCCCACCAAGAATCGGCCCAATCACATTCCCAAGAAAACGAGCACTTTGATTATAGCCAAGCATCTCGCCCTGCATCTGACCCGGAGCAGACAGCCGAATATAAGCCGTTACACAAGGCACCATCCCGCCAATCGCAATACCAAACAAGAACCGGAAGAAAATAAACAGCCACAAATTCGGAACAAAAGCCTGCGGTAAAACAAACAAAGCCGCCATAATCAGCAAGATATTCAAAATTTTCTCGTACCCATACCTATCCCCAAGTTCTCCCCATTTTCGCGTCATCACTAAATTCCCAAAACCAGCCGCCGAAAAAGCAAGCCCAGACAACAACGCCACATTATCCGTATGCGTCAACTCCCCAACATAAAGCGCGAGTAGAGGTTGCACACTGAAATTCGCGACCTGAATCAACAACGAAATAATCATTACCATCATCAAAACGCGTAATTGGAAAATATGCTTCAACACTTCCCGACGTGAATAGGTCACTTTTTTCACACCCTCTAAATCCGGTCGAATCTCCTTCAAGCCAAACGTCACAAGCAAAGCCGCAACGAAAATCGCGATTCCCGTAATAATAAACGTACTCGAAAACCCGAAGAAGTCTGCCAAAGCCCCACCAAGTAGCGGACCAAACAACATCCCAGTTACTCCACCTAATTGCAAAGTCCCCAGCACTTTTCCAGCCTCATTCCGGTCCGTCTGTCTCGCAATAAAAGCATTAGAAATCCCGATAAATCCAGTCACGACCCCCATAAATATACGCAAAATCATCATATATGTGACAGAGTGAGCATAACCCATAAGGAAAATACTCACACTCATCCCAAAAGCCGTAAACATCAAAATTTTCTTAAACCCATACTTATCCCCAATCCGTCCCCAAATCGGTGAAAAAATAAAAGCGACTAAAAAAGTCACCCCAAAAATATACCCAGCCCAGCGTTGCACATAGGCCTCACTATAATCACCAAACGTTTCAATATACAACGATAAAAACGGCATAATCATCGTCGTACTGGCAGAAATCAACAAATTCGCCACCATCAAAATGTACAAATTCCGTTTTTTAATCGACATAAAAACCATCTCTATTCCTTATTAGTTTCCAAATCACTAATTCCATTATAGAATAAAGAAGGACAGAAACAAAAATAAACGCTCTAAGGAAGAGGAGGCACCATGGTCAAAAAAATTGTTATTTGGGGCGCAGCTAGTTTATTATGTATATATGTACTCGCTGTATTTGTGAACTTACTCATAATCTGGTTCAAATAAGAGCAGTCAACTAAAACAAAAAGAGGAGATTTAAAAAATGACATATTATCCACAATTAACAAAAGAAGTAGCAGCAAACGAAAAACTGGTAGCGATGGAAACAAATCGTGGAACAATCAAAATCAAACTGTTCCCAGAAATCGCACCAAAAGCAGTAGAAAACTTCTTAACACACGCAGAAAACGGCTACTACGAAGGCATCATTTTCCACCGCGTTATCGCTGACTTCATGATTCAAGGAGGCGATCCAGAAGGCGCAGGCTACGGCGGCGAAAGCATCTGGGGAGCACCATTTGAAGACGAATTCTCACCAAACGCATTCAACATCCGCGGCGCTCTATCCATGGCAAACGCAGGCCCAGGAACAAACGGTAGCCAATTCTTCATCGTAACAAATAAAAACCTACACCCACAAATGGCGAAACAAATGGAATCAGCAGGATTTCCAGCCGAAGTAATCGAAGCCTATAAAGCCGGCGGAACACCACACCTAGACGGCCGCCACACAGTATTCGGCCAAGTAGTAGAAGGCATGGACGTAGTAGACGAAATCCAATCCGTAAGCGTAGGAGCCCAAGACAAACCAGTCCACGACGTAACCATCGACAAAATCACTATCCTGTAAATCGGCTGGAACCGCTCGATTGAGAGATGCGGTCTTATCGAATTCGGCATTGCTAAAAGTTTAGATAAGCCACAAAAACCACGCGCGCCGAGAAATGCTTAGTTCCTAGGCAAAAGCGAGCACCGAAGCGGAGTGTACGATTTGTACATGAGCATCGGAGCAGAGCTTTTAACGACGGAAATGAGCGTTTCTCGGCGCGCGTGGAGCTCAACCTTGTGTAAACGCTGTATTATGAGTATAATGAGTATATAGCAAAAGTAAGCCACCCTAAAATCGAAAGGAAAGATTTTTGATGAAAAATATCGTATTAGTATGTGCGGCAGGAATGTCTACAAGTTTATTAGTAACAAAAATGCAAAAAGCAGCAGAAGCAAAAGGATTAGAAGCGACAATTGCTGCGTATTCTATCTCTGAAATCAATGGACTTATTGATACAGCTGATGTTGTATTGCTTGGCCCACAAGTTCGTTACCAAAAATCAACGGTCGATAAATTGGCTGAACCAAAAGGCGTTCCAGTTGATGTTATCGACATGACAGCTTATGGTACAATGAATGGTGAAAAAGTTTTAGATCACGCTTTGAAATTAATGGGCGAATAATAAATAAACGAACCAAAGCTGGAGTTATTAGTTGGCAATCGCCGCTTCTGACTTCAGCTTTTTTGTGCCTTGAATTGTCAAGTCAAGTGCAACACGATATCAAAGAAAACTTCATACGGTGTTTTCCAACCCAAGCATTTTCTTGGCCTTTTATTCAATTCGTCAATGGATTGTCTGATTTCTTGATACGAGTAATTCGCTATATCTTCATTTTTGGGAAAATACTCTCGCAGTAAACCATTGGTATTCTCATTCGTGCCACGTTGCCAAGGTGCGTGTGGATCAGCAAAGTAAAACGGAAGCCCATCAAGCATAGCGCTAACATCTGCATGTTTAGCAAATTCTTTGCCTCTATCTGGAGTAACTGTTTTCACTTTGTGCTTAGGCAATTGCTGAAACATGGCAATTAATTTTGGCGTGACAAAGCTAGCATTTTTACGTGGAATTTGTTCTGATAAGAGATAGCGAGAATACCTATCTGTTAGCGTGATTAAGCAAGGTAAGCCTGTTTTCCCTAAAACGGTATCTGCTTCCCAATGACCGATACAATGGCGCTCGTCGGCTTCCTTCGGACGATCATGGATGGAATGAGAGATTTTAATTTTTCCTCTTGTTTCCTGATAGCCTTTCGTATGTCTTGTTTTCCCGCGATGACGCAGTTTTCTTGCGATTCCGCGCTGTCCATTGATAAGTTTCCTGTCTTCCAATTGTCCAGCATAGATCCCCCGATAGATAGTGATATAACTTATTTGAATGGGAGCTCCCTCCAGTTTTAATCGCTTTGAGATTTGTTCTGGAGACCATTGATGGTGAAGAAGCAGATGCTGTACTTTCTGTTTGATAGGCAAATAACTCAGCAATGGCTCACGATGACAGGCTTTGCGCTTGCATGTATAGTTTTGTTGGGCTTGATTAGCAGAATAGGTACTATCGACTGTATTTCGCTGAATTTCTCTAGACACAGTGGACGGTGCGCGTCCAAGTTCCTCCGCCATTTCTCTGATGCTTTTTTCTTCCGCTATCCCTACTAATATTTTTTCGCGTTCAGATATGGTAAGATGTTGATATGGGCTCATAATGATAACATCCTTTCAAAATAGTTGTGTCGCAATTACTATTTTACTCGGATTTTCATTATGAGTCTCTTTTTTAGTTACCGTTGCACTTCAATTGTAAATTCAAGGCCTAAAAAAAGCGATACACCTCATACGCAAGGCATATCGCTTTCCTATTAATCTTTCGTCAAAACACCATCTAACATCCGGTACACATGATGGCATAAATCCAACATCCGCTCATCATGCGTCACCATAATAACCGCACGATCCTTACCTTCAACCTCCGCACGCAACAATTCCACGACTTCCCGACCTCGCGTAGAATCCAAGCTCGCGGTAGGTTCATCCGCCAAAATCACAGCAGGTTCATTAATCAGCGAGCGCGCAATCGCCACCCGTTGTTTCTCCCCACCAGACAAATCTTTCGGATAAAATTGCAACCGATCGCCGAGTCCGAGTTGCGTCAACAAGGCCTCACTTTTCTGAGCAACATCCTGCTTTTCCTGCCCAGCCAATTTGCCGATAAACTCGAGTTGTTGCTGTGCTTTTAAATAAGGAACAAGATGTGCCGCTTGAAAAATAAATCCGACCTCGGACAAACGTAATTCCGTCTGCGCTTTTTTCGACAAGTCGCTGATGACTTTCCCGTTGATCGCAATTTCCCCTGATGATGGCGTCAGCAATGCCCCAGCTAAGGACAGGAAGGTGCTTTTTCCAGAGCCAGAAGGTCCAACAATCGCGATTAATTTCCCAGCATTTGCTTCAAAATTAGTTTCGCGCAACGCATGAATCGTCGTTGGACCAGAAGGATAGGTTTTCGTTACATTTTCAAATTTTAAAAGAGCTGTCATTATTGATCGCCTCCCCGGATCGCGTCCAGCGCGTCTACTTTAGCAATTTTGATGAGTGATAAAAGCGAACCGATAACCGCTACGGCGAAAAATAGCACACTGTAAAGCGTCATCGTCAAGCCAGTTAATCGGAACGGCATCGCGTCAGGCATAATCGTTGAAAGTCCAGCCGTTGCAGCGATACTAATCCCGATACTCACGACCGAAATCAACACTACTTGCGACACAACGCTTGCCACTAAATAGCTCGTCTTCGTTCCAAGCGCCTTCAAAATTCCGAACTGCCCTGTTTTTTGTAATGTCATAATATAGAAGAAAGCCGTCAAAATAAAGCCACCAATCACAATCAAGAAGAAAATCATCATGTTCAGCGTCATTTGCTCCGCCGAATAACCAGGAATCTGACTGAGGAAATCCTTATGCGTAATAACCGTCAAATCCTTATTATCAATCGAAACATCCTTATCCGCATCCTTGGCAAGAATCGCCACCGTACTCGTTTGCGGAATTTTTTGGTGGTAAAGGCTAGGGTTAATCGCCTGCCAAACCGCCATATTCATGTAAACAACAGGAGCATGGCTATACTTCTGGTCCTTCGCAAAACCAATAACCGTCATCTGCTTGTTCAAAATATCGTCCTCTAGCACATCGCCAACCTGCAAATCACCCTTTAGCGACGCGTCCAAAATAACGCCATCAGGTTTCGTCACACTCATCTGCGAGCCCGACGTCACTTTCGGTTCCAAAAAACTACCAGGCGTAATCGCAAAAATCGCCATACTGAATTTTTTTCCATCATCCGCGCGTTTCAACGTCTGCATCGATTGACCAAGAACCGCCGCATCCTTCACATTCTCGCCATCCTTAATCCCGGCTAAATCCGATTCAGGAAAAAGTGAACGCTCCACCTTGCCCTGCGCATCTTTAGCCAAAACATAATACGGCACATCATTGTTCGCGACCGAGGACGCATTATCGTACGCCAAACCATTCGCAAGCCCCGATAAAAACAAGGAAAGCAGAACAATCAAAATCATAATCCCCGTTACCAAGAAATAACGTAACTTCGAATAAAGCAATTCACGAAGTCCTAAAAACATATATTTTCCAACTCCTCATTTTTTAATTTTCCTCATCAAGTATAACAAACAACTCGTGAAAAACCGATCAATTGGACTTTTTCAGGCCAGCAATCAAACAAGCGACACCTTTTTGCAACGTCTCTTTCGGACAAGCAATATTCAAGCGTACAAAGCCCGAACCCGCGAGACCAAAATCAGAGCCCATCTGCACGCCGACACCAGCATCAATCAAATTTTGCAAGATCGTTTTGTCATCTAGTCCGAGCGACCGGCAATCCAGCCACATCAAATAAGTCGCTTCAAGCTTCGTCACGCCAACCGCCGGACAATGCTTTTCAATCTCAGCCTTCGTATATTGATAGTTCGCAAAAATATAATCGCGCAACTCATCCACCCACTCAGCACCAAAACGATAAGCCGCCTCCATACCAACCGCACCAAACGAATTCAGCTCTGGACGTGACGTATATTTCGCCTCATAGTCAAACTTCTTTTGGAATTCCGGATTTGTCGTAATGAAAAAAGAAGCCTTTATCCCAGCCAAGTTAAACGTCTTCGTCGGAGCCATCAAGGTTACAATTTGCGCTTCATAATCCGGCGTAGCAACAGCAAGCGGCGTATGCGTCACACCTGGCATCGTCAAGTCCGAATGAATCTCATCCGAAATAATCGGCACACCATAACGCTCACAAAGCGCGACCATTTTTTGAAGCTCCTCGCGCGTCCAACTACGGCAACCAGGATTATGTGGATTACAAAGAATAAACAACTCCACCTGCTTCACTTTTTCCTCAAAATCAGCCCAATCGACTTGATACGCGCCATCTTCATAAATTAGTGGCGTCAACGTCACAACGCGCTCCGTCTGTGCAGTCACTAAGAAAAACGGATGGTACACCGGCGAATGCATCAAAACTGCGTCTCCTTTTTCCGTTAACGAACGAATCGCCATAGATATAGAAGGAACAACCGCAGCATTCAGAAAAATAGCCGACTCATCGACCCGATAACCGTGCCGTGTAGCCAACCAGTCAATAATGCTCGGCTTTAAACCAGGAACCGTCATCGAATACCCAAAAATCCCATGATCCAGCAACTTTTGAAAGGCTTGGTGAACAGCATACGGCGGCTTGAAATCCATATCCGCCACCCACATCGGAATAATAGCTTCCGTTCCAAATAAATTCTTCACATCGTCCCATTTCTCGCTGTTTGTCCCAATACGCGGGATTACTTCATCAAAATGACTCATCACTAAATCCTCCTCGAAAATACGCTTTTCAGTCCCATTGTATCATAATCTCATGCGAAACAATGGACAAAATCAAATCTAATAATTGTGTATTTTAGGGCGTAGTGATATAATTTGTAATTATTGAAAGTCAGAAAGTAGGAATAGAGAATGAGTGAATTTAAAGTTGGCGATATTATTACAGGTAAGGTAGCAGGAATTCAAGGCTACGGCGCGTTCGTTGCATTGGACGACAAAACACAAGGGCTAGTACACATTTCAGAAATCCACCACGGTTTTGTAAAAGACGTGCATGAGTTTTTAGAAGTTGGACAAGAAGTAAAAGTCAAAATTCTAGAAATCAATAATGAAACAAATAAAATCAGCCTGTCCATCCGTGCGACAGAAGAAGCACCAGCAAAAGCAAAACAAGAAACAAAACGCCCACAACAACAAATGTCATCAGGTCCAGACGAAGGATTCAATACGC
Organism: Listeria sp. SHR_NRA_18; assembly: GCF_003856515.1. Taxonomy (NCBI): domain Bacteria; kingdom Bacillati; phylum Bacillota; class Bacilli; order Caryophanales; family Listeriaceae; genus Listeria; species Listeria sp. SHR_NRA_18. The sequence goes on from NZ_QPKR01000010.1 coordinate 107,045, forward strand.
TGCGTGACAAACTACAAGAATGGGTAGACAAAGCAGACAAGTAAAACCAATGAACCTTAGGAGACTTCACATAGGAGTTTCCTAATCATAAGGTTTTCTGTTTTTAATTAACAAACATTTTAGACAACATAGTTAATGATTACTTCGTGGGTTTGAATTTTTAGATAATTTTAAATATAAGGCCTTAAGGGAGGTTTGTTCATGAAGAGGGTACTGTTGGTGAAGGGATTTATTTACAATGAAAAAAAGGATGACATTCTACTCGTGAAAAATCGCGATTTAAAATGGGCATTTCCAGGCGGTCGGGTTGAAACCGATCAAACACTAGAACAAGCGCTAATCTCGAAAGTCAAACAACAAACAGGGATTAGCTGTACGATTGATAGTTTATTGTACGTTAAAGAACGCAGAACGGCTTGGGAACACGTCTGCTTATTTGTCTATAAAGCAACCGCGACAGGAGATTTTCTGACTGTGGAAAAAGATGATAGCGTTTTTCATGCTAGGTGGACCTCGATTCCGCAAGCAGATGACCTCATTCAAGAACAGGATGTTGCAATCAACAAACTCGTTCTAGAAAACGGTGTTCCGTATATTTTGCCACAAGAAAACTAGGACACACAATTCTTGCTAAATCGGCACAGTTGATATAAAGTAAGTACTATAAATAGGCACTAAATTTGGAGGGAAAACGATGACACATATTCAATTTGATTATTCAAACGCATTGAAATTTTTCGAGCAACATGAAATCGACTATTTACAACCAGCTGTCACAGCAGCACATGACGCACTACATAACGGCACTGGCGCAGGAAACGAGTATCTAGGATGGATCAACTTACCCCGCGATTACGACAAAGAAGAATTCGCCCGCATCCAAAAAGCAGCAGCAAAAATCAAAGCAGATTCGGAAGTCCTAATCGTTATCGGTATCGGCGGATCTTACCTTGGCGCCCGTGCGGCGATTGAAACGCTAAATCACGCATTCTATAACGTACTAGATAAAGAAAAACGCCAAGCACCACAAGTATTTTTCGCAGGGAACAGCATTAGTTCAAGCTACTTACACGACCTAATCGACGTGATTGATAGCAAAGACTTCTCTGTTAACGTTATTTCTAAATCAGGTACAACAACGGAACCAGCAATTGCATTCCGCGTATTTAAAGAACTTTTAGAAAAGAAATACGGCAAAGAAGAAGCCAAATCCCGCATTTACGCCACAACTGATAAAGCAAAAGGCGCATTAAAAGAACTATCAAACTCAGAAGGATACGAAACATTTGTCGTGCCAGATGACGTTGGTGGCCGTTTCTCCGTGCTTACAGCTGTTGGCCTATTACCAATCGCAGCAAGCGGCGTAGACATCGAAGCGATGATGAAAGGCGCTGACGCAGCCCGTGCAGATTTCAGTAGCTCAGAACTAGACAAAAACATCGCTTACCAATACGCAGCAGCCCGCAATGTACTCTACCGTAAAGGTAAAGTTACCGAGTTGCTTATTAACTACGAGCCAGGCCTACAATATTTCAACGAGTGGTGGAAGCAACTATTCGGCGAAAGCGAAGGAAAAGACCAAAAAGGAATCTACCCATCCAGTGCTAACTTCTCCACAGACTTGCATTCCCTAGGTCAATATATCCAAGAAGGACGCCGCAACATTTTCGAAACAGTTGTCAAAGTAACCAAAGCCCGTCACGAAATCACAATCAATAAAGAAGACAATGATCTTGATGGACTGAATTACCTTGCAGGACAGACGGTTGACTACGTAAACGACAAAGCCTTCCAAGGTACCCTATTAGCACATACAGATGGCGATGTACCTAATTTTGTAGTAGAAATCCCATCACTAGATGCCTACTCATTCGGCTATCTAGTATACTTCTTTGAAATCGCAGTTGGCGTGAGTGGCTACCTAAACGGTGTAAATCCATTCGACCAACCAGGAGTAGAAGCTTACAAAGCAAACATGTTCGCGTTATTAGGTAAACCAGGCTACGAAGAAATGAAAGCAGAACTAGAAAAACGTTTGAAATAATATCCCAAATCTGCGTGAAACCTCCAGAACCTAGGAAGTGCCACGCAGATTTTTTAATTAATCACATCACGAAAGGAGATAAAGATGCTGTCCATCGAACGAAAACAAGCCATCCTAAACTACGTCAAAAATAAAAAAATAGCAAGTGTCAACGAACTAGCCCGCCATTTCAAAGTCCACGAAGTCACGATTCGCCGCGATCTAACAACCCTAGAAGATGAAAAAAAACTCAAGCGAACACACGGCGGCGTCATGATAGAAGAGAAAATCATATCCGAACCAGATTTTCAAAAACGCGAAGAAGTCCAATATGAAGAAAAACAGCGTATCGCATCCTACGCCTCATCTCTTATCGAAGACGGCGACACAATCATTCTTGATTCCGGTACAACAACAGGCCATATCGCCAGAGCTATCCAAGCCCGAACCAAGCTAACAGTCATCACAAATGATATTAACGTAGCAACAATACTACGCCATTCCTCCATCAAGGTTATCGTAACAGGCGGCGTTCTATATCCTGAAACCTACATGCTAAACGGTATGATTACAGAAGAAACCCTGCGGAATCTCCATGTTCATAAAGCATTTGTGACGACGCCAGCCATCGATCTAGAAAAAGGCCTCATGCACTACGACGAGTATCTAGTGCCAGCAAAAGTCCAGATGCTCCATTCCGCAACAGAAGTTTTCCTAGTAACGGATCACACTAAGTTCGGAAGGATATCACTATACAAATACGCAGATTTCGCTGATATTTCAAGCATCATCACCGGAAATGAATTAGATTCTTCATTAAAGGATCGTTTTTTAGAAAAAGACTTGATTATCCATACAACATAGTGAATATGCAATAGAATAAATAATTATAAATAAATTTACGAAATACTATTGCGTTTATAGAATATACATGGTATTCTAGTTATCGTGCCTCTTATAAGTAATTAGGAAAACGGCTAATAGCAAAGGATTTCCAAGCATTTCGTTTGAAAATCAGCTAAAAAACAACATTTAAACTTTTATTCAAAAAAAAGATAAAAACTGTTGACAAAGATTAGCCCTAATGATACTATAAGAAGGTCGCTGCTAGATGAAAGCGAATGAGAGATTGACCTTTGAAAACTGAACAGAAACAAAGATAAAACCAATAGAGACAGTGATGTTTCTAGGTAAGAATCGCAGGGCGGAAATAGAAAGCTATTTCCAAAAGTAATACTAGTAAAGTAATTTGCTAGCGAAGTCAATTTGACGCAAGGATCTTATTCACGGTGTTGAATAAGTATTCAGATTCATCTTTATTTTAAAGAGAGTTTGATCCTGGCTCAGG
>NZ_QPKR01000110.1:0-384 GCF_003856515.1 Listeria sp. SHR_NRA_18
CTGCCTGCACCGAAGGCAAAAACGAAAAAAGGCGCCCGAAGGCGCCTTTTTCATCTGACGATAAGAAAACTTATTTCTTAACGCCTGGTACGCTGAAACGCTTGTTGAAGCGGTCAACGCGGCCACCGGTAGCAACATCACGCTGCTTGCCAGTGTAGAACGGGTGGCATTCGCCACAAACGTCCAGGTTCAGATCGTGACCCACGGTAGAGCGGATTTTGATCACGTTACCGCAAGAGCAGTTTGCAGTAACTTCGTCGTATTTAGGGTGAATACCTTTTTTCATGGGAGAACCTCAGTTAAGGCCGTGTCGCTATCCAGCCCTGTTCCGCCAGACACCACACGTGGTTGATAATAGGTTTTGATATGGGATTATACCAAAGG
>NZ_QPKR01000111.1:0-384 GCF_003856515.1 Listeria sp. SHR_NRA_18
GAAGAAGCTGCCATTGCCGGAGGCGGAAACGGTGGGAGAGTTGGAGGATGCTCTCAATGCCTTACTACGTCAGTTTGACTGGGGCAGGGTGCAGATTGAGGCGAATGGCGAACAGATGATCCTGACCCATTATGCCTACCCGCACAGTGCCGATCCGGCCAACGAGGACGTCTGGGCACTCTCTTTTGCCACGGTGCTTGAGGGGGCCTATGACACCTGGCTGCTGGCTCAGGGCGGTGAGCCGCATGTTTCCCTGCGCTGGCGCAGCCCGGCCAAAGATAACACCCTGGTCTTTTGCTACAGAAACGAGCAACGCAGGTAAACATGATGACGAAAAGCAGGTTTGGTAGGCTCCGCGTACTCCTGCTTTGGCTGGGGTTGGTG
>NZ_QPKR01000112.1:0-384 GCF_003856515.1 Listeria sp. SHR_NRA_18
TCACCATTGGTGAATAAATCTTTCACGCTGGCTTCTGCTGCTTCTTGGCGTGCTTTTTCTGCCGCCGCTGCTGCTTGTTTCGCTTCTAGTTGTTTCTTCGCTTCGTCTAGCTCTTTTTGTAGCGCTGCTTTCTTCGTTGCATCTGTGATAGCATCGACGACTTTTCGTGCTTTATCAATCGCTTCTTGATCTGTTGTATCTTTAATCGTTCCTGTTACGTCACCATTGGTGAATAAATCTTTCACGCTGGCTTCTGCTGCTTCTTGGCGTGCTTTTTCTGCCGCCGCTGCTGCTTGTTTCGCTTCTAGTTGTTTCTTCGCTTCGTCTAGCTCTTTTTGTAGCGCTGCTTTCTTCGTTGCATCTGTGATAGCATCGACGACTTTT
>NZ_QPKR01000113.1:0-383 GCF_003856515.1 Listeria sp. SHR_NRA_18
TAACTGTATTTATGGCCTTCAAAGAACAGGGCGGTATGCTCAGCCCGGCGGTTTACGCTCTGCTGTAAGCTCTGATAGAGGTGTGTGATTTTTGCCTGCTGCATAGGTTGCCCCTTCACCGACATTTACTGATGGTGGTGAGTATAGGGAAAGGCAACGATGCAAGAATGCGCAAAATTTCACATCTTTCTCCGGCAAACAGGGCTGACGCTTTGTATAAAATGCCAACCCGGGGAGGGCAAAAAAATCGATGTTATGACGTGCTGGTTAGCAAATGTTATCGAAAATGATAAAAATTATGATGAAAAAGGTGAGTTACGGGTTTTGCTTTTATGCAGATGCATAAAAACAGGGGGCGGATGACGCTCGGGCTAATCAGATAC
>NZ_QPKR01000114.1:0-383 GCF_003856515.1 Listeria sp. SHR_NRA_18
CCTCCTCATACGCCTTGAATATCCTCTCGACAAGGATGTCCTCGAAGACATACGGCGCAACTGAGCCCTTGGCCTTGTCCACCTCCCTGACGATCTCTTCGAATTTCAAATTCGGAGCGAAGTCCTTCCAGCAGCGCCTGAGGATGGCTACGCGCTCCGCATCGTTGATGAGGCGTGGGACCTTGCCGCGGGCGTTGCGCCGCAGTTGGTTGAGGGCAAGAGAGTGAAAGGTGCCGACAGCGATACGCCGCGCATGGTCGGAGTGGCATGACGCCACGATGCGCGACAGCAACTCGGTTGCGGCATCGCGGGTGAATGTGACAGCGGCCAGGCGTCCCAGTTCGTGGGTGGTGATGAGGTGGTGCGCACGAGCAGTCAGCACG
>NZ_QPKR01000115.1:0-382 GCF_003856515.1 Listeria sp. SHR_NRA_18
GGTATAGAATAATGGCACAACCAGAGGAAGTCGATGATCAACGTAAATGATTATTGATACATCCTCAACTTTCTATATCGTAAGATGACCCGCTGCCGGCAGCCGCAACGGGCCGCAGAAAGGAAGACGGGTCAGCTGGGACCCTGATAGTTCCTATCACCTGCTCAGAGAAACCCGGGTTCTGATTAATCTCTTTTAAGTGGAAAGATGATATAACATCAGACCAGTCTTGAGAATCCCTCGTGCTGGCTCGGAATGAGCTATGCTTGTCTTACACTGTTTAAAGATTCAGCATCTAAGATAGATTTTATGGAGGTAGTTATGCCAAAGGGTTTTTTCCCTGAACTGTTACATATGCAATTAATTAAGGTAAGGATAATTA
>NZ_QPKR01000116.1:0-381 GCF_003856515.1 Listeria sp. SHR_NRA_18
TGAATACGACAGCGCGGACTGCTATCTGGATATCCAGGCAGGCTCCGGCGGCACCGAAGCGCAGGACTGGGCCAGCAGGCTGCTGCGCATGTACCTGCGTTGGGCGGAATCCAAAGGCTTTAAAACGGAAGTGATTGAAGAGTCCGACGGCGACGTCGCGGGCCTGAAATCGGCAACCATCAAGATTATCGGCGACTATGCGTTTGGCTGGTTGCGTACTGAAACCGGCGTGCATCGCCTGGTACGCAAGAGCCCATTCGATTCCGGCGGCCGCCGCCATACCTCCTTCAGTTCCGTATTTATCTATCCGGAAGTGGATGACGATATCGATATCGAAATCAACCCGGCCGATCTGCGCATTGACGTTTACCGCGCCTCCGG
>NZ_QPKR01000117.1:0-380 GCF_003856515.1 Listeria sp. SHR_NRA_18
TCGGACAGCTCAACCACGGCCACACACAGCATCAGCGGTGTAGCATAGCGCCAGGCTTTGGCACCACGGCCAATGGTCACATCCTTGTTTTCCGGCTTAGCCAACTCTTCATCAACTTCTTTCTGGCTTAACAGGAAAGCGTGGCCCCGCAGTTTTGGCCAAATCGGGAAGAACCGTTTAACCATGCGGTACGCCAGGTGTTGCGAGTAGTCTTCGATCTCATCACCGTCATCGCCGCTGCGCAACATCATCACCGCCGTCCAGGCCACGATCAGCGCAAAGACAATTTCAACGTATGGCCCGAGGCTGAGCAAACCGGTACCGATGGCAACGAAGATGCCGCGGAACACGATAGCCCCGATAATGCCCCAGTAGAGCAC
>NZ_QPKR01000118.1:0-380 GCF_003856515.1 Listeria sp. SHR_NRA_18
CGTGAGAAGAGTGAGCATCCCGAAACCCGGCGGCGGCGAACGCCAGTTGGGTATCCCGACGGTAGTCGATCGCTTCATCCAGCAGGCGATGATGCAGGTGTTGCAGGGGCAATGGGATGCGTCGTTCAGCGATAACAGCTATGGGTTCCGGCCCGGACGCTCGGCCCATCAGGCAGTGAAACAGGCTCAGGACTATATCGGTTCTGGGTATCACTGGGTAGTCGATCTCGATCTGGAGAAGTTCTTCGATCGGGTAAATCACGACGTGCTGATGAGCCGGATAGCGAAACGGGTGTCGGATAAACGGGTGCTGTCACTTATCCGCAGGTTCCTGAAGGCAGGTGTGATGGAAGCAGGTCTGGTAAGGCCGGTGACAGAAG
>NZ_QPKR01000119.1:0-380 GCF_003856515.1 Listeria sp. SHR_NRA_18
CACCAGCACCGCGTCGCCCGCGGCGTGGCCATGGGTGTCGTTCACCGCCTTGAAACCGTCCAGGTCGAGCAGCATGAGCGCGAACGGCTCGCCCGCCTCCAGCGCCGCGCCGGCCCGGCGCCCAAGGCCCGCACGGTTGGCCGCGCCGGTGAGGGCGTCGGTGCCCAGCACTTCCACGAGTTCGCGCGTGCGCCGGCCGAGCGCCTGCTCCGACATGCGCAGCATGCGCAGGCGCGAGGCCATGGCGGCAGCGAAGATCAGCGATTCGGCCACCAGCGCGGCCTGGGTGGCGTCCATCTGCCCCGGCGTCCAGGCCACCCAGCCCCAGCTCGCGACGATGATCGCGCAGATGCCCAGGAGCAGCAGCAGCACGCCGGCAC
>NZ_QPKR01000011.1:0-109955 GCF_003856515.1 Listeria sp. SHR_NRA_18
TTATGTTCGCATACTTGGTAATGCCCGAAAAAATCACTATTTTGGCGGGCTTAGTTTTGTTCGGTCTTAAAACGAAGTTTTTACTCGAATAACTACTCCTTTTCACTTGACTTACTACCACTAGACTTCTACGGATAGTACTGTTTTTCTAAGTATACCCACTTTAGCAACTAGTTACAATGATTGTGATTACTATTACTCGACAACTTCGCTAGAAAAGAAATGTTCGCAAACTTGAGAAATTCGCTCTAAATCAACATTTCCGCCAGATATGATGCAAACAACATTTTTGCCTTGCACATAATCTGTTATTTTATCGGAAACGAGTGCGGCCGTGCTGAGTGCCCCGGCGCCTTCAACAACCGCTTTTCCACGCTGTAGCAAATCTTTCATCGCTTGTTCTAACTCGTCTTCCGAAACCGTGATGATCTCGTCTACCAATTCTTTCACAATAGAAAACGTGATGTCCCCAGGAACTTTCACCGCACAGCCATCTGCCATCGTTGGCGCTGCGTAATGCGGCGTGATTTTTTCAGCATCAAACGACGATTTCATGCCATGCACATTTTCCGCTTGCACGCCGATAATGCGAATGTTCGGATTAAACGATTTCAGCGCAATCGCGATGCCCGATATTAAACCACCGCCACCAATTGGCACGATAACCGTATCGACATCCCACATGTTGTCCAAAATCTCCAAACCAATCGTTCCTTGCCCAGCAATCACCGCCGGATCGTCATATGGATGCAAAAAGGTGCGTCCTGTTTTCTCCGCGATTTCGATGCACTTCTCTTTAGCTTCATCAAACGTTTGCCCATATAAAACAACGTCCGAACCATAACCTCTCGTTGCATCGATTTTAGCTTGTGGCGCGGTTTCAGGCATCACGATTTTACTATTGATTCCGAGTAATTTTGAGGACAGAGCAACGCCTTGCGCGTGATTTCCTGCTGAACAAGCGATGACACCGTGCTCCTTTTCGGTCGTCGTCAAGGCCGCGATTTTGTTATAAGCACCACGGAATTTGAAAGAGCCAGTTAATTGCATGTTTTCTAACTTTAGGTAAACGTTTGCTTCTGCCACACTTGTTAAGTAGAATGATTTTACAAGCGGTGTTTTGCGGGCGTTATCTTGAAGCACTTCTTTCGCTTTATTAATGTCCCAAATCGTCACATATTCGTCGGTTTTCATCATTGGAGTACCTCACTATATTCCATTCCTAACGTGTCGGCGAGGCTTTTTGACATGATGTTCCCTTGATGAATGTTCAGCCCACTTGCCAAAGAAACATCTGCGCGTAAGGCTTGTTCCAGTCCTTTTTCCGCGATGGCTGATAAATACGGAAGGTTCCCCGTTGCCAGCGCCATGGTCGAGGTTCTAGGCGTCGCACCCGGCATGTTTGGAACCGCATAATGAAGCACACCATGCTTGATAAAAATCGGATCATCATGCGTCGTATAGTGCTCGATGGTTTCCACCGTTCCGCCTTGATCGATAGCGATATCAACAATGACGCTGCCCGGTTTCATCGATTTCACCATAGATTCCTTGACTATTTTTGGCGGTTTCGCTCCAGGAATGAGGATTGTCGAAATAAAGACGTCCGCCTTCTGGATTTCCCGCTCGAGATTTTCCGTTGTCGATGGCAAAATTGTGACTGATTTCCCTGCGTAATGTTCCGTTAAATACGCAATTCGTTCTGGATTCAACTCCAAAATCGTCACGCTACAGCCAATTCCAATCGCCATATCGCACGCGTTGATCGCTGCGTTTCCCCCACCAAGAATCACCACCTCACCAGCCGGGATATTTTCAATTCCAGATAGCAAGATTCCCTCACCTTGATGTTGTTTTTCCAAATAATACGCACCCATGAAAATCGCTCGACGTCCTGCAATCGCGCTCATTGGTTTTAACAACGTAAGCACGCCATCTTTTTCAATCGTTTCCCCGCCAATCGCTGTGGCACCTGCTTTTAAAAGGGCTTCCACACACGGTTTCGACGCGGCTAAATGAAGAAATCCCCAGATAATCTGACCTCGCTTGAAAAACGGATATTCGGAAGGCTGTGGCTCTTTCACTTTGACAACCATGTCCGCCATCCATGCTTCTGCTTGATCAACAAGCGTCGCACCAGCGTCCACATATTCTTGATTTGTATAACCGGAACCAATCCCAGCATCTTGTTCTACTAATACAACGTTCCCTTGGTTCACCAATACCGCCGCGTTTTCAGGCGTCATACCAACACGAGCCTCGCCCGCCTTGATTTCTTTCACGACACTAATTCTCATCTTCGTTCACGTCCTTCTTTTAGATTGTGTTTGCGAGTACAGAATAGCACCCTGACGTAAACGCTGTCAAATCGAGTTTGATAAGTATTTCACAATATAAAATAGCAATTAAATCCCGAAAAGCATTGCGCGCCAACACCTGCAAACACTAGGAAAAGCACTCATTTCGTGGCTTGATATAACTTTGTCCAACTTTTCAATTTCAAAACTGGACAAATTAGCAATATGTTTGTATTGCTTATATGCAAGCGGAGTCATAGTATAAGGGTGTAAGGTGAATCTTTAGCAGCGAAAGAAAATGAAACGCATACGCAGCTTTCATGGGGAAAATTTCTGCGAAAGGAAGAAACATAATGTACCTATCTGCACGCTCACGAATCATTTTAGAAAAAATCCTATCGGTACCCGGCGATATTTCGATTGCACAGCTCGCTTCTTATTTAGATGTCAGCGAACGAACCGTGCGTCGCGATTTAAAAGAAGTCGGCGAAACATTGCAGGATTTCAAATTAACCTTAGTCAAACACGGGAGTCGGCTCACTGTCACCGGCGCGTCTGCCCATCGTGATCGCATTCAAAAAAACATATTGGAACTCGTCAATAATGAGTTTACACCTTTTGAGAGACAACAAATCATTTTGCGGGTGCTTTTAAACGAGTCCGAACCGGTGAAATTGATTGCGCTTGCCAACGAACTTTCGGTCACCGTCGCCACTGTGAGCAGTGATTTAACCCGGCTGGAAGAAGACTGGAACGGCAAAATCCACATTAAGCGAAAACGTGGCATCGGCGTCGAATTAGAATCTTCCGTCCTAGAAAAACGCGAACTGCTCGGAGAACTGCTTTTAATGACAGTTCCGAAAATCAAGCTCTATCAAATGTTCAGCGACCTCCTAGATGATAACGAAGCCCACATCGATGAGCGTATCGCGGATTTCGTCGACCTATCCCTTTTGCACATGTGCGATCCGATTATCACTAAATGGATGAAAAAGCTTTCCTATGAAATTAGCAATGATTCCTACATAAACCTGCTGACTTACCTCATGATAACGATTCAACAAATTCCAAAAGGGAAAATCATCGCTAAAAGTGACGGCAATCATGTTTTCCTGCAAGAATACCCTGAATACGACATCGCCGAACGGATTTTGCGTGACTGTTTGCCAGATATGGTCGAAATTCCAGACAGCGAAATCGCGGAGCTAACGATGCTCGTGCTCGAATCAGAAATTCGCCGCGGACAAGATGTTTTTTACCGAAACGAGAAAGTACAAGCCATTCGAATCGCGAAAAAACTCATTTCCCGTGTCGCGAAAGAAATAGATACACCGCTATCACAAATCACTGTTTTAAAAGGGCTTACCGAACACATCCAGTATTCCATCATCCGATTGAAGAAAAAAATGCCGATGAGCAATCCACTACTCGAAATGATCAAAGCCGAGTTCCCGGATTTATTCGACATCGTGCACAGAGCAGCGTGTGACGTCTATCCCTTTAAACAAATTCCCGAAGAAGAAACTGGATTCATCGTCCTTCACTTCGAAGCCGCGATTATCCATTCTGAAAACATGCGACCGTACAGCGCACTCATCGTGACCTCGCGCAGCAGTGGCATCAATACCTGGCTACAAGCAAGATTTAGGAAGCGCTTACCTAAGCTAAAAAAAATGAAGTTCATCACGCCAATCGATCTTATGAAAGAAACCAATCTAGAAAAATACGATATGATCCTCTCGACATCACACTTAGAGAATTTCGCCCATGATTATCAATTTATCAGTATTTTTTTCACAGATAATGAAATCAACGCCATCAATAAAAAGCTCGAAAAAATCGCGAATCGTAAGCAAAACGAGACTTTCCCAATGGATGCCGTTGCAACGACCGATTTTGAGACGGCTTTATCGAGTTTGACTGTGATGCAAACCTATTATCATTTAATTATCTCACTCATTAAGGCGACCCATTTTACAGCGAGCAGCGTGATGACCCGCAATTTAGAAGATAACCTCCGCGGCTTCAGTCAAGAGATCGCCCAGAAAACCAATCTCGCGGCGGACGACCTTTACGAACAATTAAACAAACACGAGAATCACCGCAAAGTCTTGGCCTGCGGAACAAATACGGCCATGTTTCTTATTAATACAGAGGTTGAAACGGCCTCGGTTCACGTTTTTAGCTCCAAGCATAATTTAGAAATGCACATCGCATCAGAAGGCAAAGTCAACATCACGAACATCCTCGTCTTCTTACTTCCAGAAACCTTATCGAGCGAAGAAATCGAGATTTTCACCTACTTAATCACGATGTTAACCGAAGATGAAATCGCGACCAGCATGATTGAATCCGGCAACCCAGAAAAAATCAAAAACCTGATTCTCTCGATACTTCAAGAGTTTTTAGAACAAAAGAACATCAACCATCTGGTGACCGATCGATCGCTTGGTTTCTAGTTTTATTTTGGCATTACCGCGCGGTTCCCTTTCCCAACCCCATCCGGCGTAAGGGACGCGTGATAATATATAAAAAATTTTTTAGGAGGCATCTCTCACATGACGAACAAAGTTTTAAACGACTTTCTAGAACCACAATTACAAGCACTACGAGATCAAGGACTTTACAACACTATCGATACCGTTGAAGGTCCAAACGGCGCGAAGATCAAGGTGAACGGCGCTGAGTTGATCAACCTTTCTTCCAATAACTATTTAGGCTTCTCCAATGACGACCGCCTGAAAAAGAAATGCATCGAAGCAACCGAACAATATGGCGTCGGCGCTGGGGCTGTGCGCACTATCAACGGTACCATGACAATCCATAATGAACTCGAAACACGCCTAGCAGAATTCAAGCATACCGAAGCTGCGATCGCTTTCCAATCCGGTTTCAACTGTAACATGGGCGCTATATCCGCCGTTATGACGAAAAAAGACGCCATCATTTCCGATGAACTGAATCACGCATCGATTATTGACGGGTGTCGCCTATCCGGTGCTAAAGTATTGCGCGCCAAGCATCAAGACATGGACGATCTTCGCCGCGTCGCCAAAGAAGCAACAGAAAGCGGACTATACGAAAAAATTATGTACATCACGGATGGCGTTTTTTCCATGGATGGCGATGTTGCAAAAATCCCTGAAATCGTTGCTATCGCAGAAGAATTCGGCTTAATTACTTATGTAGATGACGCGCATGGCTCAGGCGTAATGGGCAAAGGTGCAGGGACCGTAAAACATTTCGGCATGTCCGACAAAATCGACTTCCAAATGGGTACCCTATCTAAAGCAATCGGCGTTGTCGGCGGCTACGTAGCAGGCTCCCAACAACTCATCGATTGGCTAAAAGTTCGCGCTAGACCGTTCCTATTCTCGACCTCTTTAACACCTGGAACCGCAGCAGCATGTATCGAAGCCATCGATATCATGGAAAGCGACCCAGAACGCATGGAAAAACTATGGGGAAATGGCACGTATCTAAAAATCGGCTTAGCAAAATTAGGTTTTGACATCGGTCATTCCGAAACACCCATCACGCCTTGCATCATCGGCGACGAGAACCTAACACAACAATTCTCACGTCGTTTGCTAGAAGAAGGCGTTTATGCGAAATCCATCGTCTTCCCAACCGTTCCAAAAGGTACCGGCCGCGTACGTAACATGCCAACCGCTGCCCACACGAAAGAAATGCTCGACGAAGTACTAGCAACATACGAAAAAGTCGGCAAAGAACTAAAAGTCATCTAAAAAACAGGCTGGGAGAAAGTGATTTCAAACGCACTTTCGCTCCCTTCCAAAGTAAAATAACAACTCAATTCGTGTGATTAAGAAACAAAAAAGAGCAACTGAGTGGCCATTCGTCTCAATGTTCACCCAGCCGATTACTCTTTCTAATACCAAACTTAATTATACCACTAAAGCGATAGAACATATAAAAATACGATTTCTAATACAATGGAGGTTTTTTAAATGAAAAAAGTACTTATCACTGGTTGTCTAGGTCAAATTGGCTCCGAATTAACGATGCGTTTGCGCGCTGAAAACGGCACGGACAGCGTTATCGCAACAGACATCCGCCGTATCGCTGGCAACGAAGTTATTGAAAGCGGTCCCTTCGAAATTTTAGACGTAACCGATAAAGATAAAATGATGGATATCGCGCGTGAATATGAAGTCGACACGATTATTCATTTGGCCGCATTGCTTTCTGCTGTAGCCGAAGAAAAACCACAACTCGCGTGGAGCCTCAATATGGGCGGTCTTGTGAACGCACTTGAAGTCGCTCGCGAATTGAAATTGAAATTCTTCACACCAAGCTCGATTGGCTCGTTCGGACCTGGCACACCAGCAGATAACACGCCACAAGACACCTTGCAACGCCCAACGACCATGTACGGTGTCACCAAAGTAAGCGGCGAACTACTATGCGACTACTATTTCCACAAATTTGGCGTAGACACTCGCGGCGTGCGCTTCCCAGGCCTGATTTCCTACAAAACACTTCCAGGCGGCGGAACCACCGATTATGCCGTAGATATTTACTACGAAGCACTGAAAAATAAGAGCTACACCTCGTTCATCGCGAAAGGCACGCACATGGATATGATGTATATGCCAGACGCAATCGATGCTATTATCAAACTGATGAAAGCGGATCCAAAACGTTTAGTTCATCGCAATGCCTTCAATATCACGGCAATGAGCTTTGAACCAGAACAAATCGCCGCGTCCATTCGCAAATTTATCCCTGATTTTGAGCTGAAATATGATGTTGATCCTGCCCGCCAAGCGATTGCAGACTCATGGCCAGATTCACTCGATGCAAGCTGTGCTAGAAACGAATGGGATTTTGACCCGCAATATGACCTAGACCGCATGACAAAAGATATGCTGGAAAAGCTGACAAAAAAGCTAGAAAATGATACAGTAGTAAGGCATTAATAAATTTCTATTTTTAACAAAACAACTGTTGACTAGGAATTAGTGTTCAAAGGGGGCGCTGATTCCTGACAACAAGCGAGGGGAAAACACATGGAAAATCAGAAACTAAAAAAAGAGATTGGCTTTTTTACTGCACTAACCATTGTTATGGGAACTGTTATCGGTTCCGGCGTATTTTTCAAACCTGAGGCCGTTTATTCAGCAACAGGAACCGCGAGTCTTGGCCTGCTAGCTTGGATTCTCGGCGGCGTCATCACCATCTGTGGAGGGCTAACCGCAGCCGAGCTTTCCGCTGCCATCCCACAAACCGGTGGAATGATGATGTACCTTCAAAAAACATATGGCAAATTAACCGCGTACTTACTTGGCTGGGCGCAAACCGTTATTTACTTCCCAGCGAATATCGCGGCATTATCAATCATTTTTGCAACACAAGTCGCGAACCTTTTTGGAACTGGTGATGGCATCATCGTCCCAGTGGCCATTGCAGCAGCAGCGTTCATTATGCTCATGAATTTTATCGGGGCAAAAGTCGCTGGGTCATTCCAAGCAGTCACAACAATCTGCAAACTAGTACCACTTATCTTAATTATTATATTTGGACTCTTTCATCAGGGAGACGTTGCGTTCCGGTTATTCCCGATCAGCGTAGAAGATCACCCATTTTTGACAAGCTTAGGATCAGGTCTCGTAGCAACCATGTTTGCGTATGACGGCTGGATTCACGTTGGTAACATTGCCGGCGAAATGAAAAACCCGAAAAAAGATTTACCAAAAGCTATCGTGTTCGGTCTAACTGGCGTTATGTTGGTGTACTTATTGATCAATATCGCTTACTTGTTCGTTATGCCAGCCGCTGCACTAGCTGCTACAGCAACACCAGCATCAGACGTTGCGAATATCATCTTCGGCTCGATTGGCGGTAAGCTCATCACTGTTGGTATTCTGATCTCTGTATTCGGCACAATCAACGGCTACACAATGACCGGAATTCGTATCCCGTACGCAATGGCTCTTGATAACCAACTGCCATTCAGTAACTGGTTCAAGAAACTTGGTGCGAAAAGTAGTGTCCCTTACAACGGCGGAATCGTGATTCTACTCATTTCCATCATCATGATTTTCAGCGGAGGATTCAACCAATTAACCGACATGCTTATCTTCGTCATTTGGATTTTCTACACACTCACGTTCATTGCCGTCTTCGTACTGCGAAAACGAGAACCAGAACTCGTCCGGCCATACAAAGTTCCACTCTATCCAGTGATACCAATCATTGCGATTCTAGGTGGTGCCTTCATCGTACTCAACACCCTCTTCACCCAACCGATGAACGCCGGAATTGGACTAGTTCTAACAGCAATCGGACTACCAATCTACCTTTACAAAAAGAAAAAAGGTCATTTTTCTGAATAACAGTAGTAAAAGCATTGGAAACTGGTGTAAAAACCGCTTTCCAATGCTTTTTTGTTCTGTAAAATGATGTAATCGCGGTGAAAATGGATTTTTCGATAGATTCCAAAAAACACAAATCATGCTATACTAGCCATGTCGCCATCCCACTTTTTTCGCGTGTGTTTAACGTGAAGGAGGTGCGAACATGACACGCTATAAACGAAATAAACAAAGACGACGGGAGCGAGAACAATTTTTCATTAGAGGCTTGATAACCCCCTTATTTATTGGAATTGTACTTGCACTCATTCATTGGTTACTCAATCGTTTTTAGGCGACAAGAAACCCCACAAGGTGATAAGACTTGTGGGGTTTCGTATTGACACGCTATAAACTTATAAACCCAGTATAACACCCTTCTGATTATTTAACAACGCTTTTCCACATGAAAAAACCGCTTGAAACATTTTACTAATGCTTCAAGCGATTTTTTTCGTCTTATGGAGACGGTGGGAGTCGAACCCACGTCCAGAAATAACGGCACTTAGACTTCTACGAGCGTAGTCGTCGTATTAGGATTTCGCATATACATCAGCCCGACAACAGGCTTCCATAAAGCTAGTCTGATTGAGCTCTTCTCCTAAGCCCCAGACGGAGACTTAGAATCGTATCCCACTTCATTTGAGACCCTTACCGTAGCACATGGGCGATGCACGGAGGATCAGCTATCGACTGTTCTTAGGCAGCGAAAGCTAGGTTATTATTAGTTTTGCCAGTTATTATTGGCTTTGACGTTTGTAACGAGGCCGATCCCCCCGACTCGCAATCCAAGCTCGAACTATCCCTGTCGAATCCGTAACGTCCCCGTGTAATAGAGCCTAACTCTAGTAAATTGGCGACAACCGCTCAATTTGTTTAAAGCATCATCTTCGTCCTACCCAATTGAGGGATTCCTTGATTCTGCATGGTTTAGAGTTAGTATCAACATTCCACGAGAAAAATGTTTCTTTTTGCGAAACACCAAACGTGACAGTATCTAATATTATACACGAATGGCTCACAAATGGCAAATTAAAGCCAATCATGAGTGACATCCATTTTATTCTTCTATATATTCATCGTCTAGAATTACATCATCTTCTTCTATATAATAATCTTCGGTATCCTCATCTGTGTATTCTTCCTCCGTCACCTGCAACAACGCTTGATAACGCGCCTTATCCTCCGCCGTCTGATTCCAATTATCACCGTATAGATAATGCAGCTGCCCCTCTTGAAATTCAGCCAGGAACAACAAATCGCCCGCTTCATTCATAATTTTTACATACTGAAATTCCTGATCATCAAAATAATAATCCGTCATTCCAAGCATAAACTCATCCTTCAGCGCTTCTGTTCCCATCAATTTTTCAAAGGTTGGCCGATACGATTCGTCCACATAATCTAGCGCATTCGTTCGTGTCTCCTCATCCGCATCCTCGTAATATCCCTCTTGAATCGCTAAAAAGCTCGAGATGCTCTCTGAATCCGCAAATGCATCATCTTCCATGAAAGATTCACCGTCCACCAAACCGTTATTGGAATCTATCGCGCTACTAATTATTCCAAATCCAAGCAAAATGGCAGCCGGAACAAGGATAATTTTTGGGTTTAATCGCTTACTATTTACCGCTTTCCTCGTAAGTGGTGGATTAACTTCGCGATGCTTCTTCACTTCCCGCGGTGCCACGTTTTTCTTAGCAGGCGCCGTGGCTACTTTAGGTACTGGCGTTTTTGCGATAACAGGCACTGGTCCCGGTTCAACCCGCCCAATTTTCCGCTTTGCCAATCGAACATCAGCAATCAACCTGGCCAGAGCCACAACGATTAGAACACCCGCAAGACATGCAATTCCCCAAGTCGCGTTGATAAAAAACAATGGCACATACAAAATACCGAAGCCCAGCAGAAAACCAGCATTTATTTTTGCATCCGTCATTTTCCCTCGAAATAAACGTGCGAAAAATATGCCGAATTTCCGAACAAAAGCTACTAGTCCATTCCCAGTTGGATAGGCTTGCCTGACTAAAGTCTGCGCTTCCAAATCATTTGGTGTCATCTCCAAAGCCCGTTCCGAGAATTCCCGAGCAGCCTTAAAATCACCAGCCTCATAACTCATCTGCGCGAAACGCCGCACGTTCTCCGTATGATTCGGATCAATTCCGAGCGCCCGTTTTATGTACTCACGCGCAACCTTTTTCTTGCCTAGCGAATACATCACCGTCGCGTATTTCCCAAGATATGACGCATTTCGCGAACCTAAAATCGTCGCCTTTTCAAAATAAACAGCAGCCTCTTTCAAATCCTTCTTTTCAAGCAAAAGCCCCATCCGATACGGATAAAACGGCTCCCGTGACACATAACGCATCCCTTGCTCGATAAAATATTTCTCCTTAGTATCATCGCGGTCTGCCCAAATCAACACACCTAAATGAATCGCTTCCTCACAACGCGGGTCCCATCGCAACGTCTCCTCCAGATACCCGTTTGCCAAATCCAAGTCGCCATCCCCAACAAACGCCGCATACGTCCAGCATAAATAACCTAGAAACCCTCGTGGTTGCGCTTCCACATAAGCCGCCGCAACCTCCCTAGCTTCCGTCATCTCCCCCTGATCCACAAGCTTCATAAACGCCTCAAACTTCATTATTCTAGTTGGAATCATCATCTACACTCCCTATTAATATCTGCTAAAAAAGACCAAATAGATAGGCATCTCAACCACATATCTATTCAGCCTCCCAATCTTATCGCTGTCTTTCTTTAAACGCCCGCTCCACATCACGTTTCGCTTCTTTACTCTTCAAATCTTGACGCTTATCGTATTTCTTCTTACCCTTCGCCACACCAATCAACACTTTTGCATAGCCATCCTTGATATACATTTTCAGCGGAATAATCGAGTACCCCGCCTCTTTTGTCTCGCCGATTAACTTGTTAATTTGCTTCTTGTGCAACAATAACTTACGCGTCCGCAGCGGTTCATGATTATAGCGATTTCCCTGCTCATACGGACTAATATGCATATTATGCAGAAAAATTTCGCCACGATCGATTCGCGCATACGCATCCTTCAAATTCACGCGCGCATTACGAACCGACTTAATCTCCGTTCCCTGAAGCACAATCCCAGCCTCAAAAGTCTCTTCAATCGCGTAATCATGACGCGCCTTCTTATTTTGCGCTAGTAAACGTCCATCACCTTTAGGCATGATACATCTTCCCTTCTAACGGCGTGGTTTCTTCGGCTTCGTGCCCTTTGCCACACCTTGGTAAAATGGTTTTTTCTTTTTCTTCTTCGGGTGTCCAGCGTCCCCGCCATCTTGTTTGCCCTTCTTACGCGAGGAATCGTTGTCCTTCCGTTTTTTATCGCCACTCGGACGGTTTTTATTTTTCTTAAACGATTTCGAGATTTCCACCGTTTTCTTACTCCGCTTAAAGCCAGGCGTTTCCTTACCAAGACTGCGAAGCGCAAAATCGATTTCGCGATGATCCACGTCCACCTTCGTTACCTCAACCTCGACCTCGTCACCAATTCGGTACACACGACCCGTACGTTCACCGATCATAGCCAGCTGATTTTGATGGAATTGATAGTAATCGTCCTTCATCGTACTCACGTGCACAAGGCCCTCAATCGTATTTGGCAACTCAATAAACAGACCGAAATTCGTCACCGAACTAATAATCCCTTTAAAAATTTCACCAACATGATCCACCATGTACTCCGTCTTCTTCAGCTCATCCGTCTCACGTTCCGCCTCTACAGCACGGCGCTCCATTTTAGACGTATGCTCTGCGATCTCAGGAAGGCGCTCAGCCCATTTCGCCATCGTTGCGTCATCAATATCCCCATGAATCAAATACTCGCGAATTAAGCGATGTACAATCAAATCCGGATACCTGCGAATCGGCGACGTGAAATGCGTATAGTATTCCGTTGACAACCCGAAATGCCCTAAGTTCGCCGTATCATATTTCGCCTGTTGCATCGAACGAAGCATGATCGTCGAAACAACCATCTCCTCCGGTTTCCCCTTAACCTCTTCCAAAACTTGCTGCAAAGCCCGCGGATGCACATCATTCGCCGTCCCCTTCACAACCAAGCCGAAGTTCGTAATAAATTCAAAGAAACGCTGTAACTTCTCTTCTTTTGGATTTTCATGGATACGATAAATAAACGGTACCTGCATCCAGAAAAAATGCTCCGCGATACATTCATTGGCCGCCAACATGAACTCCTCAATCAGGCGCTCACCAGCCGAACGTTCCCGCGTCACAACTCCCGTCGGACGCCCCTCTTCATCCACGACAACACGCGCTTCCTTAAAGTCGAAATCAATCGCCCCACGCGCATCCCGCTTCTTATTCAAAATTTTGGACAAAGCATACATATCCTCAAGCATCGGCACAATCGGCGCATACTTCGCGCGTAAATCCGCATCCTCCGCCACTAAAATATCATTCACATCCGTATACGTCATCCGTTCCGTCGTATTGATCACACTCTCAAAAATCTCATGCGAAACGACCGCTCCCGATGCATCAATTTCCATCTCACACGACATCGTAAACCTGTCCACATGTGGATTCAGCGAACAAATACCATTTGACAAACGATGCGGAATCATCGGAATAACCCGGTCCACCAAGTATACACTCGTGCCACGCTCTGCCGCCTCACGATCAAGCGCCGAGCCCTCCGTCACATACGAACTCACATCCGCAATATGTACACCCAGTTTATGATTCCCGTTCGGAAGTTGCGACACCGTTACAGCATCATCCAAATCCTTCGCATCCGCGCCATCAATCGTAATAATAACCTGATCACGCAAGTCACGACGCGCCCCAATCTCACCATCCGAAATCTCAGCAGGAACTTTGTTAGCCTCCTCCATCACATCATCCGGAAACGCAATCGGAATCCCATGCTTATGAATAATCGACAAAATATCAACACCCGGATCATTCCGATGCCCAATAATCATTTTGACAATCCCACGCGCACGGTGACGACCCTCAGGATACTCCGTCAATTCCACGATAACCTTATGACCATCCACAGGTTTCAGACCACTTGCAAGGTCAATTTCCACCTGCCCAAAAGTCCGCTTATCATCTGGAATCACAATCGGATCACCCATCAAATCTTCCATATAAGTCCCAACAACCTGCGACGTTTTCCGTTCCACAATTTTATGAATCGTGCCCTCCGCTAAATTATCACCCTTAATCTTCGTGATATTCGCAAAGACAATATCCCCATTCATCGCGTTATTCACTTGCGTTGGCGGGATAAAAATATCATCCATCTCTTGGTCCTCAGGAAGCACAAATCCAAAGCCCTTCTCATGCGCCCGGAAAGTCCCCTTCACAAAATCCAGCTCCTCCGGCAACGCATAACGGTTCTTCTTCGTCCGAAGCACATCCCCGCGGTCCTCCATCGCAACAAGCGACTTCACCATCGCCTTAAAATCATCCGCATCTTGCAGACCCATCTCCGCCTCTAAATCATCCAGCGAAAACGTCTTTTTCGGTGATTCCTTCATAAAATCTAAAATCTTATCTTCTATTTTCTTCATTGTTTCCCTCCTTTCTCTTCGTAAAACTTAAACATGCCAATCCAGCGTATCTAAAAAGGCCAAAATATCAGCTTGCAACTGCGCCTTTTCCTTGTCAATCGTAATAACATGCCCAGAATTCTCGTACCATTCCAGTTCCTTTTGATCTGACTCTACCTTATTATAAATCAATTCCGCTCCATTTACATCCACCATCTGATCTTTTTTTCCCTGAACGACCATGATCGGCGCATAAATCATATCAATTTGCGGAATAACATCCTGAATCTCATCCTTCAATTTTGCAATCGTGTCCATCGGCGCATCCTTATACGCCAACATCTCCGCATCAATCACGTCCGGCGTCTTGCCCTCATACTTCTTATAATTCCGTACATAATCCAAAAACCCTTGAATAATCGGCGAAGAACTATCCATCCGCGTCGGCGTGCTCATCGCAACAATCCCCTTCAGCGGCCGATTATACCCCAGCTTCAACGAGAAAAGTCCACCGAGCGAAAGCCCAGCCACCGCAATCTCCTCGTAGCCAAGCGATTTCAAGCGATCATAAGCCGCAAGCACATCCTGCCACCAATCCTCAGGCCCCGTCGTCAACAGCACGTCAGGCGACACACCATGCCCCTTATACTGCGGCGCATAACACGTATAATGATTATCCTGCAAAAACCGCCCCAACATCCGCACATCCGCAGAACTCCCCGTAAAACCATGCAACAACAATACCGCACGCTTCCCCGTCTCAAATAAAAATGGCTCTGGCGCCTTCATCTTCATATCAAAAAATCCCCTTCATTCTAAAAATATCACTACACCCAGTGTACCGCCTCCACACCTAAAATTCAAAAAGAAGGTATTGAATGAATCAAGTTAGCGGCACTGGAGTTCAAGACAATTGGTTTTACAATGGATTAACTGCTCTCTTCGTCCACAGCCCCACCAACAAAAAGCTCCACCCGAAAAAAATTCAGGTGGAGCTTTTTAAAATTACAAGAAAAATCCTAAAGCAATCAATATTGCAAAGAAGATTACCGCTAAAACAATCGTTGTACGATGTAAAATACGCTCAAGTCCTCTTGCTTTTTGTTTACCAAATAGTTCTTCTGCTCCACCAGAGATAGCTCCGGATAACCCGTTACTCTTACCTGGTTGAAGAACAACTACGATTATTAACAATACCGATACAATAACTAATAAAATTGTTAACGCTGTATTCATGCTCTTTCCTCCTAAAACCGTCCTCTTTTTGACTACCTTTTATGATAGCATATTTTACAAAGAACGTAAAGCCTAAAAGGAGTTCGGATCATAACCCAAATAAATCGGCGACAAGCGCTCGCATTCAGGGGATTTGGCGGACTTCCGGTTCTCATGTACAAGTCGTACACTCCGCTTCCGGCTCCCACCAAATCCCCTGAATACAAACGCTTTCGCTCGATTTGCGTGTAGCATGATCTTAAACCTACTCAAAAAATAATAGAAAGCGATTTAATCATTTTTTAGAATCACAAAATCTATTTATCCACTTTAGGTTGCAAGCGACTCATAACGCCCAATCGATTGTACGCATTAATCGTCGCAATCAACAAGTACAACTCACCAATCTCCTTCTCACCATAATGCTTCTCAAGCTCTGTATAAACCGCGTCAGAAACACCGTGCTGATGAATAAACGTTACTTCCTCAACAAGCTCCAACACCACACGCTCTTTATCCGTATAAAACGGAGCCTCACGCCAAGCATTCACGCCCATCACACGCTGCACCGTCTCACCATTCTCCAAAGCCTCTTTCGTATGCATATCAATACAAAACGCACAATGATTCAGACAAGAAGCATAAATCTTAATCAATTCCTGCAAATCTTTCGGAATACTACTCTCCCGACCTAACGTATCCAACTTACCTAATGTTGCATAAATCTCCGCATTTTCTTTCATCAAATTAAAACGTGCACTCATTTACTTTCCCCTCCATATCTTCCTAGAGTATAGAATAGAATCTATGCTACAAATTCGACTACATGTTTGACAAAATGCTAATCTTCAGTTTGTCCTATACCTCACATCTATACAGAGTCCAAGGTGGTTCCATGATAGCATATTTTAATATATAGGTAAAGCTTGAAAGTTGCCTGCACAAAGCATTCGTTAAGCCATTCCCCAATCGATTATTTAGTTAACTTTTTTGTGTTCATAGTTAGGTTTTTTATATCCAACAATTTACCAAACTTATCAAATGCTTCTACCGATACAACGTCAGTAGCTTTTTTTATTTTGTCGACCGCATAAAACTTAAATGTACCATTATTATGGAATGTACCTCCTTTATAGCTGATACCATTGACTTTTATGACAATAGATTTCACACTACCTGTATACGAGCCCGTAATATTCTTATCACCAATTGTAAATGTATCCAAATTTATTTCCCCGATATCTTCAATAAATGCCGATTTAACCGTCACTATTTTCGTGTCCAATATGTTATTTTTCTTGTCCAGAGCTTGAATTGTAACGATATCATTCTCTGATTTAATTTTACCAAAGACATAGAATTTAAACTCACCGTCACCATGGAATGTGCCTCCTTTATAACTTGTACCATTTACAGTGACAATGAGTGATTTCACATCATGTGCGTAGGTTCCAGTAATGTTCTTATTTCCTATTATAAAATCATCTGGCGCAATATGCCCTTTTGTAACCTCAACATTTGATTTGAGTGTCACTATTTTCGTGTCTAGCAACTCACCTGAGGCATCGTAAGCACTTACAATAACTTCACTTGTTAATGACTGAATCTTATCAAAACTGTAGAAGTTGAATGTACCATTGCTTGTCACCCCACCTTTATACTCTTTTCCATCAATTGTAACCCTAACAAAGGCCACATCACCTTCATATGTTCCAGTTATATAGCGACTTACTCCCAAGACATAATCATGCGGTGCTATCACTACTTGCACTTCATCCTGCTTCTTCAAGTGTACTTTTGCAACATCCAGATACATTTGCAAATCCTTTTTAACCGTTTCATCCTGTATTTCATTTACCAGCTTCTGAGCATTATCAATTGCTTGTTGATTTGTAGTATCTTTGATTTGATTAGTCAGCGGATTACCATTGATAAATAAATCTTGCACAGCCTTTGTTGCAACATCTTGCTTATCTTTTTCCGCTTGTGTCTCTATCACCTTTTGGCTCAAAAGCTCCTGTGCCCTATCTAAATCAGCTTGCAACTTGGCTTTTTTCAAAGTATCTTCCACCCTGTCAATCGCTTTTTGAGCCACGGCAATCGCCTCTTGATTAGTGGTATCTTTTAATACATTCATAGTTGGATCATCATTTATGAATAGTTGACTCACTATTTTTTTTGCTTCCTCCTCTTTTATCACCGTTAAATCGACCACTTTTAGATGTTTCATATGAAATGCTTGCCAATTATCGCTTTTATTGGAGTATGCACGATTGCCAATGCTCGTTTTATTTGATTTGGCAATAAACACTACTTGACGCTTTTGTTCATCTGGATTCATTACATAAGAAGTAGTTAAGGCTTTGTGACCGGCATACACATCTATCCCATCAAAAACCGTATAGCCCATTTTATCTAGACCAGTATGTGTCCCCTCTATTTGATATTCATGGCCTGCAATAGTGTCAATCGTCTGTCCAATTATAACAACCGTATCTGCTCTCACGTAACCTCCAATTTCACCTGAGGGTAAATCAGTCTTTAATTTGATATGTTTACTCTCCGTCAATACATCCCCATTTTCATCTAGTTCATTTTTTAATGCTATAGGGACATTAGCAGTAAGTACAGCTGTTGTATTCCTTAAAAGTTTCCATCCCTCCATTGTACTATTCCCTACTTCAAAGTAAAATGAGGGATTTCTAAATAAATTTTCCATTGCTTTTTGCGTAGTATATTGATTCGTTGTTTCCATTGACACTGCCTGAACATTTTGCATTGCTTGAACTTGACCCGTGAACATGCTAAATGAAGATGAAATAGTCGCTCCTACAACTGATACTACTAACAAATGGCTTATTAATTTTGCAACCTTTCTACTTTTCATAATCCATTCCTTCTTTCCTCTTTTTTTTAAACAGAAGTTCTAAACTCGTTACATCCGCATCACACCTAAGATATCCCTTCGAATGTAACCGCTGCCATTAATAACAACTTGCAACATTACCTTGCTCATAGTAGGCCCACTAATAAGCGATTCCTTCTCTTTCAAGAAATTATCTTTCTAGTTGATGAATTTAGTATATTGCAATAAATCAATACAGTTTTCTAAAAATGTGGATTTTAACATCTGTTTTTGTGAATTTTTTTTGACTTTTTAGCTGAATTAAAGTAATCTACGCTAAAATTAATGTACCTTTAAAGTACAAGCAAGGCGGACAGACCGAGCCTACAATCATTATCGTACCAAAAAAATTGGCTGACCTTAGTCCGGTGAAACACCGTTTTTTAGGCCAGCCAGGAAATTCGATTAAATTAGGGTCCAAATTTTGGGATTCAATGCAATTCGGTTGCTTCTTTCTATCTTATACCACGACTTCTTCTACCCACATCAAATCGTCCAAGAAATAAACTAAATCCTCCGCTAAAATATCTTTCTCGCAGTCCGTTGTAATATCGTGACCCGAGCCCGCATAAAAGCAAAGTTGCTTATCATCCGAGTGAATATTTTTGAAAATATAGTTCGCGTCGTCTGGCGCAATTTCTTCATCCTGACAACCTTGGCCAATCATCGTTGGCACTTCAATGCGTTCAATATCGCTCGCCACTGCCTTGTAAAAAGCAGAACGCGCGTCAGTCATTGTTTTTATCTCAGGTGCATAATTAGCAAGCATTACTTGTGCTTCCTCATCTGCAATACCTTCTCTACTCATGCTCTTTAATAGATACTTCTCCACTGGAATATATCGCATTTTACGGTTCACGTTCGCACATAATGGAGCGATTGCTTTCGGATTAAATGTTTCCGCCATTTTCAGAGCAAAAACACCACCCATTGCAGCGCCTACTATTGCTATTTCGTGATATCCTTGGTCCTGCAAGTGTTTATAACCAGCTTTCGCATCCTCGTACCACATATCTGGTGTGGTTTTCAGGAAAATTGCCGGTTCCTCGCCGTGACCGCGATAATTTGGTGCATACACTGTATAACCATTCTCTGCTAGATATTCACCTAATTCTCTAACATCCTCTGTCGTTCCTGCAAATCCATGCAGTAATAGAACAGCACGACTGCCTGCTTTTAAAAGAAAGCTACGATCCGTACTCATGATTAATTGCACTCCTCCATCTTCCTTAACTTGCCCTCATTGTACGCCATATTTGCGCCAATTGCCAACTTTTGATTCGAGCCCCGAAAACCCTTGGTATCAAAGGATTCAGCACCGTTCACAATCTCTGTTTTTTTGGTAAGTAATTTATACAATAGACATATGATAACGCCAAACGGAGGAACTGTCAATCTAATTCTCACATAATCCATCGAAAAACACCATTTAGCTACTTTATCCCTACATTTACGTCACATCTTCGTCAAAAAAGGAGGCAATAACCTGGTGCAACTCGCGCGGTTTCTGCCGAGTCAAAAAATGCGTACCATGATGAATAACCATCATCTCCCCGCGCTGAACCAAACGCACCATTTTCTGCGTGTCCGCCTTTGAAATCACATCATACTCCCCGATAATCGCCAACATCGGAGCTGAAATCCTCGCCAAATCCCTTTCTTTAATATGCGGATGAAAAATCATCAATCCCATCTGCGCCTTGATACGCCTAAAAAAGAAGCTAAACGGCGCCAAAAGAATTGAAAATAAATAACCGACAAAAGTAAAAATATTAGCCCACCATTTAATCTGACTCGTGTCATAATTCGTCCCAATCACAACCATCTGCACCTGCCGATTTGGCTGATACATCGCCATTTCCAACGCAATAATTCCACCATCACTATACCCAATCACGCGATACCTATTAATTTTCAAATAATCTAATAAACATAAAATATCCAACGCCATAATCTGAAAATCCAGCGGTCGAAAACCCAATTCCGACTTCCCATGTCCACGCGAATCCACCGCAATCACTTGATATTTTTTTCGAAAAAAGTCGATTTGGCGCTTCATTGCACCATGGCTCTGCCCATTTCCATGCAACAAAACAAGCGGCTCGCCTCTGCCATAAATATGATAAGAAAGGTCAATTCCATTCACATGTACTTTCATCGCTATCACCAAACCTTTTAACACCGAAGTCTTAGTAAAGCAATTATAGCAGAAAAAACACATTTTCCATACGACTAGGAACTGACATTTTGCAATACAAAAAGCACCCCATAATTTCTGGAGTGCTTCGTTTCATTTAGCGATTATTTTTTCAAGTTGTAGAAAGTATCGTCGCCGTGATATTGAGCTAGGTTACCTAGGTTATCTTCAATACGTAGCAATTGGTTGTATTTAGCAACACGGTCTGTACGAGTTGGAGCACCTGTTTTGATTTGTCCAGCGTTTGTTGCAACAGCGATATCAGCGATTGTGCTGTCTTCTGTTTCACCTGAACGATGGGAAATAACTGCTGTGTAACCAGCGCGTTTAGCCATTTCGATAGCGTCTAATGTTTCAGTAAGCGTACCGATTTGGTTTACTTTGATAAGGATTGAGTTAGCGATGCCATTGTCAATTCCTTCTTTTAGTTTCTTCGTGTTTGTAACGAACAAGTCATCACCAACTAATTGTACGCGATCGCCAAGGCGTTCAGTCAACAGTTTGTGACCTTTCCAGTCGTTTTCGTCTAAACCATCTTCAATAGAGATGATTGGGTATTTGTTAACTAACTCTTCGTACCAAGCAACCATTTCTTCTGA
Organism: Listeria sp. SHR_NRA_18; assembly: GCF_003856515.1. NCBI lineage: Bacteria > Bacillati > Bacillota > Bacilli > Caryophanales > Listeriaceae > Listeria > Listeria sp. SHR_NRA_18. Next base: position 21,155 of record NZ_QPKR01000011.1, read on the forward strand.
AGTACGCGTTACGCCTTCACCTTTAAGTTCATAGTTACCAGTTTCGCGGTTATAGAACTCAGAAGATGCTGCGTCCATTGCCAATTTAACTTGTTCGCCTGGCGTATAACCAGCTTTTTTGATTGCTTCGATGATTGTTTCTAATGCTTCTTCATTAGATTTAAGGTCAGGAGCGAATCCACCTTCATCACCAACACCAGTGTTAAGCCCTTTGCCTTTAAGAACTGTTTTAAGGTTATGCAAAATTTCAGTACCCATACGTAATGCTTCAGAGAAAGTTTTAGCTCCAACTGGCATAACCATGAATTCTTGAATGTCAACGTTATTGTCAGCATGTTCGCCGCCATTAACGATGTTCATCATTGGAACTGGTAATACTTTCGCGTTTACGCCGCCAATGTATTCGTATAACTCAAGGCCTAATTCTTCTGCTGCTGCACGAGCTGCTGCTAAAGAAACACCTAAAATTGCGTTAGCGCCTAATTTACCTTTGTTTTCAGTACCGTCAAGCTCGATCATTGCTTGGTCTAAACCGATTTGGTCTGTTACGTCAAAACCGATAATTTTGTCTGCAATAATGTCATTTACGTTTTCAACTGCTTTCAAAACACCTTTACCCATGTAACGGCTTGAATCGTTGTCGCGTAATTCTACTGCTTCATATTCACCAGTAGATGCACCACTTGGAACTAATGCGCGACCGAATGCGCCAGTTTCTGTGTAAACTTCTACCTCGATAGTTGGGTTACCACGGGAATCAAGAACTTCGCGTGCGTATACTTCAGTAATAATAGACATAATTTATACTCTCCTCTAAAAATGAATTTTTGTAAGGAAGTGACCGAATTACCGGTTGCTTACCTTCTTATTTTAGCCTTGTTTGGTCGAAAACGCAAAGCAAGACCTTGTTTATTTTTGAATTAAACTTTCGCCAGTCATTTCTGCTGGTTTTTTCACGCCTAAAAGATCAAGCATTGTTGGGGCTACATCGGCTAAACGACCGCCTTCACGCAATGTTACGCCTGGCTTTGTTACGATTACTGGAACCGGAACTGTCGTATGCGCTGTATGTGGCTTGCCTTCTGGTGTTGTCATCGTTTCGGAATTACCGTGATCGGCGAAAATAATCGCAGAACCGCCTTTTTCCAAAATAGCATCGACAACGCGCCCAAGGTTCTCATCCACTGCTTCAATCGCTTTAATCGTTGGTTCAACCATGCCTGAGTGCCCTACCATATCAGGATTCGCAAAGTTTAAGATAATCGCGTCATGTTTATCATTCTCGATATCTGCTACTAGCGCGTCCGTTACTTCATAGGCGCTCATTTCAGGTTTCAAATCGTACGTTTCCACTTTCGGCGAATCGATTAGAATCCGGCTTTCACCAGGAAACTCTTCGTTACGTCCACCGTTCATGAAGAAAGTAACGTGAGGATATTTCTCTGTTTCAGCAATACGCAACTGCGATAAGCCTTCATTAGATAAAACTTCCCCGATCACATTCGTCATTGGCATCGGCGCAAAAGCAACTTCTGCGATAATACTCGGATTGTAAAGTGTCATCGTTACGAATTTGATGTTTTTCGGATGTGTTTCACCACGGTCAAAATGTTCCCATTCTGTATCCGTGAACGCATTCGAAAGTTGGATCGCGCGGTCAGGACGGAAGTTGAAGAAAATAACAGCGTCGTTATCTTTCACTGTTGCAACCGGTTTACCATCTTTCGCTACAACAGCAGGAACAACGAACTCGTCATTTTTGCCATCTGCGTAAGAAGCTTCGACCAATTTCACAGGATCTTCAAATTGCGCGCCTTCACCTTTAACAATCGTGTTATAGGCTTTTTCGACACGTTCCCAGCGCTTATCACGATCCATCGCGTAGAAACGTCCAGAAACCGTTGCAATTTCGCCATAGTTAAGATCAGCAATAGCTTTTTGTAACGTCTCTAAATATCCTACTGCGGATTGTGGTGCCACGTCACGCCCATCAAGGAAAGCATGGATGTAGACGTTTTTCACGCCTTCTTGCTTCGCTGTTTCAAGCAAGGCTACTAAATGGTTGATGTGACTGTGCACGCCGCCATCTGATAACAAGCCGAACAAGTGAAGGTCAGAATTGTTCGTTTTAGTGTGCGTGAAAGCATTGTTTAACGCTTCGTTTTTCGCGAATTCGCCTTCTTCAATGGCTTTATCAATACGCGTCAAACTTTGGTAAACAATACGTCCAGCGCCGATATTTGTATGTCCCACTTCTGAGTTACCCATTTGGCCTTCTGGAAGACCGACATCGAGTCCGGCTGCTTTCAGTTGTCCATGTGGGAATTTTGCCCAGTAGCGGTCAAAGTTAGGTTTATTAGCTAAAGCAACAGCATTCCCAACTGTTTCGTTACGTAAACCGAAACCATCAAGAATGATGATAGCTACAGGTGATTTTGCCATTTATTTCACTGCCTCCAATAAAGCTAAGAATGATGCTGGCTCAAGACTCGCGCCACCAACTAAAGCTCCATCAATGTCGGATTGTGCCACATATTCAGCAATATTTTCAGGTTTTACACTACCGCCGTATTGAATACGAACAGCGTCTGCCGCTTCTTTAGAAACAACTTCTGCAACGGTTTGACGAACAACAGCACATGTGTCGTTAGCGTCTTTACTTGTAGAAGATTTACCAGTTCCGATTGCCCAGATTGGCTCATAAGCAATAACAGATTTAGCAACTTGCTCTTCCGTCAAGCCTTTAAGCGCTGCACGGATTTGTCCACTAACCCATTCGTTCGTTTGGCCAGCTTCGCGTTGTTCCAATGTTTCACCACAGCAAATGATTGGCGTCATGCCGTGTTTGAAGATTGCGTGTGCTTTTTTGTTGATATCTTCGTCTGTTTCGTGGAAATACTCACGACGTTCAGAATGTCCGATAACAACGTAAGAAACGCCTAGATCAGCGACTGCAAACGGGCTGATTTCGCCTGTGAAAGCACCTTCGTCTTCGAAATAAGTATTTTGCGCTGCGATTCTAAGATCAGTCCCCTCAGTTAGGCCAACTAATTCTTTTAAAAATAGAGCTGGTGCTGCGATGACAGAATCCACAACATCGTTACTTGGAACTTTATTCTTAACGTCCTCAGCAAATTGTCCAGCTTTCGCCGCCGTTTTGTTCATTTTCCAGTTTCCTGCAATGATAGGTTTACGCATAATTTATTCCACCTTCCTCTTCAGCGCGCCGACAAACGCTCATCTTTGTCGTTAAACCTTCCGTTCCGATGCTCACATACCCAAGTATGCTCCACTTCAGTACTCAGCTTTGCCTAAAATCTAAGCATTTGTCGACACGCTGAGGTTCACAGGTTCTATCTTGCTCTGCGAAATACGAATGGCTCACAATTTCAGTCCTTATTTATCGCTAATTGATTCAACGCCTGGTAGTTTTTTGCCTTCTAGGTATTCTAGAGAAGCGCCGCCACCAGTTGAAATGTGTGTGAATTTGTCAGCGTAACCTAGGTCCATCGCTGCAGCTGCACTATCGCCACCGCCGATGATTGTAGTTGCGCCTTCAAGATTCGCGATTGCTTCACAAACGCCGATTGTTCCTTTAGCAAAGTTGCTCATTTCGAATACGCCCATAGGACCGTTCCAAACAACTGTTTTCGCGCCTTGCAATTCTTTTGTGAAAAGTTCCACTGTTGCAGGACCGATATCCAAACCTTCTTCGTCAGCTGGAATGTGGTTTGAGTCAACCGTGTGGAATGGTGCGTCATTGCTGAATTCATGAGAAACAACATTGTCGATTGGAAGTACTAATTTGTCGCCTGCTTTTTCAAGTAAGCTCTTCGCAAGATCGATTTTGTCTTTTTCTAAAAGGGAAATGCCAACTTCTTTACCTTGCGCTACAAAGAATGTATACGCCATTCCGCCACCGATAAGTAATTTGTCTGCTTTTTCGATTAAGTTCTCGATAACGCCGATTTTGTCGGAAACTTTCGCGCCACCAAGGATTGCAACTAGTGGACGTGATGGGTTATCCACAACGCCACCGATGAATTTGATTTCTTTTTCCATTAGGAAGCCTGCCGCTGAGTCTAAGTTAGAAGCGATTCCAACGTTAGAAGCATGCGCACGGTGGGCTGTACCAAATGCATCATTTACAAAAACATCACCTAGAGAAGCCCAATACTTGCCTAGTTCAGGATCATTTTTGCTTTCTTTTTTACCGTCAACATCTTCAAAACGCGTATTTTCGAAAAGGATCACGTCGCCGTCTTTCATTTCGTTAATTGCGCCTTCAAGTTCTGGTCCACGAGTTACAGGTACGAATTTGACTTCTTTACCTAATAATTCGCTCAAACGTTCAGCAACTGGGCGAAGAGATTTGTCCGCTTTGTCTTCTTCTGTCTTCACTTTACCTAAGTGAGAGAAAAGAATTGCTTTCCCGTTTTGTTCAAGGATATATTGAATCGTTGGAAGTGCCGCTACGATACGATTATCATTGGTAATTTTACCGTCTTTCATTGGAACGTTAAAATCAACACGTACTAGAACTTTTTTGTCGTTTAAGTCTAAATCGGTCACAACTTTTTTAGCCATAATACTTTTCCTCCATACTTTTCAAATAAAAAGCGGAAACAAAAGACCTGTTCCCGCTTATTTGTTTATTATTTAGTTCTTAGCAATCTTATTTAGCAATTTTAGCGAAATATTCAAGTGTACGAACTAATTGTGCAGTGTAAGACATTTCGTTGTCATACCAAGCAACAGTTTTCACTAGTTGTTTGCCGCCAACTGAAAGGACTTTAGTTTGTGTTTCGTCGAATAAAGAACCGAAAGTAATTCCAGCGATATCAGAAGAAACGATTGGATCGTTAGTGTAACCGAATGTATCTGCATCACTTGCAGCTTCCATTGCAGCGTTCACTTCTTCAACAGTAACTTCTTTCTTAAGAACAGTTACTAATTCAGTTAATGAACCTGTTGCAACTGGAACACGTTGAGCAGCACCGTCTAATTTACCAACAAGTGATGGTAATACAAGACCGATTGCTTTAGCAGCACCAGTCGTGTTAGGAGTGATGTTTTCTGCTGCAGCGCGCGCACGACGGAAGTCTCCACCTGGGTGAGGACCATCAAGTGTCATTTGGTCGCCTGTGTAAGCGTGAATTGTAGTCATAAGACCTTGTTCAATACCAAATTGTTTTTCTAATACGTTAGCCATTGGAGCAAGACAGTTAGTAGTACATGAAGCACCAGAGATAACTGTTTCTGTTCCATCTAAAGTATCATGGTTTACATTGTAAACGATTGTTTTCATGTCGCCAGATGCAGGAGCTGAGATAACAACTTTTTTAGCACCAGCTTTGATGTGTAGTTCAGCTTTTTCTTTCGCAGTGAAGAAACCAGTACACTCAAGAACGATATCTACACCAAGTTCGCCCCATGGTAATTCCTCAGGGTTACGGTTAGCTAAAACTTTAACTTCTTTGCCGTTCACGTTGAAATAACCATCATGTACTTCAACATCGCCATCAAAACGACCTTGAGTAGTATCATATTTCAACAGGTGAGCTAACATTTTAGCGTCTGTTAAGTCATTGATTGCAACAACTTCAATACCTTCCACATTTTGAATACGACGGAATGCTAGACGTCCGATACGTCCAAAACCATTAATACCAACTTTAACTGTCATAAGTCAATTTCCTCCTTGAAAATAATGAAATTTTTTATTTCAAAAGGGTGTTTTCCCCTTTTAAAAGCATCGTTGCGGCTCCTTCGTCTGTTACTAAAATCGTATGTGCCGGAGCGGTTTTCATATACGATTTGATTGCTTTGGCTTTCGAAGTGCCTCCTGCTAGCGCAATAATATTCGGTATGCGAGGTAGGTCTTCAAATTGTAAACCAAATGTTGGAACTTTGTACACGACTTCTCCTTGCTCATTGAAGTAATAGCCAAATGCTTCTCCCACGGCTTGTCTTTCCGTGATTTTCTGCATCGTTTCGGCGTTCGTGTGCCGGCGCTGTGCCATCGTCATCGCGTCGCCAATGCCATGTAATATCGCATTCGCAGATTGAACGAGTCGCAGTCCTTCTTGAATTGCAGGCTCTTTCATCAATGATTGATATGCTTCTTCGCCAAGCTGTTCCGGTACATAAAACATACGGTGTTTGCCGTTCGTCTTCGTTGCCATCCTGTCACAAATCGTGTTCGCTTGATTATTGAGATCCTCACCAAGCCCACCACGTCCCGGGACAAAAAGTAGTTCGCGTCCATTTGAAAAATCAGGTGTCATCATTTCGGCTAGCGTCGCCATGGTAGAACCACCCATCACGGCAATCGTATTCTTCTTCTCCGTGAGCGATATATCCAACTGTTCGAGTGCCACACGTCCCATTTCTTCCAGGACCCACGGCGTCACATCACTATCACCTTGAACAACAAAACAAGCTTTGATCTTTAATTTCTCGCGGAGTCGATCTTCCATTGTATGTATTCCCGTCAATTGATTCATAACGGATTCTAATTCGCGAAATACGACCAGACCATCCTTCGTCACTGTCATCCCAGCAGGAGCAATGCCAATCAACCCTTGTGCTTTCAAAAATTCAACCTCACCGCGTAGCACCCGCTCACTCATACCCAACATCTGGGCAAGTGTCCGTCTACCAACCGGTTCCGCAAAATAAATCGAACGCAAGATTTGATAGCGCTTCTGCATTACTAGAAGCATGTCGGGTAACAATTTCTTTTGAATGTTAATAATATCTGACATTTCAAAGTCTCCTAACCATCTTGGACTCTTCTTGACCCGCTTAGTCATAAGATGTCCCGATAAAACTAAAAAAACAAGAGAACTAAGTCTTTGCTAGTAAACTATTGTGACCATCGCTCGTTAAAATGCAACGCCAGTCATCTTTTCGTTTCTAAACTAACCCATCTCTTCTCGTAAATCGCCTGCCATAAAGCAAGTAGCTATTTCATTACCCTACAACAACCATTCTACCAGTGATTAGGTCAAAATTCAAGCATTAAGCTATCATTTAAAGAAAAATTCATGATTCATGAACACTGTGTTCCTACTATATAATAAGCACACACTACCATATTCCACGGAATGACTATGTTAAAACATGAACAATTCAAATCAAGAAGAAAACCTCTCGCCGCATGACAAGAGGTCAAACAAATCTTTTCCGTTTCGATGAAGATGGAATATTCAACTCACCGCGATATTTCGCAATCGCCCGGCGCGAAACTTGAATACTTTGATCATCCAGCATCTCCACAATTTTTTGATCAGAAAGTGGTTTTAGCTTATTTTCTTCGTTCACAAATTGTTGGATTAGCTTCTTAATGCTTTGACTTGAAACATCACCCGCATCCGATTCTTCGCTCGCTTTTTTCGTCAGGCTCGATGAAAAGAAATACTTCAACTCGTATACACCTTGCACCGTCTCCATATATTTCCCATTCACCGCCCGGCTCACCGTCGATTCATGGACATCAATTTCCTCCGCGATTTCCTTTAAAGTCAATGGCTGCAAATGCTTTCCCTCATGCAAAAAGAATTCCCGCTGATGCCTCACAATCGCCTCACCAACACGACCAATCGTACTTTCCCGCTGCTCCAAACCCTTCTTCAACCAGTCAAATTCGCCAGCCTTCTCCTTCAAAAAAGCCGCCACATCTTTTTCTTGCGTCGCCTGCATCATCTTGAAGTAACCCTCTTGAAACTTCATCCGCGGCAAAAATTGCTTAGCTACCTTGACCCGCAGCTCATCCCCATCCCGCTGCAACACAAGATCTGGCACAACATATTGTACCCGTTCCGATTCAAATTCCGCACCAGGTTTTGGATTGAGCGTAATGATGAAATCCGAAATCGCCTGAATGTCCACCATCTCAATACCCAAGCCATCCGCAATCTTTTTCCAGCGCTTGTTCGCAAAGTCCTCGAAATAATCCCGAATTAGCTCGTAAGCCTTATCTGGCGCTCTTTCATGCCTCTGGATTTGCAGTAAAATACATTCCTTCGCATCACGCGCGCCGACCCCCGCAGGCTCAAACCCCTGCAACGTCTCCAGCATTTCCAGCACATCGCCCTCAGAAATAAGCAACGCCGAAGCTACAACATCCAGCTCCGTCTGCAAATAGCCATTTTTATCAAGGCTTTCAATCAAAAACAATAACGCCAACTTCTGCTGACTCGTCATATCTAAAAATTGCATCTGCTCCTTCAAAGCATCGGAAAGCGTCATCGTCGTATCCGCAATTTGCTCCAGCCAATCCGTATCATCCGCTCCCGCAAGATTATCTTTTTTGCGCGTCGTCGTTATTGTATAATCAGGAGCCGTATCCACACCCGGAATCACCTCAATCAAAGGATTCTCCAGTGCCTTATCTTCCAGAAAAGCCGTCAAATCTTCCATATTAAACTGCAACATCGCGATAGATTGCGACAACTGTTGTGTCATCATCAACTTCATCGATTGCGTCTGCTGCTGCTTCTGGACAAAATTGGACTCTAATCTCATGAGATAACTCCTCCTATTTCATACTCGTCCTCTCTATTATAACACGTCCCCTCCAAGTCGATAAGCCCTAAATCAAAAACACCTCCCAATCATGCTGGGAGGCGCATCGTCCTATTTCGGCAAATGCTCCAAAAAATTATCGTAGCAAAAGCCCTTAATTTCCTGTTCCGTAAAATGCTTTCGAAGCTCCGCGATAAAAGCCGGATATTTGGAGCAATCCTCCAAGCCCTCAATATGATACGGAATACCATCAAAATCAGAGCCAAAGCCAATATTTTTAACACCGCCAAGATCGCAAATATGTTTGATATGAGCAATTAAATCTTCCATATAAACCGTGTCCGCCGTCTCCTTCACAAAAAGTGGATAGAAAACCAGGTGAATCATCGCGTCTTTTTCAAGTAATGCCTTGATTTGTTCGTCCGTCAAATTACGGGGGTGGGGGCAAATCGCTTTGGCATTAGAATGGCTAGCAATCGGGTAATCCGCGAGTTCCATCACGTCCCAGAATGCCTTCTCACTCAAATGCGACACGTCCGTGAACACTTTCCGGTCATTCAGCCGCGCCACAATCGCCTTTCCGAAATCCGTCAAACCAGCGCCACGAGACTCCTCAATCCCATCCGCCGCCAAATTCGCGTTATTCCAAGTCAAACCGACCGAAAGCACCCCATAATCAAGCATTTGATCCAATTTGCGCAAGTCCGTCCCAATCGGCTCCACACTCTCCAAAGTCAGGAACGCCGCGATTTTCTCCTCCGGCACACGAGCAACATCGGACCACTGTCTGAGCGGCTTAATCACACCATTTCGATGCAAAACATGCTGCTTATAAATATTCACTTGCTCAATCGCTTTCTTCCATTTCTGTTCGACAGGTGTCGTCGGTTCTAGAAAAATCGCAAAAGCCTGCATTTTAATACCGCCCGCAATCATTTTTTCAAAATTCACGTCCAACTGCTCCGAATCCTGAAACGTCACTTTCCCAGCACCCGCCTGCAGCTTATAAAGCGCGTCACAATGCATATCCACGATGTTCATCATTACACCCACCCCCATTTAATATCTCTATTATATACTTTTTGAGGTGGGAAACAAGCGTTATTTGATCAACGTTCTTTATTATGCCCTTTCCCCGGCCAAAATGACCACTTTCCAAGCAGCATCGTTATCGCTGGGACTAAGAATGGACGGACAATGAAAGTATCCAATAAGACACCAATCGCCGTTATTAAGCCAAATTGGACGAGCAATTGAATCGGTAAGGTTGTCAAAACAGCGAACGTTCCTGCTAAAATAATACCCGCTGATGTGATAACGCCACCCGTTTGTCCCACGCCTTCTGTAATCGCCTCACGTAACGGCAATTCCCGACTTTTTTTCCAGATGCTTGAAATCATGAAAATGTTGTAATCCTCGCCGAGCGCTACGATAAAGACGAACGCGTAAATCGGGATCAAACCAGCGATTGCCTCGACGCCCATCACGTAATGAATGATAAGCCAGCCCAGTCCAAGTGCACTGAAGAACGAAAGCAGAACCGTCGCCACAAGGTATATCATCGCTGTCACCGAACGCAAGTAAACGAGTAGTAGCAACGCAATCAAGCCGATAACAAGTGGAATAATCAACGCCTCATCCTGTTTCGTCACAGCGCGCGAATCGTATTGTGTCGCCGTTTGTCCAGCAATCCAAACATTGTCTTTTGAAATCCCAGCATCACTCAGCGTTGTTTTTGCCGTATCGCGAATATCCGGAATCACGTCCATCGCCTCGTTGCTATACGGGTTATCCGCCAGCTCAATCGTGTACATCACATAATCCGGATTTTTCGTGCTCGGAATACCCACAGACACATTCGCAACGCCATCCTCTTTCTCCAAATTAGTCCGCAGATCCGTCTTCTCGCCATCCGTTTTCACAATCAAGTTCACCGGCGCTAATTGCCCCGCACCAAAATGATCACTAATCAGCGTAAAACCTTCACGCGACGGCATATCTTTCGGGAATGTCGAAAGCGTGTCATACGTATACTTCACCTGCGTCGCAAAAATCGCACAACCACCCAAAATCAAAATCGTAATCACAAACGTTTTAATCGGATGTTGCGCTGACATTTCACCAACACGGTGCCAAAAACGGTTTTCGCGATGAGGTTTCACCGTTTTGCTCTTTTTAGCAGCATGCGCTTTTGCCATTTCCTCTGTGCGCGGAACGAACGGCCAGAACGAAATCCGTCCAAAAATACCGAGTAGCGCTGGAACGAGCGTCAACGAAGAAATCATCATAATCAAGATCGACAAGCTAAACGGAACCGCAAAATTATGAATCGAACCATATTTTGCAACAAGTAAAATAAGTAACGCCGCCATCACCGTGAAGCCACTAAGCGCAATCGCGCCCGCCGTATTACTAAACGCCTTTTTGAAAGCCGTATAGCGATTTTCATCATGATGCAACTGACTGCGGAATCTCGCAATCAAGAACAAACAATAATCCGTCCCAGCCCCAAACAAAAGCACCGTCATAATCGAAAGCCCCTGCGAACCGTACGTAATAATGCCCTCTTTCCCAAGCAACGCAATAATCGGCGTCACCGCCAAGTAAGCGAAACCAACCGCAATAAGCGGAATAAATGCCAAAATCGGTGAGCGATAAATCAGCAACAAGAATATCAAAACAAGCAAGACCGTCCCGATTAACAGCGACACATCCGCATCACTAAATAACTCCGTCGCATCCACGCTAATCCCCGCAGGCCCAGTCGTGCGCGCCGTCAACGTATCCTTACTACTCACCTTCTGATCAAACGGCTTATCCGCAAAAATCCCATTCGCCGTCTTTTCTAACTCCTCAAAACTTGTTTTCAGCTCATCCGAAGACGCCTTCGAATCCATCAAAACCGTCTGAATAAACGTCGTACCATCCTTCGAAACCTGCTGCTTCAAAACCGGAAGTGGCATCTTATCATACGGAACCACCGTTTTCTGATGATCCACTGGGTTTTGCTGCAACGCCTTCGAAAACTCCTGAATTTGCGCTAAATCAGTATTTGTCAGCCCCGTACTCCGAAACCACGTAATCAGAGCCGGCGTACCTTCCCCAGTCGGAAACTGCTCATCCATCACTTTTTGCGCCACGACAGAAGGCTCCGATGCCGCCAAATCCGACGCCGCATCATCCTTATAATCCGCCGATTTCGGCAAAAACACCTGCAATGCGACCACAATCAAAATCCAGACAGCAAGCGTAATCCACCGTCCACGCTTTCCACCTACCGCGTTCGCAATCTTACTAAAAATACCATGACTCATCTCAACTTCCCCCTAATTCATTTATCACTTGATCAACATTTTCGTTTATCAATCGATAAATTTTTATTTATAAAAAAAGAGACATTCCAATTATACCTCTTTTTTACAAATTCCAAACATCATAAAATCAATCAACTCGTCCAAACGGTCCGAAATAGAACCAGTACGAAACGGGCTATCACTAGCAAAAACCGGGCTAATCGTCGACAAACAATAACGCGCCGCCGTCTCACTCGTCACCCCCGGGCGTAATGTCCCATCATCTGCCATCTTTTCAAAGAGACGCTTAAACGGATCCAAATACGTCGATTGCCAAAGCTGAAACATCAAAAACTGATTTTCCTTCTTCAGTTCGTTCAATATATCATGAATCATCATCAAAATATTCGTCGGATGATTCTCAATCAACATCATTAGCATAGCCTTTAGTTGCACTTTTGGCGAATCATTTGCTTGCTCAATCGGAATCATATCCGTATGAATCTCAATCGTCAACTGCCGAACAACCTCGACATAAAGCGATTCCTTATCCTTGAAATGATGGTAAAGCCCAGGCTGCGTCATCTGGCACTGCGCCGCGATATCACGCGTAGAAACCGTTCGATAACCCTTCTCCATAAACAAATCACGAGCCGTCGTTAAGATTTTATTCCGCGTAAAAACCAATTCCTCCGCACGAGTCCGCTTCTTCATCCCGTTTCGCCTCCATCACTCATTCCTCCATCATTTTATCACGACTTCGCCAATCCGTAAACCTCACATCACAACTCCTCCCGCAACACCAAAACCGACTGCTCCTTGCGCTTCGCCTCAAACATAATATCCACATCACGCCCAGCCAATAATCCCATCAACCGCTGAAAATCCTCCAAATGAATCAAATCATGATGCGACCGATCCGTAGCCCCCGTTTTTCCAGAGCTAATATGCATTTTTGGCGTCGTTTCCCACGTTTTAAAAACATCCGTCACAATTTGCGCCACATCTGCATCCGGCTCATGATTACAAATATGATGATGAATATCAAAACAAACCGTTGCGCCCGTAGCCTCCGCAATAGCCAAAACATCATTCGCCGTATACGTCTTATCATCATTTTCCAGCCGTAAAAGCCGCTTAATATCATCCGATAAGCCTTTATATGCCTGTATAAAGCGCTCACTTGCCGTTTTCTTATCGCCATAAGCCCCACCAATATGCAAAATCATATCCGTGCCACCGACCAAATCCAACAACTGCTGATGATACGAAAGTTCCGCAATCGCCTTCTCCACAACATCCGCACGCGGCGAATTAATAATCGTGTACTGCCCAGGATGCATCGACAACCGCATCCCATGAAGCTCCCGCAGCCGACTAATCTCCTCCGTCAACGCCAAAATATCCGCATCCCGCTGCCAATCCCACGTCATAATCGGATGCGACGCAAAAGGAATCAAATCACTCGACATTCGGAAAAAATAAATCTCATGCGCAATATTCCACTCCAAAACCCGAATAACCTCCGCCAAATTATGTACCGCAATCTCCTTCACTTTTTCCAGCCCCTGCTCCTCCACCGTCCGCAACCGACACGTCCGAAACTTCGAAGGCATCGACATATTAATACACGCATATCCTAATTTCATCACTCCACCCCTTCCGCACACCATCATAGCAAAAAAGCAACCATCACACCAAGTAAAGTGGTTTTGATCGTTGCTTTCGCTATCCATCCTAATGTATAAACTCAGCCAAAATACTCGTAACCACCACCGACAAAATCGTCACCGTCGAAAAACCAGCCACAATCATTTTCGGTAATATTTCTGCCTCAATCGCCGCGATTTCTTCCTTGTTCTCACCAGCACTTTTCGCGGCCTCTTGACTCAAAATCATCGTTCCAGGAAAACCATAGAGCGTCGTGAGCCCAATCGCCATCGACATCGCCATACTATACCCAAGAAGTTTTCCCAAAACAGCCGAAAACGCGACACTTCCTGTAACCCCAATGGCAAACGCGATGCAAAGCGGACCAATCAACGCAATTAAATCGTCCACAGAAGACGTAGCGAGCGGGCCAAAAATAATGAGCAAAATCCCAATCATCATCAACCCATACGCATCGATACCAGTCAAAATATTCGGTTTTAGAACACCAAACGCACGCAGTAAAATACCAAGCAGCAACGCAATAACAAATTGATTCACAATCCCATTCGTCAAATCAGAAATAAATCCAGCAAGCATCACGACTGCACCGACCACGAACAAAGTCCCCGCCGTCGTTTGGAAAGCTTTCGGCAATATTGTTTTCGGCTCCTCCTTCACCGCTTTTTCCACAGGCTCCTTCACTTTCAATCGGCCAGCCCGATATTCTCCCTTCAAACGATTCGCCTCTTTCCGCAAAATAATCGAAGTGAGCGGATAACCAATCAACCCCTGAAAAGCCGAAATCAGCACAGCAAAAACAGCAACCAACACCAGTCCAGATGCCAGCGCGGCCTCTTGAATAATGATGACCGCGACCGTCGTACCACTAATCGCCCCAATCGCCGAAATGATGAAATTTTGATCCAAAAAGAAAGAGCCAATTGTGAAAAGGAAAACGATAATACCAAGAATCGCAGAAACACCGATAAGAACCGTTCTCCACTGCTTTTTCAGCTCATCAATACTAATCATCGTCCCAATATGAACAATTAGCATGCCAATAACCGTCTGGCCCAGCGCGAGTAAAGAAGAACTAGTCAGCAAATCTTCCGGAAACATATTCGTTTTAAACCCGACTATGAAAATAATCGCCGCCACAAGTAAAGAAGAAATAATTGATTTCGTTTTCTTAGCCACAAAATCCCCAATCGTCCAAATAAGCATGATAATCGTAAAAGCCGTAACCGGATTCATATAAATCCCCCATCTCATTAAATTATTCCAACCAATCTTCTCTCTGTATGCTTTCACTCTGTTAATTACCGAACAAACTGATAGAATGTTCTGAAATTTAAAAGTAACAATAAGTACTAATAACCAATCAAAAAGAGTAAAATAATTTACTGTCACAAGGATTGTAGCACAATTCATAGCAAATTATCAAATAAAAAAAGCCCAAAATATAGGCTAATTATGCAACATATCTTCCATCTCTCTATAAATCGTTTCTTGAACTTGTTTTGTAGCAATTCCCATAAGATGTTCTCCCGCACCAGAAAAATGAACAATATCCGCAAACCCCATCGATTTATAAAAGCTGGTTGATTTTTCATTTAGCGAATCCACAACCAACACTGGGAACTTAACATATGGAGATATATTAATACTACATATCCTGAACAAAGCATTCATCAGAGCTGATCCATATCCTTGGCCTTGATGCTCTTCTTTTATTGCAAAGTGTGTAATTTTAAAAGCTGGATAAACTCTTAATTGATTTGTAAAATATTTCGTATTGGAACGTTTAAATTTCTTAGCTAAACTCACCTCACTCGCGCATACTGTGAAGTAACCAATTAATTCGTTCCCCATCATCATAATCGTTGTGGCACTAAGCATCTCAGAATCTTGTTTCATCGCGTCTGTACGAATAAAGTCATTCAATAGATCAATCCCACATCCAAATGGTCCCACAACATTATCATGAGACACTAATCCATTAAGAGAGAAAATATCTATGTCGCCACTTTGCTGCTTCTCGTTATCCCTCATCATATTTCCATCCCTCAATGAATATTTATGTTTTTGTTTTTCTTTGCTCTTCTCATTCTTAGGACAACTTCATTCACTTTATTTAAATCAACTACTGGATTTTCAAACAATTTAACTGCATTCTTAAAATCCTTATCCGGTAGAACAATGACATCATTTTTTTTCAATGTACCTGTTACCATAGCTCATTCCTCCAAATTATATTATTAGTCTTGATAGTAAATTTAATTTTAAAATTTAATACAACGCCAAGCAATGTGCAAAACTACATAGTTCGTATAGCCTTATACCTCTAATCCTATAGTACCACAGATTAAGAAAAAACGGTACACATATATAACAAAAAGTGTCCAATTAGTTTAGCCTAATTGGACAAAGGAATTATGATTCATGTAATTAACAGCCATTAATCACATGGACACATTGGTACTACTCACTTTTAATGCCCTCGACAGGCGTAATTAATGGCTCTATATGTAGGTTTTTATGACCGTATGCCACGGATAATGCCACGAAGGACACCTAGGCTAGCACAATTAGGTGTCCTTTTTCTGTCTCATGCTCGGGATGAGAACAACGCTATTATAACATACTAATAAATTATTTTTAAATATCAAGACTCATAAAAAATATATCACATTAAATATTAAGCATCAGAAAACAAAATAAAAAAGCCCCTCAAACGAGAGGCTTTTTCAATTACTTTAGAATCCACGCATTTTCTTCAATAACTGCAAGTTCTGCGAGGTACTGCCTCTATAGGCATCGATACCATACTGATGAGCGTATTTTGAACGTGAACTGTAGTCAGACGCTTTATTTACTGATTTCAAATAATCAACCAGTGAAGTGCCTTTATATCCTGATTGCACTGGTTTAGATGGTGCCGCACCCGCTTTTAGTTTATTCAATAAAGCCGTATTCTGCGTTGCTGTCCCTGTGTAGTTCGCGATGCCGTATTTAACAGCTAGTTTCTTACGATTAGCCATGCTAGAATCAATCTTCTTGCTGTTCAAGTAATCTACAATACTCCCACCAGTTGCTTGTTTAGAGGGAGTTTGCGGTGATTTGCTCGGTGCATCCCCAAGCGTATCTGTAGCATAACCCTTATAATTGTTCTGCAAGTGTGGTTTATCCACAAAACTAGTCCAATCTCCGCCCCATTCAAATCCTAACGCCTTAGCTTTAGCAATGAATTTCTTAATATCCGCACGTCCATATTCATCCCATTTTGTTGCTGATCCTTTTGTCGGAACAAAATCAAGCGCTTGACCTACTAGGTGATAGGACTTCATCGTTTGCGATGCACCAGATTTAACGTTAGCCTCTTGTTGTGCTTTTGTTCGGATAGTCTCATAAATTAATACCTCGATGTTGTTATCCTCTGCATATTTAAATAGTGCCGTTGCTTTTGCCTTTGTATCATTCGCCAGTTTTGCAATGTTACCCCAACTTCTTTCACTGTAATGTAATTTTGTCATTATTTATCATCCTTTCTTGGTTCCGTATAATTCATAACCTGCTTACTATCAGAAAACCCAGCAGTTGTTGGGTCAACATATGTTGCAATCAAAGCTGTGATAACCCCAATAATCGCAACTGGTTTACTTAGAAACTCCACAAACGCCTGACCTAGGATTCTCCAACTATCTAAATCAGATAGTTCAAAGCCTCCTGCTGTCCACATAATAGTAGCTACCGTAACGCCAGATAATACCCATGTACGCCAGTTATTTCTTATTTTCCAGTTGATTTTCATTTGTCCTCAACTCCTATTTCTTTTTACCACATCGTGTGCATTTACCATTTTTCCATTGATGAATTCCCATATTACAAAGCATTTTACCAACTGCTGACATGCTTTCACCCCCCTCCTAGATTGTTCAAGAACACCGCTACATAAAAACTAATGACTCCTCCGATTATCGATGTAAAAAAAACGGCAATTAATGCACCTATAATAATTCGAATAAGCCACCGTTTTTTTTCTTTTGATTCTTCAATTATCTGCTCTGCTTTTTCTGCCCGCTCTCGTTCGCGATTTAGCTCTATTTCGGAAAATTTACGATCATGGATTATTACCTTTTCCAATGTTGGGGCCATACCTTTTTCTACCGCCTTTTGAATAGCAAGCGGTAATGTCATTTGAGCATCTTCTATAATATCTAACCGCTTACTATGTCGATTTAATCGTTCTAAATTAGCAGTTGACTGTTTTTCTGTTTTTTCTACTTTATTTGTAATTTGGGTCCATTCACGATTTGTAATCTTTACTTCTTGCTCCAATCCAATCACCTCATCCCATAAAAAATACACCTCTATAAGGTGCGAATTTCTTCTTGTATTTGATTGATTAAATCCCCGTTTTCAACCATTACATTTTGTTGCTCTTTTTTATCCAATACAGCAATGCCATCAACGATTTTTACAGCATCAACATTACCAATTAGTTTTTCATCCGCCATCGCTTTAAAAAAACGTTCTGGCAAATTGTCATTTCCTTCTATATCACACCACTCTTGCACATATCCATTTTCACTCAAAGACACATATACTTCTTTCATTTTTTTATTCCTCCTATCTATATCCTATTCGCCTAATACACCAGCCGTTGTTTGGACTTGCGCCATTATCAGCATGTCCTTTAATTGAAGTTGACGTTCCATAAAATATTTTCTTAGCTCCATCTGTCCCTGTCATACCTTCCCACACTGCCTTTCCACTGTTTTCAAGTAATGCCTCGCGTGGAATGAAAATGGTATGAAAGCCATATTCCAAAGGGCCAACTCCCGGCGTATACCTGGAAATATCAATATACAATCCTAATTTAACCGCATCTGCTACAAAGGTATATGTGTTTGTGTCAAGGAAATAAGCTGCACCTTTAAACAATTGGACATAAGTAGCAAAGGCATTTACATACTCTTGTGTAGCTACATCCTTTGTTGCTATTTTTAATCCTGTTGCATCAATTACCCCAGCTACCGTAGAGTTTCCTGTTTTCTGAACAGAATCATCTTTAAGCGCAACATCTTTTCCGTTTAACCTCAAATAATTTTGGATAAAGTCATATCCTAGACCTGTTGTATTATTAATCCCTGTAATCCTTGCAGCTAATGAGAATTGAATAAAAGCATTAGTTGCGTTTCTGGTAATTCTAGCCCACCAGTTCCCATCTTTTCTAGCTTGCAACGGAGTATCAGATTCACTAATAATAGTCCCTGTCATTGCTTTTGAACCATCGAGTGGTAAAACATTCATCGCTGTTATCTGACTTTGTAACGTGTTAAATTGCGTCTGTAAAGCCGTCACCTGCGTTTGAAACGCGGCGAAATCACCTATATAGTCTTGAGCATCAATCTTACCTTGCGCTGGGTCTTTATCGACATGATAAGTAAAACGTGGCATTCCTGATAATTGTGTGCCGTCTTGTTTTATTAGTACAAAACGGGCATTGTCAATCTCGCCAGGTGTAGAAAACGCCTCTTTTACAAACGTATATTCAAACTTCCCATTCACCGGGTCTGTAAAATTAATCACGGGATCACTAATAATATGAATATTATCAGGAGATGCAACAAAATTCGCTCGCCAACCCGTAATATTTACAACAATCCCTGATGCAACAACTGTTACTTGTAATGTGAATGAACCATAATCACCCTGTACAGCCTCTAATCGCGGTATATCCCACGAACGTGTGTTTATATCAAGAACTGCTTGCAACACTCGCAATCCTGCCATTATGCATCACCTTCCTTGTTTATTAATGCGTGAACCATTTCTTCTAAATCGGTTACTCGTTTTTCGAGTGCTTTCTTTTCTTCTTCATTTTCGCGTGCATATTGCCATAACCACATAATTGTTTTTTGCATGTCCATCGCCATCATGTCATCTGAACGCAATTCAGGTGGTAACAATTCAGCTATAAAGCCTATTTTTTTATCAAAACTGACATAATCACCCGTGGACTCTTCATTGAATGCAGATTCTACATCTTGCCTTAATCGATAATTAAACACTTCTACAGTGTTAATCATTTCTTTTGCAGAATACCTTTTCGCCATATCTGAATCTGTGAACTTCTCAATATCCTGTTTAATCAAAGCGCTAGACATTTGAGTAAATGATTTAGCCACATGATCCGCATAAACCAACGTCGGCGTGTCCCATGATGTGTACACAATACTTGCCACTTTACCACCAGACGAACAACCAAGAGAGAGCCACGCTGTTGAGTACACCAATGGTACTTCCGCGCCCGCGAATGGAGATAATCGTATGACTTTATCTGGATTAACTGCCCCTGTATTTTCATTTATCGCCTCAATTGCTAACCCTAAATCACCATTCGTGTTCAATCTCACTTGCATAGCAGGATAAAGACTTGTATCACGCTTTGCCTTAAGACTAAATCCATCACCACCACCCATTCGTAATATTTCACGATATTGAGGTGCTGGTAATCCAGGCATATAATCGGAATACAATGTATCGAAATAACCTGCTGACCCTCTAATTGTTACCCCTTCTATATTGATTGCTCGCAATGTCCCAGCACCAATAAAATCAGCTAAAAATACGCTGTCAATACCCCATGCCGTTGTGGGTATACTGCCAATTCCATCCTTGTAAAATGCTATACCTCGCCTGTTCATCATCATAATGTTTTTAGCGGTGTTTATATCACCTGTATCAAGGAAGTACATTGTAGACGGTCTATACGTCGGGGCTGTTAAGATATCCCCACCATTCGCGCCTTGGATGTCTTGCCCTAAGCGATCAAGTTCTGATGTCATCCAATCTTGTGTGGGTACCTGCTCGATAACACTTTGAATGTCTTTCTTAAAGTTATCTGTGAAATCAGCCTTTACATCACCCAATTCAATCGATTCATAACGTTCTGTGATGACATTAAAGCGAGTACGTACCACCTTCGCTATGATGTTTATTTTCAATTTCGGATGATATACCGTGACTGTATCGCCCAGAACAACACGTTCCAGATTCGCGTACTTTTCGTACTCTTTCGTTTGCCACAGTGGTTCAAATTCCACTTTGACGTTCAACGTCGGTTCATCGTTTTTCGTCTCTTTAAAGTACTTTTTAGCCGCGGTACGTAATGTCGCAACATCTG
The DNA here is from genome assembly GCF_003856515.1 of Listeria sp. SHR_NRA_18. Classification (NCBI taxonomy): domain Bacteria; kingdom Bacillati; phylum Bacillota; class Bacilli; order Caryophanales; family Listeriaceae; genus Listeria; species Listeria sp. SHR_NRA_18. The sequence goes on from NZ_QPKR01000011.1 coordinate 41,819, forward strand.
TTACCGTGTCATCCTGCGAATAATCCACTTCTAAAATACGGATAAACGAATAATTATTGATATAGTCGCTATCAATGTATTTTTCAGGAAGTATAATCTCTTGCTCCGCACCGCTTGCATTATTTTTAACAGCAAACGGATAAATACGTGTGATAACACTCTCCACATTGACATCCATTTCCAAACCAGTGAGATTTTTACGATATAAAATACGGGCTACGTTATCGCGCCCGCGTCGTTTTAATAATCGAATTTGGAAGTTATCACGTTCTATCTCACCGCCCCATACATCTAAGAATGAGCCTTCTGTCCCAGCTACACATTGTAATGCGTTCTTACGTTTTAACTCGACATTGTTCTGTGTAGCTATATCTGAATATCCGCTGAACTTCGATGTATAGGACGTGTTTTGAAATAATTTTGCAAACGCCACGGTAGGTGTTGCATTCTCAACACTCAAACTCTCAACAAAGTTACCCGCTAGATCATTTGTGATGTGTTTCGCCTTCACAACTATCTGGCTATCAAACATCTGCTTCACTGGGTTATATGCACGGAACAACTGTGCTTTTTCGTTTGTCTGCTCATCTTCCGTCTTTACCTTGAATATCGATTCTTCACCTATTTTCGAATACAAACGGGATTCGATTGGATACGTTAATTCTAATTCACATGGTCCGTTTAACGTTTCATCTACAACGGCTGATATCGTATCTTTTAATAACCCTTGTCCGTTTTTCGAAAAGTCTGTTTCTCGTTTGTCATATAAAACTGGAATCATTAGAAATACCTCCAGTACGGATTGACTTCTATTTTCGTCACATTACCAATCCAATCAAAATAATTTTTTCCTTCTTCTAGTATTGGAAATTCAAGTGTTTCCATCAAGTTATCCGCCAATACCATAGCGCCGTTCACGGTTCTAAAAGCTATCATTGCATCACAATCCAGTTCGATAAAGTCGGTTAATCCTTTAAAAATAAACACCTGACTATTGATGTAGAGCGTGATATTTCCGGTACCGTATATCTTCATATAAGGTTGTGAATATATCGTGCCTTCGTTCTGGATGAAACTCCCCTTATTAATTGATACGGTTTGCGTTGTTAAATATTCGAATGGATCAAACGTGAATGTCACATCAAAATAACCATATTCGCGAATCGTATTATCAGCATCACCAAATTGTACCTTCTTCATCTTTCTATACACGTGTGGATCATCAGACATAATAAATTTACTACCTCGCTTAAAATACGGTTTCGCGATGCGGTAGGTCTGTTTAAAGTCCTTTACATCATCTAAAAAGTTGAACGGTATTTCATGGTCCACATCATTATAGGCGTAGGGTATAGTCAAACTACCATTACGCCCTCTGATTAGTTTTGTGTCGATATCCTGTTCCGCTGTGACAATGTTTGGTCTTTCTGGGATGCATAAGCCGTAATCAGAACAGGAAACGTTATCTATTAGCACGGTATACATCATGCACGACCTCCCCAAGCTGTTGTTTTCGTATTCGTATTCTTCGTGATGCCTTGTGTGATTTTATCAACCAGTCTATTTTCGTCTGCTGCGCCGTATAGATTGTTTGTCATATTGATAGTCACATCCGTATCACCAGCTTGTGAAAGCTTATTCTCCGCCATTGCTGGTAGATTTGAGAAAATACGATTTGATACAGCATCAGCGAACGGGTCCATACGTCTACCCATCAACGGAACAGCCGCTTCGGGTCCTTTTTCACCAATACCGATCACAGACGCTTGGTTGAAGAAGCCACCGTTTGCGTGCCAGTCTACTTTTAACTTAGGTACGCTTGGTGGTTTTAAGCTAAACTTACCGTCCAGTTTGAAGTGCGGTAGTTCTGGCATATCAATCTTAGGAAATTTCAATTTTAATCCGCTGAAAAAACCTTTAATAGCATCAATTGCCCGTTTTATGCCATCTTTCGCCGCGTTGATTGGTGTCATGATTGCGGTCTTAATACCGTTCCATACACTGCTAGTGGTTGATTTAATACCATTCCACACGCTCGAAACAGTAGATTTCACAGCATTTGCAGCACTAGAAACAACCGATTTAATCGAACTCCAAATATTTGATATAGTGTTTTTTATGCCGTTCCACACACTGCTAGAAATACTTTTAACTGTATTCCATACACTATTTATTACGTTTTTTGTAGCATTTATAGCTGTTGTTACCGCACTTTTTATCCTATTCCACACAGAAACTACAATACCTACAATCGCATTCCAAACGGTTGTTGTTATACCTTTAATCGCGTTCATTACAGTTCTTATCACATTGCTTACTGCATTCATGACATTTGTAATAATACCTTTCATCTTATTTAAAATATTAGCTACAAAGCTATAAATCACATTCCAAACATTTACAATAATCATTTTCATCTTGTTCATTGTATTTTGAATAAAAATAACAATCGGATCTAAGACTATATGAACGACATTCGCGAATTTTTGCATAATAGTTAAGAATACAGAAACAATCGCATTCCAAGCAGTTTGTATTGTTGTTGAAATGCTGGTCCATAAACCAGATAAGAAACTAGAAACCGCACTCCATACCGTAATCGCTACCGTCTTAATACCTTCCCACAACATCGTAAAGAAACTAATGAGTGGTGTAAATATGATAGTCACAACACTAACAAGGATGTTCCATGCGCCAATAAGCAAGGATGAAATAATGGTCCAAGCACCCATAATAACCGTTTGAACCAATAAAAAAATGAACGTAAATACGTTCACCAGACCATTCCATATAGTCATTGCTATGTTTACGATTCCTTGCCATACACCTGTTAAAAAACTGATTGTGCTATTCCACAGTGATACAGTTACATTTTTAATACCCTCCCATATCATCGCAAAGAATTTAATAATTGGAGTCCAGAAAGCTGATAAGATGGACCAATAAATGTCCCATGCTTTTACAAAGAAGTCGGATATCGCTTGCCAGCCTGCCATGAATATGTTTTTTATACCTTCCCACACACTAGACATGAAGTTTTTGAAGTTATCCCATTGCTTGCCGAGCCATTTTGTGATGTTTCCCCAGTTTTTAATTATCACAATAACTATGGTTATGGCAGCAACAATTAGCCCAATCCAAGCAAGAACTGTACCCCCTACCACGGCAATCGCGGCAATCGCTGGTAACAATGCAGACACAGCAACTAAAACGAGTCCCAAAATAACAATAACATCCTTCGACGTACTAGAAAGCCCACTAAACCATTTAGCAACTTTCTGCAAAATACTTGATAAACTATCTAATATCGGCGCTAATGTTTCAGATATAGCCGCGCCAAGCTCACTCATTGCTAATTTGATATTATTTAACGCTTGATCTTGTTTATCAATGGAATCTAATGTTTCATCAAATGTGGTCGAAACAGTTCCAGACGTATTTTTTGCACTATCAGCTAAGTCATCCAAGTTCAATGTGCCACGTTTGATAGCATCCACCATTCTTACAGCGCCTTTTGTACCAAATACTTCGGAAGCAATTGTTAACGCCTCTGTTTCGCTTTTTGCACCCTTAATTTTATCAACTGTACCTTTCAATCCTTGTTCAAGTGTCTTACCATCTTTTGCGTACACCACTGTTGCTTTCCCTAAGCTAGATAACGCCGCCGCGGAATCGACACCATTTTGCTCCAATTGACCGATTAAAACAGCACCTTCTTGATAAGATAATCCCATCGCTTTAATCTGCGGTGCGCCAGATATAACTTTGTCATTCAAATCGTCAACACTCAACCCAGTTGCTTGGGCTACAGATGTTGTAGTATCTAAAACGGTTCCTAAATCATCATATGACAAACCGTAAGCTTCGATGCTTTTTCTCGCATTAATGGTTGAATCTGTAACGTCTGTTCCGTTAATTTCGGCATATTTCAATAACAATAAAGAGTTTTTTTCTAACACATCATCTGTGAATCCAAATTGTGTATTTAATTCACCTACAGCGTCACCGATGGATTGGAAATCAAACTTAGAATTCCCAGCTATGTTATTAAATACTTCGCTTAAAGCTTCCCCAGCCTTACCAGTTGCGCCCGTTTTAGTGATAATGGTATCTAGCCCGTCATCCACATCGCGGAATGAATCAAAAGCGTATTGCCCCACTTCTTTCAGTTTATCCCCAATTTCCGCTAACTGTTCCGCCGCTGCAATCATCATTCCACCGCTAAGTGTTTTGTTTAGTTTATCCATACCTTCATCGGCATTGTTCGAACTATTTTTAAGCTCGTCCAGCTCATTTTCAAGCTTAGAAACCCCGCCTTTAGCTTGATTCAAAGCTGTTTCCATTCGCAAAGCTTCTGTAGAGTTTTCGCCATATTCCTGTTTCGTGAGTTCCAGTTGTCTTTCCATGTTTTCTATTTTCTTTTCTGCTAATTCCGTCTGATCCGCCACGTATTTTTCAGCATGTGCTAGTTTTTCAGCCTCGGTTGCCGTGTCTGCCATCGCTTGTTGTTCCAATTTGAATTCGCTTGATAGTTTTTCGGTTTGCGCTTCAAGATTCTTTTGAGTATCTTCTAAATCTTTAATAGAAGAAACACGACTTTTTTCCGCCGCTTTTGCTTCATCTAATTTCTGACTAGTAACCCCAATCTTATTAGCCAACTGCTGTTCTGCAATCTCGGCACTACGTAATTTCGTTTCCATCGTAGCGACTTCGGTTGAATTTTCCCCGAATGCTGTTTTTGCCTTTTCTAATTGATCTGCTGTAGCTTTCGTTTTCTGTTGTGCGACATCGTATTGTTTTTGCAAACCGTTTAAATCAGCCGCTAATTTATCGGATTCAGAACCCGTCATTTTCAATTGCTCTTGTTCTAGTTTCAGTTCTTGTCGGAACTTTTTACCCTCATTATTCATTTCTGTTATCGCTTTATTAAATTCCTGATTGAATACCTTGAATGTTATTTTAGGTTGATTATTTGCCACTTATATCACCTCTTTTTCTTTGCCTGCTTTTCTTCTTCGTGGTTCATAAATGATTCAATTGCCGTTTTATTTTCTGCCATAATGTGAATAGTTTGAATTGGTAAATGCCAAAAATCGAAATCATTAATACCAATGATGTACACATAATACGCATGTAAATCCTCGACACTATCAATTTCGAATTTCGGCATTTTTATTTTTTTACGCCCGCTTTACCTGTTTTCTTTTCGAATTTTTCAGCTAGCGTGTTACGCCCCTGCTTCGTAATAACAGCAAAATACACAATCATATCGACTTCCATATCTAGTACGTAGGACTCCAAAAACTCATCGTATGATTTACTACCTTTCTTGCCATTATGTTGAATATAAGCCGCGTACACTGCTTGTAAAAGTGGTAATGGACTCATGTCTACTTCTTCTTTCATGAAGCCTTTAAAGAATGCACCATCAATCACGCCATCATTTTGTAAAGTAAGTAAAGTTTTAGCTAAAACGGTTGTATCCACAGTTGCTGTTGAACCGTCAATAAATTCAATTTTCTTTTCCATTTCGTTTTCCTCCAATATAAAAAGACGGGTATAGCCCGCCTTTCAAATTTATTCTCTAATCTTTTCTTCTAAGAAAACGTCATATGTTGTTCCGTTTTTAACCGAAAATTTAATGACATCCCCAACATTTAACGTTTCAAAATCATATTCGAACAGTCCGCCGATATCTGTTGTTACCGAACTGCGACGACCATCATTCAGTGAAATATATACTTTTGTTTCAGGTGCATATACACCTATGACATGCAATTGTTCTGTTGTTATATTTTCAAATAACGGATCAAAAGCTGGATTAATATCTTCATACCGCAAAATTAGCGCCCCCCCTATACTTATGTTGCTATTTTCTCTACATAATTTGGATAAATAGCCCCTACTTTAGCCTCTGCTTTAACTACTGAACCTACGACAATACCAGATATGTTACCGCTAAATATGCCTGTAGCACCTGCTGTTAAAACCGTTTTATTTACTCCGTCTACGCTTATCCTAACTTGCCCGTTTTTCTCAGTTGTGCCAGAAACGACACCAGAACTAGCAACGATATTGTTTAATGTCACTTTAGCTATTTCAGCCGTTATTGTTGTAATCATCCCCGGAACTGTTGCAGGTAAATTCGGATTGCCGTCAAGCGCTCGTATATCATACTGCGCACCAGCGATGATATTAACATTACCTAGTACATAAATTCGTAAAACCCCTGCTGTGATTGTCCCGGTCAGAAGAGCTATCGATTCGCCTTTTCTGTACAATCTGCAATTCGTAACATTGACATCATTTACAGATGTACCATTGATGTATGTTTCACCATACAAAAATCTGGCGATAACTGGTGCTGGTAAGAGAGTTTTTTGACTAACTATTACTGTTTTTTCACTTTCCAAACCATATTTAGTAACAGATGAAACTTGAATTCCGTGTGTACTCATATAACTCAAATTATTAAGTGTATATGAATTGGTTGTTACCTTAACTGGGATGGTTGAACTATCTACATATACATAATAAAAAGAAGCCCCTGTGGATACGTCCCAAGTCCACGTGATGCTGGTATCTGTGAAACTTGATACCTTTAAGTTAAGGGGCTTAACTGGGAAAGACGAAATCAGCACGTGTCATTGCTGGCGTGAAATTAGTATGCCAAAGTTCGACATATTCGTCAGCAGTTTCCGGAGTTAGTTCACCAATAAACGTTTCGTAGTAACATTGACGGAAATCATCAATCATAGCTGTAAATTCAATTTCAACCTCTGCTACTTCATCCGCGCCGTTTTCTACCGTGATTTTTAGCCCGGTGCTTGACGTACAATTCGGAAATGCAATCAATTTTGTAACATCTTCGAATTCATCCATGACATCTGCGGTTAATACAAACGGTTTACTCATGCTATCCGCACCATATGCGTATACACCGACTTGTAATCCTTCATTAGATAAGCCGTAAATATCACGCAATACAGCTACTTTAATGTGGGCTGAAATAGTCAGCGTCATTTTTTGTGGTCTACTTCGCTTTTTAACCTCTACACCTTCGCATTTTTTTACTAATTCCAGTAACTCTGTTTCCCCTTCGACACTACCTGTACAACCAAACGGCGTACTTGCTGTTTCTCCATCAAATTTAATACCTAGGTTCGTGATGCGCGTTGCGTCAAAATCTTCAATAATTGTTGGCATTATTAATTACCTCCTAATGTTCTATTTATTTCTTCTAATACATCTTTTTCGAGCTGTTCTACTATTTCTGGAACTGATTCATCTAGCCCTTTTTGCATGAAACCTTGTGCGTTTTTGTTATGCGCGCCTATACCTTCATCTGGAAAAACGAGATAATTAAATGGATTTTTACTGGTGATTTCAAAGCCTAGATTACTCGGTGTAACTTTAAAAGGACTAGCAGATTGGGCGTGTTTTTTGTTCAATACACGACCTAGCCGGTCCTTCGATATATTAATTTTCTTTTCGATATTCTGAATGGCTAACGGTGCGCCTTTTTCTTTGAGCGATTTGTTTATTACTTCCTCGGAACGATTCGGCAATTTAGCCATCACATCAAGCAACCGGTCAACATCAGACGATTCTAATTCCCATTTAGCAGACATTTTTAATCGACCTTGTAAATTCGAATGTCAGTGCATCCACATATTTATCCTGTTTTCCTTTTTGTATCTGTCCTTTTTCTGATGATAAAAAGAAATATGGACCATTATCTGCTACACCAGAAAGTGACGTAATGATATCTAATTGCAATCCGTCCAAATCCGCAATAGTTTCCGCCGCAACTTGAACGGTAACGGATTGTACAAGTGTGAATTTTGATGCGTCTGGTTTTGTAAATCCTCCTGTAGAAAAGATGATATATTGGTATATTTCATCCAATTCTTCCTTTAATTCTGCTTCACTCACATTGTCTTGGAATACCTTCAAACCTGTATCTCTTTCTAAACTTTCAATGAGATATTTATTTAGCTTTTCAAGACGCGCCTTATTTTGTTCATTCATTATCATCACCCGACTTTTCGAGGTACCAAAAAAGACGTATATTGCGGTCTGGATCAATCGTAATAACATCGTAAATATCTGTACCTATTTTTACTTTTTGATATACCTGGGCTTCTTTCCGATATGGTGTTTTTATCTTAAGCGTTAAATTACCACCAATGGCATTTACTAGCATATAATCCTGCTCTCGGACAGACATTTCTTGATAGAATAGTTTCCCTTGCTCTATAAAAACATCTTCGGAACGCTTTCTATTGTCATCCCTAACAGTCTTTAATGCGCCATAGTATAAAACGCCATCATTAAAATAATCATGGTTGACTTTCTGCATCAGCAACCGCCACCTTAAACTGCAAGCTTTGAATTTGTCCCAAAAAGTTTTCTTGGAAATATTCAAATGCGTTATTATGTGCATACCGTGTACCATCGAAAAGTAGTTGTTTCGCCTCGTCCTCTTCAACGAAAGCAAAGGACGTACCGGTTACTCGCTCCATGTACGCCCCTACTCTGTTAATGATATTTTTTAACCGGTTATCCTCTGTGGTGTCGTCCCATGTGATGCGAAGATAATCCTTTACTTCTTGTAACAATTCATCAGATACCGTCATGATTATCACTCTCTTCTAACAGGGAGATGAGTGTGGCTTTGTTATCATTCGCGGAGTACGAAACACTACGACTGTCTAACTCTGCTCTTAACTCACTATTCGTCATACCTGAATAACCCGTACTTTGTAATTGTACGGGACTATCAGGGTGTAGGCGTTACTGGATTCACCACATTTACATTGATTGCTGGTGTAGTAGTAAGATCCGTGATATCAAACACTAAGAAAGAATCGTTATCTTTCGGACGACCATTCGCATACTGTTTAGAGTAGTAAAGCGTTTCATCATCCAATAGACGATATTCCGTTGATGTACGGATTTGTTGTTCCGAACCAATGCCCATGAAGTAATCGCGCGCACGACCTGCTACAGCTTTACCGACTGGAACTGCTACTGATTCGATAATTTTAAGTGGAATTGGTAGAATACCTGTTACCCATGCGCCTTGTGGTGTCATATATGTTGTAGCTGGGAAAATCTTAGCCCAATAATCCGCTGGGTTAATGATTAAAATTGCATCCGTTACCGACTTCAAACCTTCATTCGTAAGTGGTAGCATGATTTCATTAGCCAATGTAGCAGGAGTTAAATCGTTCAATGGTGTTGCTGGTTTTGATGTATGTTCACCACTAACAACGTTGTCCACATCTCGCATCATACCGATAGGCATGTCTTTCCCAGTGCCATCAACGATACCGTGTTCCAAACCTAGTGCCATTGATTCTGCCAAGATAGTGCGAACATAACGATCTAACCATGCAGGACCAAGATCAAGCATTGCATTACATACCGGGATGTAAGCAGATAGCTTGTACATGCCTGTTTGGATTTTATCGAAACCATTATCTAGCAGTTCTTTAATCTCCGCACACAATGGTCCCCACCAAGCTGTACCAACATCACCGATTGAAATAATCCATTCCGTTGTTGCGGTTGTATTCACGAAATTAATTTCAGATAGCAACGGGTGCGCTACAGTTAAATCTTCAAATACACGTTCGAATACCGTTGGTGGCAATAGGTCCGTCACACCTGCAAAACCATTACCTGCAATAACTGCATTGTAATATTTCGTTTCTTGAGCAGTTAGAACATTAGCACCACGACCAGCCAATACGTTGTTATCCACATTGCGTGTTTCTACTTCGCTTTTCGCTTTCTCTAGGATGTTATTTTGGATCGCTTCCGCCATTTTTGTAAATGCTTCTACCTGTTCTTCTTCCGTACCACCAGTTTTAACAGCGTTCAGGAAGGCATTTTTAAGATTAATTTCGTTTTCATTTTCTTTTGTTTGAATGTTTGTCATTGCCATTTTAATTTTCCTCCTCGAAATAAAAAATCATCGCTTGATATTAGCGATGTTCATAAAGATATTTTTTTGTGATGCTGCTACTTCTGTTGTATCGAAGTTGTATTTTTCGCGTAGACTTGCTGCTGTTACGTTATCTTCCGCAGGGGGAGGTGTTACAGCGTCTGCGATTTTGTCGCAGAAACCATGCGTCATACAATCCTCTGCTGTAATCCAATCTTCTTTTGCCAATAAATTTACTAACTCTTCACGTTCACCTTTAAAACGACCTGTGTACGACTCTGTGACAGCATGGTCGATATTATCCATATCGTTCGCTACCTTGCGTAATTCGTCCGCATTACCAGCGACAACCGTCCATGCTTTATGAATCATCATCATAGCGTTTCTCGGCATAATAATTTCATCCGCTGCCATTGCAATTACAGACGCGCCTGATCCAGCTAAAGCGTCCACATGTACTGTAATCTTCGCGCTATGTGCTTTCAATAGATTATGAATCGCGATAGATTCGAATACGTCGCCTCCACCACTGTTGATGTGGACATGGATTTCATTCGCATTCGATTCGTTAATTGCTTGGCGAACACTGTTTGAATCAATTTCATCAAACCAACCAGTCCCAATACTTCCGTAAAGGTAAAGTTCGGCTGTATCTTCGCCTTCAACACTGTTCTTAAATTCGAAACGTTTTTCAATTTTAGGCATTTTCATTAACTTCACCTCCCTTCGTTGGTTCGACTTCTTCACCTTGTGGTGCATAGTTTTTAGAAATATAACGTTCGTTATTTTCTGGTAATCCTGTCCGCTCTCTGCCTATCATGGCAAGATTGTCATCTACAACATTTGTGCCTGTTCTAAATAGTAATTCCAGCGCAGAAGCAACATCTTTCAAGTCTTGAACCTTAATCATGCTTGTGTCCATTTTCATGTAAGTTCGTTTCAGAACGGCATCGCGCCCATAGTATTTCCTGTTCACTTCGGCGTTTATCATTTCAGCAATCGGGTTTAAACAGAGCATTAGAAATGCGTTCATCTGTTCGTTTAATCCGACCGTATCACCCTTTGCCAAACCCAACGGAATGTGGAAACTGTTTGCTATCATTTCGAAAACATCATCAATCATCTTTTTAATGTCCCGTGAATCGGCTATTTTCCCATCACTTTTCAGTTCTTCGATGTCCATTCCGTCTTGGAGTGGTAGTGCTGAATCTTTTTCAGATAAGAATTTTTGCATTCGATCTGTCATTAATTCTCGAACCTTTTCCTCTGCCTCTTCACCCTGACCGAACATAGCTTTCAATTTGACTAATAATTTTCGAGCGTTCATTTTCTTGTACTTCGCAATACCGGTATTAAGTAGGTCCGCATAAGTAACATAGAATGCATCAATAATTTTTTTAACACTTTCGTTATTCAGAACTAGATGCATGACATCCGATTCATTAAACGTCTTACTCATTGAAAACTCTTTCAGTACCACATCTGTATATACGTTTTCTTTGAACGCGTACTTTACTTGTGAAAAACTATCCGCAACATACAATGCGTCGCCCACTTGGAAAACTAATGCTTCGTTTTCGTATACTAATTTGAAAACAATTTTCTTCCAAAATTCAGTTGCGTTCTGATTCGGACTAGCTTCAATGTTAAATAAATACCAGTTCAAATCGCGTTCTTCTTTTCCATTCACAAACGTTTGTATCTCGGCTTTACACAGCGCATTAGCAATTTTATTGACGCATGAATCAATCGCCCACCGCTTGATTGCCAATTCATTCAGTCGATCCGTAGAGATACAACAAAAAGCATTATCAACTAATGTAGCTGTGTCTGATTTACCAAATACGCCTTTCACCCAGCTATTGAAACTCACTTTCTCACCTCCCTAATATGTGTATGTGTCAAATAGCTTGAACTCCCGCGCTTCTGGTAATTCCTCATCTAGCATCAAAGCGTGTAGCACAGCAAAAAAGCCGTCCGTCTTGCGCGTCTTCGGCTCAATCTTGATATATGTTTTCTCTCCACGAGCATCAAATTTAATAGCCACATTGTTGCAGTACCATCGCATCATCATATCGTCGCCAAACACAACCGCGTGGGATGCGAATAATTTATCAACTTTAGATGATAGCCGGTTATGACTATATGGACCAGAACGAACTTGTGTTAATGGTGCGCCCGCTTCTTCAAACTTTTCTCTTAAGGTAGCGTAACGGAAACTATCCGTTGCGATATTGACGATGCGATGCTTTTTAGAATGATCTATGAACCATTGCAATGGATAACTTTCATCGATATAGTTATCTTGAATAATCGTCGCCAATCCCATTTCCACAGCTTCATGTATTGGGAATTTAAACTTCGTAATCTTCAATGACTCCGCACAAATAAACGTATGATGTTTAAAATAATATTTACCTTCTTTTTTGAACATCAATATAACGGAACAAAAATCACGAACACTTGCGAAATCAAGCGCTCCGACACACTGCATTCCATCAAAATCAACAAATGGTTGATTGGTCGCCTCGATATCTTCCCACTTAACAGCGATGCTTGTAGGGTCTTGTGAAGGACGATTCATCCGCTTCGTCATAAACTCAACCATAACCTCGGACGACGCTTGGGCTTCTTCCCAGTGTTGATGTATTTCTGTTCGCAATGGTTTATAATATAAAATCATCGGGTTCGCTTTAGGCCAGTTTTTCGGATCGTTTACTTCCTCATCGTTATCCAGTTTACAGATGAACGGGAACATCCTAGAATTAGGCTTCTCACCGTTTAATACAGCTTGTGCTAAAATCTTTCTATCGTCTAACACACTGCCACGAACATAGCCATCCGTCGTTAAATGGAACCTTCTCGGATGCCGTTTCTTACCTAAACCAGATGTATGAACTTTGTAATTTTGATAATCTTCATAGGCGTGTTCTTCATCAAAGGCAACCGCACCTGGTCGCCCGCCGTCTTTGGTACGGGCGTTCGATGTTTTGTATTTAATTGTCGAACCGTTACGCCGATGCTTGATGTATTCTAAATTCCATTGATACACGTTTTTCATTTGCTTCTTGTTGTTTTCCAACATGTTGTGAATATCTTCAAACGACGTTTTCGCTTGATCCTCTGACGTTGCGATGATATCGATGTTATACTGATCGATACCATGATTCGCCGTTGTGCATTCAAATATCATGCAGCTTAAAATCCCATTCTTACCAAAACCTCTGCCGGCATAAATGAAATAATCATTAAACATCAATTGCTCGTCGCCATCCTCGTCGATTTCAAATACAGCGAAAACAAACGCGTATATAAATCGTTGAAACGGATAGAGTGTATAAAAATACCGCTCTGCTGTAGCAATAGCGGTGTCTAATACATCATTTTTGATTACCACATTATCAGCCTTCAAACGCTGTCTAATGTATGTCATTAATTGCTTTTGTTCCTTACAACTCACAACGTCGCCTTGCTCAACCATCTGCATCCACTCGGATATGGCGGGGTGCCAATTATATGTGTTATAAGTTTGGGTCATCGTTACCACCTACATCCTTTTTAACATCCGTCGGCGGTTTTAATCCCATGAACTGCAATGTGTCCAGCATTTGTTTTGTATATTTTTGCAAAAGAATGGTACTATCATTTTTCTTAGTACCAACTTGACCGCCACCGTTATTGTATTCTGTGAAGAATCCACGTTCATTTATGTCTTTCACTAACGCTTGTTCCATATCCCAATAACCAAGATAGGAATCAATGCGATCTAGGAAAATCGGATTGTTTAAACCTTTTTCGTCAAGTTGTTTTTTCAATTCTGCTTCGATTCTTTCTCGCTTCTTCATGCGTTCTTTTTCTGATAAAAGCTTGGTAAAAGCCATTTTATACACCCCCTTATACGCGTTTTTGCTGCGCGAAATTTTGGCAGCTCCATCCCCCGTTGTCGCACCCTTCCAAAAGTTTTAAAATATTTTGATGGGGGGGTTATAGTCGCGGGAAAACTTTTTCCATAAAAATAAAAATAGAATTTATTTCTTCATCATCGAACGGAAGATATTTTTTTATCTTCTCACGATCCGCATTTACTTTTAATTTAACTTCATTCAGCTTAAGACCTTGGCACTTGTTGTCCATGATTACATTGCGCATCGCTTTATATCCTTGATAAACAGTACTTCGTATCTTATTCTGTGTGTACACATTGTACGTATCGTACTGATCCGTGTCGTACTCTATTCCATCTATATCTAATTGCATTGGTAATCACCACCGTTCTTGATTGATTGGTTCCTTCTTCTTTTGATTAGGTAGCCTGTCATGCTCCTCGTTGTGGCACGTGTTGCAAAGACACTCAAGGTTGTTCAAGGTAAGCGCAAGATAAGGAAACTCTTTCACATACTTTATATGATGCACACAGTCAGCCTTACGATACTTACGCTTCTTCTTACATCGTTGGCATTCAAAATTGTCGCGGACAAGAGCCACCTGTCTAAGCTCTAACCATTCACGAGACTTATAGAACTTAATGAGCTGATTGGTCTGGATTAGCTTATATAGTTTTGGTGTCATGTGCATATGTGTTCACCCCATAATAAAAACGCACCATACAATTGTATAGAGTGCGTTCAGTTTATATAACGACCACATGACTGGTCCGCATCGTTGAGAGGCGTTCATGGGTACTATTCATTTTAAAATCCGCAGTTATAAAACCAGGTAACTTCTGCGGTGTCGCTCGTCAACGACTTGTTTTTGTTCTCCTCTTTCTCATTCGTTCTACCCGTAGGCGAGGATACACTATGCTATACATAGCGCTGGCAATTAATTAATAAAAGACCCTTGCGCCAACAAAGTTCTCAAAAACACTTTGTTAATAAAGCCAACCTAATCAGAGTAATAGGACTCGAACCTATAGCCTTTCGCTCCCAAAGCGAACGCTCCACCAAATTGAGCTATACCATGTAAACAGTACCAGAAAAGCAAAAGATAGAAGTTATCATTCAATTTATTTGGTTATCTTCACTTTCCTGATACTATCATCATACATTAGAAACCGACATTAAAAGTCGCACGAAAGTTGCACTACTTTTTAAAACCTAGCTGTTCAGCTATTTCTTTAATGATTGCATCCCGATGTCTAATAGCCGTTGACCTTTCCATAAATGATTGTGCTGCGATGTATTCCCACTTATGTTTATGGTTCGACCAATAGCGCAACTGAATCATCGTCTTATCACTTTCTGAAATCTTGCAGATTATACTTTCAATAGCACTTACAACCTTACTCATCCTATTAATTTGTTTATCCATTTCAAGTATTGTTGCTTGTTTTTCAACGGGATTACTTACACAACTGCCAGAGGAACCACCAGTATTATCATCTCGATACTCACGAAATATAGAACCTGTGATGACATTAGAACGCAAATCTTCCAGTTCCTTCTTCGTCTCATGATAATGTCTTAACTCGTCCTCGATATACTGAAATTGTGCTTTGGTTAGTCGTTTGCTCATTTGTCATCACCTACCATTCGTTGTACAAGAATCATGTATAGCATAACGACAACCGTTTCATTGAAATTAAGTTCGCCCGAATGATATTTAAACGCGACCATCATTCCTAATATAATAAAACTGACATTAAATAAAAACGATATAATCAATCTCATTCACTCAACCCCTTCATAATCTTCTAATATCCGTTCAATCTTTTTCGGATTTAGTTGCGTTAGTCTGCTAATCTTCTTCATGTCATACCCAAGTCTTTGCAACTTCTTGATATGTCTGTATCGCTTTAGACCATTCATATTCTCATGATCGATGAATATTCCATTTTCTGATTTCCATTCACTAAGCTGCGCTTTGGTAACGCCCCACCTATTCGCTATTTCACTATCTGTATGGAAGTTTAATAATTTTTTATATTCCGAATAATAATGTCCTTTTAGATTTGTCATATTAACCACTCACTTCTGGTTTGATTGGGTCGTCATCTGTCATAGCGCCTTTAAATAAACATTCTCCACACGTTACACATTTTCTTGACAGTAAAGTTCCATCACCCGATTTCGTCAATAATATATCTGGTTGATTGCAATTAGTGGTTTTCTTGAACCACTTAAACGTTCGGAGTTTTTTTGTATCGATTAATATTCCTTTAATCGAAGAAATGCAGTCGCTATGTTCGTATTTATAAAACAAACTATCTTCTTTTCTATTCTTAATCATCCCCATTGCTTCATCGAATGTTATTTCTTTGTAGTTTTCCATTTATTTATCCTCCCTTTCATTCGATTTAATAATATTGAAATTGTTAGCAGTAACATAATGACCTATATCACCCAGTGCAACCACATATGTTTTATAGAATAATATTCTTTTAATCGCTACAATCTCGCCATATTTAACACAACTATATTTAACTTTCACAAAAACTTTATCGCCTATGTTCATTTATTCATCCTCCTCATTCAAAATATCCGCATATTTCTTAAGTTCTTTATAAGACACCCCAGCGATCACAGCCATAATTATCGTTGCAATAACCCAGACCGAAATTGCACAAATCATAAGAAACAATGTGAATGAGTTATGCCAAATCAATTGAGCTACAACGCTGATACCTGGTACTAACAGACTGATAAGCCAAAATATCACAATCCCCACAACTATTTTAGTTACAGATTCTGCTTCTCGCTTTGTTTTTTCCTTCTCAGACCATCCCATTACTTCTCACCCTCCATCCACTCAATTAAATCATTCAAGTAAAACTGTGCTTTCTTCAAATCTTCAATACCATTTTTATGCTCATATCGCGTGATGTATTTCATGATGTTGCCAACTGCATAACTTGGATAATCTTTTACTTTAGCTTTGATATAATCCAATGTTTCGATACCGCCTGTATTATAATGGCTTGGATTATTTACTGTGTCGTTGGCTTTGTATTTTATGATTTTATAAGCGTTGAAATAACTACAAGTCGCATAAGTGATTTTATTCCCTTCTTTTTTTATGCATGTTTCATTTCCATAAATATCCCATAAGTTAGATGCAGTAGGTTTGTCCCCAGCGAATGCCCAAGTTACACCTTCCTTCTCCAACTCAACCATCAGCGCATCATAATCTTCTTGCGTTTCCGTGTGATATATTTTCATTTTTGGTTCCTCCTTTTTACGTTCAGTCGCCGTAATACTTATTTTGTTGAGATGTCCCATCGCTTCTTTTGTAGTTATCATATAAACTTTCGACGGATTATCTTTTTTTAACTTTTCAAGAAGTTCACCTAGTAAATCTTCTTGACTTTCAATTAATTCTTTATTTGTCATTGATCGTGAATGATATACATGTTCTTGTGGGAATGGTTCTTTATTCAACGGTTGTTCCTCCTTGTATTGTTTTAATTTTAAATAATTATATTTAGTTGGGTTTGTCATAAATTGTTTTAGCGGGTTATCTTCTGCCATCTTTTCAATAAATTCTTTCCGCTACGTATTCACGAGCGGAAAGAAAATTAGGTGGTTTCGGAAACATACCATCAGTAACTGATTTCGGACGAACAACACCACCATACGCCATTTTATTTGGTTTACTCTTGATCGGATTTGGTCTGCTACCTTTTGGCGGTATGTTCTTTTCTTCGCTGCCACTATTAGGTATGTGTGTTAAATAAATAACAATTAGAGAAGTTAAAATACCACCAAGAGCTATTCCTAAAACAAACATCATTATTAAATCCAATTCTGTCACTCTATCCCCTCCACAATCCTAACCGCATCCTCAACACTCCGAGCTACTCCACAGAGTGCTTGCTGTTTACTCATAGCATCCTGAAATTTAACCTGTTCCGGTCTCAATCTACCTTTTTCATTCTTCACTTCAATAAAGAATATTTTGCCGTCTGATTTTCGGAATCCGAATAGATCCGTAAAACCAGGTGGAAGCCCTGTGTCAAAAAAACGTCCGTTTTGCATTCTTACCTTTCCAACGTTACTTCTGAACACATAATGACCTAATTTTCCCAATTCACGCCGTATTGCATTTTGAATATCTATTTCTGCTGTCATTTTATACCTCCTATATATATTTATTATTCTTTTTGGGACAGTTGGGACAAGATAAGAGTTAAATATAGAAAGTAGTATAGGAAAATAAAAATAGTAAAGGTTTATGAAAAACGGGTCAAACCTGCCCAACATGTCCCGTTTTAAAAATTGAAGTTCATTTGTGAGTATTCATCATTTAGTTTTATACCTTGATACAGACGAACTGACCCACTTTTTTTCTTCTCAAACTTCAATCCCATTTCCCGACCGAACTTTGTAGAACTCATAACATATTGACCGTTATCTTTCGCCCATTCTCGATAGGTATCATATAATGTCTTTGATTTTATTTTATTTTCTATATCTACGTCGCAACAATCCTCAATAAATGCCGTAATAACATCCATTTCTGACTTATATTCATTACTTGCGCGTTCTACTGCTGTTGGTAATTTCAACCCTTCTCGTTGCCATTTTAAGCATCCTTCCACAGCCCAATTTAATATCCCTGTGAGTTCGCTTTTTAGTTTGTATTTCAGTTGTTTATCTACTTTATGATCTGGTATCTTCACTGTGAAAGGAATCAGATGCAACCTTCTCCATATACCATCATCACGACCGCGAATTATAGGCTTATGATTCGTTGCCATCCAAATTTTAAATTCCGGAGTGAACTCAAATTCATCTTTGTACAGATGCCTTGCGGTTACCTTGTCGCCACCTGTGAGCTGTTTTATCAAACCTTCATCTAAACGTACGCCTTCGTTTGGTTCTGTTGTTGTAACGAAGCGTGCAGCATGTAGACGGGCAATATCACTATTCGCACCACTTGATTGTTGTTTCACCATGATTGTTTGTGGTTGAATATTAGTAGAATAACTGCCGAATACATCATTAATAATATCCAAAAACACACTTTTACCATTACGACCATTCCCAAACAAGATAAACATTACCTGTTCACTCGTACTCCCTGTGAGAGAGTAACCAACAGCTTTTTGTACATAGTCGATTAATTCCTTGTCATTGTCGAAAATATCAAGCAAGAAGCTATTCCATAATGGCGCATCGATTTTATCGGTGTATTCAATGTGACTAATCTTTGTGAACATTTTTGAACGGTCATGCGCATTCAATTTGCCACTTTTCAAGTCAATGTAGCCATTTTGAGTATTAAAAAAGTGTTTATTTACATCGAATTGTTCTGGCAGCACCGGCATTAAATGCTCGGCTTCTTTTAACATGTTTGTCTTTCCTCGATTACCCCGAGTTGCTTTCAAATGCTTCACAAACGCTTTTTCAATGTCGGACTCTGATTCCATGTAGGCGAAATCTTTTTTCATGTTTTGAATCACACGATCGGCCAATGTTTTAATAGCACCTGTGTTATCAAACATCCAGATTTTCGAATTATAGTAATACCATCCCTTATTGACATATGAGTAACGGACCATATTATTATATTCATCTCTAAAACGTTCTGCGTTGCCAGTGTCATCAAAACTATATGCTTTTTTAGCTTTACCGTTATCTAATATTTTAATCTCATAATCATCAATGGAATTACCAGGTGCATACACATCACTTGTGTTTTGAATAGCGATATTTAATACTTTCTCTCCATACAATGAAGCTCCGCGTTTTTGGTCCCATTTAGATCGCATCAAGCCGGAGGAACGAAAAATTTCATCCATCTTTTCATAGTCGGCGCCTGTCCAAAAAGCAAGCATATTAGCAAAAGCAAGGTCTGCCTCTGACTGCGAAGGGTACAGTCCATCCCACATGCCATCGTATAGTGTTTTAAACTGTGAACCCTGCTTACTTTGCATAGCTCTTTGAATAATTTCATTAGAAGGTAAGTCCACATGGCTCATTTCGGAATGGTTGACAATAGGCGCATCATTCACACCAATATATTTCGCGTGTAAGTATTGAATACCTGTGGAACCATCGTTTATTTTAGTGAAGTTATTGATTACATTGCCTGTCATAACGAAAAATCGACCATCATTGTACATTTCTACATTATTCTTTCTTCGCCCACCATCTGGAAACTTTCCTTTAGAAATGATGTGAATACCAGTGCCACTAACGGAATACTCCGTATAACTCGCTAGTGTGTGAATAAATTCAGCAACAATATTTTCTTGGTCGCCTAATAAATAATCTTCGATTTCGTCTGCTATATCATCAATATCTACACCGAAATACGGGGCTTTAAAGTAAAAACCTAACCCATCGAACCCATAATCTTCTAAAGAAGCAAGGGCGGTCGTAAAATCCGCCCATGTGCTTTCATCGTTACTTTTACCATGTTTACCTGTATTGGCATCCATTGGCATTTTTTTATACTTTTGTCGCTCTTCATCCCAAAGCAGTTTGTAAGCGCACCATTGTTTTAACTGTTTTAATTCATCTGGTATTCTTTCGAACATTTCCGCACGCTCCTAACTTTTAAAATGGAAGATCATCATCTGTAATATTAAATGGTTGATTGTCTTGCTGCGCGATATCTTTTGCTTTGAATTGATGATTAGATGGACCAGGAATTTTCGATTCAGCCCAACTTTTCACATTAAGATTGTTGTATGTCTTACCATTGTATTCTGATGTTTCGTTTTTCACGGACACGAGGCATGTTTTCAATGCAAAATCTTCTAATACCTCCGTCAATGAGTTATATTCTTTACCATTTGCCAAACCTACCGCTTTACCAATGGTGTTAATGGATTTCGCATTGTATTGGTTATCCTTTTTTGACTTCCAAATACTATGGAAAATATGCGCGTTTTTAAATTTTTGATTAATATCATTACGAATAATTAAATCCACATTGATATACTCCGCACCGCTCTGTGTCGCATCTTCTGTCGCGTGATTAATAATTACTTCATAAATCCCATCTTCTACTTGACCGCCAAAAACATCTTCTGTATCTAATTTGAATACCATTTTTACATTCCTACTTTCGTTTTTTATTTGATAAATCCTAATAATTTACCTTGATGGTATGCCCATCCTCGTTTATAATTCCTACTTTTTGCTAATTCGTATAACTCGCCCATATTTTTGCAATCCCCCGGCTCTCTGTAGTCAAGGGTGAACGATGTTTCGTTTACTTCTTGTAACTCGGCTAATTCATCCACTTCAACCGCCTTCACCTCAACCTTAAACTCCGCCCCGCAATGCTCACACCGCTTTGCCGTCTGGCTCACGGTCATAAAACATTCTTTGCATATTTTCACAGGTGCTTCGGCTTTCGTTGCGTTACTGCCCTTACGAGGCGTTAGCGACCACGTGCGTTCCATGTCTGGTAAACCAAACCGTGTTACATTTCCGACGTGATCTATAATGATGGACGTTTTACCAGGTCTATAACGCATTCCTCGCATGGACTGTTGAATGTACAGCGATAATGACTGCGTAGGTCGCAACATAATCACAGTAGAGCAATCTGGCACATCGAATCCCTCGCCTATAAGATCAAGATTGCAAAGGACCTTTATTTCGCCTTCACGGAATCGTTTGATGATGTCATCACGAATCGCTTTAGGTGTCTTGCCGTCAATATGTGCCGACGAAATGCCTACAGCATTAAAACTCGCTGCCATTTTCTCGCTTTGATAAATGGAACTGGCGTACAATATTGCTTGCTCTCCAGGTGCTAATTTTTGATAATGTCGTATAACATCGCCCCAGACCATTCGAGCGTTGAACTGGTCGTCTAGTCCACTCATATCAAACTCACCTGTACGCTTGATGTTTAATGTATCTGTTTGAACGATTTCGGGTGCATAGTATTTGTAAGGTGAAAGAAAATTATTTTCTATGAGCCATTTGGCGGTTACTTTTTCGATTAGTGTGTCGTTGATATCGCCTAACCCGCCCCCGTTGAGTCTGACAGGTGTTGCAGTGAATCCGACCACTAGAGCTGTCGAGAAGTGAGCTATAATCTTTTTATAGCTGCTCGCTAGGACGTGATGGCTTTCATCAATGATTATCAAGGAAGGCTCCACCGTTTTATCTAAGCGCCTGACGATTGTTTGGACCATGCCGAGTGTGACGAAATCCATATCCACATCGTTCGATTGCAGTGTGTTACGAATTTGATCTATTAATTCTTTTCTGTGGACCAGGAACAGCACGTTATTTTTATTATGTGTTGTTCTACGGATGATTTCGGATAGGATGACCGACTTACCAGCGCCTAACCACAAGGAGCTACAACACATGGTGTTCTATATCCTTGCACAAACGCCTCCTTTACATCATTGATAATTTCGGATTGATATGCTCTAAGCTTTAGCATCCACATCACCACTACTAAATAAATCTTCCTGCAAACAAAACTCACGATCATCTATCTGGTTCTTTGCGAATACTGCATCAGATGGTGTTAATGTAAAACCGCGTTTCCCTGTTTTAAGTGATACAGACAACCTCGCAACCTGCAAACATAAACCCATAACATTCGTCAAAATTGGCTTTCTAATCTGTGGATAGGACCTATTAAATATCTGTCCCGCTTCCGTTTGCCATTCGTCCGACACTTCCCACGCTGTGATTAAAATATTTTTACCAAACGTTTTCAAGTAACGTATTAAATCGAGTTCCCAAAACTGCAACTGCTGGTAATTTTGAATACCTGGTACACCATTATTATTTCCATTTTTCCCATACTCCGTGAGCATGGCGGTTTCTAACTCGGAAATATTATCAAGAACAATATTGTCGTAGCTGTCCAGATGATTCGTTTTTATTTCTTGAAGCAATTTAGGTAACCCCATTCTGTACCCGTGTTCTACAATAATAGGATCGTGCATATCCACAATATCAATGTTATCTTTACCTTTTAATACACTTGATGTCCCATCGATATCAATGACTAGCGTTCTACCCGGCATGAATCCAATTGTGGACGTTTTCCCTTTGCCTGGATCACCATAGATCAATCTAATTGCTGACGGTGTTGTTATCTCACTTGCTTTTTTTATATCCATATTTTCCTCCTATCTTATTCTCAACGATCTACCCTGATACAGTTCCGCGCCATCCACCTCAATACCTGCCTTTAAATCGACTAGAAGGGCTTTTTTATCGAGTTTTTTGGGCTGTTCGACTAAATATGCAATAAGCTTGCTTTCGTCCTCTACGCGTGCAGATGGCGGATTATTTTGTATTGCAATGGTGAGATGCTGCCCTTTGATTTTGTCCGTCCCGATTTTTTCTAATTCGGTTTGTAGATAACGTTTCAAGCCATCGACATTATTTTTAATAGTACTTTTACGATCAGCCATCCTTTTCATTTCTACATCAAAACCAGCAACTTCCGCTTCTAAACTTTTAATAACTTTCGCTAAATTTTCTGCTTTAATATCAATACTTTCTTTGATTGAATCTAAGGTGTCTTGCAATGTCTCTGCTTCTGTTTGTCCCGCCAAATCCAATACCTTCTGATAATTATTTCCCAGTTCATACAACTTCATTCGTCCGTCTCACCTCCTGAAACTTCTTATCTAACTGAATATACATATCAATCACTTCGTCATAGATAGAACAACCTTCTAGCGTTTTCTTATTTCTGCGTAGCCAGTTATACATACATGAAATGTCCTCATGCTCGTGCAAGCTAATCCCTTCACCGCGATAGATAACATCCATCCACATTTACACCACCAAATTTCTCAATATTCATTCTTTTTCCTCCCTAATGTCTGAAACCATCGTTCCAGTGTTCGTCTACAATTAACGGATTCTCAACTTCATTGTTCATTTTTAATCACCCGTTATTTACCGCGGTCTTTTCTAATACACACTGCACGTCCATGGTCCGCTTTCTTTCTTGAGTTGTATTCCTTAACCGGTAACCATTTTTCAAGCGCATAATTATACTTTTGCAAGACATAACTCATTTTCTCTCAACCTCGCTTTATGAAATGCTTTTTGACTCTCTTTTAACTTAACTGTGAGTGATTCTAAGTTGTGCATTAAATTGTCCAGATCGTTGTCGCTTTTAACAATTTTATTTGCTAATTGCTGCCCTGTTCTATTAACCGTTCTATTTATTTCTGACATAATAATTTGGCTTTCTGTCATTGACTTTAACCCCCAATCGTGCTAAATTATGCATGGTTTTTGTTTTATAAAGGCTCGTCTTTGAAGTTACAGCTTCGGGACGAGTATTATCACTTCCTTTCGTTAGGTGATAGGTGATTAGTACTGTGGTTAGGATGATGATTGTTAGTAGGGCTGTGAGTTGGATAATGTTTAACATGGATTATCGCCTCATTTCTGTTTAGTCTCTCAACATCAACCAAAATACAAATCCTAAAAATACGAGTGTTGCGCAAAATGCTATAACTTCGCCTGTGCTCAATTACTTAAACCTCCTTCTAAGCATTTTCCAACTCACTTTTTATTTTAGTAATCTCACTATTCACTTTTTTCCACACTAGCTTCAAATCGGAAAATGATTCGATGTCAGGCGCTACATTCGTTGCGTATTTTGCGTATGCTTCTAGTGCGGTCGGAACGTCCTTGTAATATCCGATGCTGTTCCAGTATTGTTCTTCTTTAGTTGGATCGTACTTTTCTGGTTCCGTTCTACGCTGCAATTTTATTTGAAGTGGGTCACTCCACAATCTGTATTCTTCGTTAATCTTGATTTTCATTTGTTCTCCTCCCCATCTACATCAGGAATCCAGATGCCTTTAGTAAATTTCATATGATTCTTATAACCTCGTATTTCATCTTCTGTCCAAAATTCTGAATGAGCACGTGAATCTCTATAAATAACCTCCGCATTCTCCCTCTCTTTCAAAGTTTTTTCGTATAGCCACAACGCGTTAGATAAATCCTGCCTTGTTATATTATCTCCATATCTAACTTTTTCCTTTAGTTTCTTGTATAGTTCGTTTTTATAAGTGTTATTCTGCGTCATCGTCTTGCGCCTCCTTTATTCTTTCTCTTTAAGTACCTTTAAGGTGTAGCTGTAATAGTCCCGAACGCTCCCATAACTATTTTCAGCGTCATGTTCCACATCTACCAAACACCAATAGCCTAGATTGTTGTATTGTTCAAGATAAGATGTCAACTCTACAAAATTGAGTTCTCGTTTTTCATCGATTTGTTCCAGCTTTTCCAATCCGTTCATTCCGCATCCTCCTCGCAATACCGTGCAATCCACTCCGCCGGCACACGGTTAGCTCTACCTGCCGAGTAAAACGCCCATTCTTTTTCAAGATCCGCAACGTCCTTATCGTTTTCTATGCCGTAAAACCGCGCTTTAGCTCTCCTCGCTTCCAAATCTTCGTTAATCGCCTTTTCTAGCTTTTTGTTAAATTTCATTCCGCCACCTCCAGCAATTCTTTATTTTCGTGAATATTCCCAACAATTTCACCTTCCAAATATGCTCCTTCACTAAAGAAATCGGATTGGTTGTCCTGCAAAGGTTCTTTAAATCCAAGCAGTTCGAATTTGTAGGTACCTTTAATGAGTCTGTAGTGTTTGCCTTTATAGCTCACAATATCGTCTTGACAATATTTTTGCTTGTTTTTGTCTTTTAAACCTGTGTACTGCATTAAATGCCAGTCTTTATGATTCTCGAAATATGGGACAACATCACCACCAGCCATAGCGTACCAAAGCGCTCCATCTTCATCGAAATTTAGACTGTCAACATGCATCATTTCCTTGTTCTGCTCGCAATAAATTCTATACTCAATCGGTCTCATGTTCGCGCTCCTCTCCTTTCCTGATAACTTCGTCAATACTAATAAGATATTTGCCTATTTGTTTTTCAACGCGTCCGATTGCATCATGTATGTTCCCATATTTCAGACATACATACGTCTGCCCAATTTCACGCTCACCCGTCACGCACTGGAATGTGTAAGTTATATGCCACTCAGTCATCACGCCTCACCCTCTCCTATATCTTGAAATGAGTAATACACATTTGCCGTGAACATTTGTGATTTTGATTTTACGACTCTATCAAGCGCCTTAGTTGCGCATGTTGAGCATAAATCTAAGCGTTTAACCCCAATGTTTCCGCCATATTTTCGATGGAAATTACCGTACTCGTCAAGATGTCCGATATTTAAAACTGCCACAGTCATCTTTGCTATTGGGAATCCGTTTTCCTCGCTCCTTCTGCAAGTATCGCACTCTACATGAGTAGTGATTGTTTCAGTCCTCAAGCGCTTCACCCTCCAATCTCTTCAACTTTGAAAAGTCGCTTGTCGCAAATGATGCAATACGTATATTTACTTTCCTTTGTAAACAACGTATCGTGAAAATGTGAATTATCTTTTTCCTGACCGTTAAAATTATGATGCCATTCTCCGCTGCCTGAAAATCGATTTTTAATGTAATAACCCTCGTCTGAATGACAATGTGGACACTCACTTATTGGCGCTTTTTGCTCGTTCATGCTTCATCATCCTTAACTGGCACGGCAACCGCCCACAATTTTTCGTTTATTTCTTTGATTTCTAATTCTGTATACTGTGTTTTAACGTCATCATCGTTCCCTTTATCTGCAAGGTCATATATACCAGAGCTGACTTCATAATTGAGATAACCACACTTATCATCAACGACTTTCACGTAATACAACGGCTCCTTTTCGACTGTGTAGCCGTCAAGTACTGCGCGTATAAGGTCTAGTTTATGCTTTATAACGTATTCAGTTGCCGCAGTAGAAAGTTTGTCCGTGAAAGCTATTAATTGGTTATGTGAAGAACCAAACTCGGCTGCACATATCATACGAATCATATCCACGTTGCAAGCGTCATATTTCCCTTCAAGATAAACGCGCTTCGTATCCCTATAAATTGTATCAAACCACTGTGGCACCACAACTAACGCTGGTGCAGGGACTACACTATCCATTCTAATTACGCGATTCAAGCCATTCATACTAACTTCTAAAGTTCGCTCATCAACGTCAAACCCTCGTATTTCTCCTGTAAATTGGACGGTATCGCCTGTTCTAAACTGTTGTGTCATGCTTGTTCCTCCTTCAAAACAGCTAGATTTAGTGATGCATTTGATAGCCCGTCTAACGCATTTGAAAGTTCGTCATGCATTTCCATGTAATCGAGCTGTTTATCTCCGTAATCTTTATCGCCTGCATCAACATCAATCAGTGTTACAATCGCGTTATATGCGGCTCTTATACGTTTTTTATACTTTTCATACTCCCTTTTTTCCATTTTTTCAGGCATTATTCTTCCTCCTTCAATTCTATAATTTCCAAATCGTCGTCCAACATGTTCGAGTCCAGCCAATCAGGCTCTCCACGGTCACCAGCGTAAAATTTCGCTTCTGCTTCCTCGGCTGACTCGGCTTGTATTTCGACGGTCATCAGTACTTTTTCCGTCCATTTCAACTTAAATATTGGCATCAGATTTCCACCTCTTTCTTAATCAATTTTAATAACCCTAAGCCCGTTCTTCTCGCTCGTCCGTCGCCTGTAAGCTCGTGAAGTGTAGAATAATATCGTTTCTCGCTTTACGTTCTTGAACGCAGCTAATTCGTCTACTGTGCCGATTTGTAGCAGTGTGTCGCCTTTGTATAAAGCGTATTCCATCACTCGCTCACCTCATCCTCAATCAAATGCTCCGTCGAAAACGTAAAGGCTTCGATTTCTGCGCGGGTGTAAGATGTTTGCCAATTGTCGCCATAATCGTATTTCTCACCATATGTTCGGGTTCCAGTTTTTCTATTAATTTTCAAGTAATTAAACGATTCATCACTAATCACGGGATCGCGCAAATACCACTTACGTTCCGGTTCGCGTTCGTCTAGCGGTGTTGCGGCGTATTCGAATAATAAGGCTCCTAGTGATTGTTTTTCAGCATCACTCAATTGTTCAAACCTTCCAAATGTTGTATCGATACCTACAACCTTATACACCTCTACAAAAGCGAGTGTACCTTTCCTGTTATTTATACTGAAACATGGTTCAGAAGCACCTCCAAAACCAATAGAATACCCAAGCTCCTCAACCGCTTGCTTAAATTCGCTTGTTTTCATTGTTTTCTCCTCCTAACAATCACCTTTTAAAGAATACGGAACGTTTGCAAATTCGATATACATACCATTTTCGGCTACGATTCTGATACAAATACTTTCTTCATACTCGTAAATAGCCTTTACTCTATACGCAATGCGTTTTTTCGAATCGCTAATGTCATACGTATTATGACCGACTGTAAAGGTTTTCGTTTGGCAATCATGCGTTGGCAAGTACACTGTTGCACTTCTTATAGTTCTTATGTTCATATTGCTATTTCCTCCAATTTCGGCTATAATAAAGCCAAGTTATTTTGTTAAATACCCTTTAGTCCACAATGCCATGTGGGCTATTTTTTGTTGTCTTGATAGCTTAGATACATGAATGGTGTGAACAGTAGAAGTACTAATATGGCTATAAACATGTTGTCATACCTCCTTATAAACAAACTTCTTAATCAACCATTCGTTTGCCTTCACAGCGTCAAAAGCCCAGTGTTCTTTTTTCTTTTTATCCCAGTTGCTGAACTCGCTTATTTCAGGATAATCATAGATATTTTCAAGCCACCAGCTATATGATCGTGGACTTGCATCCGCAAACTTCGCTAATGTCCACACGCCGTATACGACTGGGGATGTTAGTTTTTTGTTTTTTACTGGTCTTGCCATGGGCGGGCTCCTTTCTATAAGGAATCGAATATCATTCCTTGTTTTAGTGGTAGTAGTTTGATTTTCACCTTATTAGTTCTACATAAATAGCGACTTATACTTATGATGTCTGCCGGTTTTGGTTCATCCGCTTTTGACATTTCAAGATACATATCGTAAATCTTGCTCAATTCTTCACCTATTAATGGGTTATTAGTCATGATTACGATCCTTTCTTATTTCATAACATACATTTCGGAGGGTATGGTTTACTCGTCCTCAATCTGCTTTTGTAGTTCGATTGCTTGTTTGATTTTCTTGATACTTAATTCCAAAATTGTTTCTTTAGCGTCTTGAAACAGCAATAATTCTTCGCATTTGTTATTTTCAAAAACGTGAACTAAAACTTTTCCATTTGTATAATATTGTTCATAGTGGTTCACTGTTTCACTAAAGGCGATATTTTGACCGATATCAATCATTGACTCACCTTTCAAGAACTCACTAATGGTAACGTCATTAACTTTACTACGGTATCCATCTGTACCGTCCTCAAATGCCGCAATGCATTTTTTTGCTTCTTCTAATAGAGTTTCGATTTTCGTATATTTCTCCACTTATATTTCCTCCTCTAACGTATTTAAGTAGGGCACTCCATTTTTCGGTACCCCTTATTTGTGGTCGTTTAAAGCGACTACATCATTTTCAGAAAAAGCTTTCTTGGACAACGCCAAAGTTGTCCGTATTATAGACATCCTTATTTTTCAAAAACATATTCACGAAATATATTTGTCCTTTACCAGTAACCATTGTGGTGTAACGAGTTCTGTGTGAATTTGATTTTGAATCATAATACGAATTAAGTTGTAATTCGAAAAGTCCACGATCTAGCGCACGTTGATTTGGTAGGTTGCGTGTAGTACCGTTTTTGGATGAAAGATAACCATGCTCTCTTAACCATCTAAATAACCGATTTTGTCCAATATCAATTCCATGTTTTTTAAGAGTAGTGGCAAGAACTTTCACATTTACACTATCTTCTGCAACTTCAACCGCATTAGCGAAAATAACTTTTGGCCGCTGTTCTTCGATAATTGCGTATGCTTGTTGTTTTTCTTGATATTCTTCAATCCATTTTTGAGCTCTAGCAGCGGGGTCTTCAATCATGTATGAATCCATTGGGTATGCTTTGATGTGGTTTTCCATTTTGTTAAATTGCTGAACATAGAATGCGGTAAACTGAACACCTTTTTTACCATTCATTTTGTTTCCAATCATTTCGCAACCTTGTTTGGTGCAATCGAAGCTTGGACGAATTTCACCTTTGGCATCTTTATAGCTAGACTCAATGAAGAAATCAACGAATCCAACTTTGGCTTCGTTAAGATATTCGCAATATTGGCGAATGTCTCGCATTAATTTTGCATGTTCCTTTCCTACCTGCTTCGCAACTTCCACACTACTAATTGTTCTTTGTAATTCATTCATTGTTTTTTCCTCCTCGTAAGGTGCATTTATGCACCTTTGCTATCAAAAAAAATTTCTTTCGCTTCTTCCATTGTAAGTGGAATTGAAACCATCATATTTTTCATTTGTTCAATTGTAAAATCTTCGCCACCTCTTTCCATCTTCCTGTAGAACGTTGAACGATGTATTCCAATTTCTTCAGCAACAGTTTCTTGCGTTTTGTTTTTTTCAACTATAATTCCCTTAAGTTTAGAAACGTTCATTGTTATCACCTCCCTTTTTAAAAGGTGCATTATTGCTCCTTGAAGTAATAATAACACGACCCCATGAGTACGTCAACAAGTTTGTTGTTGCATTTTTGCACCATTGGTAGTAAACTATATACAAAGGCAGGTGTAATAAATGAGTATCGGTAGCAGAATTAAGGAACGTAGGCTTGAATTTAACATGAGTGCTGATAAATTAGGTAAACTAATCGGAGTAAATAAAACAACTATATATCGCTATGAAAAAGGGTTTATAAAAAAAATGCCTATAAAAGTAGCTCAAAGATTGTCTGAAGTACTAGATATTCCACCATATGAGTTTATGGAAATAGAAACACTAGACGAAATGGTAACTATGGAAAACTTAAAAACGTCTAAGTTCATTGATTTTATAGAAGATACAGGATTCGATGTCCAATTTAATGAAGATTATTCCGAATTTATTCTCTCATATAAAGGAGACAGTTGGAATGTACCTTTATCTGATATTGAATTTCTTTTTAATCAATACAAAAATAACACTTCACATATGTCAGCCCATTTGGATGCTGTTTTACTATCTGATTTACTTGGTAATTTTAATGAAACTCTCTCTACACATGTTATGAATTTGGCAGAGCTATCAAGCGACAATCGAAGAGCGGTTTACTTACACACGGAAGCACTATTAAAAGCACAGGAAAGAAAAGATACAATGAAGGAACAAATCATGACAATTGCAGCCCACATTGATGATGATGCAACAGAAGAAGACTTAGAAGAAATCCAAGATTTCATAAATAAGAAAAAAGAACTTCAAGCAAAAAAACAAAAGAAATAATATACGAGATGAATGAGGTGTTTCCATGCTTTTAGAAAAGTTATGTGATGAATTTCCTCACCTTGAGATTGTGCTAGAACCAAAAATGAATAAAAAACATAAAGGACAACTAATCGGTCGTACCGTTTATTTAAATAAAGAACAGACAAGTACAGAATTAGGATGCACCTTTTTAGAAGAAGCAATGCATGATCTCTACACTGTGGGTGATATATCAGCACAAAAAACAATGACAGATAGAAAACAAGAACAATTTGCACGGCGACGGGCTTATGATTATCTAATTTCATTTGATGATCTAGCAGATTGTTATTACAACGGTTTTACGGAATATCACGAGGCTGCTGAATACTTAGATGTGTCAGAAAGCTTCTTACGAGCAACAATTACTTATTTTAAAGATAAATACGGCTTGATGTATGATACTGGAAACTATATAATAAATATTGAGCCTACCATTGAAGTATTCAAAGTGGATACCACAGAGTATTTGTACGATTACGGGTGTTAGGGGAAAATACATTATATAGAGGGAGAATGAGAAAAATGGATTTTATTGCATTTTGGTTAGGTACCTTGGGTCTAATAGTAGGACTGGTACTATTGGTATTTAACTTAATAAAAAGAAAACCCAAGAAGGTTTCTTTAATGACAATAGTCGTGTCTCTGGTCTTAATACTAATAAGTATGACTATACTATAATCATAAGATTTTAGATTATACAGTGACGAAATAAAGAGATCATAAAATATGCACAAAGGGGAGAATGTAAAGATGGCAGTTTTAGGAGCATTATCAATTGTCGGTTTTATTATCGGCATCGCGTGGCTAATAGTCAGCGCTATTAGAAAAAAAGGAAAGAAAATACCGTTGATTGTAATTGCAGTATGTTTAGTAAGTACGATTGTTGCGGTTAGTAATTCGGATTCAAGTGAAACGAGTGATAAAAGCGATACGAACACATCTACAGTAAAAAAAACACCTTCGAAAAACAAAGACGACTCAGTTTCAAAAGAGGATGTACAAAAATCTGTAGATAAAGTTGTTAAAGAGTATGACAGTTCATGGCAAACTAATTGGAAAGACGCTTGGTCTGAAACTAAAACAAAAGCTGACTTATCATCATTAAGAAGCAATATGGATAACTTGACTATCAAATATGATAGTTTGAAAAATTATTTATCCACAAATGAAGTATTTAAAGAAAACGAAGATCTTCAAAATTTTTCAAGAAAAATGACAGAAAGTATTAATTTACGTCTTCAATCTATTAAACAAATATCCACAGCTATAGACAATAATGAAGATATGGCACAAGCTTCTGATAATGTTGTTGAAACTGTAAAACAAGCAGATACAGCACTAATTCAAGCTATCTCAAGTGCTCTACAAGCAGGTTATGAAACAAATTAAATAACCCCAGCAAGCCCAAATCAAATGGGCTTCTGCGGCTCTCGAATCGAACGTATGTGCTATTTCAAGGCGTTAAAAAAAGCCTTGAACAGGCTTTATTCAATCTAATCTTTTGACCATTATTCTAAGTTTATTTTCAGAAATATGATCTTCTAAAATTTTGAATCCACATGATTCATAGAAAGTAATTATTTTTAGATTGTCTTCGCACTCTAAGTGCAAAACCTTACCGCCAGCTAAGGCTTTAGCTTCTAGTACCTTTTGATAGGCTAAGCCAAGTAAATCAGTTCCAGTCGCTGCGTTCGCCACTTTACTTATCGGACTTCTATTTTTGCCTAGTTGACCTAAGAGATAGCCTTGCATCTTGTAATATTCCATATCTGTTTTATGCCCAAATGCCATCAATTTTTTCTGGAACGATTTAGATAGCTTCCGAAATGATTTCTTTGGCACAACTAATGGTTTATTGCTTATCGCGAAATAACCAGCTAAAAATGGTTTACCTTGGTATGTAGAAAGAACTAAATACGTTCTTGCGATATCTACTTTTTCAAACTCGATTGATTTATTGCGTATGAAATCCTCGACATCATTTGCGCCAGATGATAGTTGTCCACAATCAAAAGTGTAGAGAAGGTCTTTTACCTCCTCTACTGGACTAGCTTCTAATAAAGTGGTGAGTGAAATTACATTCAAACTCAAAAGCTACACCTACTTCTCTGAAAAAGAAGACATTATCGAACGGATAGTATCTTTATCTTTAATATTTTTTGAATGCTTGCTGCTTTTTATTTCAGTAGGTCTTGAATTTTCGATAGCATTGGCTAAGTTTTGAGCAGATTTTTTACTGAATTTAAAATCAGTCTGAAAGCTCTTCGTCGCCATATCTTATCCCTCCAAATTGTAAAATTATAAATCGTTGCGTTTTATTTCCACGATATATAACGTAACGTGCTTTAATATAACTATACCCATAATAACACAAATTAGGATGAATTAGGATAAAAAAAGCTAAATTCTTATTTTATTTTAATTAAATATATTATATGAGGAGCCTAAAACCATGAAAATAACCAAAAAAGCAAACGGAGATTACACTATCCGTCTCCGTATAAAAGTAAATGGCGAATGGAAAGAAAAACGATTAACCGATTCTGATAAAGACAATCTAATTTATCGTGCATCAAAATTAAAAAAAGAAACGAAACAAGAAGATTTTTCAGCAAAGAAATGGAAAATGGGTGAATTCTATGAACTTTATATGAGTACCTACAAGGATAACAAAGTTAGTCGCTCTACAGAAATCTTGTATGAATTAGCTTATAAACAATTTATCGATTTCTTTGGCGATGTCCTACTTGATTCCGTTGATGCTGTTAAATATCAACGCTTCATCAATTACCTAGGAGAAGACTACGCCCTTGCCACTGTGGACACCAGACACCGTAAAATTAGAGCGCTTTATAACAAAGCTGTAGAATTAGGATACGCTCAAAAAAACCCCACGAAAGGGGCTGTAATGAGCGGAGAAGATGTTGCTAAAAATAAAAAAAAGTTCATGGAAACTGATAAAGTGAAACTATTAGTTCAAGAACTGCAAAAAAAGAACTCCACTTCTCGCGGAGTAATACTGTTAGCTATTAGAACCGGCATGAGATTTGAAGAAATAATAGCTCTTACAAATAAGGATATAAACTTCAAAAATCGAACGATTGATGTTACAAAAGCGTGGGACTATAAATTCACGAATAATTTTATTGATACAAAGACAAAGAAATCTCGTACAATTTTCATGGATACATTGACAAGTAAGATGGTTAAAGAATATATAATGTGGCATAGTGAAAACGTCGATAACTCTAACAATACATTCGGTTTGTTGTTCAATAGAACTGGAACACATCGCCCAATATCTAACACTGGCGTGAATAAGGAATTAAAGAAGCTATGCAAGATTATTGAAAGTGACGAATTAACACTTCATAAGCTACGACACACGCATACAGGCTTATGTGTTGAAGCTGGTATGGATATTATTTATGTTGCAGATAGGTTAGGACATGAAAATATTAATACAACATTAAAATATTACAGCCATTTGAGCGAAAGTCTAAAAAACAATAATCAATCAAAACTTGATTCATTCTTTGCCGCAAATAGTGCCACAAATGCCACAAATTTATAGGTACTATAGGACACTATAGGGTACAAAAATAAAATTTCATCACGCTCTAAAACGCTCGTATATGGCGATTTACAGCCGTTTTCATAGCGTTTCGAAAAACTCTTAAAATGCCCTCGACAGGAATCGAACCTGTATTTTGAGCTTCGGAGGCTCACGTGCTATCCGTTGCACCACGAGGACGAAATTTTAATACACTCACAATCAATAATTATAGCGGAAAAATGCCAATTACACAAGCTTTATCTCATAGGAATATTTCATTCGAGCCTTTCGTTTGACCTAGTTTGACCATTCGTGTAATATAGAAGCATCAAGAGGAGAATGGAACATAATCGAAATAAATCGGCGACAAGCGCATGCATTCCAATAATTCGGCGGACTTCCGGTTCTCACATACACTAGTATGCTCCGCTTCCGGCTTCCACCAAATTATTGGAATACAAACGCTTTCGCTCGATTCGTGTAAAGCATTATCTTCATCTTACCCGTAAAAGGGTTTGGCAATCTTTTCATTATTTCGATTTTGTCTCAGTTTCTTTTTTAAATGAAATATACCTAAACAGGAGGGTTTTATTATGAATTTAATTCCAACAGTAATCGAGCAAACTAGCCGTGGGGAACGCGCTTATGACATCTATTCCCGCTTACTTAAAGATCGGATTATTATGCTAGGCAGTGCGATTGACGATAACGTAGCGAACTCGATCGTTTCGCAATTGCTATTTCTAGACGCGCAAGACCCTGAGAAAGATATTTTCCTTTATATCAACTCACCAGGCGGCAGTATTTCTGCTGGGATGGCGATTTATGACACAATGAACTTCGTAAAAGCGGACGTTCAAACAATCGCGATGGGTATGGCAGCATCGATGGGATCATTCCTACTTACAGCTGGCGCAGACGGCAAACGTTTCGCACTTCCAAACGCTGAAATCATGATTCACCAACCGCTTGGAGGCGCACAAGGCCAAGCAACGGAAATCGAAATCGCAGCTCGCCACATTTTAAAAATAAAAGAGCGCATGAACACAATCATGGCAGAGCGCACAGGTCAACCAATCGAAGTTATTTCACGCGACACAGATCGCGACAACTTCATGACTGCAAGCGAAGCCAAAGAATACGGCCTAATCGACGACATCGTAGTCAACAAAGCTGGTCTAAAATAACCAAACAAAACTCCCGAGCCATTCTCGTTTTCAGAGATAACTCGGGAGTTTTGCTTTTCAAAAACTATATTTTCCACAGAAACCTGTCCGTTCCTCCAAACCTCAGCCTGTCGACAAATACCTAGTTTCTAGGCAAAAGTGAGTACCGAAGCGGAGCGTACTGAGGTACGTGAGCATCGGAACAGAGCTTTTAACGACGAAAATGGGTGTTTGTCGACAGGCTGAGACTCGGGAGTTTTTTAATCAATATTCCCACGACGTCTACGAATAAAATCACGAAAATCCTTACTCGACCTCGTAGAAAGCAGGCATTCCTCTTGATTTACCATCGTGATAATACCATTTACATAGTTCACCGATTCAATTTTGTCCGTATTCACAATGAAAGCCCGATGCGTCTTATAAAATCGCTCGTCGAAACTATCTTCCAAGCTCTTAAGCGTGCCATAAAACTCGATTTGGCGGTCTTGCCCATGCAAAATAATCCTCCGCGCCTTCGTTTTTAACGTACTCAAAAACAAGATATCATCATAGAGCTCGTGAATAACTTTTTCATCTGTTTTCATAGTAAAAAACTTGCCGACCTCTTTACGTTCCCTGCCAACTCTTTCCTCAACACTTCTCATACAATCAAAAATCCGATTGCGCACTTTGTCGAAATCGTCCTTGATAATATAATCCATGGCCTCCACTTTATATGTAAAAGTCAAGTAACTGAGTTCTGCGTGAGTTGTGATGAAAACGATAAACCCTCTAGGATCGTATTCCCGAATCTTCTGCGCCAGCTCCAAACCGTCCAGCCGCGGATGCTTCAAGTCAACATCTAGAAAGTAAAGACCCATACCTTCGCCACCAAATTGGACGTAAGATAATAGTTCTTCAGGATCACCTGTGGATAAAGCGAGCTCCATGTCAAAATTCTCCATCATGATGTAATTCTCAACATGTTTCACAAGCTCGCTTCGTTGATTAACCTCGTCCTCACAGATAAAAACCTCAATCATCTCCTCACCCTCCTGTTAGCCGATTTCCAGTTCCTGCACAAAACCATGCTGCGTTATCTTCGTGTCCAGAGATACATTGGGATATTTCTTTAACGTCTTCTTCAAAGTCGAAAGCCCAATCCCGCGGTTCTCGCCCTTCGTAGAAAACCCTTCCTCGAAAAATTGATGAATCGGCGGCGAATCCTCCGGTAAACTATTAGCAAAAATGAGTACAATCGCCTCTTTTTTCTGAATAATTGCAACGCGAACAGTTGGATCAGCAGTATCAACGACCGCCTCAATCGCATTATCCAATAAAATCCCCGTCACCCGACATAAATCAATACTATCCATATTCATTTCATCAATTCGCTTATAAACCTCAACCTGCGCATCCACGCCCAATTCCTGAGCCCGAATCATCTTCGTAGCAAACAGTCCCTTCAGTTCAATAACCTCCAAATTCTGCAACGTCGACAGCTTCGAAATATTAACTTCCATATCCGAATTCATCGGAATAACCTTCGTCCGAAAATAAACGCTAAGCCCATCCATGTCCGAATTTGTGATGAAACCATTGATGCCAGATAAAATATTCACATAATCATGTCGGAAAACCCGCATGTCTTTTTGAAGCGCTTCGAGTGCCCCGACATATTCGCGAAGTTGGCTCATTTGGAGAGCTTGAGCTTCGACTTTTGCGTTTTTGACTGCACTTCGGACTATGATTGTTAGTACTACAATCATGATTGCTGTATACATCAAAAAAATAAATGCATTAGCCTCTAGGGCTGCTTCTGTAAATTCAAGCTTAGAGCCTTGAACTATGTAAAAATAGAATAGTCCAACAGTAGCCGAGCTGACAGCTAGTACCAAAGCTAGATACTTGTTTTGAAAGATTATTTCTTTGCTCAGTCTCCCCATAATGATATCAACAACCTTAAAAATTAAGCATGCATAGACAAATATCAAAACACTAGTAATAAATGGTTGGCTCTGAGAAACTGTTCCTAATGTTAAACCAGCTAAAATATTTGCTATAACTACTATTACAAAAGATGAGGTTGTAGCTATTAAAGATACTCTAATGCTTTTTGTTTTCCAATAAAGTATTGCAGCGAATACTAGCATCATATATACTACAGACAAATATGTGAGAGTTAGAAAAATTGGAAAAGCTGTCAGTGAAATCCCCACTATTAAAACAATAAATAACTTCCAAGAAAACCTTACCCTACTCAAAACCTGAATACCTATTAAAAGACATGTAACCTGTATTATATTAGCAAAAAATAATAGCATAACTCCTCCTATGTATAACTAGATACTTTAAACAAATTATAGTCTAAAATACTCTAGTTTACAAGCTTGGGATTACATATATGCACCTTTTTTTTCCTGTTCCAATAATACTTTAGGAACTTCTGGTTCATACACATATACTGTACATATACCACTTAGCGATTCTATCGCTAATTTATTGAATTTTTCCTCAATTTTTAAACTAAGTTTATCTTGTAGGTTTTTAAAATTATTTTTATAAGTATTCATAGTTATTATATCTCCTTTTTAATAATTTGTACGTTATTGGATGAATAGTTAAGACCTGTAGTATGCCACCGTATAAAATTAAGCTTTGAATATCCGAAATTGGCATTAAAATCGCCACAGAAATAACAATTAATGTGTTAATTATAGATTTCCGCCTCAAATCGTGTCTTTTTTGAGCATTAAAAAGCGGCATTTTTTCAGTATCTGAAGGTGAAAATATCGCAATATTCAGTAAAATCAGAGCGCTTATAATCACAATCATCCATCCAGATAATTGAACTTCCTTCACAAAGTAAGGTAACACCACAAACACTACAACACTCGTTATTGTGCACCCCAAACTAGTCTTCGCATGCAGACCAAACGAATGCCTACGAATCATCAAGTAAGAAAGATGTACAATCAACGTCTGCCAAATCATCCCTAACAAGGCAGCGGCGAGGTATACGGTAATTCCCTTCGTCACGTTCACTAAAAATATTTCTACACCATACTTTACAATCGCAAATCTGTCTTCATCAACTTCCCTATCGCGGAAAATTGTTCTGGTAATCTTTGCTGCCATATTGGGGACGGTCAAACTAAACATTCCAATTCGCCTCCCTATTCATCGAGTGCTAATTCCCAGACAGAGACTAGCGAGATTTCACTAGCTCTGTCCGAATTAACAAACTCTGCAATTTCTACCCTATCATTTGGTATTTCATTCTCATTCAATATTTTCTCTATATTTCGTGTAACTCTTGCGTCTTGAGAGAGAAGATTGTGCTTCCCTCTCAACGGCTTACTATACAGTGCCTCATCCCGATAAACAATCATGTACAGCTTGTCGCGATTAAGTCCTACCAAAAACCGATTATCACTGATCCCAACGTGCCTTGTGATGCTATCCAAAAAATAGATGTAACCACGGTATGTAATCAACATTTTATATTTTGGTTGATGGCCAGCTACTGGAAACCGATCTAAAAAGTAGTCTTCTTTATTTATATAGTCACGTCCAAGCTTTGAAAATACTGCCAACATGAGACAATCCCATTTTGAATCCTCACTATTACGGTCTACTAAATTAATTTTAGCCAAGACGGGGCTAAAAAACTGCAAATCACGAACAATTTCCTTTTGGAAAAATAAGCATGGTTGTGTGCTAGCCATTTTTGCTTGAACAAATGGTTTCATCATTTCGTGATCTACTCCTTTCAGCGTCGAATAATGTGGTTCAAAAAGCTCATCTCGGTAAGCCTTATTTCCATAAACCAATTATACGACAGAAAGGTAGCATTTTTATCATTTTGTCGTGAACGTAGCGATTTCGTTCGTAAGCGCGAAAAAAGGGGTGTTTTTGAGTCACGTATGTAACATTAATTAATTTTATAGCAAAAAAAAGGATAAAATATCGGAGGTGAGTCCAATGTTTTATCCTGGTTTTTAGTTCTTCAATCCTTTTATTTTCCGTGTTGAGACCATACATTTTTCACCATTGACCATATGAGCGACGCCTTTATTCGTATCGACCTCTAAAATATGATCTTTATTCACCAAAAAAGCGCGATGTGTTCGGTAAAATCGATCGTCTAATTCAGATTCAATATCTCTTAACTTTCCATAAAACTCAATTTGGCGATTTCGACCGTGCAAAATCACTTTATGCGGACGCGGAGAAGTTTCGATGAATAAGATACTTTCTAGTGGTTCATGCATAATCCGGTCATCAATTTTTATCGTTAAATATTTGCCTTTATTTCCGTGGTTCTTAATCCGCTTGCTGACACTTTCCATGCATTCGACAATACGCTTTCGGATATTCTCGTAGTCGTCTTTGATGATATAATCCATAGCTTCGATTTTGTAGGTGAATGTTAGGTAGCTCATTTCAGAGTGCGACGTGATGAATACGATGAAGCCTCGCGGATCATTTTTTCGAATTTCTTTTGCCAGTTCGAAACCGTTAATCGTTTGGGTTTTTAAGGCTACATCTAGGAAATACAATCCCGGTTCTTTCTTTTTCTTGCTTGCTTCTAGTAACTTGGTAGGGTTTTCTGTTGCGAGGAGGATACGCATATCTTGGTGTTCGATTGTGATGTAATCCTTGATGTATGCCACGATTTTATCTCGCTGCATTTTGTCATCTTCACATATGTAGATTGGAATCATTGGCTTAAGTCCTTTCTGTTCGTAAATTCTGAAAGCTGAGTTTTGCTGTTTAGTAACGCTTGATTTAGCGGCTGGATTGTTTCTTGAAAATAGTTTTTTAGGAGAAGTGTATCGCCTTTTTCAATATAACCGTGTAAGCTTGTTAAAATGTTGATATAATCGTGATTGAAGTTATTCATATCGCTTGAAATACGCTCCATTTCTCTTGTATATTCATTGAGCTTGCCCAACTGCACTTTTTGCTTCTTGATTTGTAATTGGAGTTGTCCTGCTCTAAGAATCAGCATAAATACACAATTAATACCTATTGCATAGATACAAAAAAGCAGGCTGTTTGCTATAATTATGTCGTTTGAAAAACTATACAGGGATTCTAAGTAAATAAACAAATACATCATTATAATCGTCACAATAAGAAGCGCCACCATCAAATAGCTACTTTCTTTTGAATTATTTCTGTATGTTTCAGCGCGCGATAGCTTCTCAATTAATAAGCTAACTGCATATGCCATCAAATATAGTATAATGCTCGATATAATCACGGATACAATATTCCCCTCATAGATAGCATTGCTTCCACCTAAGATTGCTACGGTTATCCATTCAAGTACATAATTTATACAAATCATTAAAAACAAGGGAAGTATTGATAATACCACTGATTCGATCCAGCTTTTCTTCTTCCATCTAAAAGCCAATATCGTTATGCCTAGAACTACTAGGAGTGAAAAATACTGTACAGTCACTAAGAGCGGTGTCCCAATGAGGGATAATATTATCCCCAAATATACTACTTCTCGCCGAGTAAGGAACCTTCTTCCAATAATATTTGCACTCATAACTAATATAAATAATTGCGATACTCCCGATACAGTCAATAAAAAAACGGATTGCATAGATGTTTCCCCCTGTCTTTATACTAGTTATTGTTTTTTAGCAATGGCTTAATAGTAGACTTAAAATACTCTTCTAAAAGCTCTTTTTCAGAGGCTACAATATAACCATGGAGACTAGCTAAAATATTTATATAATCATGCCTGAAGTCACTCATTTCGTCCGAAAGCTTTTCAAGTGCTACTGTATACTTTGCTAGCTGTTCTTGTTCTATCTCCTGCTTTTCTATTTCTACACGCCTTTGATGGATTTTTGCTAGTATAGCAGTGGTTACAACAATCATTGTTAACAAAGTTATGAAGAGAATGCCATTAAAAAAGATTATTTCATTTGGAAACTGGTATAGTGATTCAACGTATATAAACGAGTAGATAATAATAACCGTGATTATTAGGAT
Organism: Listeria sp. SHR_NRA_18; assembly: GCF_003856515.1. Lineage (NCBI taxonomy): Bacteria > Bacillati > Bacillota > Bacilli > Caryophanales > Listeriaceae > Listeria > Listeria sp. SHR_NRA_18. The sequence continues at coordinate 83,783 of NZ_QPKR01000011.1, forward strand.
AGATGAAAACAAATATACATTTTTATTTATTACGGCCCTATACGATGTGTTTCGAATTAATCGACTGACCCCTGTTGAGACGGCATAAGTTAAGATTAATAAAACTACGCCGTACAATATACTCGTTAAAATACTACTAGTCAATATCCCGTAATCCCACGTTCTATCATCTAAACGAAGTAACCCAATAAGAAAAGTATCCATAAGATAGGTTATGACAACTAATAGAAGAAAAGTGAGTAATGGCGTCACAATGCAAACAAGCCAATGTTTATTTTTCGTTCTGAGTGCTAAAGCCAAAATTCCCGCTATAAAAACAAGTGAATAATACTCCACATAAAAAAATAGTACGGTACCGCAAACTCCTAGTATCGTTCCAGCAAAAAACACAAAGCGTTTTGTGAATACCTTGTTTGATAATATGTTTACGGAAAGAACAATACAATATATTTGATTTACAATTATGATTACTGTTAATAATAGAGTCTCTAATTCCATGTTCTCCCCCCAGATTAGCAAATATTGATCATCTTTTTAGTCAAATTTACTTAATGGCCTAATCGTCTCATTAAAGTAATTTTCCAATTGGCCTATATCCCCCTTCACGATATATCCATGAAGACTAGCTAAAATATTGATGTAGTCATGCTTGAAAAGGCTCATTTGAGCATATATCGTCTCTAGCTTTTTCATATAGTCATGCAGTTGCGCCAATTCTTGCTCTTGCTTGATTTGTTCAGCCCTCGCATTTTCAACTTTAGCAATAATCACAAGTACGATACCCATTGCAAAGAGTAGCGCCAAAAATATAAAAATATATAACTCAGCAATTTCAATATGCCCCCCCAAAACATTATCCAGATGAATGAGCGTATACATAATCACTATGGTTAATACAAGTAAAGCCACTATCACATACTCACTATATTTCACAGTGTTATCAAAATTATTTTTGCGTAATATACCACGAATACAAAGAGCCAATATATACGCAATCGTCAGACACGGAGTTATAAACACTATCATTGCAAACATCATATCAAATATAGTAGTAGTGTAATCTTGACTGCTCAAGCCTAAAATATTGTTTGCAAACACTCCAACTATATAATTACCTATGAGAAGTAATATTTGAGCTGCTACAACACAAATGAGAGCGTTCAACCAACGAATACCTTTCCATCTCAAAAATAATACCAGCACTCCCAATGTGTATATTTGTGAAAAGTATTCTATAAAACTTAGAAGGATTGGACCTCCAAGTGCCATAATACTTGTTATTAAGATTATGTCTTTTTTTGATAAAGCTTTCTGAGCCAGAACATTGGTAACTATCACAATTCCAAATATTTGATATGTTACTCCCATAAATATCACTAATAATGAATACATGAAACTCTCCTGTCTATTTTAATAGTTGTGCTTTACTGGATTCTATTTTTCTAGTTAGAGGAGTAATTGAGTTTTGAAAATATTCCTCTAGCTGTTGTTGATTTCCGTTGTTTATATAGCCTTGTAAGCTCGCTAAAATATTAATATAATCATGCTTAAACAGACTCATTTCATCATAAATCTTTTCCAATTTATCCGTATAGGATTCGAGTTGCATAAGCTTCTCTTTCTGATTATCTATAGCTATCTTATTCTCACTAATTTTTAGCATGATAGTAAATACAATAAATATCAAACCTGAATACACGGTGAATAATATCGCATTTACCACCATGATTTCATTTGAAAAATCATACAATGAACCTATATAAATAAACATATACAGTAAGATAACCGTTGTTAGCAAGGTAGCCACAATCAGTATTTTATCTGCAGCACGGCTCTTCTGGATAACATCTTTATTTAACAATTTCGCCACTGGAATGCACATCAAGTAATTGACTATGAGCAAAAACAAATCATAGAATGTGTTTAAATGATCCTCGATATAACTACTTCCTATACCGAATAATATAATGGAGACTCCGTCAAATATATAATTCACCATCACTATAAAGATAATCGCAATTAACGGAGTCGCAATTGACAGGAACCAGTTTTTCTTTTTCCACCTCAATGCAATCATCAATACTAGAACGATATATATAATTGAAAAGTATTGATAATATCCTAGAAGTGGTACTCCTCCTAAGAATAAAATAAACACTATCATTAATATTTCGAGTTTTGTAAAAACCTTTTTTCCTAACAGGTGTATCGTGATTACGACACATACGGTTTGCGCTGCCGTGGCTTGAATTAAAGTAAGTATATTTTCTAAATCCATTTAATATCACCTAGCCTTACTGCCTAATAACCAACCCTTGCATAAACGCCTCGCCTTCCAGCACTTGTGTATCTAAAACAACGGATGGATTTTTATTCAGAATTCCTCGCACGATTGAAAGCCCCAAGCCCCGATTCTCACCTTTTGTCGAGAATCCTTTCTCAAACATTTGATGAATCTCTGGCATGTTTTCTGGCAAACTGTTCTGCACCAAGAGCGTCACCGTATTCTCATTCTTCACGAAAGCCACTTTCATAAAAGCGCCTGGTTGCCCTTCACTCGCCTCGATGGCGTTATCAAGCAGGATTCCGACAATTTGACACAACTCCACTTTATACATCGAAATCGTCTCAATCGGTTCCACAATCTCCAACTGCGCATCGATTTTAAGCTCCTGCGCACGCATCATTTTAGCCGCTAGTAAGCCTTTCAACTCCAAAACATGCATATTTTTAATTTGCGATAACTTGTATTTATTATCCACCATGCTCTTGTTCACCGGCATGATATTCGCGTCAAAATACGCCGCCAATTCCTCCATTTGACCGTTTGAAATCAGCGTTTCCAAGTTCGCCAACACTTCCACATAGTCCTGCTGGAAATGCACAACCTCCGACTGCAATTGCTCGACATTCGCCACGTACTGCTGTAGCTGAACCATTTGCTCCTCCTGATTCCGCTTTTGCGCCTCTTTCAAATTCGCGCGATACACCTTTACCAACACCAAACAAATAATTCCCAAATACACCGCGAAAAGTATCTCCGTCAGATAAAGTATTGTTTTCGGGAACTGATATGTACTAGACATGTAGAGCGTCAACTGCAAAATCACCGCGGTCACGATAATAATCCCAATCGCTAAAAATATATAATACCGTTGCGTTTTTGAAATCCTCACCCGTTTTTTCATCAAGCACATCATCCCGATAAATAGCACCACACACGCCACCGCAATAAGTGTGACCCAAATCAAAACATTGTTACTACTAAAAATACTCATCATTCTTCGCTGCCTCCAGTTTCTCTATTTATATATAACGGCAAACTCAGCGACAATAGCCACGTGCCTTTTTTATATCGTATTGCGAATATCAACACGCACATCGTGAATACTAACGAATAATATTGCACGTAATAAAGCAACAATAGTCCACTTATCAATAAAATTAAGAATAGGATAATCAAATATAATTTTGAGAAAATTCCCTTGCTGAAAATCTGAATTCCCATAAGTAAAGAAATGATTTGTACGCTACAACCTAATACTGCTGATAGAAAATATGTTTGAATCTCTTGCATGTTGGTCTCCTTTTCAACCATCGAATCTCCTAATTATATAGGTATATTGGCAGGTTCGCAATACTTTTTTATGCAAAGAATTGGCGTTCAGGATGGAAATAAGGTCATTCAGGACTGAACCGGCCACAGCGCATATTTTCGTGCTATGATTATTTTAACTGAGCAATGACGCGCGAATCCTATTCAATAAATGAAAGTAGCTAACCGTATAATATACATTTTTTATAGTACCACAAAAAAGGGACGAAAAACCAAATTTGTCGTGAACGCTTGGTTTTTCGTCCTGAACGCGATTCTTTTTCAAATTTTTGCTAGAATTTTAATACAAAAGGAAGGGATAGTAGATGCGAAATGAAGTGGTTGATTATTTATTGGGAGTTTTTACAGGAGCGATTATGTTATTTTTAGTTGGGTATTTTTTGCTAGGGGAGAGTTTTTCGGTTGCGGTTATTATTTCTGTTGCATCTTTTTTTATTTTGAGTGCTAGTTTTATCTTGAAATACAGAAAATGAACCAGCACCTGATTGATAAGTGCTGGTTTATGTTTCTACTTCACCGCAATCGATGCTCCTGTCTTGTCTTTGCTGGATGGTTTTGAGGCTTTTAATGAATTTCCACCATAGCCATACATGATATTTGTGTTATTGTTCGTATTATATAAGTCTTTCAATCCTATGGTATGACCAATCTCATGTGTTGCAACGGCTTGTTTTTGAGCATTCGTCAACTTCACCATGAGGTAGATATTATACTTGATATGCCATTGAATAATTTTATAATCATCGGTGTAGTAATACGACGTTGTTACGGCATATGCTGATGAAAGCGGATCATTATTTGTGTTGATGGTATTTATTGATTTCGCGACTTTATTGGAAATTTGATAAATCCCAGTTTCTCGCCATCTTTTTGCGCCTTCGTTAGTGATATCAACATACGCGCTCGGAATTGCCAACGAATAGGTTGTCCAATCAGATGTTCGCTTGGCTAAATGTGTGTTTTTGATAATGTAACCTGCCGTCTCATTCCCAATATTACCAACAACGTGAGCCTCGGTGGTTGGGCTAAAAATTGTCATGATTAGGATAAATATCATACCAGTAATGTAAAATTTCTTCATTCCTTCACATCCTTTTCAAGTTGCAATTGGAAGGCTTCTGTATCTAAGACTTGCGAATTATTAGCTGTTTCTTCTTGTTTCTCAATGATGGTTTCATCTAGGTCACTAATATCCTTCTTCTCAGGTAAGGTTGGCTCCGTGTCACCGAATTTTAACGTCGCATCTCCATCAACAAAATAAGTTCCATTCACTTGACCTTTAATCCAAAATGTTTTGCCATCTCCTGAATCCACCAGCATCAAAATATAGGTTTCGCCTGATTGGAATAGAGGATAATCTTCAATCTCCATCCCTTCTTTACCTTCTTGTAAAACATAGATAGCTTCATCATTTTTCTTGTTCCCTGCATATACTTTTTCTATTGAACCTTCAAATTTTGTTTTTGCAACAATATTATTTCCGCCTTCTACAATATCGTTTACTTTTCCAATTTTAACTTCTGCAATTAAATCCGCTTCCTTAATTGCTTGGTCATACGTAACATCCTCAATCGATGTATGCACATTGGCTTTTAGCTCGCTGTTCGGTTTAGTAGTCTCCTCAGCATTCTCCTTACCACAAGCAACTAGCACCAAACAACTTAGCATTAGGATACATATCTTTTGTTTTTTCATGTAAGCACTCCTCTTTGTCATTATTAATACGCTTTCATCTTAACATACTTTAAGCTAGCAAAACGGATTTTGTCGTGAAATGACGTTTATTCATCTTAAACGCTTCCAAATTAGTGATACCAACTATTTTCTTAGTTTTCAATTGAATTTAGATTAGGTGTTTTTGAGTAAAGAATGGTATTATATTGAGACACAAAGGAAAATAAAACCTAAAGGAGTCGTTACTCGTGAAAAAAATTGCAATGACTAGCATTTTATTAGTATTTTTTGTAGCCGGATGCTCAGCGAATGGTACTACAACAGAACAAAAAGTAGATATGACTGATGAAAAAACTATTATCTCATCTTCTGGAAAATACACGTCTCTCGCTTCCAGTCTTGGAGAATTGGAGAACACCTCGCCAATCATTGTAGAAGTTGTTAAAAATGACGAAAAGCAGACCGTAACCAAAGAAAGCGAACAAAATACCATGCCTACAGAATTTTATACCATGAGCGGAGTCACCATAAAGAACATCCAAAAAGATGACACCCATACTTTAAAGATTAGTGACAAGATTAAAGTTATGGAAGATGTGGCGACGAATGTTTCAATTGAAGGTAAAAAGATGACACTGACTTTAGATCATTACAAAAAAATGGAGATAGGAAAATCTTATTATCTCTATCTCAGACACAGTACGTCTGGCGATAACTATGTCTTGTCAAACGTATTCTTGAGTAAATATCCTGTTAGTAAAGTACCTAGGAATGAGCTTTTCTTAGCTGAAAACAACGCAACTCGTAATTTAGAAAACATGGATTATCAGGATTTTTATACAGACTTATACGCGAAAATTTTACATAAAAATGAAGCCTTACAGCAGCCATAATTAATGATACTAAAAAGCCTCCAATTTATTTTGGAGGCTTTTGCTGTTACTATACTCAATTTTATTTTTTTCTTTTTTTACTCGTTATTTTCACAATTATATAAATCACAATCGATAAAATAATTGTTAAGATAACACCTACTTGATTAGGCACTACATCTAAAACAAATATCACATAAGACCACAGCGACGCAACAACTAGGATAACCAAAAACTCTAATACATCATATTTTTTCATTTACTGTCTCCATACGCCTGTAACTGTTGCTAGTGTTCCAAATCCTGCTATCCGAACAACATAGCCATGTTTTGCGCTTGTTCCAAACACACCAAGTGCGCCCATTGCTCCAGCTACTAAAAGACCGTATGGATGTTTCCATGGTAATTTATTAGTAATATACCCTGCCATTGCAACAAGTGAGCCTCCACTATAATTCAGGAATGTTTTGCTCATATAAATCTTCATTCCCCACCAATATCTTTCAAATTTAGTAACGCCCGCTGCTCTTAGTAGAACTTTCTGCCCTGCATCTCTCAGTACCTCGGTATCAGAGATTAGGAAATTCACAGTTTTAGCATCTTCATCCACATATGTATGCGAATCTGATTCCGTTTCTTTTAGCATTTGATTGCTCTCGTCTATTTGCGCTTGAACTGTTGCAATCTCCTCGTCTGAATAAGCAATCTTCACTGCAATAGGAACATTCAGTGTATACTTCTCGCCATCAAATTCAACAAACTGATCCAGTCCATCAATAAGTTGCTCTGATAAGCCAGATACCTCATTTTCTTCAATTGATGAACTATCTAAAATTAGATTTTGTTCTTGTGCACTTGCAAGCGGAGCAAAAGCAGTTAAACTCATTATACTCACCGCAAAAATTGTGATTGCCTTTTTCATAAATAATTCCTCCCGTTTTTAGAATAAGTAACAGCACAATAAGCGTAACATAAAAAACAGCTGTATAACCATATTTGTCCTGAATGTATTGATTTTGTACCTGAACGTGTTAAAAACGTTCAATTTTAATTATATATATAACAAAAAAATCTAGTATCCCAATTATTTCTTAGAATACTAGACCCTCATTTTCCTCCATCTAATTACCAACCACCACGCGAATACTGCTCAGGCGGCGTCACTTCTCCACGAACATCTTTCGCAGCGGTTCTCGCCCAATACGGGTCACGCAACAATTCGCGTCCTAGGAAAATCAAATCGGCGCGGTCATTTTGCAGAATTTCTTCTGCTTGAACGCCCGTTGTAATTAGGCCTACTGCGCCTGTCGCGATTCCTGCGCCTGTGCGGATTTTCTCTGCGAATGGTACTTGATAGCCTGGGTAAACTTTTGGAACGGTATTTACTAGTGCGCCACTGCTGACATCTAGTAAATCGGCGCCGTCTGCTTTCATCCATTTAGCGAACGGGATGTAATCGTCTACTGTCAAACCGCCATGCGCGTAATCGGTCGCGGAAATACGAACGAAAAGTGGGCCATCCCAAACTTCGCGAACGGCTTTAATCACATCGCCTAAAACGCGGTAACGGTTCCCTGCTGGGCCGCCATATTGGTCTTCACGTAAATTCGAAATCGGTGATAGGAATTCGTGTAATAAATAGCCGTGCGCTGCGTGAATTTCAATGACATCAAATCCGGCTTCTTTCGCGCGGAAGGCTGCTTTTTTGAAATCAGCTACGACTTCTTCTATTTCTGCTGCTGTTAGTTCGTGCGGTTTTTTGCTTTCATCGTCAAATGCGACTGGGCTTGGTGCGACTGGATCTACGTCTAAAACGGCTTTTCGACCTGCGTGTGCCAACTGGATTCCAGCTGCGCCTTTATGGTAGTGCACGCCGTCAACGATTCGCTTCAAGGCTGGAATTTGGGCGTCATCCCATAATCCTAAATCGCCGTGAGAAATCCGGCCAACCGCCTGTACCGCTGTTGCTTCCAAGATGATAAGGCCAACTTGACCTGCCGCGCGGGAAACGTAATGCGCGAAATGGAAATCGTTCGCCACTCCGTCATCCGTCTCTACAGAATACATACACATTGGGGACATCGCCACACGGTTTTTCAAAGTAAGACCTTTCGTTTTATACGTAGAAAACAATTTTGACATGGTTTGATCGCATCCTTTTCTTAGTTATATTTATTTCGAAGGTATTCTAAGTCCTAATTGTGACGGGGATTCGCCACTTCGCAGTTGGTCCGCGATTTGGTCAAGTTTGCGCAAACGGTGGTTGATTCCTGATTTGCTGATTGGTCCGCTGGAGAGCATGTCGCCGAGTTCTTGTAGCGTCACGTCTTCATATTGAACGCGCAGTACCGCGATTTCTCGCAATTTTTCAGGTAATGCTTCTAAGCCCACCGCCGCCGCGATAAATTTAATATTATCAATCTGTCGCACCGCCGCGTTAATCGTTTTATTCAAGTTTGCCGTCTCGCAATTCACGAGGCGATTCACCGAATTCCGCATATCGCGCATGATTCGCACATCTTCAAAATGAAGCAGCGCCCCAGTTGCCCCGATAATATTCAGGAATTCCGTAATTTTCTCCGCCTCTTTCAAGTACGTAATATAGCCATTTCGGCGTTCCAACGTCCGCGCATTGAGCTTGAAACTGTTCATCAAACTACAAATCGCGTCGTTGTGCTCCTCATACACCGAGTTAATCTCCAAATGATACGACGACGTCTCCGGATTATTCACCGATCCACTCGCCAAAAATGCGCCGCGAAGATAGGCCCGGCGCGCACTCTTCGTCTTAATTAACGCCGGATTAATTGCATTCTGAAACACGCCATCATTTAAAATCGCCAAATCGGCCAGAATCTCTTTCGTCTTAGCCTTCAAACGCACAATATAGACGTTATTTTTCTTCAATTTCATTTTTTTGCGTACCAATAATTCGATCGGCACTTGATACAATTCCTTCAAAAGTCGATACATTCGGCGTGCAATCGCGGCGTTCTCCGTCTGGACGTCCACCACCATCATCTGGTTAGAAAACGAGACGGCACCGTTCATGCGGATAAAAGCCGACAGTTCCACTTTTGCATCCGTTTTTGTAATATCTAAATTGGTTAATTCTTTCTTTGTTTCCGAGGCAAAGGACATAGACCCTCATTCCTTTTCTTTCAAATTCATCAGAATCTGTAATAATGTATTCGTCACTTTATCCGCAGCATGCCTTACTAATCCGCCTTCTGTGGAGAGTAAATCGCCTGCAATGACGTTAATATTCAGCGCGTGATCCTTCTCAAAATTCTGCTCAACCTGCATCACATCATCCGGGAACATCAAATGTCGCGGCACTTCCGCCGTATTAATCATCATCGCGTCAATAATCGGCCGACCCACATGGTTCAAAATCACCTGCGCATGATCCGCGTCCGTGAAGAAATCCGTTTCCCCAACTTGCGTCAAAATATTGCAGATATACACCTTGTAAGCCTTACTTTCAAAAATCGCATCCTGTAAATCCTGCACCAACAAGCTCGGCAAAATACTCGTATACAGACTTCCCGGCCCAAGCACAATCAAATCCGCGTCATGAATCGCCTCAATCGCGGCCGGCAAAGCCTTCACATCCGCAGGCGTAATAAATACGCGATCAATCGGCTGGCCCTGCATCGGAATCGCCGACTCTCCTTGCACAAGCGAACCATCCTCCATCACCGCATTCAAAATCAGCGGTCGATCCGTCGCCGGAATCACTTTTCCACGGATCCGCATCGCCTTGCTAAGTACTTCAATTGCCTCCACGTAACTATCATTCAACTGCGATAACGCCGTCAAAATCAGGTTTCCAATCACGTGCCCCGACAAATCACCTTCCACTTTAAAACGATATTGCATCAGAGCTTCCATCCGCGGATCCGTATTCGACAGCGCCACCATCACGTTTCTAATATCACCAGGTGGCAATACATCCATTTGCTCGCGAATCTTGCCCGAACTCCCGCCATCATCAGCAACCGTGACAATCGCAGTCAAATCAATAGGTTGTTTTTTCAAGCCCCGCAGTATGACCGGCAGACCTGTCCCGCCGCCAATCACGACCACTTTCGGCTTTTCCGTCGTTGTCATCTTACTTTCCCTTTCTGCGTTTCATATCACGATGCGAAATTTGCGTCTCATATTTCGTTTTCAAGTTATTCCCAATGTACTCCGAAAGCGCCACAGAACGATGTTGCCCGCCAGTACAGCCAATCGCAATCACCAACTGCGTCTTCCCTTCACGCTTATAAAACGGCAACGTAAACAGCAACATATCCATCACTTTATTCAGGAAAGTCTCCGTCTCCGGCCATTTCATCACATAATTATACACATCCTTGTCAAGCCCAGTCAGCGGACGCATCTTATCAATATAATGCGGATTTGGCAAGAACCGCACATCAAAAACCAAGTCAGCATCAATCGGCAAGCCATATTTAAAACCAAACGACATCACCTGCACATTGAAAATTTCCCGCTCACTCGTCTGAAACTCATTATTCATCCGTTCCCGAAGCTCACGCGGCGCCAATGTCGACGTATTAATCACCAGCTGCGAACGACCCTTCAAGTCCTCCAACAACTCACGCTCCTGCTTAATCCCCTCCAACACAGAACCATTCGGCTCAAGCGGGTGATGACGGCGAGTCTCCTTATAACGAGACACCAAAACCTGGTCATCCGCATCCAAAAACAACATTTTCGTCGTAATAAAAGACGTATTATCCAACTCATCAAGCGCCGGCTGAATCGAATCAAAAAACTCGCGACCCCGCAAATCCATCACGAGCGCAATTTTGTTCATTTTGCCAGATTCCTTCATCAATTCCCAGAACTTCGGCAATAAACTCGGCGGTAAATTATCCACACAAAAGTAGCCCAAATCCTCCAAAGATTGCATTGCGACAGTCTTCCCTGCCCCACTCATCCCCGTAATAATCACTAACTGCAAATGATTCGTCGCCATCTATAGCCCAACCTTTCCTATCTCAAAAAGTAGTCCCAATATGTACTCTAGGCTACTTCTTTCTATACTAATATACAAACTCATTCTACCATATCTCCACCCAAAAACCTAACAAAGTAAATCAGCCGGGCGTTTCATTTCCCTTTCGTAAACTGTCACAAACTGTACACAATTCCATTCCAATATACGGAAATTCTGTATTTTTTAGCCCACACAACCATGATACTATTTAGAAGCACTAGAAAATGCGATAACTTGAAGGAGGAATTATAAAAATGAATAAGAATATCAAAAAAGTAGCCACAGTAATCTTAGCAACCAATGTGTTAGCAAGCACAGTACTGACGACATTACCTGCTGGCACTTATGCAACATCTACTCAAGAAAATACAGAAACGAGCGTAACAAGTCCCATTGTTAATCCTATCATTACGAACTCTACTCATATAACTGGTAAAGTGGATCCCCATACATCATCTATTAAAGTTCAAGTCCATAACCCAAATCAGTCTGTATTAGCCAATTATGAGTTTACTGATATCGATACAGACGGTTCCTTTAATATTTCAGTAGCAAATATGCATCTTGAAGCAGGAATGTCTATATCTATCAGTCAAGTTGTTAATGGTGTTGAGAGCTCTATAACAAAAACACCTGTTCAATTTCCCAAACTAAATATAAATCCATTAACCGTTTCTTCCACTAGCGTCCAACTGACCAATGCTGAATATCTTCAACTAATAAAGATTGACGTTTATGATAAAAATGGAGCATATTTAAACCGGCTTCTTCAAAAAATGGCTCCATCTGGTGGAAATCTAACATTCAATATCGATTTATCCAGATATTCGCCTGGAGACTACATTATGGCATATCAAGGTTACGGATCATCCTTAGCAGAATACTCTAATGTAAGCGCACCTGCAAAAGTAATCATCCAGGACCCATCAACAAACCACTCCCAAGATCTTGTTGACGCTCTATTCATTGATAATGATACCAGTAAAAGCATTAAGCCTACTGTCACACAAGCGGATATCGATGCCGTACAAGCGGCGCTAGACTTAGTTGTTGACACAGTTGACAAGACAGCTGTACAAGCAGCTATCGACAAAGCTACAGCAGGACTTGCAGATTTCACTACAATTGAAGCTGCAACAACCGCTGTAAATCAACTTTTCGTAGACAATGATCCCGAAAAAAGCATCCGACAAACAACCACTCAAGCGGATATCGACGCAGCGCAAGCTAAAATCGATGCTGTAACAGACGCAACTAAAAAAGCAGAACTTCAAGCAGAACTTGACAAAGCAACAACAGCTTTCAATGTTATCGCGCCAACTACTATCAGCGCTTTAACGACAGATTCTGTCAAAGTAACAGGAAGTGGGGAACCCAACGCTCCTGTGACCATCAAAAACGGCACGACAACTATCGGTACTGGCACTGTCAAAGCAGATGGTACGTTTGAAGTAACCATTGCCAAACAAGCAGCTAACGCAACCATCACTGCTACTGTCACTAAAGCAAGCAATGGGAAAAAAGCTACGGCTTCAACAACGGTCAAACAAGGTATCGACTACTCCCTAACAGCCAATACCTACAAAATGGGCGATACAAAACTTACTGGTACAGTCGGCAAAAACGTATCGAGAGTCCGTCTATGGATCAATGGCAAGCCGGTAGTCCAAGGCGTTATCAACGCAGATGGCACCTATGAATTCCCAACTGCCGCTAACTTCATCAAACTCGTTGGTGACACAGTGGAAGTCGTTGCTGTTGATAGCAACTATGTCGAAGTAAACCGCAAAACCGTTACTGTTACGGGGACATCAACATTCGATAACGCTTTAACTGTCGCTAAATTCAACACTGGTGATACGAAAATCACGGGTACTTTTGGAAAAGACATCAAAAAAGTACGTCTATCTATCAATGGTAAATCCGTAACACAAGCAGCTACAACAGCAGCCGGTACGTTTGAAATTGCCAATGTAGATAAATTCATTACAAGTCCATTAGATCTTGTCGAAATTGTCGGTGTAGATGATCAATACAATGAACTAAACCGTAAAACAGTCAGCCTTCCTGGGTCAGACACATATGAAAACACATTCTCTGTAGATAATTACTTCATCGGTCAAAACACACTAGGCGGCTCTTACGGTCAACACACAGCTTACGTTCGCCTATGGGTGAACGGTGAGGTTAAAAAACAAGCAGATTTAAACCCAGCAGATAACACCTTCAAACTAAAAGGTATTTTCGGATTCATCAAGAGCAAAACGGACGTAGCAGAAATTGTCTATGTCGATGCGCAATATAAAGTAATTCAACGTGTAGCAGTAACTGTTAAATAAGACTATTTTTCATCAAAAAACCATCGCGCTCACTAAACAGAGACGATGGTTTTTTGATACATATTATGACTCTGCTTGCTCTCGCCTTCTTTTTGCCGCCGCATTCACCTGCTCATCCGCATGATAACTTGAGCGAACCATTGGCCCAGATTCACAATGAATAAACCCTTTTTTCCTAGCTACTCGTTTCAACTCACGAAACTCTCGTGGATCATAATAACGCACCACTGGGAAATGCTTTTTAGATGGCTGCAAATACTGGCCAATCGTCAAAATCTCTACACCGTGCGCCAACAAATCATCCATCGTTTCTAATATTTCCTCGCGTGTCTCACCAAGTCCCACCATAATGCTTGATTTCGTTGGCAAGTCCGGCTCCATGTCACGAACACGTTGCAATAGCTCCAATGACCGGTCATATGTCGCGCGATGCCGAATGCTTGGTGTCAAGCGCCGAACCGTCTCGATATTATGATTGAAAATATCCGGCTTCGCATCCAGCAATGTTTTCAAACTCTCATAATCACCCTTCATATCCGATGGCAAAACTTCAACCGTAGTTTGTGGCATCCGATATCGAATCGCGTTCACCGTATTTGCAAATACTTGCGAACCACCATCTGCCAAATCATCACGTGCCACCGCGGTGATCACGACATGACGCAATCCCATCGCTGCCACCGAATCTGCCACACGCTTTGGCTCCCCCAAATCCAAATGCGTTGGTGCACCTGTCGTTACCGCACAAAAGCGACAAGCCCGCGTACAAATATCACCCAAAATCATGAACGTCGCCGTTTTCCGGTCACCAAAACACTCTTGAATATTTGGGCATTTCGCCTCCTCACAAACCGTATGTAACCGATTTTCCCGCAAATTACTCTTAATCGCCTTAAACCCTTCACTGTTGCTAATCTTCGTTTTCAACCAATCTGGCTTCCGTACATGCTCTTGTTTTTTCTCCACTATCTTATTACCCCTTTCAACGTGAAAATAAATAACTTTCCTGCCTGAACTTGTTCTCGGCCAACGCATGAATCTCGTCCCACTGCGCATCTGACAAAGTAAGCTCCTCAAAAGCTACATCAAAAACCTGTGCAAACCCATCTTGGAAAGCCTTCTTCATCTCATCAAGCGGTATCTCTCTACCAATCAAATCCAGAATTCCCGACGCTTTCCCGCCAAAAGCCCGCAACATCCGCTCTTTCACCCGCGCATTCTCAAATACAAAAAGGTCAAACAGCTCAGTCGCGTTCATATGTAGCGGAATCGATCCATGCTGCAGCAAAATCCCCTGATGCCGACCTTGCGCGCTACCAATAATTTTGCGATCCTGCATCGTAATCTCATACCAAGATGGTTCTTCAAAACAAATCGCCGTCCCACTTCCCGTTTGTTTCGCCTCTGGTATTGCAAAGCTCGCCTCAATATCAAGCTTCGCCAATCCCACCAACAACGCCTCGGAAATCAGTTTATGCGCCGCTTTAATGGTTTTTGGAATCGCTTCATGCTCCTCCGAAATAACAAAACTATACGTCAACTCATCATCATGCAACACCGCCTGGCCACCCGTAGGCCTGCGAACCATCTCAAAACCGTGCTTTTGCACAGCCTCATAATCAATCTTGCCCTGCGTCCGCTGAAAATAACCAACCGAAAGTCCCCCTGGCGCCCAACCATAGAAGCGCAGAACTGGCGGAATCTGCCCAGCCCGGTGCCAATCCGTCAACTTCTCATCAATCGCCATATTTATCGCTGGTTCCAATTTTTCCTGATCTAGAAGCAACCACCGTTCCACCCTCATTTCCCCTCTCAAAAACGCATACTGCTTGAATTTTCATCATTATCCCTTATACTAAGGAAGAATGCGCTATCTTTCAAATGACTATTCGCATAAATTGATCAATGAGGTGACGAGCGATGACAAAAGAACTCGGAAGATGTATTAAAAAATTACGGACCAACTTGGAACTCACGCAAAAACAACTCGCAGAAGGCATCTGTTCCCAAAGCTTGCTGAGCCGTGTCGAAAAAGGTTTGGAGATTCCTAGCGTGCTGATTATCCACAATATTTGCCAAAAACTCGGCATCACCGTTGATTCCCTGTTATCCTCATCCCAGCTCGACTCCCCATTTATCCAATTAAAAAAAGAGCTACAAGAGCTCTTTTTCCGGCATGATTTCGAAACGCTGTATCCCAGTCTACATAAAAAGACATTCGCCTTGTTTGAGACACATTCCCAAGCAACGCATTACTATTTTTTCTTAGGTGTGTGCGAACTGCTTTATAAAGCCAATCCTCAGAATGCTATCACCGCTTTGGAAGAAGCACTTTCGCTTAGCAGTCGCCGTTCCAATCCCTTGACGACGCATGATATCTTAATCAGCAGCTACTTAACGCTAGCCTATTCCGAATTGAACGATGAAATTCACGCTTTGAAACACCTCAATCAATGCCTCCTGTTTTTACATAAACAAGTCGAGCCGTCAGAATGGATGCCATCAATCTACTTAAATATCGCCCGGTTCTATGCACAGCAATCGGAAAATTTGACCGCCATCGAGTACGTGCATCTCGGCATCGCTTGCTGCCAGAAGCAAAACAGTACGTTCCAGCTAAGCCATTTATTTTTCGAACTTGGCGTCCTTTTCATCCAAACCGATAGAAAACAAAGCGGCGTCCGCAAAATTAAATTCAGCTTGGAGCTATCTTCCTATCTAGACGAACAATTTGTAACCGCCGAGCTCACCAGACGAAGAAAGTTACTGTACTAAATATGCAAATAATCATATTAGGCAATACCGATTTTTAAACAGTCCGATTCTAACGGGCAACCTTCGCAAATTGGCTTTTTCAAACAATGTTCTTTGCAATGATTCAAAACCAAACCGTGGAACGTCTGCACAACCGCCAACTCATTTGGCAACCCCCGCTCTAACATCTGCCGAAAATCATCATACTTCTTAGGAACCTCATACCCAACTCGCTCAAAAATCCGTCTTGTGTAGGCGTCCACAACCACCACTGGCTTATCGAACGCGTACGCCAGCATGCAATCCGCGGTCTCCGGCCCAATCCCCTTAATCCCAATTAATTCGGCGCGCAACACATCAAACGGCTGCTTTTTGACCTCCGCCACATCAAAATGATACCTACCAAACCACGCTACAAATGCCTTGATTTTCAGCGCCTTCTGATTGTAAAAGCCACTCGGTCTGATACGCTGCCCCAACTCCTCGAGCGGCATATCCCGAATTTTCTCTGGCTCGATAAACGTGGCTAGATTAGCGAGCGCCTGCTCTACATTGCGCCAATTCGTGTTTTGCACCAGAATCGCGCCAAGCATCATTTCAAAAACACTATCCGCCGGCCACCACCGCTGTATCCCTTGCCTCGCAAGCATTTTCTCATATATATCGTGTACTGTTATCATGTCCTAATCCTCCATAATAGCAAACATCGCCCAACCAATTTTTCCGGTCAGGCGATGTTTTCATGCATTATTTTTCAACGATTTTCAGTAAGCCTTCACGAACGCGTTCCAATTTCTCAGTTGCCGCCGCCTCTGTTTCGCCTTTAATACTGAAATAAAACTTGATTTTCGGCTCCGTTCCAGATGGACGTAGGCAGAACCACGAACCGTCTTCCAAGAAACATTTGATAACGTTCGATTTCGACATATCAATCGCTTCTTTTTTATCACTCTCGATATAGTGACGCTCGCTCAGCTGATAATCCTCAACTTTCGCGATTTTCTCGCCGCCCATTTCGGCAGGCATCGACTCACGGAACGACTTCATAATGTTGCTAATTTGCTCCGAGCCATCTTTACCACCCATCGTCAAGGAAACTAAATCCTCTTTAAAATAGCCAAACTGCTCATAAATTTCTTCTAGATCTTCCGCTAACGTTTTTCCCGCTTGCTTACTATCAAGCGTCACTTCACAAATCGCGAGCAAGGCTTGAATCGCATCTTTATCACGCGTAAACGGCTTCACCATGAAACCATTACTTTCCTCGTAACCAAACTCATACGTATGCGAGCCGGTCGTTTCGAAATTGTGAATTTGCTCCGCGATAAACTTGAATCCAGTCAAAACTTCGATCATTTCCACATCAAAATGCTTCGCGATCAGCGTTCCCAAGTCCGATGTAACAATCGATTTTAGTACGGCTGCATTTTTTGGAAGCTCGTTCTGCGCTTGCTTTTGTTTCAGTAAATAATGTAAAATCAGCGCGCCGATTTGGTTCCCGCTAAGCACATCATATTTTCCCGATTTCGTCCGAATCACAACGCCAAGACGATCTGCGTCCGGGTCTGTCCCCACAAGTAAATCCGCATCATATTTCTCACCGTAACCAATCGCGACCTCGAACGCTTCCCGATTCTCAGGATTCGGCGATTTCACCGTCGTAAAATTCGGATCCGGCTCAAACTGCTCGGCAACTTGAATCACATTCGTGAATCCGACGCTCTCAAGTGCCTTCAAGCCCAGCATTCCACCAGTCCCATGAAGCGGCGTGAAAACAATTTTCAAATCCTTGCCGTGTTTTTCAACCAAATCATTGTTCACAATCACGGTTTTCACATCTTCTAAGTATGGCGTATCGACCTTCTCGCTGATCACGTCCAGCATCCCGTCCGCAATAAGCGCGTCCTTATCCGCAACCTGAACCGCAAAAATATCATCAATCGCATCAATGTAACGCGTCACCGCATCCGCACCATGAGGCGGCATTTGACCACCGTCTTCCCCGTAAACCTTGTAACCATTGTACTCCGCAGGGTTGTGGCTCGCCGTAATCACGATACCACTAAACGTATTCAAAAAACGCACAGCATAAGACAATTCCGGCGTCGGACGCAGCGTCTCAAACACATAACTCTTAATTCCGTGATAACCAAGCACGCGCGCCGATTCATACGCGAATTCCGTCGACATATGGCGACAATCATACGCAATCACAACGCCACGCTTCTTCGCCTCTTCCCCATTTTCCGCAACATAACGCGCCAAGCCTTCCGACGCCTTGCGAATCGTATAAATATTCATCCGGTTCGTCCCAGCACCCAACACGCCACGCATTCCCGCCGTACCAAATTCCATATTGCGATAAAAACTGTCCTCTAGCACTTTCTCATCCTTCTCCGCATGCAACGACTCTTTCAAACCAGCCTCCAGCGCCTCATTTGCCAACCATTTCTCGTACTCATCTCTCCACTGCATCCTTTTTCGCCCCTTTTCACAAACTACTTTCCCGAATAACCAAATCCGTGGATAGCGTTACTTTTTTCGTAATCGATCGACCAGCCAGCAACCGTTCTTGCAAAAGTTCCACGCCAGTCTCGCCCATCAATTCTGTATATACTTTCACCGTACTAAGCGGTGGGAAAACATATTTTGACACACTTACATCGTTGAGCCCAATCACACTCACCCGTTCTGGCACCGCGATTCCTTGCTCCTGAAGCGCCCGTAAACACCCAATCGCAATCGAATCATTCGCTGCAAAAAACGCCGTTGGTAAGTCCTCACCAAGCTCCCCGATTGCCTTCACCATTAACTCATACCCTGTTTTGACGGAAAACTTACCCGAAAAACAATATTTCTTTTCATAAAGTCCCATTCGCTTCATATAATCCCGAAAAGCAAGCCATCTCGCATCAATAATATTCGCCGAGTCATCACTAAACTGCTCTTCGCCCGCGATAAATCCGATATTCCGGTGCCCATTTTTGATAAAATGATCCAGAACTGACACCGTGGCCTGCTGAAAATCCACAACGACCGAATCGTATTTCTGCACCGATTGGTCAAAATCCACAAAACAAATGTTAGGATTCCAGTTCGTCAGCTCCACGATTTGTGCCTGACTGAACTTGCCAATTGCGATAATCCCTTCCACATTTCCAAGCGTCTGCTCTGGGATATCTTGAAACACACGCAACACTTGGTAGCCTTCTTCTTCCGCCTTGCGCTCTGCACCGACACGAATCGATAAATAATACAAATCATTCAATTCTTCTTTTTCCGAATACCAGTGCACAATCGCAATTTTCGCGTTTTTCTTTTGCTGTTTCCGTTTATGCTTCGTATAAGAAAGCTTTTCCGCCGCCTCAAAAATACGTTTCTTCGTATCATCACCAACAGAAAGCGTTTCGTCATAATTCAGCACCCGCGAAACCGTAGCAATCGAAACCCCCGCCTGTTTCGCAATATCCTTAATCGTTGCCATTTCCTAACACGCTCCTCTTGCCCACATTCCATGAAGCATCCCCTTCATTTTATCAGGAATCTCACATCACGTCTATTTTTTACAATAAAAAGGCTGGGAACATCACATTCCTAGCCTCCACGCCTATAATGTCTTAAAAGTAAATACCGTTTCCGATTCGAAAAGTTCGTCCTTCTGAATCACCGCCGAGCCAAAACCTTCGTGATTCATCGAGTCTGGCAACCCTTGCGTTTCCATCGTTACGCCCGCATATTTCGGAACCGCCACGCCATCTATCGCAAATTTTCCAGATAACTGATTTCCCGTATAAACAACGACAGAATCGCAGTCCGTGCGCATTTCCACCACACGCCCACTATCCGGATCCACCAAACGCGCATCAGGCTCACCCGCTTCATGTTCCAATACAAACGCGTGATCATAACCATTTTTGATAATCACGTTTTGCGGATGTTCACTCGTCCCCCCATCACGAAGCGCACGCGGTTCACGAAAATCAAACACCGTCCCCGTCACATCCACCAATTCCCCCGTCGGAATCGATGCAGCATCCAGCGCCACAAAGCGACTACTCCTCATCTGCAACTCTTGATCCAAAACGAGCTTCTCCACATCACCCGTCAAGTTAAAATACACATGATTCGTCGGATTAAACACCGTCGCCGCGTCCGATTTCGCTTCATATTTAATCCGCCACTCATTCGCATTGTTCAGCGTATACGTCACCCGCACATCCAAGTTTCCAGGAAAACCATTGTCCCCATCCAGACTCGTCAGCGAAAAAACAACACCAATCTCATCCACCGTCTCCAAACGCTCCGCATCCCACATCCGCTTGCTAAAATTATCCGGTCCACCGTGCAGTATATTCTCGCCCTCATTTTTCTCCAGTTGATACGTCTTCCCGTCCAACTCAAAACGCGCGTCACCAATCCGCCCAGCAACCCGTCCAACAAGCGCCCCAAAATATGGAGAATGCGCCAAGTACTCGTCCAGCGTCGCAAAACCAAGCGAAACATTCACAAAATCACCTTTTGCGTCAGGCACCCACGTCTCCGTCACAATCCCACCATAATCCAGCGCCCGAACCCGCACACCATGATCATTTTCCAAACAAAACTCCGTCACAACTTGCCCTTCCAATTCCCCAAACTTGCGCTCACTTAGCTTCATTCTCTATTTCCTCCGTCTCCATCACTGATTTCATAAACCGATCAAACGCGCGTATCCCGTCCGCCGTATCCTTGAAAACACCCGCATCCGTCAACACTTGCTCAAATACCTTCCCAACCTCCTGCTGCAAAAATTCCGTCACCGAGCTCGCATCAAAGCCACCGTCACGCTTCAATCGATCCGCCCATTCCTTGTGATGATCCGCCATCGCGTTCGGCTGATCCAACAAATAACGCGCAACCTCCTCAAGTTCCGGCTTCAAACGCGGCGGCAACACCGCAAGCCCCATCACCTCAATCAAGCCAATATTCTCCTTCTTGATATGATGCAACGCCTGATGCGGATGAAAAAGCCCATCCGGATGTTCCGCCGTCCGCCGATTATTCCGCAACACCAGCGCCAACTCAAACAACGACTCACCGTCCACCGCACAACGACTGGCGATTGGCGTCACCGTATTGTGCCGCTCCTCTTTACTATACGCCAAAATCCCGACCGATGCATCCGAATAACCCTTCCATTTTTGCAAAATTTCGTCCGCAGCCGCCACAATATCCGTCGCACTCGCCGCACGCAACCGAATCACCGACATCGGCCATTTTACAATTTCCACCGTCACGCCCGGAAAAGCCCCCCACGAATAAGTCGGGAAATCCTTATGTACAGGCGCTTTCGCCATCGCAAACGTATGCCGGCCACCCTGATAATGATCATGCGACAAAATCGAACCACCAACAATCGGCAAATCCGCATTCGATCCCACAAAATATTCCGGAAACTGCGCCGTAATCGCAACCAACCGCGCAAACGTCTCCCGCTCAATCACCATTGGCCGATGCTCCGTCGAAAGAAAAATACAATGCTCATCATAATACGCATACGGCGAATACTGCAATCCCCAGGCCTCATCACCAACTTGCAATCCCACAATCCGATGATTCGTCCGCGCCGGAAAATCCACACGCCCTGCATAGCCTTCATTCTCCACACAAAGCGCGCACAGCGGATAAGCAACCGTTTTCACAGTTTTCTCCAATGCAATCTGTTTCGGGTC
The DNA here is from genome assembly GCF_003856515.1 of Listeria sp. SHR_NRA_18. Lineage (NCBI taxonomy): Bacteria > Bacillati > Bacillota > Bacilli > Caryophanales > Listeriaceae > Listeria > Listeria sp. SHR_NRA_18. The sequence continues at coordinate 105,760 of NZ_QPKR01000011.1, forward strand.
CTTCTCTGGCTTCGACAAATTAATCGTCATCTCAAGCTTCCCATACGCCGTCTCCACCAAATATTCAATATTCTTCGCAATACTCCGCGTCTTAATATAATCGCTCGCCTTACTAATCTCATAAAAATAATCCGTCGCCGCCCGAGGAGACCGTTTATATAATTCCCAAAATTCAGCATTCAACTCCGATGGTCGAGGAACAAACAAATCCATCACCTTACTCTGCCAAATTTCCCGCTCCGCAAGCGCCTCCCCAATCACACCAGATTCCACCGCGAGTTCCGTCAACTGATCTAGCATTGCCAAGCGATCCGCGGCGACATCCACTGCCACCGCACGCTTTTCCGACCAGCCTAGCAAATCCAGCAACCGGTTCGTCACATACACTCGATCCGATTCCGCCAATTCGCCCCTTTTTACCGCTATATCAATAAACTGATCTACTATCATTATTTTGCACCCCATCGTTTTTAGTTAGCATAACCATCCGGATTCTTAGAGTGCCAATTCCAAGCATCCTCAATAATTTTAGTAACATCCGTAAACTGAGGATTCCACTTCAAAACTTCCTGCGCCTTATCACTCGAAGCAATCAACGTACTAGGATCACCCGCACGTCTTGGCACAATTTTCGCCGGAATCTCTTTGCCAGTCACTTTTCGAGCCGCCTCTAGCATCTCCTTCACCGAAAAACCTTGGCTACTGCCCAAATTGAAAATATTACTTTCGCCGCCATTCTTCAAATATTCCAATGCCAAAATATGCGCATCAATCAAATCGACCACGTGGACATAATCGCGAATACACGTCCCATCCTCAGTCGGATAATCGTCACCAAAGATCGAGAGTTCCGAACGTTGACCAAGCGCCGTTTGTAAAATAATAGGAACCAAATGCGATTCTGGATTATGATCCTCACCGATGCTTCCATCAAACTTCGCACCCGCCACATTGAAATAACGCAACGCCACAAAACGCGTATCATACGCCTTATCGCACCACTTCAGAATTTTTTCCATCATCAGTTTCGTTTCGCCATAAGGACTTTCTGGATTCGTTGGTGCATCTTCCGTAATCGGAATCACTTTCGGTTCGCCATACGTCGCGGCCGATGAAGAAAAGACGATATTTTTCACGCCGAATTCTTCCATTACCTCAAGCGTAACCTGCGTCCCGTACACGTTATTATTAAAGTATTCCAGTGGCATTTCCACCGATTCCCCCACCAAAGAATTCGCCGCAAAATGAATCACGCCCTCAATCGTTTCCTTTTTGAAAACATCTTGCATGAAAGCTTTATCACGAATATCCCCTTCATAAAATACAGCGTCCTTGTGTAGAGACTCCGCGTGACCCGTTTGTAAATTATCGACTACAACAACCTTGTAACCCTTGTCTACCAATTGATCCACCGCGTGCGAACCGACATAACCTGCGCCACCTAATACTAAAATACTCATTTCCTATTCCTCCTTGATGGCTTTTGCTCCATCACTAATATTTGCAATATAAAACGCTGCTGGATAGCCAATTTTTTGCTCGTAGGCCGTTCCAACTTCCTGAATAAACGCATCAACTCTGGCTGTTTCCACGATTGCAATCGCACATCCGCCAAAACCAGCTCCCGTCATCCGCGCTCCTAAAACGCCTGCTTGCTTCCAAGCCGTTTCTGCTAGCATATCTAATTCTACACCAGTAACATGATAATCGTCACGTAAAGACATGTGAGATTGATTAATTAATTCACCAAACGTCACCAAATCTTCATCTTTAAGCGCTTTCGTTGCTAAAATTGTCCGCTGATTCTCACTGACAGCATGGCGCGCCCGCTTCACAAGCGTCTCACTCGAAATCAAATGTTGATACTTTTCAAACGTTTCCATATCCAACTCACCCAGCGCATTTACCGAAAGCTCCGCCTGCAATTCCGCCAACGCCTGCTCACATTGACTACGACGCTCATTATACTTCGAATCTGCCAACTCACGCCGCTTATTTGTGTTCATAATCACAATCTTATAACCCTCAAGCTTCACCGGAACCATCTCATACTCCAGCGTATTACAATCCAGCAAAATCGCCATATCCTTCTGGCCCATCCCAATCGCAAACTGATCCATAATCCCCGAATTCACGCCAATAAACTCATTTTCCACCCGTTTCCCCGTCAAAATCAGCTCCAATTCCGCCAATTCTAAGCCAAACAAGTCCTCTAAAATAACCCCTGTCAGCAGCTCAATCGAAGCCGATGAAGAAAGTCCAGCTCCATTTGGAATATTACCCCAATACAAAATATCCATTCCCCGGTCAATCGCGTGACCCGCCTCTTTCAAATACTTCATCATGCCCTTCGGATAGTTCGTCCAATTATCCGCCTTCCGATAATCCAAATCCGCCAAATCAAACGACATAATCCCTAAATCCTCAAAGTTAAGCGATATCAGCCGAACGAGCGAATCCTCCCGCTTTGCTGCCACCGCATACGTTCCCAGTGTAATCGAACACGGAAAAACATGTCCACCATTATAATCCGTATGCTCCCCAATTAAATTAATACGACCCGGCGCAAAAAACAACGCACCATCCGTCCTGTCAAAAAATCGTGCAAAATCAGCTTTCAGTTTTGATTCATCCATTATCCCAATACCTCCACATTCAAAATAACTCTCTTGGCTTCATTATAATTTATTTAGTAAACTTTATCAACTAATTTTACTAAATATTTTTAGTGGCATCCGACATTGGTGTTAATTTTCTTGGTATTAGAATTTCCAGCTTTCGTTATAATAGCTTTATCAAATAGTTTGGAGATGATAAAATGAACCTATATATCAACGAAACGAGGCGAAATGCATGATCACCGAACAAGCCAAAGTCGACCAATTTTATGACATGCTCGTGAAAAAAGATTCCAATTACGAAGGCGTCTTCTACGTTGGCGTGAAAACAACAGGGATACTCTGTCGCCCAACCTGCCCCGCGAAAAAGCCAAACAAGGAAAATTGCGAGTTTTTCGAAACAGCTCAGGAAGCACTTCTGGCCTCCTATCGACCATGCAAACGATGCCAACCGCTGAGCAATCCTAGTAAACTATCCAAAGAAGTCAAACTACTCGTCGAAGCGATCGAAGCAAATCCCGAACGAAAATGGAGTGACAAGGACTTCGATGAACTAGCTATCAGCGCCAATACCGCGAGACGTCAATTCAAAAAACAGTTCGGCATGACGTTCATTGAATACGCCAGAGCGAGACGGCTTGGTTTCGCATTTGACCACATTCGCAACGGCGCACCAATCATCGAGGCACAGCTAGAAGGTGGCTATGATTCAGGCAACGGTTTCCGCGACGCCTTTACAAGAACGATGGGCACCATTCCTAAAAAAGCGACATCGCTAAATAAGTTTGCCTCCAAGTGGATGGAGACACCGCTTGGCTCAATGATTGCCATTGCAAATGACGATGCCCTAATTTTGTTAGAATTTGTTGACCGGCGCGGGCTCGAAACGGAAATCGAAGTTTTACGGAAAAAATGGCACGCTGCTGTGATTCCTGGAGAAAGCCCTATTTTCGAGCAACTAACGCGTGAGCTAGATGCTTATTTTAGCGGCACACTCCAAGTTTTTCAGACACCTATTGCCTATCGGGGATCTCCATTCCAACAAACCGTTTGGCAAGCTCTACAAAAAATCCCGATTGGTTCTACTATCTCCTACGCGCAACTAGCCAGCCAAATTGGGAATCCGAAAGCATTTCGCGCTGTTGCCAGAGCAAATGGGGCTAATCAACTCTCTATCCTCGTTCCGTGCCACCGCGTTATTGGCAGTAACGGCGCATTAAGTGGCTACGGCGGTGGTATTGCCCGCAAAGAATGGCTACTCACACACGAGAAAAAAATAGGAGCACCAAATCAATGTTAAAGTTGATTTGGTGCTCCTATTTTCGGTTATCTTATTTGCGTACTAGTGGCTTGCCAGCATAAGTATTTTTCAAGGCTTCTTTGATCATTTCTGCGTTTTCTCGCTTTAGTTCTTCAAGCGTCTTCTTTAGTAATTCTTCGACCATATCAACCACTCCTCGTATAATAAGTTTATAGCTTCTTAATTGTTCTTTGAAAATTTCATATAACAGCCTGTCGGCTTGTAAATGGTTTGCTTTGATATTGTGTGATTTCCCAGATTATAATGGAGCTATGGAA
>NZ_QPKR01000120.1:0-380 GCF_003856515.1 Listeria sp. SHR_NRA_18
CTGCGATACAAGCGCTGACGAACGCTTGTTCCGCCGGGATTTTTCCGGTGAAGTCGCGGTGGTCGTGGTTCCACAAGGAACGCGCAATGAAAGGGAGATCACTCATTATCCTGCTCATTGTACTGGGATCGGTGTTTGGAGTAAGTAAAGGTGGCTGGTCAGTTTCCGGCAACCAACTGATCTTCAACGTCGTATTCCAGAACAAGTAAGCTACTGGCCGCTCTGTGAGCGGCCTTTTATCCAGGCGGGCGCAGCATGCAGCGCCCCTACGGTTGAACATGTGCGACTTCAACCACTTCGGCTACATTGCCACGTTGTCATCATTTTGCATATAATCAGCATTGGCGGATCGCAGGAGCACAACAATGAGTTTGGCTGGC
>NZ_QPKR01000121.1:0-271 GCF_003856515.1 Listeria sp. SHR_NRA_18
TGGGACAGATAATTGGGGTGAAGTCGTAACAAGGTAGCCGTATCGGAAGGTGCGGCTGGATCACCTCCTTTCTAAGGAAAAGGAAACCTGCTTTTGTTTTATCTTCTGTTTTGTTCAGTTTTGAGAGGTCAAATCTCTCTAAAGAAGAAAGTTGTTCTTTGAAAACTAGATAAGAAAGTTAGTAAAGTGCGGTATAAGTCTTTGACTTGTACCAACCAAGTAAGAACCGAGAATCAACTGAAAGTAACCTTTCAACTAACCGATACGGCCA
>NZ_QPKR01000122.1:0-260 GCF_003856515.1 Listeria sp. SHR_NRA_18
CTAGCAAATTACTTTACTAGTATTACTTTTGGAAATAGCTTTCTATTTCCGCCCTGCGATTCTTACCTAGAAACATCACTGTCTCTATTGGTTTTATCTTTGTTTCTGTTCAGTTTTCAAAGGTCATAAAAATATTTGGTGGAGCCTAGCGGGATCGAACCGCTGACCTCCTGCGTGCAAAGCAGGCGCTCTCCCAGCTGAGCTAAGGCCCCTTCATAAAAATATGGGATATTTTCTTAATGGTCGGGAAGACAGGATTC
>NZ_QPKR01000123.1:0-219 GCF_003856515.1 Listeria sp. SHR_NRA_18
CTTTCTTCGTTGCATCTGTTACAGCATCAACAACTTTTTGCGCTTTATCAATCGCTGCTTGATTCGTTGTATCTTTAATCGTTCCTGTTACATCACCATTGGTGAATAAATCTTTCACGCTGGCTTCTGCTGCTTCTTGGCGTGCTTTTTCTGCCGCCGCTGCTGCTTGTTTCGCTTCTAGTTGTTTCTTCGCTTCGTCTAGCTCTTTTTGTAGCGCTG
>NZ_QPKR01000124.1:0-211 GCF_003856515.1 Listeria sp. SHR_NRA_18
CTATTCGTTACTTGATACGTAACGTCATATACGCCGGGGGTCATGTTATCTACGTCATTTTTGATTAGCTCTAGTTTTCCTGTTAGGTCTCCGTCCTTCGCATCTTTCGCGCTGACTTCTGCCAACGGATCAAAATTGTCGCCTACATAGATGGTATGATCTTTTGCTTCAATGATTGGCTTGCTTAAAACGGTTACTTGGACGGTCTTGG
>NZ_QPKR01000125.1:0-202 GCF_003856515.1 Listeria sp. SHR_NRA_18
AAAGCACAACCAAGACCGTCCAAGTAACCGTTTTAAGCAAGCCAATCATTGAAGCAAAAGATCATACCATCTATGTAGGCGACAATTTTGATCCGTTGGCAGAAGTCAGCGCGAAAGATGCGAAGGATGGAGACCTGACAGGGAAATTAGAGCTAATCAAAAATGACGTAGATAACATGACCCCCGGCGTATATGATGTTAC
>NZ_QPKR01000012.1:0-90428 GCF_003856515.1 Listeria sp. SHR_NRA_18
TTCCATAGCTCCATTATAATCTGGGAAATCACACAATATCAAAGCAAACCATTTACAAGCCGACAGGCTGTTATATGAAATTTTCAAAGAACAATTAAGAAGCTATAAACTTATTATACGAGGAGTGATGAACATGACAGAATTATTTGATTCTCTAGAAAGAGGGTTGAAACAAGCAGTTGCTCACGCGGATAATACGAAAAAAGCACGTACTAAAAAAATCATGATTACCGAACTTCCAACCTATACAGCGAAAGACATCAAGGCGTTTCGTCAAAAAGTGGAACTCACACAAAGCGCCTTTGCTGAATTGATGGGTATTTCTGTGAAAACTGTGGAAGCATGGGAAAGTGGTCGAAACAATCCAAACGGCTCAGCGTCTCGTCTCCTGCAACTAATTGAGGCGAATCCAGAAGTATTTATGGATGAACTGACGATAGAGAACGAAGCGATTTTGCATTGAAAAGAGCCACGAGTTTATACCAAACTCGTGGCTTCAGCGTGGCGACAAACGCTGGGGTTTGGTGCAAAATCATGTATGGTAGTCTTTCTACAGTCTAAAGCCACGAATTAATTTAAAAACGTTGTATTCCGTGCTTTCCAATCTTCCAGCTTAATGAAGACCCAGAAGGAGTAAATGCCAAGCGTGATGATAATAAGTAGCAGCCATTTAATCCAATTTCCAAATAAGCCAAATGCGGAGCCGTTGAATTGCATCCGGCGTCCTTCGATAACCGTATGATTGATTTTCCAACCATAAATCATCGTTAACGCCCACGGATAACAAATGCCAAGTGTTAGCACTGTCACAATGATTCCGAAGATACTCCAACCGATAAATTGCAATAAACCACCATCAAAAAAAGAAGTTCGTCCGTTCTTCGTTTCATAAAAATCTTCTCGAGCCATGTTTTAGCCACCTTCCATATAGCTCTATTTTAACGCAAAAATTGAAAAATTGTCTAGATTAACCCTATCTTTCTTGTTTTATTCAAGGTACAATAAAGATAAGTCTGAATTTAAATGAGGTTTTAATGGTGACAGAAAATTTTGCAGAGAAAATTGCAAGTGGGGAAAAAGCGCAGTTTAAGGTGAATCATACGCTAGTTATTTCGAGTAGTCTGTTGTGGATTGCGATTGGGCTATTATTATATGTTGTTTTTGACCATGTGAAGGCAATCAATGGTACGGAAAAACTGATTTTACTGATTTTTATTGGTTTCATTGTTTTGCGTCCGTTGTTTCGATTGCTTAACTTGTCGCCAACGCTTGAGCTTTCTGCTGAGGGAATGGCTTATCGTGGGGATTTTCAAGCGTGGAATCGTGTCGAGGAAGTGCGGGTGACGATGCCTTCGTTTAAACTTTTTTCACAAGGTAGAATGTTGGTCTATACGAAAATCAAGGATCAGCAGGAAATGGCGTGGGATATCGTAGCGGCGGATGTGAATATGCCACTTGCGGATTTGGAAATGTTGATCAACGAATGTATGGCGTTGTATAAGACAGAAGAATAAGAATAGAGGCTTTTCCTGATGTGTGACATGTCATGGAGAGCTTTTTTTGTAACTACATCTTAAGGTCAGGTGGGCATGTGTATGCTTTTAGTGTACAATGGATGAATAGAGATTTTGGAGCGGAGGTTTCGGTGAATGGGAGTTATTTTACAGGCAAAAAATGTGAGAAAAGTATATGGCTCGAAAAGTACGCTTTTTCCTGCGCTAAATAGTGTGAGTCTAGAGGTGCGTGAAGGTGAATTCGTTGGTGTAATGGGCCCGAGTGGTGCTGGAAAATCTACGCTATTGAACGTGCTGTCAACGATTGATAAAGCGACTTCGGGGAGTATCGAAATTGCTGGAAAACCGTTTGAGGATATGCGTGCGAAAGAGATGGCGATTTTTAGACGGGATAAGTTGGGTTTTATTTTTCAAGATTATAATTTGCTGGATACGATGACGATTAAGGATAATATCGCGTTGCCGTTGTCGCTTTCGAAGGTTAAGCCAAGTGAGGTGGAGGCACGTGTGGCGGATGTGATGCGCCAGTTTGGGATTGCGGATTTAGCGGCGAAATATCCGAATCAGGTTTCTGGTGGGCAGAAGCAACGGACGGCGGTGAGTCGGGCGATGGTGACGAATCCTGCACTGATTTTTGCGGATGAACCGACTGGGGCGCTGGATTCAAAGGCTGCGACGAATTTGTTGGAGAGCTTGGTCCAGGCGAAGGAAGTTCGGAATGCGACGATTATGATGGTCACGCATGATGCGTTTGCGGCGAGTTTTTGTGAGCGGATTTTGTTTATTAAGGATGGGGAGTTGTTCACGGAGATTTATCGTGGGACGGCGACTCGGAAGCAGTTTTTCCAGAAGATTTTGGATGTGTTAGCAATGCTTGGTGGTGGAATGAATGACACTATTTAATATTGCTTTTACGAACGTGCGCAAAAATTTCAGTCAGTTTTCGATGTATCTTGGTTCTTTGATTTTGAGTGTGTTGATTTATTTTACATTCGTTTCTTTGGCGTACACGAAAAGCATCGGCGTGATTTTTGAAAAATGGGGAATCGGTGGGCAGGGCGTCTTTATGGCGGCTGCGATTGTGCTGATTTTGTTTGTAGCCTTTTTTGTTTTTTATTCTAGTAATTATTTTACGAGGAGCAGGAAGCGGGAATTGGGTTTGTACTCGTTGCTTGGGTTGCGTAAGGGTCAAATTGGGCGCATTATTTTTTATGAGAACTTGATGATGCATGTCATGGCTGTCGTGTCGGGCATTGTGATTGGTGTCTTCTTTTCTAAATTTTTCTCGATGTTGCTGTTTCGGATTATGGATTTGTCGATCAATGGTGGCTTTACGTTTTCGGTGTCTGCGATTTTATCGACATTGTTTGTGTTCGGAATGATTTTGATTGTAACGACGGCGAATGGGTACTGGATTGTGTACCGGCATAGTATGGTGGAACTTTTTAAAGCGGATGTTCGGGAAAAAAATCCGGCGAAGGGTTCGCTGACGCTATCGATTGTGGGTCTTCTTCTGATTGGATTTGGTTATTTTTTGGCGACGAGATCGATTGAGGACTCTATTTTTTGGACGGAAGATTTTTTCTTTAGTTCGATGTTATTTGTCTTATTCGGCGTGATTTTGGGAACGTGGCTAGTATTGCGATTTTTGTTTCCGTATGTTGTGTATAAATTGTTTTTGCGTAAGTCGTTTTTCTATAGCGGAACGAATATTTTGACGCTGACGTGGCTGCGGTATCGGATGAAAAAAACGGCGGGGACGCTGACGATGATTGCGGTTCTCAGTGCGACGACATTGACAATTATTGGTGCGCTGAGCTCGGTTTACACGAATATTATTTCTTTTGCGGAGAGTTCGAATCCGAATAGTTATCAGACTGTTTGGAGTACGCAGACGGAGCGGGAGAAAATTCTGGAAGCGATTCGTGATAGTAAGTCGCATACGTTGGTGTATCACGATGCGGCGGATGTTTATAGCGGAGAAGTGATTGACAAAGTGGACGATGAGGACCTTCCTATAGTGGATCAGCGGATGACTCATTTTTCGGTGATGAGTTTGTCGGATTATAATCGGTTGGCGATGAAATTGAATAATAACTCGCAGAAAATACAGCATTTAGAGGACGGGGAGGCTGTTTTTCTTAGCCCGAATGATCGTATTGAAAACAAGAAGCGCGCTCATTTGTGGATGAAGGATCCGTACACGGTGGCGTTCAAGAATAATCCTACGACGTACAGATTGAAGATAGTAGATATTTATCATCATGTGGTGCTTAACACGGATATGGTGTATTCGGCGCTCGTTGTGAACGATAGGATTTATCAGGAAATTAGTCAGAAAACGATGCCGATGCATGTGGATATTTTTCAGGTGACGAATGAGGATAGGGCAGAGGCTCTGGACCAGAAAATTCAAAAAATTGTTGGCGGAAATCCGTATATGTATAACCTAGAGATGTCGAGTTTTTATTCGAATTATCACATGATGAGCACGCTTATTGGGGTCATTTTGTATATCGGTATGTTTATGGGTGTTGTATTTTTCGCGGCGACGGGTAGTATTATTTATTTCAAACAAATTACGGAGGCGGTGGATGAAAAGCCGCGATTCGAGGTGTTGCAGAAGCTGGGTATGAGCCAAAAAGAGGTGCGTGCAGTTATCGCAAAACAGGTATTGCCAGTGTTTTTGATTCCGCTAGTTTTGGGGATTTGTCATAGTATCGCGGCGATGATTGGTTTTTCGGTGAATATCATGTACAGAGTTGGTGCGCCAGTTGTGGTTAGTACGACGATTTATACGGTGTTTTTCATTGTCTATTATTTTGTCTGTGTGAACACATATACGAAGATGGTGTCGAATAGTGATGAGTAACGTTTGAATGGTAGCCGAATTTTCTGTACAATGGAATGAGGCGAAGGAGAGATGAGCATGGTAAAAGTGTATATAGTGGAAGACGACATCGTTATTCGTGACACGATTCAGAAGCATTTGTCAAAATGGGGATTTGAGGTCGCGGTTGTGGCTGATTATAACAATATTTTGAATGAGTTTTTGGAAGTGGAACCGCAGTTGGTGATTTTGGATGTGAATTTGCCGTATTTTGATGGGTTTTATTGGTGTAATCAGATTCGTGAGGTGTCGAATGTGCCGATTATTTTCTTGTCATCGCGGGATTCGCGGATGGATCAGATTATGGGCATGAACATGGGCGCGGATTATTACATTGAAAAACCGGTTGATTTGGATGTGCTGATGGCGCGGATTAATGCGCTGATTCGCCGCACATATTCGTATGTGGAGCTTGAGGAGCCGAACGTGATGGAGCATAATAATGTTTTCCTGCACATCGACACGAATACGCTGACTTATTTGGATGAAAAAGTGGAATTGACGAAAAATGAATTCTTGATTTTATACGAGTTATTGAAGCAAAAAGGACGAATTGTGAGTCGCGATGAGATTATGCGTGTGCTTTGGGAAGATGAGAGCTTTGTCGATGATAATACGCTGACGGTGAATGTTGTTCGGATTCGCAAAAAGTTGACGGAAATCGGTTTGGCAGACTTTATTACAACTAAAAAAGGTCAGGGATACATGATCGAGTAAGGGAGTGCTTCATTTGAAAATTCTAGTTTTTGGTGGAACGCGGTTTTTCGGTAAAAAATTGGTGACGCGGTTATTGGCGGATGGGCATGATGTGACGATTGCGACGCGCGGCAAGGCAACGGATGATTTTGGTGATGCGGTGAAGCGTGTGAAGATGAACCGGGAGTCTCGGGAGGCGTTGTTTTGTTTGGCGCAGGAGAATTGGGATGTGGTCTATGATAATATTTGTTTTTCGCCACAAGATGCGCTTTATTCGATTGCTGCTTTTCGCGATAAGGTCGGGAAATATGTGTATACGTCGTCGCTTTCCGTTTACCGGATGCGGGATCGGGCGTTAGTGGAAGCTGATTTTGATCCGTTTCATTATGAGCTTGTGACGGGATCGCGTGAGGATTTTGATTACGGGGAAGGGAAGCGTTTGGCGGAGGCGGTATTTTTCCAAAAGGCGAACTTTCCTGTTGTAGCGGTGCGTTTTCCGATTGTGCTGGGCGAGGATGATTACACGGGTAGACTTGAGTTTCATATCAAGCATGTGCAGGCGGGCGAAGAGATTGGCATGCCGAATGAGGAAGCAGAAATGGGCTTTATTTCTTCGGATGAAGCGGCGGATTTCTTATGTTGGGTTGGCACGAAGTCGGATATTGTCGGGCCAATTAACGCGACGAGTGATTCGGTGTACCGGTTGTCTGAGTTGATGGGCTTGATTGAGGATGCGACTGGGAAAACGGCAATCGTGGAAGAGATTACCGAGGATAACGACGATTCTCCTTTTGGCGTGGAAAAAACGTATTACTTGGATAATGCGAAGGCGAAAGAAGCAGGATTTGCGTTTCAGGATTTACACGAGTGGTTGCCGAAATTGATTGACGCAAAAATATGAGTATGTGAAAACAGGTGTCTGATGGTTAGGCGCTTGTTTTTATTTTTTTCGCGTTTTGTCCGTGGATTTAGTGTATAATAAGGCAGTGAAGAAAAATGAGAAAAAGGATGTGACGAAGGAATGCTTTCCTTTGAAGAGAAAAAGAAGATTATTGATGAATATACAGAATTAGAGGCACATCCTGTTTCCATGGGACGGATTAATTATCATTTCCCGGAGAGTGTGCGTGAAAAAAGAATCGCGGTCAATCATTTGCATCCGAACGGCAATGCGTTTGTGTATGCGCCTTATTTGGATGATGCGGACAAGAATGGTTTTATTAACATTCGTGAGGCGACGGAAAGCGAGATTCGGGAATTGATCACGGGCGCCATCGCATTTATGAGTACGGATGGAGACGAGTTCGAAGAGGGTTACGAGGAAGCGTTTCGTGATGCGTATCGGACGGTTGTGATTTTGCGTTATGAGAACAAGATGTGGGCGATTTATTCGGACGATCATTTAGAGGCGATTTTCCCTTCTCGTGAAGCGGCGGATGGCTATTTGGCGGACGAAGGTTTTCAGTGAGTTAGAACCGAATGAGACGTGAAAGGGGGAAACGTTGATGCGGAAAGTAAAGCAATTGCAAGAACGGGTTGCGGTGAGTGATTTACGTGCTGCGGCGGATGTGGTGATTAAGAATGGCCGAATTGTGAATGTTTTTTCGGGTGAAATCATGGAGGGCGATGTCGCGATTAAGAGTGGCTACATCGTTGGGATTGGCGAGTTTGATGATGCGGCGGAATTTATTGATGCGCGGGGCCAGTTTATTGTGCCTGGTTTCATCGATGCGCATGTGCACGTGGAGAGTGCGATGGTGCCTCCTTCTGAATTTGCGCGGGTGTTGTTGCCAAATGGTGTGACGACGATTGTGACGGATCCGCACGAGATTGCGAATGTGGCGGGTACAAAAGGTATTGAGTTTATGCTGGATGATGCGAAGGAATCACCGCTTGATATGTATGTAATGTTGCCGTCTTCGGTTCCTGCGACGCCGTTTGAACATAATGGTGCGACGCTTCTGGCGAGTGATTTACGCGCGCTTTACCAGCATGAAAAAGTGATTGGACTCGCTGAAGTGATGGATTTTCCTTCTGTGGCGAAAGGTCATGCAGATATGTTGCAAAAAATTGTGGACGCCGAACGGCATGGTGGTCGGATTGATGGGCACGGTGCTGGGCTTTCTAGGGCGGATTTGAATAATTATTTAGCGGTCGGGATTCGGACGGACCATGAGAGTACGACGGCAGTTGAGGCGATGGATCGGTTGCGCGCTGGGATGTTTGTCATGCTTCGTGAGGGCACGGTCGGTCGTGATATGATACATACGTTGCCTGCGGTGAATCCGAAGAATAGTCATAGGTTCTGTTTTTGTACGGATGATAAATTGATTGATGATTTGCTGGAAGAGGGCTCGATTAACTATAATGTGCGGCTCGCGATTGCGAATGAAATTGATCCAGTGATGGCGATTCAAATGGCGACGATTAATGCAGCGACGTGTCACAAGTTACCACATCTTGGTGCGGTTGCAGCGGGATATCAGGCGGATATTTTGTTTTTGCGTGATTTGGAAACGGTGACGATTACGAAGGTGATGAAGCGTGGTCATGTGGTTGTGGATGACGGTTTACGTGTGGAAGCGCTGTTTGAAAAAGCGGATTGTGCGTTTGAATCACCGGCGATTAGGCATTCGTTAAAGCCTGAGGATTTGAAGCTTGCGATGGGAAATAATACGGCGAATGTGATTGGTATGCAGCCGAATAGTTTATTTACGGAGCATTTGGTGGAGACGGTGACGGTTCAAGATGGCGAGTTTCAGACATCGGTCGAAGAGGATCAGCTGAAAATGGTCGTTGTTGAGCGGCATAAAGGTACGGGTTGTGTTGGCGTCGGAATTGTGAAGGGTTTTGGCATTAGGAATGCTGCCATTGCAACGACGGTCGCGCATGATTCACATAATATTGTGGCAGTAGGTTCGACGGACGCGGATATCATGGTGGCGATTGAGCATATTACAAAAATTGGTGGCGGAATTGCGGTCGTGAAAGATGGAAAAGTAGCGGCGGATTTGGCGTTACCGATTGCGGGACTTTTGAGTGTGCAGCCGTACGAGGAGATTCAGCACCAGTTAGGGCGTTTGAATGATGCGTTCCGTGATGTTAGTGCGAAACAAGGTTTTGATCCATTTTTGACGTTATCGTTTTTGACATTGCCAGTTATTCCGAATTTGAAGTTGACGGATCAGGGGTTATTTGATTTTAACAAGTTTGGGTTTATTGAAGTGGAGGTTTAACATGAATTGGTGGAGCTATGTGCGCGATAAGAAGTTTTTCTTGCTGTTCTTTGTGGTCGTGATGTTTTTCATTGGTGTGTTGCTTGCGGTTGATCCGAATAGTCAGTTGACGCTGGGCAATATTATTTATTTGTACGTCTTTATGTTGCTATTTTTGATTGCGTATTTGGTGCTCGGTTATTCGTTTAAACGCACGTATTGGAACGAAATGAAGGAATTGGTGGACGGCGAAATCGAGGAAAATATTCTGGAATTATTGCCAAAACCGCGGACGCGTGAGCAGGCTTTTTTCAATGAATTGATGCGTAAAAAACATCTGGAGGAGCAACGGGCGCTGACGGCATTGCGTGATAAGCAGCAGGAGTATCATGATTTTATTTTGTACTGGGTGCATGAGGTGAAAACACCGATTGTGGCGAGCAAAATGTTGATTAATAATCCGGATTTGAATGATCCTACGACGATTTATCGCGGGGTGGAGGCGGAGCTGGATTCGATTGATCGACTTGTGATGCAGGCGCTTTATTATTCGCGGTTGGATACGTTTGCGAAGGACTATTTCATTCAGGAAATGGCGCTTGGCCCTGTCGTTCGTGAGTGTGTGAAACGGCATTCGAAGCAGTTTATTTCGAAAAAAATGAAGCTTGATTTGGCGGAGATTAAGACGGATGTTCGCAGCGATAGTAAGTGGCTTGGTTTTATTTTGGATCAAGTGATGACGAATGCGCTGAAATATACGGATGCGGGTGGCGAAATTAAGATTTGGTGTGATGTGAGTGCCTCTGGCGGAACGGTGGCGCTTCATATTCGCGATACTGGTATCGGGATTAAGGAAGAGGATTTGCCGCGTGTGTTTGAGCAAGGTTTTACTGGAATGATTGGGCGGACGGAGAAAAAAGCGACGGGAATGGGGCTTTATTTAGCGCGCCAGATGTCTTGTAAGCTGGGACACAAAATCGCGATTTCGTCGGAACATGGTGTCGGTACGGAAATCGTGCTTACCTTCCAGCAAAAAGAGGATTATTTATTAATTGCAAAGGACTGAGGGCTTGTGGAGAAAAATTTGATTGTTCGCGGTGCGCCGCAGGAATTTGAATGTCGGGTTGGTGCTTGGGACGCGCTCGGTGAACATTTGGAACGTCGCGGGGTGAAGCGGGTTTTGGTGATTCATGGTGGCGTTTCTTGGGAGAAGGCGCGACGGTTTTTCCCTGATTTGACTGGTGTGGACGCGATTTTTGAGCCGTATGGCGGGGAATGTTCGTTTGAGGAGCGGGACCGGATGGTGGCGCTTGCGGAGACGGCGAATGTGGATGCGATTATCGGTGTCGGAGGCGGGAAAATTGCGGATTTGGCGAAAGCAGTTGCGGTTTATTTGGCGATGCCGGTCGTGATTTTGCCTACTTTGGCGGCGACGTGTGCTGCTTGGACGCCACTTAGCGTGATGTATGACGCGCGCGGGGAAATGTTACAGTATGATATTTTTGCGCGGAGTAATGCGCTTGTTTTGCTTGATCCGATGGTGATTCTGGATTCGCCGATCGAATTGATGGTCGCGGGAATCGGGGATACGCTGGCGAAATGGTATGAGGCGGACGTGATTATTTCGCAGCTCGCGGAACGGTCTGTGGAGATTGATATTTCTCATTACACGGCAAAATTGTGTCGGGATATTCTGTTGGAATCGAGTGCGGCGGCGCTTGAGGCAATGCGTGACGGGAAACTGAGCGAAGCGTTTGTGAAGGTGGTCGAGACGAATATTATGGTTGGTGGCATGGTCGGTGGATTTGGCGATGATTACGGTCGGACTTCTGGTGCGCATTCGATTCATGACGCGTTGACGGTGCTTGACGCGACGCACCATTTGCTACATGGGAATAAGGTGGCCTATGGTGTTTTTGTACAGTTGATGATCGAAGGACGGCCGGATGAGATTGTGGCATTGACGCCGTTTTATCAGGAATTGGGACTGCCAACGTGTTTGCATGATATGGGGCTGGACGGTTTGTCGGATGCGGAGTTGGTGCACGTAGCAGAACGTGCGACGGCTGAGGATGAGACGATTCATTTGATGCCGGGCGTGATTACGGTGGCAACGGTTTTGGACGCGATTAAAGGTTTGGAAATTTTGATGGCGGAGGTGCGTGTTCGATGATTCTGATCGATGTCGCGAAAAACGAAGATGCAAAAGGGATCCGTGATGTGCTGGAGGCAAGTTTTCAAACGCATGCCGAAGCCGATTTGGTGGATGCGATTGTGGCTTCTGAGCATTACGTCCCTGAACTTGCGCTCGTTGCGAAGGATGGCGCGGAGGTCGTTGGGTACAGTTTGCTGAGCGAGTGTTTTGTCGGGACGGAGCGGATTCTAGTATTAGCGCCAGTTGCCGTGAAACCCGAGTGGCAGTCGCGAGGCATTGGTGCGCAGTTGATTGAGGCTGGAATTGCCAAAGCAAAAACGACGGATTATAGCTGTATCAGTGTTTTGGGACATGAGATGTATTATCCGCGATTCGGTTTTGAATTAGCGAAAAACTACCAAATCACGGCGCCGTTTGACGTTCCAGATGTGAATTTTATGGTGTATCCGCTCCGGGAAGCGATTCCATCGGGAGTTGTACGCTATCCAGCGAGTTTTGATGTTGTATAAATAATGCGTAAGAAGGGATTTGTGTAAAATGGATAATAAGATAAAGCGCTCCCAAGAAGCAGAAAATATTTTAGCTCAGATCAATAGTCAAACGAAGCTGGGCGATTTAAGAAAAATCGCGAAGGACATCAAGAAAAATCACGAGCTCGCGATGGAACTTTGGTCAAGCGAAGCATTTTTGCCGCGACTATTAGCCATCTTAATTATGGACAAAAAACTTCTCACGCAAGATTTTCTAAATAAGCTGGATGAAGACATGCAGATGCACCCTTTTGATGAGCGGAATAATTTAATGGATTGGTTAATGGCTAATCAGCTCGCTAAAGACAAGAAAACAATCGCGTTGATGGCGTCGTGGGAAACCAGTTCTTCCGCTCTTCAAAGGCGAACTTTTTGGTATTATCAAGCGCGACTTAGATGGACTGGGCAAACACCGCCGGATAACACCGAGGACTTGCTAGCTGCATTGGAAACCACTATTATGCAGGAAGAGCCAGAAGTGAAATGGGCGATGAATTTTCTGGCAGGTTGGATAGGCGTTTATGATGAAACGAATCGCACGCGCTGCATGGAAATAGGCGAGAAAACAGGACTTTATAAAGATGAAGTAGTTTCAAAAGGCTGTACGCCGAACTATTTGCCAGAGTTTATTACGATGGAAGTTAATAAGCGGCGTGATAAGTAGGGGTGTTTGCAATCGGATAGCCCTTTTTCTACTTAGCCCCGACTAAGCGTCTGCAATTCCTTCACCAATAAATCCACATACGTGAAGGTTTCGCGGGTGATAAAATAATCCAGCAACTCCTCGTCGTTGAAATCGGGAAGTTCGGTTACATAGCGTTTCTTATCGCGCGTGCTACCGGACAGGATGATACGTCGGGATTTTTTTGCGTTGGCGCTGGCTGATCGTAAATTGTTATAGAGTCGCCCGCGTTCTTTGACGTACCAGCGCTCTTTTTTTGTGTAGTCGCGAGCCACGGTTTTGTTCAGGGCGGCTTGGGAGATGAAGCGCTTGGTGTAGACGCCGTGGTACATGCAGAGCCAGACTTCGAAGCTGCGACCAGAAACGAAGAGTTTGGCGTTTTCTCCAAGTTCAGCGAGATTGCGAATCTTTTTCTTAACGTATCGGAGGTTGGAGCGGTCTTCTGTGAAATCGAGATCGGTCACTATGAAAAATTTATCATCGGGATGAGCGCTGAATTTCAGCGCTTTTTTGAATTTGGTTTCTTGGGCGTGTGTGTAAATTTTGAGTTGGTAGTTTTTAAGTCTGCGTTGGAAAAGTAGTTTGAAATAGTGGGCTTCGCAGCTGTTTGGTTTGATGCCACCGCTGTCTTCGGGGATGAAGAGGTGGACTATTTTGCGGATTTCGCGGCTCATTTAAAACACCTCCGGAACGGCTCCAAAACGACCGTCTAAATAGAGATTTGTCCAATTGTGGTTGTCGTAGGTGATTTCATGGAATTCACTGAGGCTGAAAACTTCGCTGGCCTGGGTTTCGCGATCTTTCTGGATGAAAATGACTTGTTCTTTGGCAAAGCGATCGGGATTTAGCAGGAGCGGGTTATGGGAGGCGATTAGAAATTGTGCTTTTTTGTCGTTTTCTTGATGGATAAATTTGTTTAGTAGGCCTTCTTGGATTTTCGTGTGGTATTTGTTGTCGAATTCGTCGCTGATAAACAGGATTTCATGTTGCAACGCGTCGAAAAGCCGGATCGAACTTTCTAGGAATTTCTTGGTGCCATCGGATTCCATGCTCATGCTTAGCGGGTATTTCACGTCGTCCACGATATGCGCGGTACTGATTTCAAAGCGGCGGTTTTTCTTCGTTGTCGCGATAAGTTGAGCTTTCACGTCATCGGAAAATGTGGCTTGTTCAATGGATTCGACGAGATTATCAGTCATGTCGGTGACGGAAAAATCTTGAATCGCAAAATCGAAATCGTAAAGGGTTTCTAGGATTTCTTGTTTGAAATCGCTGTCTTTGTTGATTTGCTCGGCGAATGCTTCTAGGGAATCGCCGTCGAATTGCTTCGTTTGGAAGCCTTTGGTGACTTGGTTTGCGAGGGCTTCGGCGACTTTATAGGCAGGGGATGCGGTTTCTTTGCTGAAATAGGCTTTGTTGATGTCGTGAATGAGCATGGATAGGATGGATTTGTGCGTGATGTTTTCTTGTTCGATTTTAGCGAAAAGGCTTTTTAGTTGGGTGTTTTTTTTCGGAATTTGGCTTTTTAGGCGTTCAAAAACGATGATTGGCTTAGATAATGTTGTTTTGAGTATTTTTTTATACGTTAGGGATTCTGCTTGGATTTCTAAGGTGTCCGCGTCGATGGCGAGTTCGTAGGTGTATTGGATGTCTTGGTTTTCTTGGAAGTTAGTCTCGATAAAGGTGATGGTGAAGCGGCTGGTGGTTTCTTTTGTTGTGGAGAACTTGAAGGCGTTTGGTGTGATGTCAAAATCTGTTTTTTCGGTGTAGGTGTGGCTTTTTTGAATCATGGTGCGGATGAATTCGAAGGCGTAGAGTAGGTTGGTTTTGCCAGATGCGTTGGCGCCGTAAAGAATTGCGCCGTTTAGGATGCTGCGCTTTTTCTGGTTGTCGTAGTAGGTGTAGAGTGTGTTTTGGTTGAAAATATCGGCGGGGCTGTAGCTGTGATCTAGGGTTAGGCTTATTTGGTCGTGGATGGAAAAGAAGTTGCTGACGGTTATTTTGGAAAACATCGGATTCGTCTCCTGTCGTTTTTGTTTTATTATACCATCTGAGGAAAAAAGGAGTTAACAAAGATGGTTCCACCACGAAAACAAGGGATGAAACGACAATCACGAAAAAAGTCAAAAATGGTATTCAAGGCAACACAGAGCTGAAAGCAAGCGATAATGGTTGCAGAATGGGCACTGGCAAATGCGTATAAACAAATCGGTGAAGATGCGAAATCTACTGAAATGTTAGCGCGTTGCAAAGCTAATGTGCCGTATGGTATTATGCTACACAAAATGGCTTAAATCAAGGACTCATCAGGGAAACATAAATTCAAGCGTAAATATAGTATTGTTCGCAAGGCGTTTTCCTGATGAAGCGCCTTTTTTCGTGGTTTTAACGAAGGTTCCACACGAATTAGAAGCATTCACGCTTGCCTTGGAGTCCACTCCATGTGTTTTAATTTACAGGTAGAAGGTTGGAGGCGAGTTACAGAATGAACGCGAAATTACCTACAAAACTGCTCCAACTAAAAGAAACTGCTGAGTGGGGAGATTGTAAAATATGAAGAAAATAATCGCTTTTTCGGCTATGGCTGTAGTTGTGCTAGCTGTATGCGTTATCGTAGCTATAGATGCTAAAGGAGAGGACAAACAAATGAGTCATGTCAATTTATTTATCAATGCAAGTAAGAATCGGGACGGGAATACGGCAAGGTTAGCCAAGGAATATTTTGACGGGCAACCTTATAAGCAAGTTAATTTAGTGGATTATGACATCAAGCAACTTGGGCAAAATAGTGAGTCAGATGATTTTGAAAAGGTTCGTTCTGAGATTGAATCGGCTAAAAATATTGTGATTGGTACGCCTGTTTACTGGTCCGATATGACGGGGCTATTGAAAACGTTTATTGATCGACACGAGACGGTGGATACAAGATATGAAGGAAAAAATGTGAAGATTATTGTGCAAGGTTCTGGCCCCACGGAAGGGGAAATCGCAGCCATTTCGCATGTGTTAGAGCATTGGACGGAGCGGTTTAGTATGGAATATAAAGGAGTAATCAAATAACAAAATAGTAAACCTAACTGGTATTAACAGACGACCAAGCAAGGCAATATGAAAAATTGGAGTGAATGATACAAAGTGAAACAAGAAAAATTCGGCATGGTTTTGCCAATTACATTATTAGCATATTTTTTAATTTTGATGGATAATTCGATTATTTTTACGAGTTCTACGCAAATTGGGCAAAGCTTGGAGATGTCCGCGACTAATTTATCGTGGGTGTCCAATGCCTATACATTAACTTTTGGTGGGTTTTTATTATTGAGTGGTCGATTGTCAGATTTACTGGGACGCAAACGAATCTTTTTAATTGGCTTAACCATATTTGGCGTTAGTTCGCTGCTCATCGGTGTATCTCAAAATGCTACGATGATGATTGCTATGCGAGCGTTACAAGGTATAGGTAGCTCGATTATTGCGCCTACGACATTAGCTTTAATGATGGACGCGTATACGGGAAACATGCGGCAAAAAGCGATTTCTTATTATGGCGCGATGGCAGGCATTGGGGCGAGTGTGGGCTTACTAATCGGAGGAGCTCTGACCAGTTGGATTTCATGGCGAGCGGGGTTTCTAATTAATGTTCCTTTCACGATAGCGCTGATTTTCCTTACTTTGAAATGTGTTAAAAGTTCTCCAATGAGTAAATCAAAAATCGACTATTTGGGAAGTTTATTATCGATACTGGGATTAGGAGGTTTTATTTTTGGTTTGACGGAAAGGAGCGCTGTCTTAATTGGGATTAGTATTCTTGTTTTAGTTGCTTTTGTTCTGGGGGAACGTGCCATTAAATTTCCTATTCTACCATTGATGCTTTTCAAAAATCGAATTCGTTTTGGTGCTTACATCGTGCGTTTATTATTTATGATGGTGATGTTGCCGTATTGGTTTTTTGTGCCGCAAGTGATGCAGAGTGAATTTCATTTTTCAGCGTTACAAGCAGGGCTAGGATTTTTTCCGCTGACCATTTTGAATTTTATCGTAGCGATGCAGTTACCGAAGTTGGTCGCTAAATTTGGCAATAATCGTATGTTAATGGTGGGCGAGGTCATCCTATTTATCGGCTTATTGTGGACGGCTTTATCGGATTTGAGTAATGGTTATTGGATCGCGATTGCCCTACCGATGTCTGTTATTGGTATCGGTCAAGGCTTGATTTTAGCGCCAGTCACATCAGCGGGGGTTCATGATGCGCTTAAGGAACTGGCTGGTGCTGCTAGTGGATTGACAAATACGATGCATCAAATCGGACTTTCCATTATCGTGGCATCAACCGCCAATTTTCATATGGAAGTCGCCTTCATGACACTGTTTACTCTCCTTGCTGGCATCATTGTGGCGGTCATGATTTTAGGTGGAAGCAAGACGAAGCTAGATTGATTTATTGCTATCAAAATACCCCAACAAAAAATCACGGAACAGTGTCTCGGACGGCGACATGTTCCGTCTTTTTGTCGTGATAATCCCAACCGACCGCCGCAATTCCTGGTCCATCAACGCAATGCTTCGCGTCTCTTTAAATATCGCCCCATCCAATATCATCTCGGGCAAAATGCTGATGCCGAGTCCCGCGCCAACCAATCCTTGAATCGTGTGGAAATCGCGGCTTTGGAAAATCGTCTCAAGCTCAATGCCCTTCATCCGCGCCGTATCTTCCACCAAATGATACAAATCGAAATCTTGCGGGTATAAAATAAACTTCTCATCCGCCAAATCGGCAAGCGCGACCGAATGTTTCCCAGCTAACCGATGCCCGCTTGGAACAATCAACTTCAACTTCTCATCAAAAAATCGATGTGGCATAATCTCGTCATCTTCTTCTGGAACCGGCGACAAAAACGTGATATCGAGCGCGCCGGTCACCAACATCTGCTTCAAATCACGATTCGAACCTTCCATAAAACGATACGTAATTTGCGGATACTTTTCCCGGAATGCGGAAATAACGGCGGGTAGCACTTTTGTGGCAATCGAGTTTGGTAGTCCGACGCGAATCTCGCCAATCGTTGGGTCGGCGTATTCTTCCACGATCGCCTGGGCTTTTTGCAATTCTTGGAGGCCGATTTTGGCTTGGCGCAAGAAATCCTGACCTACCGCTGTCAGTTGCATGTTGCGGCCAATCCGGTCGAACAGCTTGATTCCGAGCTCTTCCTCGAGTTTTGTTATCTGTCTACTGACGGCAGATTGGGCAACGTGTAAATTTTCCGATGCTTGGGTCATGTGTTCGACGCGCGCGACTTCGATAAAATACTTTAATTGTCGTAATTCCATTGCTTGTCTCCAATCTATCTCGAAATGAGATTGTTTTATTCTATTATATATATTGTTTCGATAAATGAAAAGCATTAGAATAGATATTACACCAAAACGTTACAAACTAGAAATTAATGGGTAGAATATAGAATGGCGCGTGATACATAACCAGAGCGCCGACAAATGCTTAGTTTCTAGGCAAAGGAGAGTACCGAAGCGGAGCGTACGATTGTACGTGAGCATCGGAACGGAAGCTTTAACGACGAAAATGAGTATTTGTCGGTGCTCTGGATGAATTATCTGAACTCTTGAAAAATTGCGGTACGAGGAGGAATTAGGATGAAACAGACGAATATGCCTGAAAAACATGGCTTGTATGATCCAAAAAATGAACATGACGCTTGTGGTATTGGTTTTGTGGCGAATATTAAAGGGCGTTCTTCGCATAAAATTGTCGAGCAGGGAATTCACATGCTTTGTCAGCTGAAACATCGTGGCGGGGAAGTTGGCGGGGATACGGGCGATGGTGCGGGGATTCTTCTGGAAATTTCGGATGATTTCTTCCGTGATGCGTGCGCGAAAATCGATATTGTATTACCTGAAAAGTATCATTATGCTGTCGGGATGTTTAATTTCCCACAAAATGCCGACCAACGCAAAATTCTGCAGGCGGCGACGGAGTGTTTTATTGAGCAGGAAGGTCAGGACTTCTTGGGTTGGCGTAAATTGCCGACGGACGTGACGAAAGTTGGGCTTGGTGCGCAAAAAACGGAACCGGCTGTGTATCAACTTTTTATCGCGAAGGATGAGACGCTGGATGAGGCGGCTTTTGAACGGAAATTATACTTAATTAGGAAACAAGTGGAGCGTTTTGCGGTGGGCGATGCGCGGATTACGGAAACGTTTTATGTGCCGAGTTTGTCAACGCGGACGGTTATTTTTAAAGGGATGTTGACGCCGGAGCAGATTAATCAGTATTATTTGGACTTGGCGGATCCTGCTTATACGTCGGCTTACGCGCTGGTGCATTCACGTTTTAGTACGAATACGTTTCCGAGTTGGGAACGGGCGCATCCGTATCGTTATTTGATTCATAATGGGGAAATTAATACGCAGCGTGGGAATCTGAATTGGATGAAGGCTCGTGAGAAACGTGCGGAATCGGATTTGTTTGGCGCGGATTTGGCGAAACTTTTGCCGGTTATTGATGAAAGTGGAAGTGACTCGGCGACGCTTGATAATGCGCTGGAATTCTTGGTGCAAACGGGGCGGACGTTGCCTCACGCGGCGATGATGTTGATTCCGGAGCCTTGGGATAAAAATAAGGCGATGACGGATCCGAAACGGGCGTTTTATGAGTATCACAGTACGCTGATGGAGCCTTGGGATGGGCCGACGTCGATTTCGTTTACGAACGGGCGCGTGATTGGGACCATTTTGGACAGGAATGGGTTGCGTCCTGCGCGTTATTATGAGACGAAGGACCACACGATTATTTATTCTTCGGAGACGGGTGTTGTGCCTGTGGAACCGGAGGAAGTGATCCGCAAAGTGACGGTTGGCGCGGGTACGATGTTGTTGATTGATTTGGAAAAAGGCGAGATTATTTCGGATGATGTGATTAAATCGGAGTTGACGACGGAAAAGCCGTATCGTGAGTGGCTGGACGCGGAATTGACGGAGATTGGGACGTTGACGGAAAAAGATCGTTTGGAATATATTTCATTGAATAAGAAGGATTGCTTCAAGTTGCAGCGGGCGTTTGGCTATACGCAGGACGAGCTGAACAAAATCTTGATTCCGATGGTGACGGAGAAAAAGGATCCGATGGGGGCGATGGGTTACGATGCGCCGCTTGCTGTGCTTTCTTTCCGACCGCAGCTGTTGTTTAACTATTTCAAGCAGTTGTTTGCGCAGGTGACGAATCCGCCGATTGATGGTTTGCGCGAGGAGTCGGTGATTTCGACGATGACGTTGCTTGGAAATGAGGGCAATATTTTAAATCCAACAGCTGAAAATGCGAACCGAATCCGTTTGGAGACGCCGATTTTGTCTCGGAAACAGTACGCTTCGATTGCTTTACAGAAGAAATTTGCGAAACCGACCGCGTTCATTAATGCGTTGTTTAAAGCGGAGGAAAAGGAGAATTTGGCGGCAGTGCTGGATCGACTTTTTGCGGAAGCGGATGCGAAAATTGAGGCTGGCGCGGAGTTGCTTGTGATTACGGATGACGGCACGAACGATGAATTTATCGGGATTCCGGCACTGCTTATGACGAGTGGACTGCATCATCATTTGGTGAAACGTGGGACGCGGATGAAGGTGAGCTTGATCGTGAAAACGGCCGAGGCTCGCGACGTGCATCATTGTGCGATGTTGGTTGGCTACGGTGCAGACGCGATTTTCCCATATTTGGCGATCGATGTATTTACGAATTTGATCAAAGACGGTCGAATTAAAGGTTTTACAGCCGATGAGGCGGAGTCGCGCTATATTGAGGCGATTACAGACGGAATTTTGAAGGTTATGTCGAAAATTGGCATTTCTACTGTGCAAAGTTATCGGGGCGCGCAGATTTTTGAAGCGATTGGCATTGGCAACGATGTGATTGCGGATTACTTCCCAGGAACGGCGTCGCAACTTGGCGGGATTCCACTGGAAGTCATTGCGCAGGAGTCGTGGTTGCGTCATCGCGAGGCGTTTCACGATATCGGTTTCCAAGAATTCACGCTGAACACAGGTGGCGAATATCAATGGCGTTCGAACGGCGAATATCACGTTTTCAACCCGCTCGCGATCCATTCGTTGCAACAGGCGACGCGTGAAAACAATCGCGAAACGTACGATCTATACTCGGATTTAATGCAGAATCAAAATAACGCTTTCCTTCGCGGTTTGCTGACATTCAATTCGCATGGTCGCAAGCCGATTCCTATCGAAGAAGTCGAGCCTGCCGAAGCCATTTTCAAGCGGTTCAAGTCGGGCGCGATGTCTTACGGATCAATCAGTCAGGAGGCGCATGAGTCGTTAGCGATTGCGATGAACCGAATTGGTGGGAAAAGCAACAGCGGGGAAGGCGGCGAAAATCCAGACCGGTTCGAGCGTGATGCAAACGGCGATTGGCGTCGGAGTGCGATCAAGCAAGTTGCATCTGGCCGGTTCGGCGTAACGAGTCACTACTTGGTGAACGCGGATGAGCTGCAAATCAAGATGGCACAAGGCGCAAAACCAGGTGAAGGCGGTCATTTGCCAGGCGAGAAAGTGTATCCGTGGATCTCGAAAACCCGCGGATCAACGACGGGCGTAGGGCTCATCTCTCCACCACCACATCACGATATCTATTCCATCGAGGATTTATCCCAACTCATTTTTGACTTGAAAAATGCCAACAAGGACGCGCGGATCAACGTGAAACTCGTATCGAAAACGGGAATCGGCACGATCGCAGCGGGTGTTGCGAAAGGATTTGCCGACGTGATCTTGGTCAGCGGTTATGAAGGCGGAACGGGCGCGGCGGCGCGGAGTAGTATTCGCCATACGGGTGTTCCGTGGGAAATCGGTTTGGCGGAGACGCACCAAACGTTGCTACTAAACGGTTTGCGGAATCAAGTAGTCGTGGAAACAGACGGCAAACTGATGACCGGAAAAGACGTGTTAGTTGCCGCTATGCTCGGCGCGGAAGAATACGGTTTTGCGACGGCACCGCTTGTGACACTAGGCTGCGTGATGATGCGCGTGTGCCATATGGATACGTGTCCCGTCGGAGTTGCGACGCAGAACCCAGAACTTCGTAAAAAATTCGGTGGTTCCGCAGATTACGTCGTGAATTTTTTCAACTTCATTGTTGCTGAAATGCGCGAAATGATGGCCGAACTTGGCTTCCGCAGCCTCGAAGAAATTATCGGGCACAAAGAATATTTGGAGACCCATGAACGTAAGGAATCGCATTGGAAAGCGAAACATCTCGACTTTTCCAATATGCTTTATATGGATGACTTTTACAAAAATCAAGTCCAATTCTGCACGAAAGAACAAGACCATAAAATTGAGCAAACGCTGGATATGCGTGATTTGCAAAACGTTGTGGCGCCTGCGATAGAACGCGGTGAGAAAGTCACTGGACGCTTCCCAATTCGCAATATTGACCGCGCAGTTGGTACGATTACTGGCTCTTATATCAGCAAGAAATACGGCGCGGCTGGCCTCCCAGAAGACACGATCGACCTAACCTTCACGGGTGCGGCTGGTCAAAGCTTCGGCGCCTTCGCCCCAAAAGGAATGACGCTGCGCATTGAAGGCGACGCGAACGATTACTTCGGAAAAGGGCTATCTGGCGCGAAACTCATCGTATCTCCAGACGCCAAAACACCAATTGTAGCACATGATTCCGCGATTGTCGGAAACGTAACGCTTTACGGTGCAACAGACGGCGAAGCATACATTCACGGAAAAGCCGGTGCCCGTTTTGCCGTTCGTAACAGTGGCGCAGACGTGGTTGTCGAAGGAATTGGCGATAACGGTTGCGAATATATGACTGGCGGAACCGTGGTTGTCCTCGGCGAAACCGGCGAGAATTTTGCAGCAGGGATGTCCGGCGGTGTGGCCTACGTTTACGCCCCAGACCAAGCCCATTTCAACGCAAAAGTGAATCCAGAACTCGTGACGTGTCGCGGGATTACGACACCGCGCGAGGAACGGAAACTACGCGAACTCGTGGAAAATCATGTGCGCTATACCGACAGCGAATTCGCCCGCAAACTACTTGCAAACTGGGAACGCGAAATCCTGAATTTCGTCTACGTCATCCCGAACGAATTTGAAATCATGCTAACCCGCATCGAAAAACTAGAAGGCGAAGGCCAAACCCACGATGCCGCGGAGTTACAGGCGTTTTATGAGCATAAAAATAGGAAGCTGAATCCGCTCGTTCAGCTCTGAAAAAAACTGGAGCGGCCGCAGTGAAAACCCGATTTTGGTTTTTGCGGAGGGCGTGAAGTTTTCGAAGAGCTAGCGGATGAAGCTAGACTGCGAACACTTGAAAGAGGCGCAGAGCTCAGAAAAATTTCAAAAAAAGGAGCTGAAAAAACAATGGGAAAACCAACTGGATTTATCGAATATGACCGAATTCCAAGCCCAGTCCGCGATCCACTAAAACGGACGCGCGACTGGAACGAATACAATTTGCCAATGCCCGTCGCCGATTTACAGATCCAAGCCGCGCGTTGCATGGATTGCGGCGTACCATTTTGCCATACCGGCGAAGAAATCAAAAACGGCGTATCTGGCTGCCCGCTACACAACTTGATTCCCGAGTGGAACGACGCCGTGTACCGCGGAGAATGGCGCGAAGCCTTAGATCTTCTTTTAAAAACAAATAACTTCCCAGAGTTCACCGGCCGCGTTTGCCCAGCACCATGCGAAGGCTCCTGCACCGTCGCGATTTCCGAGCCAGCAGTTGGCATTAAATCCATCGAAAAAGCGATTATCGACCGCGGTTTTGAAGAAGGCTGGATCAAAGCCCAAGCACCGCAAAAACGAACTGGAAAACGCATCGCCATTATCGGCTCCGGCCCAGCTGGACTCGCGTGTGCCGACCAATTAAACAAAGCCGGCCACAATGTCACTGTTTTTGAAAAAAGCGACCGAATCGGCGGCCTGCTCATGTACGGCATTCCGACGATGAAACTCGAAAAAGACTCGATTAACCGTCGCGTCAACCTGATGGCCGAAGAAGGCGTCGAGTTCGTGACCAATGTCGAAGCCGGAAAAGACATCACGATGGCGCAACTAAAAGCAGAATACGATTCCGTCGTGCTAGCAACCGGCGCTGGAAATGCCCGCGACGTCAAGCTTCCAGGCCGCGACGCAAAAGGCATCCATTTCGCCGTCGACTACCTCACGCAAAGCATCAAAGACAACCTCGACAACAAAGGCGTTCAAACCATGTCCGCAGAAGGCAAAAACATGATCGTCATCGGAGGCGGAGACACAGGCGCGGATTGCGTCGCGACAGCTCTACGACAAGGCGCGAAAAGCATCTATCAATTCGGCCTGCGCGACAAACTGCCAGACATGCGTGCCATCCAAAATCCGTGGCCACAATTCCCGAAAGTATTCCAAATGGATTACGCACACAGCGAAGCCCAAGCGGTTTACGGCGAAGACCCACGTCAATACTTAGTCAGCTCCACCGAATTCATCAAAAACGAAAAAGGCGAACTCACAGGATTGCGCACTATCGACGTTGACCACGTAGACGCCGAACGCAACCTCCACGAAGTTCCAGGCTCCGAGAAAATATGGGACGCCGACATGGTGCTCATCGCGATTGGATTCGCCGGAGCGACGCCATCCATTTTTGAAGATTTCAAGGTAGGTAAAACAAAACGCCACACGATTGAAGCCGCGAAAGGTTTTTACCGAACTGACGTAGAAGGAATCTTCGCATGCGGCGACGCAAGATACGGTCAAAGTTTAGTCGTAACAGCGATTAACGAAGGACGCGAAGCCGCACGAGAAGTAGATTTCTACCTCATGGGCGAGACGTTTCTACCATAAAAACAAAAGAAGGCTCAAAAATCTGTCGATGTCCAGTAGCGCAAAAACTACAGGACATCGACAGATTTTCTTTATTAACTGGTATGACAGGGGTTAGGCGAGTTTTACGACAAATGAAAGCAACGCCAGATTAGCGAAAAAGGCAATTTTGCTATCGGTCGACAGAAATAGACTCATGAGGTATGATGGGAGTAGGGCTAAAATAGCACGGGGGTTTTATCTAAGTAATGTGAAACGTAAATCTAAAAAAGAAGACCGGTAGGCCTCCTGTGCGTTTTGGTTTTTATCTAAGTAATGTGAAACGTAAATCTTGATGGGTTTCCATCCACTCAAACCGTAGATAACGTTTTTATCTAAGTAATGTGAAACGTAAATAAGTAAATCGCGCTTAGCTACTGTCATGGCTGTGTAAGTTTTTATCTAAGTAATGTGAAATGTAAATGACGTAGCGCTTTCTGGTGCTGTTTCTGTTGTCGCTGGTTTTTATCTAAGTAATGTGAAATGTAAATTCGAAAAGTAGTTGTTTTGCTTCATCTTCTTCAACAGTTTTTATCTAAGTAATGTGAAACGTTTTTTATCCAACCAATACGAGAACTAAATACTTCAACCTGAAAATTTTCTGAATAAATCTACTCAATCCACGCTTCAAAAAAATCTTTTTGTTGCGTTTTCCCTGCGTATTGTGTAATCTGAATAAGGAAGCTCTGCAACAACTAGCCAAGCTTTCACGCATGTGCAATAAAAAATGCAATCATACATAAAGGTGGGGTCGATATGAAAAAAGGAAAAACAGTATGAACAGATCTGTTTACAATTATGATATATAAAGTAGTACTATTCTTTCTGGGAATCATTTCGTGCATCATTTATGTCTTTTCGAAAAAGAAAGATTGATAGAAATAAACTGTCCAATCTGCTGGTGTGCAGGTAACCGCGAAGTTACTTGTGCCACGGCGGATTTTTTTATGCCTACTAATCGTTTAAAATTGACTTGGAGCCCACTTCAGGGTTTAGACTTTACCTAGGAAGCAAAAAAAGTGCAAAACTTGGAGGTGTACAAAATTACGGCACCCACAGACTTTCCGGCAGAAAATCAATAATGGGAGGAATTGCAAATGTCTATTAGTAAAACGGCACAGGCCAACCACAATCAATTATTTCCAAATCACCAATCAACGTTAAAAGAAACGGACCCTGAGTTCATCGCAATTTTCGATAATTTTGCGTTTGATGAAGTTTTGCAATATACGCAACTGACGATCAAACAACGCATGAAAGTAACGCTCGCCGCGCTAATCGCGATGCAATGTGTGAACGAGTACAAAATTATGCTACACGCGGCGCTTCATATCGGTGTGACGCCAATCGAGGCAAAGGAAATCGTCTACCAAGCTGTACCATATGTCGGACTCGGAAAAGTATTTGATTTTTCGCAAGTAACCAACGATGTCCTGATAGAAAGAGGTGTACCCTTGCCGCTCGAAGGCCAATCCAGGACAACCCGCGAAAACCGATATGAAAAAGGTGCGGAGGCAATCAGGCGTGTAGCGGGGGACAAGGTGGATAAAATGCACGAGACGATGCCTGAAAATCAGAAACATTTCGCCGTTTTTTTAGCGGATAACTGCTTTGGCGACTATTTCACACGAGGCGGATTAGATGAGAACGAGCGCGAATTATTGATTTTTACGATGCTTGCTTCGATGGGTGGCGCTGATCAACAACTGAAAGGGCATATTGCGAACAACATCCAAATTGGCAATGACAAGCAATTAATGATCGACACTATCACCGTCCTGCTTCCGTATATTGGCTACCCAAGGACGTTGACAGCGCTAAATTGTCTCAATGAAATCATACCAGAAGGAGAAAACGAATGAAAAAAACACTTTATCTGATGCGTCACGGTCAAACACTATTCAACGTACGGAAAAAAATCCAAGGTTTCTGCGATGCACCATTGACGGAACTCGGCATTTACCAAGCCCAAGTCGCGGGAGACTATTTCAAAAAGAACGGAATCACATTCGGCGCGGCATACAGCTCCACATCCGAACGAGCTTGCGACACACTAGAACTGATTACCGATATGCCATACACACGCCTCAAAGGGCTAAAAGAATGGAATTTCGGCACATTCGAGGGCGAGAGTGAGGACTTGAATCCGCCGCTCCCATATAGCGATTTTTTCGCAGGATTTGGCGGCGAACGAGAAATGGATTTCCGCGCGCGCCTTGTTGAAACGATGGAATCTATCATGAGCCAAGAGGACCACGACGCCGTTTTGGCGGTTTCCCACGGTGCCGCTTGTGCTCAGTTCGCCCGCCATTGGGAAGCAAACAGCAAAACTGGCCCGATCAAAGGCTTGAAAAACTGCTGTATTCTGAAATTTGAATATGAAAACGGTCATTTCACGCTTGTAGACTTTATGAATCACGATTTTGCAAAAGTCTAGCCAATCTCTTCGCAAATTTTCCGATTTTCCGCTATACTGAATAGGAGAACACATGAAGAAGGGAAGTTTTGTTATGAAGCTTGGTATTATGGGAACGAACTGGATTACAGATGCATTTGTGGAGGGCGCGATTAACTCTGGCGAATGGGAAATGAACGCGGTTTATTCTCGCACACTGGAAAAAGCCTATGCCTTTGGTGAAAAATATAAAGTAGAAAACTATTTTGATGATATCGAAGTGATGGCGAGTTCAGACGTGATTGATGCGGTCTATATTGCGTCACCAAACGCGATGCATTACGAACACGCGTTACATTTCTTGCGTCACAAAAAACACGTTATCGTCGAAAAACCGATTTTTTCAACGGTTGCAGAACTAGAAGATGCGCATAAAGTAGCGAAAGAAAACGGCGTCTATCTTTTCGAAGCAGCGCGTCATATTCAAGAACCGAACTTCAAAATATTACAAGACAGCATTTCAAAAGTAGGGAAGCTTCACGGCGCAACGCTAGCGTACATGAACTATTCCTCGCGTTACGATAACGTGCTTGCTGGCGAAGAACCGAACATTTTCTCGCTCCAATTTTCAGGTGGTTCGCTGGTCGATTTAGGCGTTTATCCGATGTACACGGCGGTTGCGCTGTTCGGTGTTCCTGAAAAAGCGACGTATTTTGCGACGAAACTGCGCACAGGTGTTGACGGTGGTGGCCCGGTTATTTTCGAATATCCAGACTTCACGGTGACGATTTTACAAGCCAAAATGTCGCAATCCTTCATACCGAGCGAAATATACGGCGAAAAAGGCACGCTTGTAATCGACCCATTGACGGGCATTCAGAGCATCCAATACGCCGATAACCACACGAAAGAAATCGAGGAACTCGCGATGTCAACGATTCCAAACGACATGGAATTCGAAGCGACCGAGTTTGCCAGAATCATCAAAGAGAACGATCGATTAGCGTATGAAGACCTCGAAGACTTGAGCAAAGCCGTACTACAAATCTCCAACGACTTGCGCCACCAAAATGGTATTTGGTACAAAGTCGAGAAATAGTATAGAATAAAATGGACTTTACGCAAAATAGGGAGTTATCGCGAATCCTATTTTTGGGTAAGAAGTAGATTTTGCTTTACACAAATCGAGCGAAAGCGTTTGTATTCAGGGAGTTTGGCGGAAGCCGGAAGCGGAGCGTACGATTGTACGTAAGAACCGGAAGTCTGTCAAACTCCCTGAATGCGAGCGTTTGTCGCCGATTTTTTTTGACTATCACACTATTTTGTTGATTTTAGGGAAACGTGGTATGATAGGGATATCGAATTTAGAGGGAAAAAGGAGTTTATTATGACAATAAAAGAAGTACCTGAAATCTGGGCGGAGCAGTGGAAAGCCCACAATTATGAGGAAATGACCGAAATCCAGCAGCAATTATACACGCCGATCAAAGAGGGCAAAGATGTCATCGCGGTTTCGCCGACAGGAACCGGGAAAACAGTGGCTTATTCGCTACCTGCCATCGAGAAATTGGAAGTAAAACCGCATACGCAATGGCTTATTTTAGCGCCATCACACGAATTGGTCATGCAAATCGCGGATGTCGTGCGTTCGTGGCTACCGGCTGGTCTGAAAGTCATCGGCATCATCGGCAGCGCCAACATCAAGCGCCAAATCGACAATCTTAAAAAGAAGCCGCAAGTCATTGTTGGCTCGCCAGGTCGTGTTTTGGAGCTAATTAAACAAAAGAAAATCAAGATGCATGAAGTCAAAATGATTACGCTGGACGAATGTGATCAACTTTTGATTCGTGAAAACGTTCCGACCGTGCTTGAAATCGTGAATAGCGCGATGCGTGACCGCCAATTAGTGATGGCATCGGCGACGAAATTGGACGATCCGATGATGTTTTATCGCAATAGTGAGATCGAGCCGGTTATGATCGAAGCGAAAGCCGAGGAAAGCAACGCGAATGTCAACCATCTGTATATGGACGTTGAGCAGCCGCGCGACAAAGCGATTTTGCTACGCCGGATATCGAATGTGGAGGGCATGCATGCACTTGTTTTCGTGAAGGATAAAGTTCGGATGGACATTATTTTGGAGAAATTGCAGTATGATGGTGTTGCCGCAGCAGGAATTCACGGAGAAGTCGACAAAGAAAAGCGCAAAAAATACTTAGCGGCCTTCAAAAAAGCAGAATTGACGTATTTAGTCGTAACCGATGTCGCCGCGCGCGGTTTGGACATTCCCGATTTACCGTTCGTGATCCATTGCGACGTGGCGATGGACGCGAAACAATATACACATCGTTCTGGTCGAACAGGGCGGATGGGCAAAGAGGGGACAGTTCTCTCGTTTGCAAATGAACGCGAAGCTCGGACACTGCGCCAATATTTGAAGGAACTAAACAAAGACCCGATTAAAGTTCGCTATTACGAAGGCGTCTTGACAGATGACTTTGAAAGTAAAGCGAAACGTAAATAAAAAATAAACCCGTGAAAGGAGTGGCACGAATCTGAAATACTTCCTTTTGCGGGTTTTCTCTAAATTCTAAACAGCACAACACAAACCATGAAACAAATGATCGAGTTCGACTAGGTCAAGTTAGAAATTTTCCGACCTATTGATTTTTTAGTTTGCCGAATCACCTTTGTTACAGTTATAATAGAAGAATATACTGTAAAAACGCTAAGACCACTTTATACATCAGGTCTTAGCGTTTTATTTTTACGCTTGCCCCTAATTATGCCCCTAATGTTGCTGGGCCATGAAATTTTCGTACTGTTCTATT
This sequence comes from Listeria sp. SHR_NRA_18, assembly GCF_003856515.1. Classification (NCBI taxonomy): domain Bacteria; kingdom Bacillati; phylum Bacillota; class Bacilli; order Caryophanales; family Listeriaceae; genus Listeria; species Listeria sp. SHR_NRA_18. The sequence continues at coordinate 28,795 of NZ_QPKR01000012.1, forward strand.
GCAAGCTTGTCCATCGCTTCATCACTGTGCATATATCGTTTTGTGACTGCCGATTCTTTTGAGTGTCCAACTCGTTGTTGAATCGTTATTTCTGGTACACCCGCCTCTACTAAATTCTTTACATGGGTATGTCTGAATGCGTGAACAGATCGTCCACGATAATTCACTACACCCGCACGTGATGATACGCGAGCTAACGTATCTCTTAGCAAAGAGTGGCGTATCGGCTTATTCAAATGAGAAAATAAAAAGTTATAGTCGCATTTTATTTCAGGATGTTTTAACTTCGACTTTTTGTTATCTAAAATGCGGCGTTTGATTATTTTTTCGGTTTCTGAATCTACATAAATTGTTCTATTCGAAGTAACTGTTTTAAGCCCTGAAAAGATGATATTACTGTGAGTTGATCTATTGAGTAACTGTTTGTTTATTGTCAGCGTACCATTATCTTCGTGGTAATCCTCCACAGTAAGTCCTAGGGCTTCACCAATCCTTAGACCAGTTCTTGGTAGGAATAAGATTAAATCAGCAATAACCGCCTTCTCCGTGGCTTTAGCAGTAGTATATAATTTATCAAGTTCCTCATTGGAGTAGTACATATGATTTTCAGTCACTAACCCTTTTTTCTTCTTCGCTTGAATTTTGATTTTCTCGGTAGGGTTATATTCGATGAGTCGTAAATCATGTAAGGCGAAGGACATGCAATTATTTACAACGGAATGAATAAGTTTAACCGTATTTATTGCATAGTCTTGGTTAATGAGGGAATTAATAAATTTCTGATACATTAATCTGTTTAGCTTGGTTACTGGTATAAATCCGAGATTGGGAAGGATATGATTTTCCATGCACCCTTTGTAACTAATCAGGGTGTTCACGGACAGTTTATCTTCCTTATAGGTTTTAAACCACTCGCGCATTAATTCCTCCAGTGTGATGTTACGATCTATTGCAACAAAATCGGAATTTTTCTCTTTCACCAGCTTAGCATATACTTGTGACCCTTCTAACTCGGCATCTTGCTGTTTATCTGCAGAACCTGATTTCTCATATTGCTTGCTATTAATCGTGACACGGGCGCGCCAGATCCATTTATTTCTTTTTTCATTATACTTTACTGAAAATCCCATAATAATCTCCATCCTTTTCCTCGGCGGAGGGGCGTGGATGGTTATTTGTTATTAAAAATAAGCGAGTTTATTGTCAATAAAAAATAGCTTGTAATCTTCGTCATTATTTTTTGCTTTGTAGATAAATACTTCTGATTTAGAACTGTTCTCAAAGTTAAATAGAAGCTCGTCAATATCATCTGTTACATACTTACTCAATGGATCATCCTTTAAACTCTCTATACTGTTTTTAATTCCGTTGCTTTCTTCTATTTTTTCATAAGGTTGGCCAAGTTCATCGATAACTTGGTCAACGGTCATACCAGTTTGAATATTTTCCATTTCTCTACTTGATGTTTCGTTATTTCCAGTAAAATAGAAAATAGCAGAAATTACAGCAATTACAACAAGAAAAATTAAAATAATCCAATACATTTTTTTCATCATTAAACCCCTTTTCTCTTTTTTTATGTCAATCGTAATTAACGATTGAAACCACTACTTTACCCCAAATTTTGAGGTTTTCAGCTGTTTCATATGGTACAACATAATCAACAAATGAACTGTTGAATGAATCAGGTCTGAAAATCACACGTTCATTTTCCTTGTCATTTGTATACCGCTTAATTGAAAAACTTCCAGAATCCGAAAAGACAACAATATCATTTGTTTTGAGTTTACCTATATCAACTGGTTTAATGCCAATAAAGGAGCCGTGCGGAATACATCTATTCATAGACTCACCATTTACATTAGTGATAATTATACTCGAATCACCAGCATACTTACCAAGCAAGATATCGGGTACTTCTATTGTTTCGAAGTCATCTTTTTTCAAAGAATCAATGTTATCAGGTATACCCGCAGAAATTGAAGAAGTCAAGTAGCTGTATGATCTAGTAGTTCCAATAACTACTGTATTTGTATCTTCACTAGCGGATAGGTCCGAGTCCATTAGACTAGATAAAGGAACGCTAAAAATAGTTGCTATATCCATTAGTACTCCAGCTTTTGGGGTATATTTTCCAGTTTCCCACTCACTTACAGAGGACGAGCTTTTTCTGCCGAGCATTTGGGCCAAATCTATTTGTTCCATTCCGCGTTGAGTTCTAAGATATTTCAAGTTTTTTGCAAAGTACGACATTTTTATTTCCTCCTTAGTTTCCTATAGTATAACATCAATTCGGTAAAAGTGAAATCTTTTTCTTGAAAATTATTTCGGTTTTTATGAATTGTATTTCTTGACTTCGGAATAACCGAAATGTATAATGGAAATCAGAAAGGGGATGAATTAATGAAAAAAAACGGAAAATATACACTCAAGCAACTTAGAGCAATGCAAGGAATGACGCAAGAAGAACTGGCGAAAAAGACTGGAATTACTACCAGAACGATAATCAACTATGAAAGTGATGTTAGTAATCTCCGTAATTCGGCATACAAGACAATTGAAAAATTGGCCGTGGCTCTAAATTCCAATGTGGATGATATATTTTTAGGTGGCATTTCGGAAAAACCGAATCAAGAGGAGGATAAAGAATGACAAATTTAAAAGTAATCGGAGTCCAACACTTAGGCCATTTCGAATTTACGGGCATTGAGGGAGGCTTTGGAGAAGGCAAGCGAGCAATGACAGTAAAGGATATCGCGAACATTCATAATCAACCTGTTAAAGAAATTAATCGACGTATTAATGATAATCGGGAAAGGTTCAAAATTGGCATCGATTTAATTGATTTAAAATGTGGTGGGTGTGAGCCACCACAATTCTTAGAGTTAGGGTATACCGCTATGATGATTTCGAAAGCTAACAATATCTATATCTTATCCGAACGCGGCTATTCCAAACTACTCAAAATCTTAGAAGATGATACAGCATGGGAGTTATACGATCAATTAGTAGATGGATATTTCGCGATGCGGGAAGCAATCAACAAGAAACTACCAACTGATCCGATGGAGATTTTAAGACTAGTTTTTGATGCCAACGACAATACAAACGTTGAAGTATCTAAGTTGGATAAGCGCGTAAATGAATTAGAAGTGAACAAACCACTTACTGCCAGTGATTATGGCTATATCACACGCTTAGTAAGTCAACGTGTTGGTAACGTAATTAAAGAAAGGCATTTAAAGCCAACGCAGGAACAAAAATCACAACTATACAAAGATTTAAATTCAGAAGTGAAGAAGATTGCGCAAGTGCCGCACCGTTCCCAATTGCGTATGCGCCACTATGATATGGTGATCGATTTTATTGTGAACTGGCAACCATCAACGGCGACCATGACACTCATAAATCAAATGGACAATGAGGACCTGGACAATATCGGATATTGAGCGGCAATAAAAAATTAAAAAAACGGCGGAGGGGCGTGGATTCCATGTCACTAATAAAATTTGACGAGGAAACAGTAAAACAGCTAATCAAGGAGAAAACGCAAGAGGTATTGGAAGAAATGGGTGTCGTTGGGCTAATTTGGAGAATGGACAGAATGCGGGTAGTTTGCGGTGGTTATAGCGAACGCTGGGTAGTAGATCATATTTGCCATCATCCTTATGTTGTTCAACATCAACTGGCTATTTCGACAAGTAGCGGCTGGATGTTCAAGGCGAAGCAGATGGAGGAATTTATCGATCTGTATTTTCCTGAACTCGGAGTCAATCACAAGCGAGGTGCTAAAATTGGCTAGTATATTAGCAATAGGGTGCGTGCTGATTATGTTCGCATTTGGTATGTTCAAAGTTGGCTATCATTCAGGATTAAAGGCAAAAAAATAAACCCACGCTCGGCAAAGCGGGGTTCGGGATGTAGCATACAATAAGCCACTGATTAAGCTTATTGTATGTCATATCCTCCAAAATATCAAGTTAAATTTGGGAGGTTTTTTATTATGAAAGCAGAAATATCATTGAAATTACTTGGCGAGGTGCTAAGGATTGCGAAGGCAGAAACAGAACGATCCATCGAATATATAAAGGGGTTGCCAGAGCGCGGAATTGGCGTAGGAATGGAAGATTTTCTATCTGGTCAACTTACTGAAAAAGAACGCTTATTAGCAGATATTGACGCTCAACTAGACGGACTAAACGCGATGACTTATTCCGTTGTCACGCGTCCATTGGAGGGGTTAGATGAAAACTAGACGAGATGGCCCAGACCTATACGAAGCAGCATTTTATAATTTTTGTGATCGTACGTTAGAAATAGGCAAAGTACACGGCCCTGATGCCAGCAAAAAATATTTAAAGGATCATTTTTTGTTCTATGCGATTAAATATCTTGGCAAATTGAGCCTTAAAAATAGAACAGAATCAGAACTAAAGTCACTTTTCGAATTATGTCGGATAGTAAGGGCGCACGTTGGTGTGATGACCCCCCGAGAATTTGCAACATTCTTTCCGATTGACAAGACTTACGACGGTGCTAAGTGGGGGAACAAAGATTATTTCTATACAATGAAATACATTAATGGCATCGGTGGAATGGACATGGTCATAGGGGAAAGAGACCTAGAATTTATATATGAGTACGATAATTGGGATGTTCGTTTCTTTACGCTTACCTCATTGGCGATTATAAGTGAGTTGCAAGAGGTTACAGACGGAAAGAACACCATGGAAGAATTTGCAAACCCATTAGATGCGGAAGTTTTTACAGAGCATGATTTTGGCACTGGCGTAATTCATTTAATCGGGGACAAGGGAACCACTCATATATTAAAGGATGGCGTGGGATTTCAAACAAATATCGGGGGTTTTGATGATGGCGAATAAATTTCATAAAGCGATGTTGGCATTTTCGTCCGAACGTATTAATTCGGTGGATAGAGCGTTAGATGATGTTTTGGAGTACAGAGAAACGGAGAGCGAGGCCAACGTAGTTCTACAGGAACTAACTAAAACACTCACGCCAGAGCAAAGGGGAAAGCTAGAAAAATATTTCGACAAAGCATCTTGTTTACCAATGGTATATGCCCAAAAAGTATACGAACTAGGTTTTTACGATGGTATAAGCTTTGCTCGCGAAATGGAGGGTTTTGGCAATGACTCAAACTAAAATCTATTCGCAATCTAAAATAAGCCAGTATGTAACAACAGCTGTAGCCATTGGAAGCCTTGAGGAAATTTTACAAGTTACAACTGGTTTATACTCCAAAAAGCAACAACTTGATCCAAAGGTTTATGCAGAACTTGCCGAGTTGACACGCGCGAAAATAAGGCAATATGACCATATGGAAGCATTTGAAGCAGGACGGGGGATTTACTTTATCCCAGTGTTGATGGCAGTGATTGAGGAAACGCCAACAGAAAATTTGAAGGATATATGTGGTGCGCTAACCGACAAACATATCCCTGATGTGATCCAAGTATACTTTGATGCGGTGTATGTGGAGCTTGAAAGAAGGGGCGCCAATGGCTAAAAAATATTACTGGTTGAAGCTCAAAAATGACTTTTTCAATAATACAGAAATAAAGGTGTTGCGGCGCGTTGCTGGCGGTGACACCTATACGCTTATTTATCTTGAAATGTTACTGTTATCGCTTGAAAACAATGGTTTTTTATACTTTGAAGGAGTTGGCGAAGATTTAGCCGACGAGTTGAGCGTCATTTTGGGCGAGAAAAAAGAGGACGTGCAATTTTTACTAACGTTTTTAGAAGCGAAAAAGCTAATCGAAGTAAACCAAGAAAGCGATACAATCTACCTAAATACGATTGAGGGAATGATTGGAAAAGAGAGCGGAAGCGCTAGGCGGATGCGGGATTTAAGAGCAAAAGAAGAACAACCTAAGTTACCCGAAGCGTCACATTGTGACAACGATGTGCAAAAGAGTGACAAAAAAGTGACCCTAGAGTTAAGAGATAAGAGTTTAGAGAAAGAGAAAGAGAAGAGATATATAGCCGAGCAAAAGCTCGACGACCTGTCCGAGGCAGTGAGTGCAATTGTGGCATATCTCAACGAAAAGGCGAATAAAAATTATAAAACAAGTACCAAGGTGACACGTACCAAGATTAAAAGCAGACTAGGCGAGGGGTTCACGATTGATGACTTTAAAAAAGTGATTGATATAAAAACCGTTGAATGGCTCAATGACCCTAAGATGCAAAATTTTTTAAGACCAGAAACGTTATTTGGCAACAAATTCGAATCGTATCTAAACCAACCAATGCCAACGAAAGGAGGTTATGGTAATGCGCAAAACAACGGACGTAATGCAAGAGGTGATGAAGATAAATACAAAGCGGGATTCTTCGGTGGAGGAGCGCCCAACGCTTGAGTACTCGGAAAATACGTGTAGCAACGAAGAAATGCACCCTTACCGCCAAAATGTGCAAATGTTTATTGTGGGCGGCGTGGAGTTATGCCCCATTTGTGAAATGGAGGAGCGAAACAGAGAGTTGCAAAAAGAAGTTGAGGCCAATATTTTACGGGTACGAGCGCAACGCAAAATGGGCTTACTGAACAATTTCAGCATTATTGCAGACCACACCATAAAAGACGCATCATTTGAGGGCTACATTGCAGAGGATGCAACAACAGAGGCGTATATAAACAAGCATCGGATGATAGACGTGTATAAGTCGTATCGGGCAGGTAAGGCGTTCAATACTTGGCTTTTCGGTAAACCAGGTGTCGGTAAAAGCCATCTTGCAATGGCCTTATTGAATAACCTTAGCAAGAAAGGTGAAGGCAAGGACTCGTGTCTATTTATCAAGGTTGACAAGCTCATGACGATGATTCGAGATACGTTTGATAATCAATATCAGGGCAAGGATTCAGAGAGTAGCCTAGTGCAACAGTTGATAGACGTGGATTATTTAGTCTTAGATGATCTTGGGGCGGAAGCTGGTAAGATTGACAGGCAGGGGCAGGCAAGTGATTTCGTCCATCGTGTTTTATACGCTATATCAGACGGACGACGCGGAAAAAGCACGATTATTACCACTAACTTACTCAATGCAGACCTCAAGAAAACGTATGATGAAAAGCTGATTTCTCGCCTGTTTAGTGACTATTATTTAATTGAGTTTCTAAATACCAAGGACCACAGAATAAACCAAATTGAGCTGTAAGGGGGCAGGGTAAATGTTTGACTTAGGCAAAGCAAAAGAAACGTTAGTAGAATTAGAAACGATGAACCAAAACCCCTCCCCATTTTTCAAGCGTATTGAAATGGACATGTCGGAGGCTATCGAGCTATGGGAAACTGTTATTAAACTGCTTGAAACAAATAAAAAGCTCGAACTGCAAATATATAATTTGGAAAACGCCTTGAGAATTAAACAAATGAGTATGGTTGGCGTTAGTTCGAAAGAGGCGCACCTTGTTCTAAAAGTTCACAGTTTGGAATTAGAAAATCATGAGTTGAAAAGCAAAATCAAGAAATTGGAGGCGAGAGAATGAAAAAAATGGCTATGACATATTTTTATGACATAATGCGCCCACCTCAAATGTTTGACATTAATATTCACGAATCAGGGACTAAAGCTATAGCGTTTTTTAAAGAAAACTGCCAAAAATATTTTCATCAACCAGTTCAGCTAAGAGCTAACCTCAGTATACCGACTGTTGGACAAGTAACTATAGGTGTTGGGCTTCGGCAGATGGTCGCTCGTTTTCTCACCGAAGAAGAAGCAGAGATATACAAAGTTTATGGGGAAAAGAGTTTGATAAATTTTAAGACGATGGAATTAGAGGCACCAGAGGAGGGTAAGCAATGACAAAGCCTAAGCGAGAGAAAATGCCTCGCGAGACGTACACATATATCGAAAGTGAATTATCCAATTATCATCGGTCAATCGAAAAAATAGACAAGTTAAAGCTGGCGATTATTGAATCAGAGCGCCGAGGCATGGATGAAAATGCAGGGCTGGGTATAAAATCAACGGGAGGCGCGCCATTAGCAAAAGCAATCTTGATTGACGAGGATGCCAGAATAGAACGCCTGCAGACGCTAATTTCAGGCATAGGTTATGTATTATCGATTTTGCCAAATACTAAATCGGAACCCTACCATGATTTGATTCAATTACGATATTGGGAAAAACGCCGTAGGTTGACAATGGAAGGCATAGCGGAGCAACTTCATATCAGCAGGGCCACCGTTTTCCGCATGAAAAACAGAATCATTTACGCTATTGCGAACCAGCTTGGCGAGTGGTGAAAAAATAAGTTGAAACTAAATTGAGACTTTTAGGCATAAAAAACGTGTTATTATGATATTGTCCAAGAAGTGCAGGGCATCACTTCGAGGAGGCACCAGATTCCATAATAACTCCCTTTTTTGAGCGATCTAATTTATTAGGTCGTTCTTTTTTATGGATTAAGCGGAATTTTGCCGCATAGTTGCCACCTATAGCTTAAGAAGTAAAAGATAACAATGTTCCCACTAATTCGATTAAAAAAACCCCTATGCGAAGGGGCTTTCTTAACTATTTCGAGTGTGCATACTTATCAACAGTTATGATTATTTGGCTAAGTACTTGCTTCATTTCAGCTGATGTATCTTTGAGTGAGTATTCTTTTGCTATATCTCTCAATCGAATTGCTGCTTCTTGGTCTTTAGGATTCATTTTCAACACCTCCTTAAGCTAATAATGCCAAATGTATAAGGTTTTTGCAAATAAAAGTGGCATCAAAGGAATAAGGAGTATTACAAAACAAAATCAATTATCAGGGGGTGGGGATGATGCGGCATGGTTGAACCACATATCAAAGCGGAAAAAGATTATGTAAAAGGCATGAAGTACAAAGACATCGCGGCCAAGTATGGCGTTAGTATCAATACAGTTAAGAGTTGGCACCGACGGCATGGCTGGGTACGAAATAAAGGACAACCAGACCCCGAGCCCAAAAGCACACCCGATAGCGAAGGGGTGCACCCGAAAAAAGTAGGTGCACCCAAAAACAACATCAATGCTAAAGGTGGAAAGGGCGGGAGAGCGCCAGAGGGCAACCAGAACGCGTTTAAACACGGATTGTTTGCCAAATACCTGCCAGACGAAACAAAAGAGCTTATGGAGGCTGTAAGAACGCTAACCGCGGCTGATTTATTATGGGGGCAGATTGAAATACAGTTCGCTGCCATAATGAGATCACAAAAGATTATGTGGGTGTCTGATAAAGATGACATGAGCAAAGAAATAAAAAAGACGGAGACATATACTGGCTTTGGTGATGAACCCGACACCAGCGAAAAAACAGAATACGAGATACAGTTCGCTTGGGATAAACAGGCGGGCTTTTTAAATGCGCAAAGTAGGGCGATGGGTGAACTTCGGTCGTTGATTAAACAGTTTGTTGCAATCGCGGACGAGAACGACATCCGCAAAGCGCAATTGGAACTAATTCATGCGCAGATTGACAAAATCAAAGCAGACACCAAGAAAGAAAAGGTGGGCGGAGTGGCGCCAGTCATTATCGATAATATCCCAATGCCTAAAGGGTTGGAAGGTGATTCCAATGGCAGTTGAATTATCCAATCTCATTGCAGAATCATTCTATGATGTGCATTGGTCCCTTAAAACGGAACAGCATACGCATTACTGGAAGAAGGGTGGACGTGGTAGTACCAAGTCATCCGAAAGTAGCATCCAAATTATAATGGGAATGATGCAAGACCCAGATGCTAACGCCGTTGTGTTGCGTAAAGTACGCGATACCTTAAGGGAATCAGTATACGACCAATTGTTATGGGCGATTGATGTTCTCGGCGTGGCTGATCTATGGAGCTGGACTGTCAACCCAATGCAGATAAGGTATATCCCCACTGGTCAAAGCATCCGTTTTCGTGGCGTGGATTATGCACGTAAAATCAAGTCAATCAAGTTCAGACACGGTTATGCCAAGTATTTGTGGTATGAGGAAGTAACCGAGTTTGACGGTATGCACGAGATACGAGCGATTAACCAATCTCTTATGCGCGGTGGTCCTAAGTTCGTTGTATTTTACACGTACAATCCACCAGAAAGCCAGCGTAATTGGGTAAACCTCGCAATCGCAGAGCAAGGCAAACGACCAGATACACTTATCCATCACAGCACCTATTTAAACGTGCCGTTGGTTTGGCTAGGAGAGCAGTTTGTTATCGAGGCGAACCATCTAAAGCAAACCAGTCCTCAAAAATACGCACATGAGTATTTAGGCGAAGTAATCGGAACAGGTGCGGAAGTATTCAACAATGTTAAGACGCGAACCATCACCGATGAGGAGATAGCAAGGTTCGAGCATATTAAACGCGGTATGGATTTTGGTTTTGCTACCGATCCGCTACATTACATTGTCGGCCATTACGATAAGACCAGGCGCAAGCTGTATTTGTTTCATGAAGTGCGAGGCGTCGGCATGAGTAATGCCAAAACAGCGCGAGAGATCAAAAAGGAAAACAAATCTAATCGCCCAATCACAGGAGATAGCGCAGAACCGCGTACTATTTCAGAGCTGAACAATCTCGGCTTGCAAATCCACCCAGCAAAAAAAGGGCCAGATAGCGTGGATCATGGTGTTAAGTTCTTGCAAGACTTGGACGAAATTATCATAGACCCCGTGCGTTGCCCGATGACAGCAAGGGAGTTCTTAGAGTATGAGCATGAAAAAGATAAGGATGGCGAATTTAAAGCCTCTTATCCAGATAAAAATAACCACAGTATAGATGCAGTACGCTATTTGATGGAACAGGACATGTTGCAAAGTGGCGTGTATATACTTGGATAGAAAGGAGCGACAGAATGCTAACAACCAACAACGAAAATAAGTTTAGGTTAGAGAATCGATTTATCAAAAAGCATTTGTACCAGATTGAAAACGATATGTTTGATCCTAACGCTTTTGTATTGGACTTTATTCCAGTGCGAGCAGAAAGGTATCGTAAATACCAACAGTACACGACGGAACATAATGCTATTGATGACCGCGTAATGCCAGAAAGTGAAATCGTGAAAGTGTTTAACAAAATTCATAGTAGTTATTTTAACTTTATCGTGGATCAAGGAACGGGATATGTATACGGCAATCCAATATCACTAAACTACGCGAATAGCGTTGGTGAGAAGTCCAAAACATGGATAGAGGAGTTTTTAAAGAAACAAAACATGGCTATCAAGCAAAATCTGTTAGGAACACAGCAAGGCGCAACAGGGACGGCCTTTCTATTGGTCGATATGGATGGAGATTTACCAACACTTAGATGTATTGATTCGTGGGACGCTTATGTCATTGACCAGCAAAAAGCAGCGGTCTATTTTGAGGATGGTTATGTAAAAGATGGATTTGTAAAGTACATGTACCTCATTACTCCAGATAAAATAACTACTTATCGTAGTAACGTCGATTTTGATTGGTCCACACCAGCATTTACAAAGCAAGACGATGGCACGATAGACAATCTTATCGGACATGTAACGCTAGCTGAATACAAAAATAATGATGGCAGCTTTTGCGACTTCGAAACCGTCGAGGATTTAAACGATGCTGCCGACCGTCTTATGTCCAGTGTACAAGACGAAGTGGAGCAGTTCCGTTGGGCGTATATGATGATTTACGGCACGCTTTTAGATAAGGTAGAAGCCGAGAAAATTCTAAAAACCCAAACAGGTATCTTAAATATAACGGAACCAGATGGGCGAGCGGAGTTTTTGACCAAGGATATACCCACCGAGTTTTTTAGCTTTATTTCTAAGATGTTAAACGATAATATTTATAAATTTAGTAAATCCATAGACCTCAACGATCCCGCGTTCGCTGGTGGTAATGAATCGGGAGAAGCGCGCAAGTGGAAGGTGATGCAGTTAGAGTTGAAGGCTAAGCTAAAAGAAAACTTCTTCAAAGATGGCTACAATGCCACGTTAGAAGCTCTTTTATCCTACATGCGGACAAAACTAAGTTACAACGATTTGGACATTGAGGATATCACCCAACAATTCACACGATCCTTACCAGTTGATACGGGTTATATTGCCGATACCATCAACAAACTATCATCATTCATTAGTAAGGAAACAGCATTGTCGATGATACCTGGTATTAATCCGAAAGACGAAATGGAAAAGAAATACGCGGAAATGAAGGAAGGACAAGCTATCTTGGATCAATATGGCCCGTTTGGAAATGGCGGTGTTGAGGATGGTAAACATGTATTGGGAACAGAGGAAGGCGGCACTCCTAAAGGAAACGACGACGAAGGAGAACCAAACGCTAAAGAAGCTTGAAAAGGCGCTTAAAAGCGAACTGGATGCACTCACCAAGTCGATTGAAAAGTATTACAATCGATACGGCGCAGATAACGTTTTTCAATATGAGCGACTGCTTGAAACCTCAACGGAAGCCGAGCGTTTCGAGCTGTACGCCAAAACAAAGCAGTTTATGGCCAAACATCCAGAATCGGCGTTCTTAACAGATATTCGCAACAGCTACTATAAACTGCAGCGCATGGATTTATTGCAAGCAAACATTAAACTATCATTGTATGAAATAGCCGAGCTGGAAAACAAGCTATTGCCAAAGACGCTCAAAGAAGTGTACGTCAATGGCTACAAGAAAACCCTCTACAACGAGGCGATGTATTACGGAGTAGAAACATTTCATGCTGGCTTTAACACACAAGTCTTACAGCGCACGTTACAAACAGAGTGGGTAAACGGCGGGAATTTCTCCAAGCGGATCTGGAAGAATAAAAAACGCCTGGTCGATATGCTAACCAATGATTTTGCCATGATGGTATCTCGTGGGGACAATATCCAATCCATTACAGAGGTTTTTAAACAATCGTTCCAGACGAGCTATAACGACGCTAGACGGCTTGTTCAAACGGAGAGTGCTTTTGTATTGGAACAGGGGACTTTGGAAGCCTACAAGGAGAATGGCACGGAAGAATACCGCTTCATGTCTACTTTGGACAGCGTGACCAGTAAAACGTGTCGGAAGTTGGATAATAAGGTGTACAAGCTGATAGATGCCGAGGTAGGCGTAAACTATCCGCCAATGCACCCGCACTGCAGAAGTACAACCGTAAATGCCGCTAGCAAGCTGAAAACGCGAGGAATGCGCACGGCTAAAGGCTATGAAAGGATTCCGTATATGGATTATGCCGAGTGGGAACAAAAGTATTATCAAGCGTCCTAAACATGACGTTATAAACGGTTTATTTATTTTGGACTGATTGGGGCGAGTAGAACTGGTCGGGACAGATGAATCACTAAAATAATGGCACTAGTTGGGGCTTAGGCACTGATTGGGGTTAGGAGGAACATAATGTATAACAAGTATGTACGTTCAATTATGGATGGGGTAAAATACGATGCTGAAACTGGCGGCGGTGGCGGAACTGGTGGAGAACCAGGAGGCGCGCAATCAGAGTTATCACTTGATACCGTTAAATCCTACCTAGAGACAAACGAAGATGCTAAAAAATATGTTCGGAGTCTAGTAGATGCTGATGTAGGTTCTGGCATTGAAACGTTTAAAAAGGACACCTTACCATCTTTGGTTGAAGAAGAGATTAAGAAACGCGGTCAATTGCAACCTTGGGAAATCGAAATCCAAAAATTAAAAGACCAACTAGCCGATACCGAGAAACGTAATGTTCGAACCGAGATTCAAAAAGAGTTATCTATCCAAGCCACAGAATTAGGCGTGTCTCCTGAAATTGCCGCTAAGTATTGTGTAGGAGAAACGACCGAGGAATCACTTGCCAATCTCAAAGAGTTAAGCGAGTATGTGGATTCATTGGCAGAGGATCGCACACAAGCAAAGGTGGACGAGCGTTTCAAAGCCAATTATGGCAAACCTAACGCGGAGCCACCAGGCGGGGTAAATCCAGCAACGCCGCAACAAACAAATAATGTCATGGACAGCCTTAGTAAAAAATTTAACCGATGAAAGGAAGTCGTAACAAATGAAAAAAACATCCAACCTAACCAAACTAGAAAATATTGATCTAAGTAATGAGGTAGCACTCGTATCGCCAACAGATACGCCATTTACAACCTTGCTCATGCAAAATGGATTAGTTGCCCCAGCAAACGCCACAACTATCACATGGAGAGAGAAAACACTTGATCCAGACCGTAAGACACCGAAGAAAGAAGCGGCAGACGCTAGCAATGTGACGACCTCGCAACGTGTTGAGAAATCGAATAATCAACAAATTTTCGAACGTACTGCCGAAGTTTCAGGGACACTACAAGCGATTAATGTTCCAGGTATTGGCTCGGAAATGGCACAAGAGGTATACGATGCGATGGTAACGGCTAAAATCGACCTAGAATATTATGCGATCCAAGGTACGCTAGCGAACGAAACAGCAACAGACCCGCGCCAAATGAACGGGATTATCAATCTGATTAACGCGGCGAATAAATTTGCCCCAGCAGATGCGGGTGGATTGATTACCGTGGACGACATCAAAAAAGCGTTCCGCCTGCCTTGGAATCATGGTGTAGGTGGCGATAAAATTGTTATGGTAAATGCTGATACGAAAGAATACATTGATAAATTGTTCAAAACAGATGAAGGTGTAACGTTACCAGCGCTACAAGGTGGCGGTAATATCGTTGGTTTGACAGCAGACCGTGTGCATACGAACTACGGTACAGGAAATATTATTTTGAACCGCCATATTCCTGCTGAAACCTTTCTTGTTTTTGATTTGCAAAGCTTCAAACTTCGCCCGCTTCGTCCGATGCAATCGAAACGCCTTGCAGAGAATGGGGACTATAGCCGTGAAATGGTTTTCGGCGAATACTCACTAGAACTTAAAAATAGCTATTCTGGTTCGGTTATTACTGGCGTTAAGGGTATCAAAGCCTAATTAAATGAAAATGAGAGGATGAACAGTATGGCAAAAGAAAAATTGAAAACAGTAGAGGATTTAGAAAAGGAAACAACAGTGGAGGAGAACGAACCTGCTGAAGAAACGGTTGTGGTAGAAGTAAAGGGCGTCGAGAAGCAAGAACCTATTGGACAAGCTGAAAAGCCAGCAGACAGCCCCGAAGTGTTTAAAATTATGACGCCTGAACCTCGGACATTCGTTTCATTTCATGATGGCACGAGTGTTTGGAGTGATGAAAACGGCATTATCCGTGTAGATGATGCAGAGACGCGGGATTACCTGCTTTCTTATGCTGGGTTTAAATTAATCCCAAAGGAGTAGATGGCTATGGCGAATGTGGCAAGTGATATTTTAAGCCGAGTACATGTTCGGTTATCGATTACAGATAACGCCAAAGATGAATTGCTAGGAGAGCTTATACAGGGCGTTACAGATAATATTGCGATTAGGGTAGGTTTAGTTGCCTTTCCCGCGGTATTGTCCAGTATTGCCGTTGATGCGTCTGTATCGGCATATAATCGAATCGGTAGCGAAGGGCTAACAAGTGAGTCCATTGATGTTATTTCAAGTTCATTTATTGATGATCTACTAGAACCGTATGACAAACAGTTCGAAAGGTATATCAGTGGCTTGGTCAAAGATGAGGGTAGCAAGCACAAAGGAGTGATATTCTATTGAGATATGACAGAAAGGCGATCTTTTACTATTCGGATAGCAAAGAAAACGCTTTGGGTGACTCGGTTGCCGCATATACGAAAATAGCTTCTTTTGATGTTGCTGTGACGCCATTTACGAATGACGAGACAAAGCTCTACGGCTTAGAAAAAATAAACAAGATGGCAAAGGTATTGTGCCGTGATCGTAAATCGTATGCGGCCACTTTGCTTTTTTTGTTGGATGAAGGCAGCGAAACGGAAGGGACATATTACTCCGTACTACCCAAAAAGGATTTAAAAAAGGTATTTTTGTTCAATTGTGAGGTGGCAAAAATTGAAGCTGAAAGTATCAACAACGGGGATTAATGCCCTGCAAAAGAAGTATGAGCGGTACGGGAAAGAGGTTGTCGAGCGTTCTGGTGATGCCGCACAAAGCTTTGTTGAGAATGTGCGCGATGAATACAAGTCTAATGCGCGCGTAGATACTGGGGACTTAAGACGGCGCACCGTTGCCGAAATCGAGCGTTCTGGCGTAGAAATACGCGCATCGGTATATAACAACTCGGACCACGTTATGTTCAAAGAAAAGGGGCATATGGTCCGTAAAGGGCAACTGTTTTACGATAAAAAATCAGGTACCTTTAAACGGGTGAAGCAAACCCGCTTTATCAAAGGCGATCATAATTTCGAAACAGCCGTTAGAGCGCACGAAAAGGATTTCAAAAAAGACATGCTAAAGGCTGTGAAATTTCATGATTAGAAAATTGGATATTGCCGCATTGCATAAATTGTTGTTGGCCGCTTTACGTGGTGCCGATGTAAACGCTGGGTTTAGTTTGAAAGAGGAAACCGATGCTACTGGCAAAGTAATAAAAGCAATTAACTATCCCGCTACCGTCCTAACGTTTATCACGGGACTGCCAGAGGACACGAAAACAAGCTATGGTATGACTCGTTATTTAACGCTGAATATCATTGATGAGTATGACAGTTTTATCCGTATTTACGAGGATATGGCCAAGATTTATGGCGTGTTTTCGGAAAAGCTCGAAATAGACGGATTCACGATCGATGCTGTAAAAGGCGTTGAAAACGATCCGTCGGAAGATAACGGTTTTTTACAACAAGAATTGCAGTACACGCTTCACATACAACAAATAATGGAGGTTTGAAAAAATGGCAGAATCAAAAATGAAAGTAAAAGTGGCGTCCTATCTGGGCGTGAAGAAAATTGTTCGTATTATTAATCCAGACACAAACGAAGTAATGGCCATCGGTGGCCAACGTAGTTCTACGATGAATAAGACTGCGGACACGATCGACGTCTCAACGAAAACAGGCGGTATTTTAAATTACTACGACATCATGAAACAGGTTGGTGTGGCTGCGGAAGATATTCCAGTGAAGCCGTATAACGATACGAAAGAGTACATTCAGGGATTGAAAGATTGGTCCGTGGATGTTGATGGCGCGTTGCCTTCTAGTGATGCCGCATTTGATTACTTGGATGAAGCGTACAATAAGGGTGGTGGCGTTGTCATTGTATCAGAAATGGATTTCGGCAGGATGCGCGAAACAATCGGTATCGGGATTATTACAGATATGTCTGAAGATGGCGCACAAGAAGATCTCGTTAGTTACAAACTTAGCTTAACAGGTACGGGGCAAGTGGTACAACGCAAAATCGAAGCGCCAACCACACTAACTGCAACGGCGCTTAGTGTGAAAGTGAATGAAAAGAAACCAATCGTACTAACTGCAGTACCAGCAACGGCATCTAAAGCAGCTATCTTTGTTTCTATGGATACCACGATCGCGACAGTAGATAGCGCGGGAACCGTTACAGGAGTGAAAGCGGGGACAGTGGATATAAATTACTTTTCTTCCTTCGATACGACAATTAAAGGCGTGGCGAAGATTACAGTAACTACACCCTAATATGCCCCAAAATGTTCGTGTAACTGAATTTACTGATACTAGCATAAAATATGAATGGGATACCGCGAATGATGCGCTAGAATATTTAGCGTATTTAGATTCAGCGAGTGTCCCATTTAGTGTTTATGAAGCAGGCTTTTTGTTTGAAGGGCTGGAACAAATGACTAGCCATGTAGCACAATTTTCAGTGTTTGACGGTTATACCGAAGGGGCGAAATCAGCACAAATTATACAAAAAACACGAGTGATAAAACCTATTATAGATACCTATTACTATGGTTCTACGTATCTAACTGGTACAGGCACTGCGGGAGAAAACATTACCAATTGTAGGATATATAAACACGGGGAATCAGTTGCGTTCGCAACGGGTACAATGACAGGTGAAGTATTAAAAGTATACCTAACGGGGAATGTAAACATTGTTCCCAATGAATTGTATGAAGTGTGTGTGATTGACGGCAAATCAGGAACGCCAATCATTGAAGGAATGAGAACAACGTTTAAGGTTGAGATACCTCAAATATCACTTAATCCAGTGACAACATCACAGAAACTTATTTCGGGTGTAACAGCTAAAAATATTCAAGTTCGAATTAGCCAAAACGGAACTGCTAAGACGATTATTTGGTCTGATGCAGAAACGGGAGTCTATTCATGGAGTGCTTCACCAGTTGTTGTTGGCGATGTCTTTAAAGTTGAAACAAAAGTTGGTAACGAGTATTCAACCAATCAAAGCACCGTTGCACGTGATCCAGTAGGAACATTAGCGCCCAAAAGCTATACGTTAGGTTCAAATTATGTAACAGGGACATTTACAGGCGATGTTTCCACGGTTGCTTTAGAGGTGAATAGTGTTCTGGGAACAAAGGTGAAAGTGATAGATACGTCTAATTTTCAATATTACTCAAAGGATAAGGTTATCGCTAAAACAGACCAAGTTTATATTATTGGTTATGATCCGACTAACAAACAACTTGACCGTAAAGGAGTTGTTATTTTATGAGGTATGACGATTTACCATACAGATTTGAAACAGGGTTTGAGGATCCATTACAGCTCAATGTCACAGTAGATAATCCAATAGTTATTGGTGTATTTGCTCCAGATACAAAATTATATCTGAAGTTAGAAAATAATAACCGAGTATCTGTAAATACTGATGAAGGCGGAAAATTTGAATATGAGTTTGATGGTTTAGAAGTTGATAATATTATTTCATTTCAGATTAAAAATGCGTCTCAATATCTGGAGTTTTGGCAAGAAACGATACGAGAATGAATTTGGAGGTTAGTACATGAGCGCAAGCGATTTTTTACCGTTTAAAGAGCTGAAAATAAGCAGTGGTGTGTATAAGTTAAGATTGTCCCGTTTCAGGCAAGAAGCCTTGGAACGGGATTTTGGTATTAATGCCAAAGCATTTTTTAGGAATGCCGTTTCAAATGGCGAGGTAAACGAAACAGAAATGGGCGCCGTAATCTGGTCCATGTTAAACACGAACGGGCAAGTTATCAGCGTAGAGCAAACGGGTGATATTTTAGATTTGGCCATTCGTGAACTTGGGCAAGATGAGGTACAGAAACTATTCTTATCAGCTCTTTCAGCTGCATTTATGACGGAGGAACAGCACCAGAAATATGAGGAACTTGTAAATATTATCGAAAAGGCAGCGGAGGAAGATGGCGACATAAAAAAGTCCCTAGTATCGAACGAGATTACGGAGCAGCAATTATTGACCTTGGTATCTCGCATACTGCCTTCTGGGACATGACGGAGAGAGAGTACACGGCCGCTTACTTGCGTAAAATCGAAATGGATCAAATGGACATGTTACGAGATCGCGATGTGATAACGAACAGTCTGGCCAACTTTTATCGTGGTACACATGATCCATTCAAACCGTTTGAATTTGAGAAGAAAAAAGCCAAACCGATTGTGGAAACAAAAGAAGATGCGGCGGCTATGTTTGCCGCTTTTGGCGGGAAGGTGGTGTTTTAATTGGCAAAAGAAGAATTGCGAACAGAACTGATTGTCGATGCTAAAGGTGTGAAAAATGGCGTTGATGATGGGGTAGAAGCATTAGAAAAAATGGAAAAAGCGTTTGATGGTGTCGGCGATGAGGCGACTAAATCAGGCGCCGAGGTAGACCAGTCCAGCAGTAAAATGCGGGATGGTTTATCCAAAGTAGGGGAAACACTCGGCACATTAAAACCAGCCATTCAAGCCGCTTTTGTGGGTGCGGGGGTTCTTGCTTTAAAAACAGCCGAGGACTTTTCTAGTTCTCAAACCAAAATCCAAAACAGTTTTGGCCTTACCAGCGCCGAGGCGAAAAAGTTAAATGGGACCGTAGAGGAAGTTTGGAAAGAAGGCTTTGGCGAGAGCGTGGAAGAAGTATCTGACGCGCTAGTTAAGGTCAAGACGAACATGCAAAAAATTGATGGCAAGGAATTAAAGTTTGCCACTAAAAGCGCCTTAACGCTTGCTAAAACGTTTGATGCAGATGTGAACGAAGTAGCCCGTGCTGGTGGGAACATTATGGAGAGTTTTGGCATTAGTTCCAAAGAAGCTTTTGACCTGATGGCAGTTGGTGCGCAAAAAGGCTTAAACTTCTCGGATGAAATGTTCGACAATATTTCCGAGTATGCACCATTGTTCAAACAAGCTGGCTTTTCAGCGGATGAAATGTTTAATGTCTTGATCGCAGGGACAAAAGATGGGGCGTATAACCTTGATTACGTCAATGATTTAATCAAGGAATTTGGAATCAGATTACAAGACGGATCTAAATCCACATCCGAGGCAATGGGTTCCATGTCCAAAGATACGCAAAAAATGTTTAAAGAGTATCAAAAAGGCAAAGTTACAGCAGCTACGATGTTCAAAACAATTACAAAAGAGCTGGAAGGGATGGACGACCAGCAGAAAGCTACACAACTTGGAACAGCTCTCATGGGAACTAAGTTCGAGGATATGGGGAATACAACCGTATACGCGATGGGGAACGCTAAAAATGCTATTGGTGATGTTTCAGGTGCAATGGACAAGATGAATAAGAACGATGCAAACGACACGTTTACACGCATGAAAAAGATTCTACGTGAAACTGGCGCGGCACTGTTGCCAGTCGCCAATATCTTTCTCGATCTAGCAGACGAGGTTTTACCCTATGTGTCTAATGGTATCAAAACCGCATCCGATTTATTTAATAGCATGAATCCTGGAATGCAAAAAACTGTTGGTATTGTACTTTCTTTAGTAGCCGCGGGAAGCGCTGGGAAATTAGCGCTTGGAGGTTTGACATCCATTCTTGGTGGCTTGTTAAATCCTCTTAGCATGTTCAAAGGTGGGGCGAAAGGTGCGAGCGATGCACTGGAAGAAACCGCTGGGAAAACAGGAGTAGCGGGAAAAGGTCTTGCTGGTTTAGGGGCGAAAATTGGCATTGGTGCGAGTTCATTTGGTGTTTATGGGATTGCGGCGGCAGCGGCTGGCGTTGCTCTTATTGGTTTAGGAATAGCTTTGAATCACTATAAAGAAAAAGCGGATATATCGAGAGAAAGAACAGCAAAATGGGGTTCTGATGTTGGCAAGTATGCAGATGATACACTGACTAAATTTGAAAACTTTTCAAGTAAGGCTAGCACAGCTATGGACAATTTCTCTACAAATACAGTTGCGAATGCTGAAACTGTAAAAACCGCGATGGCGGGGATGTCGAATAATATTGATAAGACCGCAAAAGATGCTGTTAGTAAGGCGGAGAAAGAATATAACAAGCTACCAGATGCAATAAAAGCCACGTTGAAACCACAACTAGATGCTTATAAATCAGGTACGGAAACCATGACTAGTGAAGCAAAGAAAGGTTCTGATTTAGTATCAGAAATATATACGAATGCGGCAAAAGAAAACCGTAGTATTACAGAACAAGAAAAAGTTACAGTAAATGCTATTCAAAAAAGCATGTATGAGGACCAAGTAAATCTTTTGGGATTGTCTAGCAAAGAGAAGAAGGCTGTTATGGCGGCTTTAAATAACGATTTATCAGGTATGAATGCCGAACAACTACAACAACGACAAGATGATTTAGCAATAGCATTAAGTAAAGAAAATAAAGAATATGAAAAAAATATAGGTGTTTTAAAGCAGCTATACAAAGCTGGGGTGATAGACGAGAGTAGTTTTATATCCCAGACCGAAAGCTTAACTAATGCACATACTCAAATGACTGATACTATAGGCGATAATTGGATGACTGCAATGCGAACGGCTGGGGATTCGGAGCAGACTATAAAGCGAGTAATGGCGAATTGGGGAATGGAATATAAAACTGCGGATCAAATCACACAGCAATCATCACAAAATATTGTCGATAACCTAGGTCTAGTTTCTATGAAAGCACTTGATGCAGGTGGAAAATGGGAGGGCTTAGATTTTAAGACGAAATCGGCTATTATTAACAGCAATTCACCACAAGAAATACAGAAAATATTAGAAGGTAAGGGTATATGGGATGATTTAACGTACCAACAAAAACAAGCAATTCTAAAGGGAAACACTAAAAATGTTGTTAAGGATGCTTTAATCGATACGGAAACATGGAATAAGCTAGATTTCAAAACGCAAACTGCTGTACTTGCATCTAATTCAAGCGATACGCTGTATGAAGCATTGTCATCCAATTCAACATGGAATGCGTTACCTTGGGATGAAAAACTAGCTTCAGTTACAACAAATGCAGGTGAGACAGGTAAAAAAGTTTTAATTGAAAATGGTAAATGGAGCCAAATGTCGTGGAAAGAGCGCTTAGCGGTGGTTTCTAGTAACTCTCAAGAAGAAATAAATAAAGTTTTACGAAATCATGGGACATGGACAAATACGAACTTTAGAAAAAAGGATGCAAATATTTTTACTAATTCTCAAGCTACTTTGGGCAAAGTTCAAGGTTCAAATAGAGTTTGGAATGGAACAACTTTCTATGCTAAAGATGCAGATGTATTTACCAATGCAGCTCAAACACAAAGAGAAGTAGATAATTTAAAATGGTCATGGAATAATTGGACACCGACAGGAAAAAGTTTGGGTATATCAGTTAGTAGTGTTGGTATGAACGCGCTAAATAGTGTGATGCAGAATGCGAATGGTTCTCCGAATTTTGGTGGAGGGTTAACAACCTTACACGAACGTGGCGATGAAATTTACGACTTGCCAAGTGGTTCGCGAATTATCCCGCACTCCTTGAGTGAGTCGATGATGGAACGTGCTGGGCGTGATTACGCAAAACAAAATACCAACACAAGCAACACGAGTACAAATACAGTGGAGCTTAAAATTGATAAGTTTTACAACAATACTCCAGAGGACATCAATTCGTTGTCCAGGCGTTTGGGACAACAAATTGAGCGTACAAAAAATCCTTGGAGGAGGCAATAGTTATGTCTTATTTTGAATATAAAGGAAAGCGAAGCGATGAACTCGGTTTGTTTGTTCAGCATGGCCAAACGTTTCCTTTTCCTGAAAAAGTAGTCGAACGGAACAACGAAGTGGATGGCTTAAGCGAAGAATTAATATACGACCGTGGATTTTATCGAAATGTGATTATTTCGTTTCCTGTTATCGCGAAGCCAATACCTGGTTGTACAGTAAAGGAACAAATACACGAGATTGTAGCGTACTTATATTCTTCCAAAGACGAGCCGTTATATACGCCAGATGATCCAGCGTATTATCGTATGGCGACCGTTACAAATGCGATGGAATTTGTAGAGCATTTGGAGAAAGTCGGCGAGGGTGTCATAGAATTTAGCGCACAACCTCACAGGCGTGCGTATGAGGGCGAAAGAGTCAAGACCTATACAAAGTTCCCAGCAACGATTTACAACCCGACATTCGAGCGGAGCAAGCCAATTATGCGCTTGTATGGCAAGGGTGATTTTGATGTTTTTATTAATCAGCAAAAAATGCAGTTCAAAGGTATTACCGATTATATCGAGATTGATTGCAAATTACTGCAGGGAAAAAGAGGAGCGGAAAACTTGTCTAACAAGATATTTTCGTATCCTTTTTTTAATATCCCCCCAGGTAATAACACAATCGAAGCATCTATTAATGTAACTAAAATGGAAATAGTTCCGAGGTGGGTAAACATATGATTCCAATTTTATATAAACAAACAGAAACTAATTTCGGACACCTTGGACTTGGACAATTAGCAGAAGCGCGGTCTTGTCTCGTGACAGAGGAACGTAATGGCATCTATGAGTTAGAGCTATTATATCCCGCAACTGGTCTTTTATTCAGCGAACTAAAGAACGGCGCTATCATCAAGGCCAAGCCAAACGACACGAGCGCAGATCAGAAATTTGCTATTTACTCGGTCGGTAAGGTTACAAATGGTGTAGTAACCATAAAAACGCACCATTGCAGTTACGATCTGATGGGGAACCCTCTAAAGTCCGATATTTTAAAAGGTAATCGCACACCAGGCGCGGCCATGACAGATATATTAGGAAAGACGGTACATCCTCATAAATTTACAGCATGGTCCGATATATCAAGCATGGTCAATTACGAACTAAAAGTACCAGCTTTAGCACGCGAGGCGCTCGGTGGTATGGAAGGTTCCATTTTAGACCGTTTTAAGGGCGAATTTGAGTTCGATAATGACACAATCAAGCTGCACAAGGCGCGTGGAAAAGATAACGGTGTGATTGTTGCGTATGGGAAAAACATCATTACCGCAGAGCAAGAGGAGAGCATAAACGAAACGTACACCTCTATTTACCCCTTTGCTCAAATAAACAGCGGGGACGGCGGAACCACACTCATTACACTGCCAGAATACATTTTAAACAGTGAAAACGCGGGCGCTTATCGTGTCAATAATACACTGATGCAAGATTTCAGCTATGACGAGACAGTGAAGGATGTAGCGACTTTAAGAACGGCAGCGCAAGCTTACCTGGATAATAATAAGTTAGGTGTACCCAAAGTAAATTTAATCGTTTCCTTTGCGAATTTATGGCAAACAGAGAACTACAAAGAAATTGCTATGCTTGAGCGTATTTCTTTATGTGATACGGTTTCCGTTTATTTTGATCCATTACAAATCAGCGTCAAGGCCAAGGTTATTCGAACGGTATTCAACGCATTACTAGAAAGGTATGACGAAATTGAGCTAGGCGAACCAAGCACCAACTTAGCTAGCCAAATTGGTGATGTGGAACAACGCTTAGACGAAAAAATTGACGGAAACAAATGGCTAGAGGATGCCTACAATGATTTGACGAATACCCTAAATTCCGCACCTCCTGGAAATATTGTCATTTATCCATCGTTAACCAACCCGCAAGAAATTCTAATCATGGATACTAACAATATTGATACAGCAAGAAACGTATGGCGGTGGAATGCAGGAGGGCTTGGACACTCTAAGACAGGATATAAAGGATTGTACACGCTAGGCATGACATACGACGGTAAAATCGTGGCTGACATGATTACCACAGGGACCTTAAAAGCTATCGACATTATTGGGGTGACGATCCGCGGATCTGCCGCTTACTTGGATACGCTATATTCCAGCTTTTTGCCACCGTTACCAATGCCACAATACAGAGAAATTTTACAGATTGGGGGCGGTGTTGGCTTTAGTTTATCCGCTAAAAAGGATGCCAAACCATACCCAGCGTTACAAATCCGCATGAACACAAACGGAGATTTAGGATTGGCGATTGAGGCAGTAAATGAAAGTACGGGAGTCGTCAATCAAGATATGGTCATTAGGCTTTCTCCGTATGCTGGTGTGGAAAGCCCACTGGATTACTCTAATGGATGGAAGTATATTGGATCAAGCCCAGATGGTTTGGTAGCATTTATTGATTTCACGACTTGGAAATCTGGTGGCGGTTCGCAAATCCGCTATGTTCCAGCTCGTGCAAAATCTTGGGAAACAGCATCTAGCGCAACGCTTAAGCAAGACATTGAGAAGCTAGCAGATAGTATTTTGTATGAGCAGTTCACAGCGAAGCATCTTATAAAAGATGTGGAAGTATTCGCGTATCGCATGATCCAGGATGCCGAGCAAATGAAGCTAGATAAAAACATCGGCTTTATCGCGGAGCTTTTGCCTAGCCTATTGCGTTCAGATAGTGGGGATATTGCAACAGTTGATTTATACAAAACATCTGCATGGCTTTGGCAGTATGCCCGTGAAAATGAGGAAGATAAGGCGGTACAGAATAGCCGAATCGATGCGTTGGAAGAACTCTTATTCGATACAGTCCAAGAGTTAGATCAGGAGAGAAAAAAACTCACACGGCTACAATCCATTATGAAAAAGATTAGAAAGGTGTTGAGAAAAATTGGTTTTACGAAAATTACAGATTGATGTGGATTTGAATAAGGTAGTTCGTTATAATCCCGAAGTTTGGGGCCGAGTTGGGGATAAAGATTTAGTCGTATTAAATGTATCGGCTTTTGATACGAGCGACGATATAAAAAAAGTAGTGGACCTAACTGGCGCAACTATGTATTTCACATTCGCACGTCCAGATGGTACCTATTTTAGAGATAGTTTATCAATCTCTAATCCTGATTTGAAAAACGGTAAATTTGACTATACGCTGCCTGCTAATGTTTTTGCACAAGCTGGGGTGTTTAACTGTCATTTCCGTATCGAACAAGGAGGAACGGCCAAAAATAGAACAAGTACCCGTGATTTTAAACTTGTGATTGAAGCAGATCCGTTGCAAGGGAATATTGCAATGCCTAACTTCGCGAGTGATATAGACCAGTTAAATGCGGACATACAAGCAGAAATAGCAGATTCAAGAGCGGAATTAGACGACGCGTTGGCAGAGTTGGCGACCGCATCTAGTGGTGTGGATGCGGCAGTAGTAAGGGCAAACGCAGTAATAGCTTCTATTGATGCCAATCAAGTTGTTCCTATTTCTTCCACAACGAACTGGCAGAAAGGCGTTAAAATAACAGCCGACAACGGATATTCTAAGGGTGTTCCAGCAGGTGTTGCGGATTGGAACGCGTTTACAGAAACAGGCTTCTATTCTGTATATGCTACTTCTTTGATGGCGAATAAACCGCCTGCAGTCGGATTGTATTTAGATGTCGAAATTCATCGTAGAAGCGGAGACACGACATTCCAACGAGTAACGGACGTCACGAATAACAAAACCTACTATCGTTCTCAAATGGTCGGCGTATGGACCGCGTGGGCAGAGGGTGAAACGGTTACGGGCGCACAAGCAAAAGCTGATACAGTCAAGACTTATATTGATAATAAACTTGCAGATACTGGTTGGATACCGCTTGTATTGAAATCTGGCTTTTCAGCTGGAACCTCAATTCCTCGCTATCGAAAAATTGGAAATGAAGTTAGATTTAGAGGGTTGTTAGTTCGATCAGGGAATACAACAAAAGGCATATTTGCAACAATGCCAGAAGGGTTTAGAACAGGAGATTCATATTTAGAAGGCTTTCCAGGTGGGCAACAAACAGGTGTAGCAGGAACTACAACGTTACTGTACGCGAAAATAAATGGCGATTTAGAGCTAGTATCGGCAGTTGCGGATAGTTCTGTCTGGCTTAGCACACTACGATACGACATTGATTAGCACCTTAACGGGTGTATTTTTTATGGGATGAGGTGATTAAAATGCGTATTTTAGGTTTAAGTATTACCGAGTTTGCGGCGCTATGTACGTTGATTGGGCTTGTTCTACGTTATGGGGTGATAAAACCTAACAGAGCGCAAAATAGGGCATTAAAAGAGTCACAGGAAGCGCAAAACGCGGCGCTGAAAGAATCGCAGAAAGCAAATTCAAGAGCGCTCGATCTAACTTTGAGAGCAACGATGGAGCCACTAAAGGTTTCTGTAGACAACTTAGCAAATGAGATGAAGGAAAGTCGTAAGGATCGTTCGGTATTGAATGGAAAAGTTGCCGATCACGAAACTAGAATTACGGTTCTGGAAAAAGCGGGGAAAGGGGGTGGAAATAGATGAAAAACATTAACTGGAAAGTTCGATTTAAAAATAAGGCTTGGGTAGTAGCAATGATTGCGGCTATCTTTTTTGTTGGGCAAGCTGTTCTATATGTATTTGGCATGACATGGGATTATAACGAGTTGTTGCAACGTGTGATTACCGTTGTAACTGGTGTGTTCGCCGTTTGGGGACTAATTATCGACCCCACAACGGCAGGAAGCGCGGACAGTGAGCAAGCAAAAAAATATGAAGAACCAAGAAAGGATGATAAATAATGGCTAAAATTTTAGATGTTTCACATCACCAAAATCCAAATAGTTTCGATTGGGACAAGTTAAAAAAAGAAATTGATGGTTTGATTATTCGGGTGCAGTACGGTAGCAACTTAGACGATTCGAAAGATGAAATCTTTATCGCTAAGGCCAAACAATACGGCATCCCGTTCGGACTTTATGCTTACGGTATGTTCGTTTCTGTAGCCGATGCCAAAGTAGAGGCGCAAAATTTTCTAAAACGTGGGGACTCGGCAGCGCGTTTTTGGGCGCTTGATGTGGAATCGGATACTATCGAAGCGTGTGGGACTAAAAATCTGGCGGCCGCATCACAAGCATTCATTGACACACTGAAAGCCGCTGGGAAGAAAACTGGGTTCTATTACGAACACCGCTATGTTGGATTGTACGGATTGGATAATGTAAAAGCTGATTTTAGATGGCTACCGCGCTACGGTAGTAACGACGGCACCAAACAAGCTAAATATAAACCAGTAATCCCGTGTGACCTTTGGCAGTATACAAGTGAAGGTACAGCAGGGGGCATTAAACCGCTCGACTTGTCAGACTTAAACGGTTCTAAGACACTTGATTGGTTTTTTGGTTCGGTTGCACCTACTAAGCCGATTACACCACCAAAACCGACAACACCCAAACCAACGACGCCCTCGAAACCGATTGCACCAAAACCAGTTGCAACAACAGCGTATTATGTTAATACGGCACATTTAAACATCCGTGAAAAAGCAAATGCGGCAAGTAAGTCATTAGGTGTAATGAACAAGAACGATCGTGTGCAAGTGATTTCTAGCGCAAACGGCTGGTCTAAGCTCAAATCAGGTGCGAAAGAGGTTTATGTTGCATCTAAGTATCTAAGTAAAAATAAAGCCGTGTCGGCGCCAGTGGTACAGTATTATACAATTCGCCCTGGTGATAATTTAAGTACGATTGCGAAGCGTTACGGTCAGACCGTCAAACAACTGCAGTCATGGAACAATATCAAGAATGCCAATAAAATTGTGTCTGGCCAGAAAATTCGCGTCAAATAATAAATGAATGGAGAATGTACAAATGACAAGCAAAAATGTAAGCAATATTTATGTAAATCCGATCAAAGATAATTTTACTACGAGCGAGGGCGGCGTAAAAATCGCATTTGAAAACAAAAATCCTTTTGATGTGGAATCGAAAGTAAAAGTTGAAAAGTTCAATTCTACAAAAAGTATTTGGGAAAGCGCTCGTGTGCTGCAGGGTTCAGAAGGTGGTTTGTCAGCGAACACTAAACAAATCGAACAATTGCTAACGATCCCATTCTTTAAAAAAGGAGTTGGGAAATATCGTATTTATTATGAGTTCTATAAAGCGGGAACAGTTATACCTTATTTCACTAAACTCGGCACGTTGACAACGACACCATTTAATATCAAGTAGTAAATGAAAAGGCTCACCAGCTAATAATGTTGGTGAGCCTTTTTCTATTTATATGATCCATCTTTTGCCCCTAGTCCGCCCCTAATAGTTTTCTAACGTAGTCAAATGTAGTCCTATGTTAAAAATAACAAAAGACTTAAAACGCTACTGTACCAACAATTGCACTTTTATAGTGACCGCGTAGGCAACTAGATGTTATAATAGAAGAATAGAGCTTTTAGTAAGGAGTCGGGGACATGCTTAGTAGAAGAGATGAAGTATTTAAGCTGCTGAATAGTGTAAACGGTAAATTGACGGCGAATGATGTTGCTGAGAAATTACAAATGGACCGCGCGAATGCAAGCCGTTACTTGAATGAATTGTTTAAAGACGAGCAGATCGAGAAACTTCCGGGAAAGCCGGTTCTTTACCGAGCCTTCACGAAAGAGGAAGCCAAACCGGGGATTGGCAGTACGCAGACGGCTTTTGATCGGCTGATTGGTTCTGCGCAAAGTTTGAAAGTGAGTATTCAACAAGCGAAAGCGGCGATTCTTTATCCGCCAAATGGTTTACATACATTAATTCTTGGGAAAACAGGTACAGGGAAGTCCTTATTTGCGGAGTGCATGTACAAGTTCGCTCGCGAGGCTGATATGGTTAGCAAAAACGCGCCATTTGTTTCGTTTAATTGTGCGGACTATGCGCAAAATCCACAGTTGCTTTTTGGTCATATTTTTGGTGTGATGAAAGGGGCATACACTGGGGCAGAACAGACGCGCGAGGGCTTACTTGCAAAAGCGGATGGCGGCATTCTTTTCTTAGATGAGATTCATCGGTTGCCTCCGGAAGGTCAGGAAATGTTGTTCACGTTCATTGATAAAGGCGAATATAGGCCACTTGGTGAAAGCCAGGCTGTGCATACGGCGGAAGTGCAGATTATTGGTGCAACGACGGAATCGCCAGACAATTTCTTGCTGGAAACTTTTACAAGGCGGATTCCGATGACGATTACGTTGCCACCACTCGCAGAACGGCAGTTGGAAGAGCGCTATCAGTTGATCGAGTTTTTCTTGTCACAAGAAGCAACGCGTTTGCACCAGACGATTCGGGTTCACCGCCAAGCTTTGATGGCCTTTTTGTTATATCACGCGAGCGCCAATGTTGGTCAGCTACAACGTGATTTGAAATTGGCTTGTGCGAAGGCATTTTTGCATTACAAAACAAAAGCAACGAACTATATTTTAATTGAGCAGGACGATTTGCCGATTTATGTTCAAAAAGGTTTGCTTCATTTGAAAGACGAGCCGGAGAAAATGAACCGGTTAATCGATGTGAACAAAACGATTTTTAAATTTTACGATACGAGTGAAGCGAGCGATATAGCGATTGAAGATGTGGATGACGTGTATCAAGCGATTCAGACGAAGGCCGACCAGTTAATGAAAGAGGGGAAGGACCAGTCGGAGCTTGAGGAAGCGCTCTACATGGATGTCGATCAGTATTTTCATGAATATATGGGCCAACTCCCGACGCAGCAATCGGCGAAGGAGATCATTAGTCCGGAAATCTGGCAGCTCACCGATCAAGTCTACGCCTTGGCAGAACAACGCTTGGAACGTAAATATAATGAAAAAATGCGTTTTGCGTTTGCGCTCCATTTACAAAGCACGATCGAGCGGATTCGCGAACAGAAGCACATTGTCCACCCGGATTTGAATAATGTCCGCAAAAAGTACTCGAAAGAATTCCAAGCGGCGATCGATATTTCGGGATTATTAGAACAAGCGCTAAGCATCGAAATTCCTTTTGACGAAATCGGTTTTTTGACGATGTTTTTAACCGAGGAAGTCGTGGAATCGATTTTCACACAGGAAGCGTTGGTCGAAGTCATTGTCATGATGCATGGCCGCTCCACGGCAACAAGTATGGTGGAAACGGTTCAAGAACTCCTCAACATTGAGTCTGGTACAGCGATGGACATGCAGTTATCGGTAGAAGTAAAAGCGATGTACGAGAAAGTAAAAGCCAAGGTCCAGCAGCTAAATCCGACAAAAGGTGTGCTGATTTTATCAGATATGGGCTCGCTTACATCATTTGGTAACATGTTGACCGAAGAACTCGGCATTCGCACAAAAACAGTCAGCATGGCAAGTACGCCGGTTGTACTGGAAGCGATCCGCAAAGCCTCATTGGGACGCGGATTGGAAGACATCTATCAAAGCTGCCAGCAACTCTTTGAAAATAAATACAAGGCACAAATTTTACGAACCAAACCAACGAAAAACGCGGTCATCTTCACGTGTTTTACGGGAGAAGGCGTAGCAGAACAGCTGCGATCCCGCGTGGCGCCAGTTATTGACGAATCAAAAGTGGAAATCATCGTCTTGCAATTTTTGCACAAAGAAGCTTTCCGCGAACGCATCGATCAATTAATGGAAGAATACAATATTTTAGCGATCATGGGCTCTGTCGAATTCCAATACCGCGAAATTCCGTTTTTCAGCGCATTAGAGGTATTTTCCGAAGGCGGCTTGGACATCGTGAAGCGGATTATCAACGACGAAGTACCGTACGATCAGCTGATTTCATCCCTAGAAGGCAACTTAAAAGAAGTCGAATCACCAGAACAACTCGTCTACTTCCTGCGCAAAATCATTTCGGAATTACAAGTCCAGATGAACCTAGTGCTGGAACCAGGCGTAGACATCGGCATCATTTTGCATCTCGCATTCCTAGTGGAACGAATGAAACTCGGCGGCGTTGATCGCGAATTCCCGAACATCGATGCCTTCACGAAGCAACACATGATCGAAATGCAAATCACACAACAAATGATGGAAAACGTCAATTTGGAGTATAACATCATCGTGCCACAATCAGAAATCGCGTACCTAACGCAAATGATGACAGCGAACAAAGTAATAACAAGTGAAAATTAACCCAACGAGACAAGTGTGTACATAATTTACACACTTGTTTTTTGTTCATGTGTAAGCAAAGATTCGGCGTTCTCATGCGTTTTTCTCGAATTTTAAAAGTTGGCACGGAACTTGCAATTATAAGAGTGAGGGTTAAGAAATAGCGTTTTAGGGAGGATGAATCGAAGTGAAAACAATCATGTTAGTTTGTTCCGCGGGTATGTCAACCAGTTTGCTAGTCACAAAGATGGAGAAGGCGGCAGAGGACAAAAACCTCGAAGCCAAAATTTTTGCAGTATCAGAAGCCGAGGCGCCAGATAATATTGGCAAAATCGACGTCTTACTATTAGGGCCACAAGTCAGGTTCTTAGAAAGCAAATTCAAGAAAAAACTAGAACCATTCGGGAAGCCCGTCGCAGTCATCAACAGTATTGATTACGGTATGATGAATGGCGAAAAAGTTTTAGATCAAGCACTATCTTTACTTGGGGAATAAGCGGTACCTTGTGACTGCTTAAATATAGGAGGAGGCAAACGTCTCGTCCAAAATAAAATTATTGGGGGAAATACAAATGAATGGTTTTATCGCATTTATGGAAAAGTACTTTATTCCTTATGCAGCCAAAGTCGGTGGGCAGCGTCATCTAGTTGCTATCCGTGATGGTTTCATTTCAACAATGCCATTAATGATCTTGGGGTCATTAGGGACATTAATCAACAACTTGCCAATCCAGGCTTACCAAGACTTCATGAATAACTTATTTGGGGAAGCGCTTTGGAAATCTTTTGGGGGAAATATTTGGAACGGTACATTCGCGATTCTAGCACTTTTAACTGCGTTTACTGTAGCTTATAACCTAGCGAAATCATATGATAAAGATGCTTTATCAAGTGGTGTTGTATCTGTTTCTTCTTTCTTTGCCATTGGTGGTTTAACAGGACTTAGCTCGTCAGGCCTATTTTTAGCCCTTATCGTAGCTCTACTTTCAACCGAATTATTCACACGTTTAAGTGGAAATCCAAAACTTATTATCAAAATGCCAGACGGTGTTCCGCCGGCAGTATCTAGATCATTCGCAGCACTTTTCCCAGCGATGATCACAGTAAGTATTTTTGCAATGTTTACAACGATCCTTTTCGGATTAGGCGTAAAAGATATCGTTGGCGAATTCTACAAACTAATTCAAGAACCGTTCATGGGCCTTGCGAATACATTACCAGCAGCATTACTACTTGCATTTATTTCTTCATTCCTATGGTTCTTCGGACTTCACGGTGCGAACATTATCGAGCCATTCATGCAAACAATTAACGTGGACGCGATCGCTAAAAACGTTATCGCAATCAACCACGGTTTAGACGCTCCTTACATCGTTAACAAACCTTTCTTTGACTCTTTCGTCAACTTAGGTGGTACTGGTGCAACGATTGCCATCATTATTTCGGTATTCCTATTTGGTCGCCGCAATAAGCAATACGTTACTGTATCAGGACTAGCTTCAGCTCCTGGACTATTCAACATCAACGAACCATTAATGTTTGGTCTACCGATTGTGTTAAATCCAATCCTATTCGTACCTTACATCTTGGCTCCACTAGTGCTTGTTACAATCGCTTACTTTGCGACATCACTAGGCATGGTACCAGCAGCAACAATCGTAACACCTTGGACTACACCGCCGATCATTGGTGGGGTACTCGCTACACAAAGTTGGACAGGTGGGGTTCTAGCCGCGGTCAATATCGCCGTAGCCGTACTCATCTACGCACCATTCATTAAAGTAGCAGAAATTCAAGAAATCCGCCGTGAAAAAGCAGCAGCAGCCGGCGAACCGACAGAAGATAACTTTTAAAACGAAGAGCTGACCACACCCGTTAGCTCCGACAGAAATTGTTAGAGGGCGCAGAAAAAGCCATCCTTTGGCTTTTGCGGAGGCCACGAAATTTCCGAGGAGCTGGTGTGGGGAAGCCGGACAAGACGAAGAGCTGACCACACCCGTTAGCTCCGACAGAAATTGTTAGAGGGCGCAGAAAAAGTCTTCTTTTGACTTTTGCGGAGGCCACGAAATTTCCGAGGAGCTGGTGTGGGGAAGCCAGACAAGACGAAGAGCTGACCACACCCGTTAGCTCCGACAGAAATTGTTAGAGGGCGCAGAAAAAGCCATCCTTTGGCTTTTGCGGAGGCCACGAAATTTCCGAGGAGCTGGTGTGAGGAAGCCGGACAAAACGAAGTGCGGAACAAGATGGATGACATGTTCACTTTGTTCACATGTATATTGAGGCTCTAAGTAAGCAAAGTACGCTTTCTAAGAGCCACAACAAATTTACTCAAGGATGTGGAACTTAATGGAAGAATTAGAACTGACAATTATGAATCTAATCATGTTTGGTGGTAACGCAAAAAGCGATGCCATGCTAGCAATCGATGCAGCTAAAAAAGGTGACTTTGCTTTAGCGGACGAACAAATCCAAAAAGCAGAACAATCATTACTTGAAGCACATCATTCCCAAACAAAACTAATTCAAGGCGAAGCTCGCGGCGAGAAAACAGAAGTATCTTTACTTCTAGTTCACGCGCAAGATCACTTGATGAACGCTATTACTTTCAAAGATTTAGCGATCGAAATTGTAGAGTTGTATCGCGTTAAGTAATTATAAAAATGGGGATGAGGAGTTTTCCTCATCCCCATTTTAAATATTTGTAGAGAGGAAGTTTACTTATTATGAGAAAATTAGGTATTTCAGTATTCCCGCAACATGCCCCACTGGAGGACTCATTAAATTACATCGAGACTGCCGCAAAATATGGCTTTAGCCGTATTTTCACGTGTTTAATTTCGGCAAATGACGAAGCAGAGTTTGCGAAATTAGAAACGATTTGCCAAACAGCAAATAAGCTCGGCTATGAAGTGATTGCTGACGTTGATCCTGGCGTTTTTGCCTCATTAAACCTGACATATCAGGACTTAGGGCGTTTTAAAGAATTAGGATTATCCGGTCTGCGTTTAGATTTAGGTTTTTCTGGTGCGGAAGAAGCGGCGATGTCTTTTGATGATAATGATTTGCAAATCGAACTAAATATCTCGAACGGAACGAAATATGTCGATAATATCTTGTCATACCAAGCAAATACAGCGAATATTATCGGTTGTCATAACTTCTATCCACGTCGTTATACAGCGCTTTCTCGCGAGCATTTCCTTCGTACAAGCGCCCAATTCAAAAAATACAACTTGCGTACAGCGGCTTTCGTATCTTCCAACACAGGTAAATTTGGACCGTGGTTTGTGGTAGATGGCGGACTT
This sequence comes from Listeria sp. SHR_NRA_18, assembly GCF_003856515.1. Classification (NCBI taxonomy): domain Bacteria; kingdom Bacillati; phylum Bacillota; class Bacilli; order Caryophanales; family Listeriaceae; genus Listeria; species Listeria sp. SHR_NRA_18. Next base: position 64,233 of record NZ_QPKR01000012.1, read on the forward strand.
CCAACATTGGAAGAACACCGTGGCATGCCGATTACCGTTCAAGCGAAAGATCTATGGAACACCGGCTTGATCGATGACGTGATTATTGGCAACATGTACGCGTCAGAAGATGAGTTGAAAGCACTCGGCGAATTAAACCGTAACGAGCTAGAACTTGCGGTCACATTCCTTGACGGCGCCACAGCTGTTGAAAAAGAAATCGTAACAACGCAAAAGCATTTCAATCGCGGCGATGCTTCAGAATACGTGTTGCGCTCAACCATGACGCGTGTTAACTTCAAACAACACGATTTCCCAGCACATGATACAGATACCATCGAACTTGGCGACGTAACCATCGATAACAACGGCTACGAGCGCTATAAAGGCGAAATGCAAGTAGCTCTTCGCGAAATGGAAAACTCCGGTAACACAAACATCGTTGGCCGAGTAATTCCAGAAGAACGCTATCTCTTAAAAACAATCCAACCTTGGCAACATTTCCGTTTAAAAGAACATAAATAAGCGAAAGAAATACAAGCTAAGTACTGTAAAAAGTGCTCTGGCTTGTATTTTTTATTGCAGTCATCCAGTTCGCCCTGTATAATCGGACGTGAGGAAATATAAGGGGGATGTGAAGAATGAAGAAAATCTGGGGTATTTTTATACTCGATTGGCGTCGGCTTTTTAAAGCACCGATTGCTCTGACGCTAGTGCTTGCGCTCGTCATTTTGCCATCTCTATACGCGTGGTTTAATATCGAAGCGCTTTGGGATCCATATTCTAACACATCAGGAATCAAAGTTGCCGTTGTTATCGAAGACGAGGGCGCAGAAATTACCGTTCCAGGGAAAAGCCCGCAAAAAATTAATGTTGGCACACAACTGAAAGAACAGCTGAAGAAAAATGACTCGCTAGGTTGGACATTCACGACGGAAGATAAAGCCAAAGAAGGCGTGAAAAAAGGCGACTACTACGCGGCTATTTTTATTCCGGCTAATTTTTCGAAGGATATCGTTTCGGTTGTCGGCGGGGATCCAACGAAGCCAACGATTCAATACGCAGTGAATGAGAAAATAAACGCGATTGCCCCGAAAATAACAGATAAAGGCGCGTCGACCATTGTGGACCAAATCAGTTCAGAATTCATCGATAAAGTCAGCAGTTCTGTTCTCTCAGAGCTTAACCAAGCAGGAATCGATCTGGAAAATGAGCTACCGACTTTGCGCCATATCAAGGATAAAGTTTTCCAAGTGAAGCAGAGTATGCCGCAGATTATCGAGATGGGCAAGCAGGCTGTTATTTTAGAAGGAAAGCTACCCGATTTAAAAAGAAAAGCGAACCAAGTGGCGGAGCTAAATCAGAGTATGCCACAAATCAACGCAGCCGCACAAGACCTATTACGCATTGAATCGCAGTTACCGCAGCTCGACAAACTGGGCGAAGACATCCTCGTATTACAGCAGAAAATACCAGAAATCAAGCAAATCGCGACGGACGTAAAAGCGGTCAACGCTAATTTTGGAACGATTCAAAAAACGGTCAACGATGCGCTATCCGAGTCCACCAAAGCGCTCGGAATCATTTCAGACGCAGAAAAAGCCTTGCCGACTATCAAAAAAATTGCCGATGATGGCTCCAAATACGCCGATAAAGTCACGGATTTCACGAAACAAGTAGACCAATCCTTCCAAACGGTGGCTCCAGCGATCAAACAAAATCTGATTTTGCTACAACAAGTCACAAATAACGTCTACGAACTAACCGAGGCGCTCAAAAACGGCAGCATTGACCCAGCCAAAGTCATCACAGTCATCGATCAAATCGACACACAATTAACGAGCGCCAGCACGATGCTCACCAAACAAATCGAGCTGCTGACCTCCTTGAATGAAACATTGCCAAACAAACCGTTAACAGGCTTCATCAGCGACCTAAAAGCCATGCAACAAGACTTGGCGACGCAACAGCAAACACTGGCTGAAGTCAAAAAAATCATCGAAGCAGGCGAAGAACCTAGCCAAGCTTTACTCGATCAACTAAACGCAGAGGCAAAAAAAGTGAGCGATGACTTAGCGGCGATTATCGGCGCGTATGACTCCAAGATTGTACCAACAATCAACGCAGCACTAAAAGAAATCAGCGCAGACCTCGCCAAAAGTAGTGCATTACTAGACGGTGCCAAAAATAAACTACCAGACATTGCAGCGATTCTGAAAAACGCCAATCAGACACTTGTAACGAGTCAGACTTACTTGAAAGAATTCCAGAAACGATTACCAGAATTGCAACAAACACTAAGCGATGCGACGGCGTTCATCGATACGAAACTCGACACAGTAATCAGCGGTATCAACACAGCCGCAGCCTTTTACAAGTCAGACTACCCAGGCGTAAAAGCTAAAATCCACAAGGCCGGCGACTTCGTGCGCAATGATTTACCGACACTAGAATCCGAAATAAATAACGCCGCAAAACTAATTGAGGAAAAGTTCCCCGAATTTGAAAAAGCCGTCAAAGTTGCGGCTGATCTATCCAGAACAGAACTACCACAATTCGAGCAAGCCATCAATAAAGCGGCATCACGCATCAACGAATTTGACCAAAATTATGATATGCAACAAATCATCGCGTTTCTCAGAAATGACGTCGAAAAAGATAGTGATTTCATCGCGCACCCAATCCAACTGAAAGAGACAAAGTACTATCCGATCCCAAACTACGGATCAGCTAGCTCGCCATTTTATACAGCGCTTTGTTTATGGGTCGGCGCCTTGCTTCTCATCTCACTATTGCGCGTGGACGTCGAAGTACCACGAGGCATATTTAATCACTATCACGTCTATTTTGGCCGATTACTCACGTTCCTATCAATCGGTCTCGCGCAAGCCCTCATCGTCACGCTCGGCAACATTTTCCTTCTCGGCGTATCCATCGCAAGCCCAGTCTATCACGTCCTATTCAGCATGTTTATCAGCGTCGTCTTCATGATTATCGTTTACACACTCGTCTCGCTGTTCAACAACGTCGGTAAAGGAATCGCAATCATCCTGCTCGTCCTACAAATATCAGGAGCAGGCGGAAACTTCCCAATTCAAGTATCACCACCATTTTTCCAAGCCATCTATCCATTCCTACCGTTCACATACGCGGTCGGACTAATACGAGAAAGCGTCGGCGGCATCTACTGGCCAAACGCCATACACGACATCATCCTACTCGCAATATTTGGCGTCCTATTCATCCTGTTGGGCATCCTACTCAAAAAACCACTAGACAAAATCGTCCCAAGCCTCTCAGCAAAAGCTAAAAAAAGTAAATTAATTCACTAAAAAAAAGGGTCTGGCATTAGAACCAGATCCTTTTTAGCATCAAAATCATTGTTGGTAACACAGAAGAAATTATTTTGTAACATTACAGTAAAAAAAGAAGATTAACGCTTTATTTTTGAAATAAAAAACGCTATAATGAAATAGTACATAAAAGTTGAATCTTTTGGTGCATATAGTAAAATAGTTAACATAAATGTATGTGGAATGAAAATTTTTGTATTTCAACTAAAAAAATGTCCTGAGAGGGAATCGAACCCACGACCTACAGCTTAGGAGGCTGTCGCTCTATCCTACTGAGCTATCAGGACATGCTTGCATTTACGAACTTTATCATTTTAACATAAAACAGAGGCGGGGAGCAATCTGTTTGCAAAAATCAAGAGAGAGGAAGGAACAGATTGAAGAAATTTATACCAGTATTGATAGGAGTACTACTTCTAGTCGGATTAGCAGCATGTGGTAAGGAAGGCATAGACAAGGTTCTGAGCGACAATTCACTGACCGTTATCCAGAATGTGAAAACAGATTTAAAAGACTACCAGCTAGCGTATGTGAAGGATGACAACGATACAACAGGTGTGCTCGAGTACTACAAAGATACGAATGGAAAAGATATTTCGAATATACAACTGGACTCCGCGCTTAAAACAAAAGATTCGAAGGTGAAAATAAACCTCATGAATGGCTTGGACGGCTTAATCGCAATGGTCGAAATCCATGATGCCAGTCTCGCGAAAGAGGCGACGGAACTCGTTTTGCTCGATAGTAATGAAGAAGTAGACGAAGCAATCGGTGTTTCACTAGCCAATAAAAGCGCAGTGGGAGGCGGGAAAACAGTGGCGATTGTCGCGATTCCCTCACTAGATCCAAAAACAGCGAGCGAACTAAAGCGCATCGAATTACGCAACAATTCGAATGCCAGCGTCTATGAGAACGAACTCAATCCAAGTAAAATAAAATCCCCAGCCCCATCAGAACGCGCGAAGAAAAATGCCTTTTTCCCAGCAGTTAATAAATATATTGCTGACAAAGAATGGAAGGTAGTAAGTAGCGCGACACAAAAGAAACAAATCTACACAGCGATTTTACGCGATAAAGAAGGGGTGTATCATTTAGCAGAATTCACGTATCCAGACAGTAAACTAGTCGTGAAGGAAACTGCCAAAAATGATAATCCGCAATCCGATAATGACGTCTCATTATTGCAATTACAAGGTGACAAAAACCAGTATATCGGAGTCGTGGCTGAGTTGGAAACAATTCTGGACAAAGGCACGACAGTCATTTTGAAATCAACGGACGGTAAAGAGTATAAGCAACCACTACACACAGGTTACAATGACAGAAACGCCTTGATTCAACTCACAAAGAAAACAGAGATGACACTCGACACGATTTCCTCTGTTTCGATTCAGGATGATAGCGGTAACGAATTATACACGATGGAATTAAATTAAATGAAATGGTTGGCATGAGGTCAGATACAATACCTTGTGCCAATCCTTTTTACGTTTCATCGAGTTACAAAAGTGTAAGCTTAAATGGCTATAATGTAATATAATAAACATGTGAATTTCCAAACAATCATATATAATTAGCAACGTAATCTTTCCTATGCATTCAGATTTACATCATGAAAAGAGGGTAATAAAAAAGGAAAAAACTTTACAGAAGGATTTGGCATCTACGAGTGTGCGACATCTCAATTTATCGAAAAGGAGTAAGTAGATGAATCATTCAGTGGAAGGCCAAAAACAAGGATATCTCGTGTTATTAAGCGCGATAGTAGTAGGTGTAGCATATCAATTCTTGCCTTTTATATTCCCTCAAACATCCTATTTAGAAGTTATCGGCGCATTTTTCAATCTAACTTTCATGTTTATCCTGCTATACATCATACTGAAAGAAGAATTTCTAGATTGGTTTAAACATTTTAGCATTAAATGGATACTGATTGGAATCCCGTTTTTATTCATCGTCGGAACGTTAGCTGGAAGTCTTTGGTCCGCAGTCGCTGGCGGGATGACATCGAATGATATTAACAGCGTTCTATCATGGGAATATGTGATGAGGAACGTCCCATTCATGTTGCTTGGCGAAGAGCTACTGTCTATCGGAATTCTTTACGCAGCATGGAAAAAGTTGAACTGGAAATTTTGGCAAGCGACGATGCTCTGCTCGATTTTGTTCGCATTATGGCATTTGCCAGCCTATGACTATAATGCGCTACAATGTTTAGTCACGATTATTCCGAGCAGACTTGTTTTAAATTATCTATTCAAAAAAACCAATTCTATCTGGGTCACATGGATTGTTCATATTGCTTTTGATGTGATTACATTTCTACCAATACTATTAAAATAGACAAAAACCAGGAAAATGAGCCGAAATTCGACTCGTTTTCCTGGTTTTTCAAGTTTTAATTAATTTTTTTAGATACTTTATCAATGTACTCAAGTGACATACCAGTTCCAATAGCTACGGACTCTAAAGGACTCGTTGCCATATGTACGGGAACATCGATTTGATTGACAAGCCATTCTTGGAAGCCGTGTAGCTGCGAACCACCGCCAGTTAAAACGATGCCACGATCGACGATATCACCGCTTAGTTCAGCTGGACATTGTTCTAGCGTCACGCGAATTGCTTCGAGAATTCGGCCTAGCGTTTCTTCCAATGCTTTTTGAATCTCGGTAGATGTAATGGTCAGCGTCATCGGCAAGCCGGTTAACAGGTCGCGACCGCGTACGTCCATCGTGATTTCTGTATGGGGAATTGGCGCATAACCAAGCTCCATTTTGATGCGTTCGGCTGTTGCTTCTCCGACTAGGAGGTTATAATTTTTGCGGATATGTTGGATAATCTCGTCGTCCATGTGGTCGCCGCCAGTTCGGACAGACGTACTTGTTACGATGCCGCCGTAAGAGATGATGGCGATTTCACTCGTTCCACCGCCGATATCGACAATGACATTCGCAATCGGTTCATCCACCGGTAAATCAGCTCCAATTGCCGCTGCGACCGGTTCCTCAATAAGCGTTACTTCTTTTGCCCCCATCGATTTTACCGCGTCAATAATCGCACGGCGTTCCACAGAAGTTGCTCCAGTTGGTGCACAAACAACGACGTTTGGCTTTTTTACCGAATTTCCAACAACTCCTGTGACCCGACGCATAATTTCGCGTAAGAGACCTGATGTGACGTCATAATCAGCAATCACGCCATCTTTTAATGGGCGAACTGCAATAATATTAGTAGGCGTTTTTCCAATCATTTCTTTTGCTTCTTGGCCAATCGCAAGCACGGACTTGGTGTCTACATCCATGGCAACTACAGAAGGCTCGTTCAAAATTATTCCTTTAGATTTGCTATACACCAAGATGTTTGCGGTACCAAGGTCGATACCAATCGTTGTATTACCAAACATTTTTTTACCCTCCATATTTCCTTTTTCATGCTTTTATCGGCACAGTCTCTAGTATAAAGCAGTTTTGCGATTGTTGGGGCTTATAAAGATAATGATATAAAAAGGTAATATAGGAATCGCGTGGGAATAGGCTTTCGCTAGGAAAACGTAAACCGCATGTAAAGAACTTAACACAAATCCAGTATTTAACTCAAGAGAAAAATGGGAGATTTAGGCGTGGCGTCGTTAATTCCAAATCACCAGATACGGTATGTTGACTATAAAGATGAATCCGGCCCGTTCCGATTGCAACCGATTCCAATGGACTTGGATCGAGTATGACTGGAAAATCGACTTGATTTGTTAGCCATTCTTTAAAGCCATTTAGCTGGGAACCACCACCAGTTAAAATAATACCTTGATCCATAATATCACCGCTCAGTTCAGCAGGGGATTGCTCTACCATTACGTGAATCATTTTTATAATTTTTGCTAAAAATTCTGTAATCAGTGGTTGGATGTCAGCAGAGGATATTTTGGTGGTTGCTGGGAGTCCTGTTAGCAAGCTGCGACCGCGGACGTCCATCGCTTTTAGGATATGAGGACCAGGCGCGTAGCCAAGTTTCTTTTTTATTTTTTCGGCGGTTAGGTCACCGATGAGTAGATGGTGTTCTTTACGGAAATATTGGATGATTTCGGCATCGAGTGAATTACCGGCAGAGCGGACAGACATATTAGCCAGCACGCCGCGGTAGGAAACAATCGATACTTCTGTTGTGCCAGCGCCAATATTGACAATCATATTGGAAACAGGCTCATCGATGGGAAGGCCAGCACCAATCGCTGCGGCAACGGGGGCCTCGACAATGGTAACTACTTTGATTCCAGTCGCGAGTACAGCGTCACGAATAATATTTCGCTCGACAAGCGTTGCACCAGCTGGGACATTGACACTGGCGGCAGTTTTACGAATTGGGATGTGATGGATGCGAGCAACACGATCCAGCACGGCTTGCAATAATTTCACTGCATTATCAAAATCAGCAATAACACCGTCTTTTAGTGGTTTAATAGCTGTTAAAGTGGTAGGCGTTTTTCCGTACATTTGCTTTGCCAAATTCCCGATAGCATAGACTTCTTTTGTCTCGGCATCTAAAACGACGACAGCAGGTTCGCGAAACATAATTCCTCGCAGTTCATTGTAAACAACAATATTCGCTGTCCCTAAATCGATTCCAATTGAAGAATGACTAAACATAAGCACACACCTTACTTTCCTTTGAAATTTTTTAAAACAGATTGACTTCTTAATGACATAATTGCCTTAAAACGAGGAAGGTAAACCTAAAAGTATAAAAAAATACTAAAAAAGCCATGCGTCTTAAGCATAGCTTTTCTATCTACTTATTTAGCACGATCCTGTTTTTCGTATAGACTATACATATAGAAGTATATAAATCCGCTAATCACGGCGAGCACTGCGATGGTTGCAAACGTTGCGAAATAGCCAACGAGTGTAGAAAGGGTAATCGCGAGTGGGGCTATCACTTTTCCGAACGTGTAGCGAAGCCCAGCCGCGGAGAAGTACATCGCCCGTTTATTATCAGGAGCAATTTTGGCCACGAAATTCTGTTGGATTCCGACCGTCATTAACTCGGCAAAACTGAACAAAATAATCGCTAAAATGGCGCCCCATGGACCTGTTGCGATTCCAAAAAGCAGAATGGCAATCCCGTATAAGAAGGAGGAATTCATGAAGACTAGTTTTTCGCGATATCGGCTCATGAGTCGGGTGAAGAAGACTGTCAGTAAAGCCACGCAGAAGCCGTTGATGGAGACGATGAAACCAAATAATTGTTCTCCGGTAAGCTGTATGGAGAAAATCGATGAATCCCCAATAACCTCTGTAATATAGAGTGGAAATAGTAAGTCGAGTTGCATAAAGGATTGCGAAATAATGACGCCGGCAATAATGTATAAGAAAAAAACTTTATCTTTAAAAATCAGTTTATAGTTGCGCAGTTGTTCCATTAAAACGGTGCCAATCTTTTTCTCACGTTGAGCTTTGCGCAACTCCTTATCCAAAGCCATTGGCGCTGTTTCATGTCCGAATTTTGTCAGTAGAATCAAGAGGAGTAGATCGGCAAGAACAATGGCCAGCAAGGTTTGTGACGTATAATTATTAAACACGAGCGCCCCGATAATCGGACCAATCACGACCGCAATATTGATCATCATGTAGAAAATCGAATACACATGACTCCGGTGCTCCGGTTTCACAACATCCGCAATCATCGCCTGACTCGCTGGCTGGTAAAATGACATAAAAATACTCGCGACCATGAAGCCAAAAAACGCCACATAAGGCGAATGAAACATTGTTGTCGCTGCAATCGCAAAAATAAGGAAACCAGCACCTTCACCGATAACCGAAATACTCATCATTCGCTTACGCCCATAAGTATCCGCAAAATAACCGCCGAGTAGAGCCGTAATTACAGATAAAGCCTGCGATAAAATAAGCAACAGACTCGTCGTTTGTCTCCCAATCGAGTCTGAAAAATAAATCGTTAAAAAGGGAAAAACCGCCCAAAAGGAAATATCGAGCAAAGCCTCCCCGAATAGTCGCACTTTGAGATTAATGTCCCAAGTCTTAAATTTCATAGTATAAAACACCTTCTTTGCAAAAAAAGCCCATGAAACAGTTCTTCCATGGGCTTCGTTATAAATTAGTAAACAATTATTGTACTATTAAAATGCCCAGTCGCCGTTGCGGAATACAGGGACTTTGTCACCGCTCGCCGTAATGCCATCGATGTTCATTTTATCCGAACCAATCATGAAATCGACGTGTGTCATACTTGAGTTAACACCAGCTTTTTCTAGTTCTTCGCGGCTCATATCTTCGCCACCTTTAATATTAAAAGCATACGCGCTTCCGATAGCTAAGTGATTCGATGCATTTTCGTCAAATAGCGTGTTGTAGAAAAGGATTCCTGATTGAGAAATAGGGGAAGGGTCTGGAACCAAGGCTACTTCGCCAAGATAATGTGAACCTTCATCCGTTGCTACTAAATCTTTCAGGATATCTTCGCCTTGTTCCGCGACAACATCGACGATACGGCCATCTTTGAACGTGATTTTGAACTTATCAATGATATTGCCAGCATAGCTTAGTGGTTTTGTGCTAGATACATAGCCGTTCACGCTCGTTTTTTCAGCACATGAGAAAACTTCTTCGGTAGGCATATTCGCCATGAATTCTTTGCCTTGTTTATTGTAGCTTCCAGCGCCGACCCATACGTGATCTTTAGGAAGACCAATCGTTAAATCAGTTCCTGGTGCCGTATAGTGAAGTGCCGAATATTGTTGTTCATTCAGATAAGCAGCTTTATTATTTAGCGTTTCATCATGATTTTTCCATGTTTGAATTGGATCTGCCGTATTCATACGCGTTGTCTCAAAAATAACTTCCCAAAGCGCGGGAACTTGTTCTGCGTGTGGTAAATCAGGGAATACCTTCGCTGCCCAGCCTTCAGAAGCTGCGCCGACAACCGTCCAGCTGATTGCATTAGACTGAATCATTTGGCGGAATTCTTCCAAAGCTTGACCCATTGCTTTTTGGTTCGCCGCGATTTTTTTACCATCGACACCTTTTAGTAAATCTGGATTTTCCGAAACAATCGAGATAAAAACGGCATTTTCGTGAGCCAATTCAATGCGTTCTGCGGCACGGTGAAGCGCTGCTTTCTCGAAAATCTCAATCGGTGAATTTTGGTAGCGAAGTAACGTGATTTCTTCGTCTGCCCAGTTGATAATAACATCGCTAGCTCCAACTTCATAAGCTTTTTTCGTAATTAGACGGCTTAGCGGTGCGCTCTCGACGGAACTATTAATCACTACTTTTTGATCAGGTTGGACGTTCACTCCGACCTTGACGATTAATTCTGCATACTTTTCTAATTTCTCATTAAATGTTGACATATGTAGCACCCCTCTTCTATTCAATAAAAGCATTGTATCTTAAAAAAACGCGTAAAGCAACTGTTTGCAACGGCTAAGGAAAGTCTATCCAAACCACTGCTGATGCATATCGTTTAAAAATTCCCGACTGAGCGGTAGTATGTCTGATTCAGGCAATACCGAATCAATCATACAATACGGACAAAGCGCAGTATCCTCAGCGTGCCGACAAACACTCATTTTCGTCGTTAAAAGCTCCGTTCCAGTGCTCACGTACTCTAGTACGCTCCGCGCTGGTACTCCCTTTTGCCTAGAAACTAAGCGTTTGTCGGCACGCTGAGGTTTGGAGTCATAGAGGCGGCTTTTAGACTAATCAAATTCAATCTCCGAAAGTGCTTCATCCATCGACTCTAAAATATTGTACTTCACAAAGTAATCTAGCCAAGCTTGGTGTAAATCAGGGGCATCGCGTTTAATCGACGGCTTGATTTTGTCATACATTGTTTTCATGATATCTTGCCACATCGCATTCACTGCGCGATCTAGTTTCGTGTCTTTCCAACGCTTTGCTGGCGGTCGTTTCTTATTTTTCTCATTTTGAAATTCGAGTGCCTTTTGGTAAAAGCTATCTTTGGTTGTCAAGTTCTCAGACATATATTCAGAAAATTCATTAAAAGTCATCGTAACACTCCTTAAAATTGTAGGTCAATTAACAGTAACATATCCTCATCAGAGCGTCTACTCTACAAAGACAGATAGAAATAGCTTTATGCGACGGGTTACGTCATTTTCAAGGGCAGAAATAGGGCGAGAAACCATTTTTAAATAGAGCGGAAAAAAGCTTGAAACGACTGGTATAGAGTCGGATACAGTACAAATTAGCTAAACTTAAAAAACGTTTTTAAAATTATTTTAGCTATCAAAAAAATGCCTAACTATCAACGCGATAGCCAGGCATTTTGGGAGATTTCATTTATTCGATGTCGGAAATTATTTCCCAAGTAGGGCATCCGCAAAGGTTTTCGCATAAGCTTCTGCACGAACCACATCATCTTCATCGGGATCTAAATCCACTTTTAAGCCTTCTACAGGGACTGTTGCGCCTTGCTCTTTCAAGCGTTTCTCAACAAGATCAACCGTTAAGCAGAACTCGTCGTAGAATGTGTCGCCAGATCCGAAAGAAGCACAGACCTTGCCGGAAAAGTCCACATCAGACATATCTTCGTAGAAATCCACGAATTCATCTGGAAGTTCACCATCATCGTACGTGTAACCGCCGATGAGCGCGCCATCATATTCTAGTAATTTCTCAGGTTCGACAGAGATGCATTCCTCGATCTCGACCTCAATATCGTATTTCTCTAGTTCTTCGCCAAGGATATCTGCAATTTCTTCTGTATTACCAGTCATGCTGGCATATACGATCATAACTTTTGCCATTATTTACATCACCATTTCTTTCTATGAGTTCTAAGTTAATACGCTAAAAAAAGCACACTTGCGAACGCGGAATATGCTTGTTTCATCAATCACTAATACTTCCATTATAAAGAATTTCAGAAAAACTGCAAGAAATTCCGTTAAATTTAGCAAAAACGTCACATTCATACTTTCAAAATGAGGCGAATAAAGCTATAATGGTAGAAGTGAGAATTTCTGGCTACGGCAAAATCAAAGGAATCGATAGCTGGGAAGAGAAGGGATGGAAAAAATGATTACATTAAAATCAAGACGAGAAATCGACGAAATGAAACGTGCAGGAGAAATCCTTGTCGCGACACATAAAGAGATCAAGAAACTTATTAAGCCTGGGATTACGAGCTGGGATATCGAAGTATTTACAGAAGAATTCCTGCGTAAACAAGGCGCGACACCAGAACAAAAAGGTTTTGAAGGCTATGAGTTTGCGACATGTGCGAGTATCAATGACGAGATTTGTCACGGTTTTCCGCGGAAGAAAATGCTGAACGAAGGCGATATTATCACGGTGGATATGGTTGTTAATTTCCACGGTGCGCTTGCCGATTCAGCCTGGACATATGGCGTTGGACAAGTTTCACCAGAAGCTGAGCGTTTGATGGAAGTGACACGCAAATCGATGTACCTTGGTATCGAACAAGCACAAGTTGGGAACCGTATTGGCGATATTGGTCATGCGATTCAAACCTATGTAGAGGCTGAGAAACTGGCGGTTGTCCGCGAATTTATCGGTCACGGCGTAGGTCCGACACTACACGAAAAACCAGAAGTGCCACATTTCGGCGCAGCAGGCAAAGGTCCACGCTTGAAAGAGGGCATGGTTATCACGATTGAGCCGATGGTTAACACAGGCGGCTGGAAAGCGAAAATGGATGACAATGGTTGGACAGCACGCACAGCAGACGGTTCACTTTCCGCACAGTACGAGCACACGATTGCGATTACGGCAGACGGCCCAGAAATTTTGACGTATCAAGGTGAAAATGACTAAATAAGACGTAGGTGTGTTGCCAAGAACGCGACACACCTAAATTTTTTCGAGAGGTAAAGGGAGAATGGCTATGGGAGAGAAGAAAGCGATTCGCAAAACGAAGACGCCGCATACGGTGGCATCGATTTGCGAGGAATTACATAATCTTGGTATTGCAAAAGGAGATACAGTGATTTTGCATGCTGCGCTCGGTCAAGCTGGCTGGGTTTGCGGAGGCGATGTCGCGATTATTAAAGCTTTTCAAAAGGCGATAACCGAATCGGGGAATCTAGTGATGGCGTCGCAAAGTACGAATGTGTCAGACCCAGCCAAATGGCGAAACCCAGCGGTACCAAAAGAGTGGTGGCCAACGATTTATGAGGAAATGCCTGCGTATAATCCAGATGAAACGCCGACTTTTTTCATGGGCGTGATTCCAGAAACATTCCGCAAAATGGCGAACGTGAAGCGAAGTTCGCATCCGAAATATTCTTTTTGCGCCTGGGGAAGCGACTCAGCTTTCATTACGGAAAAGCATGCGCTAAATTTCGGATTCGGCGAGCAATCCCCGCTAGCACGATTATACGAACTGCACGCAAAAATTGTCCTGTTCGGCGTCGACCACAATAAAAACACATCGCTACACCTTGCCGAGCATCGCGCCAAAGCCTTCCGAATTCAACAAGAAAAGTCGCCAATTATGGTTGGCGGCGAGAAGGTTTGGCAAAGCTATGATGAAATAACGTCTAATAGCGAGGAATTTATTGGGATTGGGCGCGATTACGAACAAAAAACAGCGCACCAGCCGACGACGCTTGCTGGTGCACCTACAAAAATATTCGATATGCGCGACTTGGTGGATTACGTGAGCGGTGTTATTTCCGAATAGTGCTTAACTCTTCTGCAAAAAGTTGCATTTCACGCATACTGATGTTGTTTTTGCGATGAATCAGCGTGTAAATATCCAGCAGAGAATCATAATGGATGGCTTCCAAGGTCAAGTTTTCGAAGACGGAAGCATTAACCATTTTTAGTTTAGCAGTAATTTCATTTAACATATACGCAACATTTTCTTGCGTTGGATTTTCTAAGTTCATGTGAGACACTCCTTTTCAACTTTCAAAAATTGTAGCACATAGTTTGGAGTGACGCCACAATTAGCGTCTATTTTAAGAAGAAAGGGGATACCGATGTTAAAAAAAATACAAGATATCCGCCTTGTTCGTTTTGGTATGGCCGTTGGGGCTAGATTTACGAAAAATGATGTATCCGGAAGCGCCTCGCAATTAGCGTATTATATGCTCTTTTCCATTTTTCCGATTTTACTAATTGTTGCCTCGCTGCTTCCGTATTTCAACATTGATCAAGACCAGTTATTTACAACGATTAAGCAGTTTGTTCCAGAAGAAATTTATGATTTTATTAATAATAATCTGGATCAACTTCTGAATAGTAATTCGGGTGGAGCGCTTTCTGTCGGGATTATCGGGACGTTGTGGTCGGCTTCTAATGGCATGAATGCGACGACGAAAGCATTGAATAAAGCGTATGGCGTGCAGGATCGCCGGAACTATTTTGTCAAACGCCTGTTGTCGATGGTTTTTACAATGGGTATGCTTGCAGTTGTTGTCGTGACGCTACTTCTCGTCGTTTTCGGACAGCAAATCGGATTGTTTATTTTTAATCATCTGAATGTGTCCCAAGATACGCTCGATATTTGGAATAACTTCCGCTGGGTCGTGACGCTAGCCGTTATTTTTATCGTGTTTTCCTTTATTTTTTGGATTGCACCGAACCGGAGAAGTAGCCTGTTTAGCATTTTGCCAGGTGCGGTTTTTTCCACAGTTGGTTGGGCAGCAGCCTCAATCGGATTCGCCTATTACGTGAACAACTTTGCCAATTACTCTGCGACTTATGGCAGTATCGGCGTGATTATTATTTTGATGTTATGGTTTTATTTAACAGGAACGATTTTGATGATTGGTGGCGAAATCAATGCCACACTTAGCATAGTGAAGCAGAAAAAGCTGGTCGGGGAGATTAATTAACCGGGCCATAAGGAGAGAATTATTTTGAGCGAAAATCCAGTAACAGAAGGTCAACAATTCCCGCTAACGATTAAACGGATTGGTATTAACGGCGAAGGAATCGGCTATTTCAAAAGATCCGTCGTGTTCGTAACCGGCGCCTTAGCAGGAGAAGAAGTCGTGGTGGAAGCTACCAAAGTCAATCCACGCTACACCGAAGCAAAAATCCGCAAAATCCGTAAAAAATCACCACACCGCGTGACACCACCATGCCCCGTCTACGATGCATGTGGTGGGTGTCAATTACAACATTTATCGTATCCAGAGCAACTGAAAATGAAAAAGGACCTCATCGTGCAATCCATCGAAAAACATACACGTTTCCACCTAGAACAAATCAAGATTCGCGACACAATCGGTATGGGAAATCCTTGGGGCTACCGCAATAAAAGCCAATTCCAAGTGCGGGAAATCGATGATGTGGTCGAAGCAGGCCTATTTAGCGCGGAAAGCCACGAACTAGTTCCAATCGAAAATTGTGTCGTGCAACACCCAGACACGGTCAAAGTCACTAATTTTGTACGCGATTTACTGGAAGAACTCGAGATTCCAATCTACGAAGAACAACGTAATAGCGGCATTGTCCGGACAATCGTCGTTCGCACGGGGATTAAAACCGGCGAAATCCAGCTTGTCCTAGTTACGAACAGCAAGAAACTACCACGCAAACGCGAGTTGTTGGAGCGCATCCAAACAGCGTTCCCAGAAATCGTGTCGATCATGCAAAACGTGAATCAAGCGAAGACGTCCTTGATTTTCGGCGAAGAGACGCTCTTCCTTGCAGGGGAAGAAAAAATTACCGAGAAGTTAGGCGAAATCGAATTCGATCTTTCCGCACGTGCCTTTTTCCAATTGAACCCATCGCAAACAGAGAAGCTCTACCGCGAAGTAGCGCGTGCCATCCGCCTGACAGGTAACGAAAAAATTGTCGATGCCTACTGTGGAGTTGGAACAATCGGGCTTTCCTTGGCGAAACGAGCAGCAGAAGTGCGCGGCATGGATACCATCGCTGAATCCATCGAGGACGCCAAAGCAAATGCTGAACGCGCAGGGATAACAAACGTCAGCTTCGAAACCGGAAAAGCCGAAGAAGTATTCCCGAAATGGATCAAAGCCGGTTTCAAACCAGATGCCATTGTTGTCGATCCGCCACGCGTTGGCTGTGAAGATCAGTTATTGCAATCGATTCTGCGCACGAATGCCAAACAAATTGTCTACGTATCGTGTAACCCATCGACACTTGCACGCGATATTCAGATTTTATCTAAAAAATATAATGTGAAATATATCCAACCGCTAGACATGTTCCCGCACACAGCACATGTCGAGTGTGTGACTGTGCTAACGCTTAAATCGTAACGCTTTTCAAGGTTATAAGAGGATGGAAAACCACCATTTCCCACCCTCATGCCACCGCCTATTGAAGGTCGGTGGCATTATTTTATCTTATTTTCAAAAATATCTACGGTGTCATCTGCCATTTTTGGCGTAACATGAGAGTAGGTATCTACCGTTGTAGAGTGCCTAGAATGCCCTAAACGAACTTGAACACCTTTAGTGTTAGCTCCGCTTTCTATAAGCATCGTAGCGTGTGTGTGACGCAGAGAATGGAAATTAAACTTAATACCAAGGTCATAGTTCACAACTCGACTCAAATACTTCATTGTATTTTGAGTTACGAGCGTTCCGTTTTCCATCGTACATACAAAATTATTTTGAGTATAATACTCGCGGTATTTCTTTTTATTCTTTTCTTGCTGCTCTTTGTGTGTAGTTAGAATATCAATTAGAGTCTTGCCTATTTTGATGGTCCGAATAGAGCCTTTAGTTTTCGGCGTTCCGAACTTCGGTACATTTCCATGCAAAACTAATATTTTTTCTACGTGTATTTCTCCCTTTTCTAAATCAACACAATCCCACGTCAAACCGCAAACCTCGGCAATGCGCATACCAGTATGAAATCCTATTTGCAAAGGGATGTAGTAGGTTGTCGTAGCTGGAAAGCGTTCAATTATTTTGTTGAAATCCTTTAAGGAAATAACTTTTAAATCATCCGATTTTCGCACAATCTCATTTTTATTGTTAGGCTTTTTAGGTAGTGTCACATACTGCATTGGATTTTCTTTAATGTACTTATATGGATGAACAGCCATTTTAAAACCTTTAGACAGCACTCCATAAAAACCGCTGATTGTATTTTTTGTAAAGCCGGCTAATAATTTCTTGTTTAAAAAGTTCTGCAAGACATCCGGCTGTATCGCCTTAAGTTTGTAGTGTCCGAACTTATCTTTAATATGATTATCAATAATGTTTTTATAGGATACTTGAGAGTTATATTTTAAATTAATCATGACGTAGTTCTCATACCAGTAGTCAAAATAATCTGCTACGCTTATTTCTGATTGATCCACGAAAGAACCGCCGTTTTCGAATTCATCTAGCGCCTTTCTTAAATTAGATAAGGCTTCTTTCTTTGTGTTGCCGCCTTTGCGCTCAATCTTTTTCCGTTTGCCGTCAACACGGCCAGCCTCAAAATAATAGTACCAGCTATCTCCGCGCTTTCTTACACCACCTTGCATATCAACAAATCCCTTCATTCATCTGTTTAGACATTAAAATAATCGTCTTATTGTTAGGTATAAGTATCATCATGTTAACCATGTATCTCAATACATATTGTTTTCTTTCATTCGTCAACGTTGCGGAACAAGTTAGTATTTTTGTATGATTATCTATGCATGTAAGTATTGCATCGATTTCCTTATTAAGATTGAAATCGATAATCTGCATATTCAAGTTGCGAGATATTTCGATAATATCTGCTGAGCCAAACTCGTGAATCAAATCAACTAACTGTTTCATAATTTCCCACCGTTCCCGTTTATTTCCTTTGTTAATTGTGTACAAAAAGTTTATTTACATAAAAATCACCCCTCCAAAAACGTACATATGTTCTATTTTAGGTTCAAAGAAAAGCCCGGTCTGGGCAATTCTTCTTTATTTGATTTCGAATTTCAACCGGCCATATTCTTCATCTGAAACCATGTTCGCATAAACCAATTCAACCGGGGTGGTTTCGTCATCAAGTTCATATGATACTGCATTTTTCGCAGTGCCGCCTTTTTTTATATTTTCCATTTGTGAATCAGTGAATTGTTCATCAGGAAGCATGCCTATGTTGAGTTCGTTAATGGTGTCGGAGTTATTATCTTGAAAAGCCTTAATATTTAATATCCAGGAAGTGCTTGGGTCTACTTCGTTACCAGATACATTTTTCACGTTATACCAGAAAGCGATGATTGGTTTATCGCCATACTCATTACCTTTCTGTCCAACTGGAATTATTTTATGGTTTGTTATAGTAAGTTCGATATCGTCATTTTTTAATATATTTTCTTTAAAGGAAGGACCTTTTTTTGATTCAGCATATTCTTTTTCAAGATCTTCCTCTTTCTTTTTCTCTTCCGCGTCCGTTGAGTTGTAATCATTAGTAGCTTTCGTATCATCACCTAAAGATAATCCTATAGTTGCAAAAATTATTAACAAAGTAACTCCTACGGCAGAAATAATCGTACCTGCAATCGCTAATCCTTTAGGCTTCTTAAACAGACCTATGATAGAAAAAACTGCCCCTAATATCCATACAATCCAACCTAGAACAGGTATCCATCCGGTGAATAAGCCAATCAGAGCTAAAACAAAACCAGCTGTTCCTAAAGTGTTTTTCAAGTTAACTACATTTCCCTTTCCATCTTCCATTCCTTCTACCCCTTTTATGTTTTATTATATGAACGCATAGCGTTTATACCTATCATCTTTGTTGCGTCGTTATTTTCTATTTACTCCATCTACGAAGGAAAGAATCTTGTTCTTTTCCAAGTCGTTCAAGCCGTTATTAAAACGTAGCAGCATAACATCAACGTTTGTTTTTTTAGCACGTCCGAAAAGTTCTTCTATTGATACGTTTAACGCGTCTGCTATCTTTTCTATTTCAAAATGACGTAGCGCACGAGTTCCGTTTTCTATCTTGCTCATTGTGCTATCATCAACATCGATCATATTAGCTAATTCTTTTTGAGAAATTTCTTGACGTTTCCGAAACAATACAATGCGCTCGTTAATATCCATGATTCCCACCGCCCCTTTTGAAAGTACTCATATCAATCATTCTAATATAAAGAGTGATAACTTCAAAATAGAAAGTGAGTAAAATTCTAAAAAAGAGAGGGGAGGATATATTTAATTCTAAAACAGAATTTAAAGTGATGCAACTTATTACTTAGTATTTCTATTTATAAGTATAGCAGTTCTAACGGCGTTTTCAAAAGCGCCTCTTAAACTTTCTTTAGCGTCCTCTGAAAGTTCTTCACCTTCAAGGACGTAATTTCCTTTTTTAACATCGCTCAATAGTCTCTCTACTTCTTTTTGTATGTCTGTTTCTTCTTGTTCAGAAAATAAATCTTCGACCTTGCTATTATATAGATCATCTATAGTAATATTAAAAAAATCGGCAATCAATTTTATCGACGAGAGACGCGGTTCCTCTTTGCCGTTTTCCCATTTAGACAATTTCCCTTTATTAAAATTGATAACTCCAGGGAATTTTTCGTTAAGAGCATCAGCTAGTTCTTCTAGTGTCATGCCTCTTTGCAGACGCCTTGCTTTTATACCTTCTCCAATACTCATTTGAACAACCTCCTGATTATATAATTATACATTTAAAGTTGTGTAATCGCAACATATATACGTCATTACGAAACACAAATTTAATAAAAACAAACTAAAGTTGTTGACTTCGAAACTTTTTTGAGTTATTATGAATTTACATTAGTTGTTGTTTTCGAAACTAAAGAAAGGAGGAGGAGCGATGTTAGTTAAAAATGAATATGATGTACCGTATTTCAAATTGAAAGGATTAATCGTTTCTAGCGGTCTTAAACAGTCAGAGGTAGCCGAAATGATAAATATGGATAGATCATTATTCAATTTGAAAGTGAATAGAAAAAAAGGAAGAGACTTCTATTTTGAAGAAGCTATAAAAATTGCAGAAGTGTTAAATGTTAAAGTTGACGATTTTTTTTAAAAGTTAGTTTCGAATTCAACAACATATTAAAGGAGGTAAACAATGAATAATCTAAAAGTAATCGCAAATGAAATGTTACCAGTTCTAGAAAATGAGAACGGAGATAAGTTTGTTAACGCTCGATTATTACATGAGCGATTAATGACTACAACTAAATTCGCTGATTGGATTAAACGACGTATAAAACAATATAACTTTGTAGAGAATGAAGATTTTTTCTCACTTCTCAAAACTGAGAAACGAGCAATCGGAGGAACAAAATCTATTGATTATATTTTCACTCTCGATTCTGGTAAAGAACTTGCTATGGTTGAAAATAATGAACAAGGCCGAGCGATTCGAAAATACTTTATTGAAGTAGAAAAGCAGGCGCGGAAGTTGGCCAGTAATCCGTCATTCTCTTACATGATTGAAGATCCAGTAGCAAGGGCGAAAAAATGGATTGAAGAGCAGGAAGAAAAGAAACGCGCGCTAGAAGTAATCGAACAACAAAGACCAAAAGTATTATTCGCAGACGCTGTATCAACAAGCAAAACATCTATTTTAATCAGAGAGCTAGCAAAAATCCTTAAGCAAAACGGCATCGATATAGGACAACAAAGACTATTTGAGTGGATGCGCACTAATAACTATTTAATCAAACGCCAGGGGACAGATTGGAATATGCCGACACAATACAGTATGGAACGCGGTTGGTTTGAAATCATTGAAACATCTATCACCCGTTCAGATGGTTCAATAACAATTGGCAAGACTCCGAAAGTAACCGGAAAAGGCCAACTGTACTTTGTAAATAGATTTTTGAAAGAAAAACAATCCACCTATCAAGAAGCCTAAATATGATGTGAGGAGGAACGAAATGGCATGGAAATATGGGTTTAAAATTGGCGATACAGTAGTTATAGCGAAAGGTTATAAAGCTGGAATGGTCGGGCGTATCATAGCATCTAGGAGGAAATTATTCAGCACGATTATTATTATCAAAACAACACAAAATGAGCGAATCGTTACCTATAGTAAGTTTGTAATTAAAATGCCAGCCGAAGAATCTTTAGAATGGGCTGTAGCGATAAATACAAATTGACATGAGGAGGAACAAAATGAGAACAAATGAGTTCAAGGCAAGAATAAACGCATTAGGTTTTGAAATGAAGGAATCAATAACAAACGGCCGTTTTTTCACGATTAAAAGCGTCAGGAGTAGGAAAACAGTTGCTGACTTCTTTGCAGACAATAATCCTGTTTTCCTCAAAGATTTTTATACTTATAACGCATTTACAGAATTAGAAAAAGATACGCAAGTGCAGTTATTTAATCTACTGGAGCTTTACACACAAACACCCTTAGATGAACGAGAATAATTATCATCAATAGGAGGAGCCAAAATGACAAACCAAAGCGACGATAAACTAATCATCAACGTGAAAACGACGGTAGACGAGAACGATTTCGAGCGTGCACAGTTACTTGCGGACAAAGTGAAGTTTCATATCCAGCAAGCCAAAACATTTGCAGATGAATTGGCTAAACTAGATATTAAAGTCGATTTTGAACTTGATGCTAATTAATTGTGATTAAATTCAACTTCAAACGATTTATTGCAATGCGGACATTCATAGTTTAATGAGTTCACTGTGATTTTGGAGTCACAATTAGGGCAATTAACATCAACGCCTTTTGTTTCTAGTATTTCTTTCGCTTTTTTCGAACGAGCTTGCTCAACTTTATCTAAGTAGAGTTTTTCAAAATTCATTATTATTCACCCCCTCCATATCCAAATCATACCAAACAGGAGAGGCGAACATAAAGAGAACGTTGAAACTGAATAATATACAAGGAGGAAAGCTATGATTGAATATAACGAATATCAATTTAATTATTCGGAATCGATGGACGGCGAGCTTGTACGCGGATTAGCTCAAGTTATACGCAATGTGCTTGCAGAGCAAGAACTAACAGTAGAACAAGCTGAATGCGTTTTACAGGCAACCAAAGAAATGATTAACAGTAACGCTATTGTTAAAAAGGGTTAAAATCACACTGACCGCCCGCCTACCACAACGGACGATCTATATAAAAGGGCTTGAAACAATCATACCAAAAAGGTGTGTTATGCGCCTGTAAATTAAATAACAGAACGGAGAAAATAATGACAAACGCAATCAAAGAGTCGGCATACGCGGCGAAGGCTGTAAAGACTTTAACAGGAGAGCATCAACAAAAAGAAATAGCGATAGACAATCATATAACACAAGCGCTAGTAAGCCAGCAAGCGAACGGCAAACGAAAAGTATCAAAGCAAGTAGCTAAATCATATATGGATAATTACAACAATGCGGAAGTGAGCTTTAGACTTTTGCGCGAATTTTCAGGCGGGTTATTGCCTTGCATACTAGAAAAAGTAGATAAACATCAAATGTCGTTGCTTCATCACTTCTCAAGGGAAGCTACAGAGGCGGTAGAGAGTGTTAAACAGTCATTAGATACGTTTGCTTCGCCTACCGCTAAAATCAGCACGGAGCAACGGCAAACCGTTGTAAATGTAATGCGAGAAATGTTAGACGCATCAGCGATTATCAACACGACATTAGCGATAATGAGTGAGGGTTACAATATCGATTTAAAAAGACAAGTGTTGGAACGTGAAAAGTTTTGGGAGAAATCCGGCTGGATTTAATAAACGGAGAGGTGAGAGTAATGCCCGAATTATTAACAATGAACGAAGTTGCAAAAGAGCTTAAAACTAGTCGTGAATACGCATATAAATTAGTGAATAAAGGATTATTACCATCGTTGAAATTGCCACGTTTAAAAGTGCGAGAAGAAGCGTTAACGGAGTTTAAAGCAAAATACGAAGGTTACGATTTATCTGATATAGAAGCAATCAAAGAGATAGACTTAGACAGCATTGGAGTTGATGAAGATGCTTAACGGGATACTAGGCTTTATCGGAGGTTTCGCACTAGCAATGATGTATTTTAACCTTTTCTTAAGTGACAAAGCTAAGAGAAAGGCGGATGGATATGCGTATGACGAAGTGGAAAATGAGGACGTTTAGGCGCAAACGCAAGACAGGTGACAGCACCATTATTCTGAATTATGTAACTGGAACGGTTAAATTCAACGAGATATCAAGCGAAGTTCCGCTTATGGCAACCGGTTATCACACATTTCAAAAATACGTAGAGTACCTAGAATCGCAAGAATACGAGGAGGTAGAGCAATGTTTTCAGCACTAGTAAACTTTTTCTTTTGCGGACATGAGGACGAGAATGGGGACATTAAACTGGCGAAAGATACGAAAATATGGTTGCTAGTGATTGCGGCCATCGTGCTATCCGCCTTCGTTCTGATGGTAGGTGTAACGGTGATAAATAAATTGTGAGGTGAAACAGATGTACGCAGGATCAGTTGAGAATTTAATGGCAAATGAAGAGTACTGGGAGTTACGCAACCGCAACAGCCAAGCGTGGCATGACGAGTATATGGAAGATTTGAGAGGACGTGAAGAGAATGGACGAATTGAGAGTGAAACGGACGGACAAAGTGCATCGTAAAATAGCGGATATTTTAATAGAAAGATACGACGTTTCAGAAGATAAAGTAGCTATACAGCCATTTAAACGACACGATAAGCCATTTGAGGAGGTTATAAACATGGGTGAAATAACAGATATGCATTTAGATGGTACTTTGTGCGAGAGTTGCGGAGCAATGTTCGATGACATTTTAGAAGGGCAAGAACCACCTGGGCACACGAGAATTTGCTGGCATTGTGCTAAAGATAAACTATGTTGTCCAAGATGCAGGAATGAGGAAATAAAGTCGGACCATGCGTTTTGCACGATATGCGGATTAAAGTTTAACAACCATGGTTTTCTACGAGCAATAAAAAAAGCTCACTTTACAGAGTGAGCGAAACACATACAGGGAGTGCATGTATAAGAATAGATAACTTTATTATACATACTCCCGCATAAAAAAGCAATGGAGGCGATAGCAATGTGGTTCGAAGTGATGCACCACGGATTTAAGACGACGATTCACGAATACGAGGAAATCAGCACAGTATATAACTGGCTCAAGCGTCATAAGCAGGCGTTAGAAGGTTCATCGGTATACAACGAAATGATCGACATATATTTTCAGCTTGATAAAAAATTCCAAGAAAAGAGCGTGACAAAATGAAATTATATGAGTTAACAGAGCGTTATAAAAATGTATTAGACATTGCAGAACAGTTAGAAGTGGAGACTTTAAAGGACACATTAGACGCGATAACAGAGAGTATTGAAATCAAGGCGGAGAACACCGCTAAAGTTATCAAGACGTTAGAAGCAGAGATTGCTGGCTTAGAAGTTGAAATCAAACGTATGTCAGATAGAAAAAGCGCTATGAAAAATAACATTGACGGCATGAAACGCTATTTGAAAGATGAATTAGAGAAGGTTGGTACAGATAAAGTGACGGGCCAGCATCTAACGATACGTATTCAGAATAACCCGAAAAGCGTACGTGTAGAGGATGAAAGCAAGTTAGGCGCTTATTTGGTTGAGCAGCCTAAAAAATTGGATAAGAAAGCACTGTTAGCGGATTTGAAGGCAGGAAAAGAAGTAGATGGCGCGGAAATTCAGCAAGGAAGGTCACTAAGAATAGTGTGAGGTGGTTCAAATGAAAATGAGCGAAACGATCACAGAGTTGAGCAAATCTTTAGCAGAGTTTCAAGAGAGTGTAGAACAGCCCGCAAAGACTGCGAATAACCCGTTTTTTAAAAGTAAATACGTCCCTCTTGAAAATGTGATATCAGCAATAAAAAACAAGGCGCATGCGTTAGGTTTATCATATATTCAAATCCCACTTGCGGAAGAAAATAAAGTTGGGATAAAAACGATTATTAGCCATTCTAGCGGTGAATTTATTGAGTTTGATCCATTTCTCTTACCTGTTGACAAAAACACGGCACAAGGCGCAGGTAGCGCTTTGACGTACGCAAGAAGATATACCCTTTCAGCCGCGTTTGGTATAGCAAGCGATGATGATGACGATGGGAACGCTGCAAGCGGTGTTCAAAAACAAAAGAACAACAACCCTCAACCGCTAGCAATGGCGACAAAAGAAAAAATAGCAAAGTTACATGCCATGTTCAAAGAATATGCTGAATTAAAAGGCGGAGACGAGGCGGAAATAAAAGACTTTATTAAAGGTAAAGCAAAGGTTGAAAGTATTGGAAATGCAACGTTAATACAAGTGAATAACATGATTAAAACAATGCAAGAACTAATTGCGAAAGCGAAAGAGGGGCAAACACAAAATGATGAATAGAGTTGTACTAGTAGGCAGATTAACAAAAGACCCGGAGCTAAGGTACACGCCAGCAGGTGACGCAGTAGCTACATTTACTTTAGCTGTTAACAGAAACTATAAAACCGCAAACGGAGAGCAACCAGTTGATTTCATTAATTGCGTTGTCTGGCGTAAACCCGCCGAAAATGTCGCCAACTTCCTGAAAAAAGGTAGCCTAGCAGGTGTTGATGGCAAGGTGCAAACGCGAAACTACGAGGGGAACGACGGTAAACGTGTCTACGTGACAGAAATACTTGCTGAATCCGTACAGTTTTTAGAGCCTAGAAGCTCACAGGAAGCCCCACAACAGCAATCAAACGTGAATCAAAGCAATCATCAACCTAACCCGCAAAACAGCCGTCAGCAAGGTAATAGCGATCCATTCAGCACGGGAACGCCAATAGATATTAGTGACGACGATTTACCGTTTTAACCGATTTTAAAAAGTAAGAGGTGTAACAAATGAAGGGCGCATTCCAGATGAGTCGAGAAGTATTTGAAAGTGATATATGGACAGACGTAGCAAAATTTNGATTATTCTTCTACATCGTCGG
>NZ_QPKR01000013.1:0-78564 GCF_003856515.1 Listeria sp. SHR_NRA_18
CATTGTCTGGTGGTTACGGCGAAGAGGTCACACCCGTTCCCATCCCGAACACGGAAGTTAAGCTTTTCAGCGCCGATGGTAGTAGGGGGCTTCCCCCTGTGAGAGTAGGTCGTCGCCGGGCAATGTACATATTTTGAAAACACTAAACGATATAAGGTTTGGTGTTTTCTTTTTTTGAGAGCTAATTCTTTGCAATTAGGCTCTTTTTTTTAGTATAATTAAAGTCAAAAATAGTCAAAGTCAGTGCAATGAAAGGAGTGCATCCTTATGAAGAATATATCGGATATTATTGAGGCTTATTTGAAACAGGTTCTGGAGGCAAGTGAGGCTGTTGAGATTAAGCGGAGCGAGATGGCGGATCAGTTTCAATGTGTGCCTTCGCAGATTAATTATGTGATTAATACGCGCTTTACGATGGAACGTGGTTATTTGGTTGAGAGTAAGCGTGGTGGTGGTGGCTATATTAGGATTATTAAGGTGAAGATGAATGATAAATTACAGTTGTTAGATGCCATTATTGTGATGGTGCATGAGAAGAAGGTGTCGCAGAACTTTGCGGAGGATGTTTTACTCAGATTGTTGGAGGAAGAGGTTGTTTCGAAGAGAGAGGCGCGTTTGATGCTGGCTGCGATGGATCGGAATGTGATTGCATTACCTTTACCGGAGCGTGATATTATTCGAAGTCGGATGCTTGAGGCGATGCTTGAGGCATTGAAATACGAGTAGGAGGCGTTTTATGATTTGTCAGAGTTGTGGGGAGAATGAGGCGAATATTGAAATTAGGCATGAGTTTAATGGCCAGACTTTCTCGGTATTTTTGTGTAAGGGGTGTGCGGAGGCGCAGAGTATGGCTTATATGGAGGAGCAGGTGGCTGAGAATAGTGTGGACTTCTTGAGTTTATTGCAGAAGACGCCGGAAAAAGATGTCGAGATGCTGGAGTGTGAGTATTGTGGGATGTCTTTACAGGCGGTGATGGATTCTTCTAAATTAGGCTGTGAGCATTGTTATGGTAAGTTTGCGGAGAATGTGATGCAGATGGTGGAGCGGGCTCAAAATGGGAATAAGGGGCATGTTGGGAAGGTTCCGCTGGCTGAGAAGGAAGTTTTGGCGGTGGAGGAGCAGTTGCGGGTTTTGCAGGACCGGATTGTTTCACTGGTTGCTGAGGAGGCTTTTGAGGAGGCTGCGGTTGTTCGGGATCAGATTAGGGCTTTGAAAGAGGATGGAGCTGGTTTGGATGGGGAATGAGCATTTATTTGAGCCAGTGCTGAGTTCTTGGTTGAAGTCGGACGGGCCGGAGAGTGATGTTGTAATTAGTTCGCGAGTGAGGTTGGCTCGGAACTTTAAGGACTGGAATTTTTCTGGGGCTGGTTTGGAGCTTTTGGAGCGGGTTCGTGAGGTGTTTGGTGATGATGAATTTCCGCTTTTGGAGATGGGGGATTTGTCGTTGTTGCAGCGCGGGATGTTGGTGGAGCGGCACTTGATTAGTCCTGAGATGATGCGTCGGCATGAGTTTGGTGCGGTGATGATTAGCGAGGATGAAAAGGCGAGTGTGATGTTTAATGAGGAGGATCATATTCGGATTCAGTGTTTGGCGCCGGGGCTTCAGTTGGAGCAGGTGTTGGATGCGGCTTTTAAGTTGGATGATGCGTTTGAGGGGAAAATGCCTTATGCTTTTGATAAGCGGTTGGGGTATTTGACGACGTGTGTGACGAATGTTGGGACGGGTCTGAGGGCTTCTGTGATGGTGCATTTGCCGGGATTGGTTGCAACAAAACAGTTACAAAAAACGATAGAAGCGATTAGAAGGTACGGTTTTGTGGTAAGAGGAATGTATGGGGAGGGAAGTCGGCCTGCGAGCAGTATTTTTCAAATCTCAAACCAGGTGACATTGGGGAAGACGGAGCTGGAGATTGTGCAGGATTTGTCGGATGTGATGGAGCAGGTAATTATGCAGGAACGGGTTTGCCGAACCAAATTGAAACAAAAATTCCATATTGTGATGGAGGACAGAATTTTCAGAGCATATGGGATGTTGAAACATAGTCGGATATTGGCGCAGAAAGAGGCTGCGGACGCTATTTCTGATTTGCGGCTGGGTGTGCAGATGGGATATATTGAGCATATACCTAGTCAAAAGGTCAATGAACTGATATTATTTTCGCAACCAGCTTTTTTACGAAAGTTTGCGCAGCGGGATATGAATGAATTGGAAGAAAAAGTGATTCGGGCTGCGGCTATCCGAGAAATTTTGGATACATACTAGGCTTCGAAAATTAGAGGAGGAAACTACCATGATGTTTGGGAGATTTACACAAAGAGCGCAGAAGGTATTGGCTTTGTCACAGGAAGAGGCTATGAGATTGAAACATAGCAATTTGGGAACGGAACATATTTTGTTGGGATTGGTTCGTGAGGGTGAGGGTATCGCTGCGAAGGCGTTATATGAGCTTGGAATTAGTTCGGACAAGGTGCAAAAGGAAGTAGAGAGTTTGATCGGCGAGGGTGAGACTGCTGTTCAAACGATTCAATATACGCCGCGTGCGAAAAAAGTGATTGAGTTGTCGATGGATGAGGCGCGGAAACTTGGTCATACGTATGTTGGGACGGAGCATATCTTGCTTGGCCTGATTCGTGAGGGTGAGGGTATTGCGGCTCGTGTGCTTGGAAATCTGGGTGTGAGCTTGAATAAGGCGCGTCAACAGGTATTGCAATTGCTTGGTGGCGGGGACGGGGCGGCTTCTGGTCGTTCGACGAATACGCAAGCGACGCCGACTTTGGATAGCTTGGCGCGGGACTTGACGGTGATTGCACGGGAAGAGAATTTGGATCCTGTGATTGGGCGTTCGAAGGAGATTCAGCGTGTGATTGAGGTGCTCAGTCGCCGGACGAAGAATAATCCGGTTTTGATTGGGGAGCCTGGTGTTGGTAAAACGGCGATTGCGGAAGGGTTGGCGCAACAAATTGTGCATAATGAGGTGCCGGAGACGTTGCGCGGGAAACGTGTGATGACGCTCGATATGGGAACGGTTGTCGCTGGAACGAAATATCGTGGTGAATTTGAAGATCGCTTGAAAAAGGTGATGGACGAGATTCGCCAAGCTGGGAATGTTATTTTATTTATTGATGAATTGCATACGTTGATTGGTGCTGGTGGCGCGGAAGGTGCGATTGATGCGTCGAACATTTTGAAACCTTCGCTTGCTCGTGGTGAGTTGCAATGTATTGGTGCGACAACGCTTGATGAGTATCGGAAGTATATTGAAAAGGACGCAGCGCTTGAAAGACGTTTCCAACCGATTCGTGTCGAGGAGCCAACTGTGGATGAGTCGATTCAAATTTTGCGGGGGCTTCGGGATCGTTATGAGGCGCATCATCGGGTTGCGATTACGGATGCTGCGGTTGAGGCTGCGGTTAGATTGTCGGATCGTTATATTTCGGATCGGTTCTTGCCAGATAAAGCGATTGATGTGATTGATGAGGCGGGTTCGAAGGTACGTTTGAAGGCTTATACGACGCCGGCAAATGTGAAGGAAATGGAATCGAACTTGGCTGAATTGAAAAAAGAGAAGGATGCGGCGGTGCAAGGTCAAGAGTTCGAGAAAGCTGCGTCATTGCGTGATAAGGAACAGCGGTTAAGACGTGAGCTTACGGAGAAGAAGAAGGATTGGCATGCGAAACAAGGTCAGGATAATAGTGAGGTAACGGAGGAGATTGTTGCTGAGGTTGTGGCAAGTTGGACGGGTATTCCGGTTACGAAGCTAGGCGAGACGGAGACGGATAAATTGTTGAATATGGAGTCTTTACTTCATAAGCGTGTAATTGGTCAAGAGGAAGCTGTTAAGGCGGTTTCTCTAGCTGTGAGACGTGCGCGTGCGGGGCTTAAGGATCCGAAGCGTCCGATTGGTTCGTTTATCTTCTTAGGACCTACTGGTGTTGGTAAGACGGAATTGGCGCGAGCGGTTGCTGAATCGATGTTTGGTGATGAGGAAGCGATGATTCGGATTGATATGTCGGAGTATATGGAGAAATTTTCGACGGCGCGTCTTGTTGGGGCTCCTCCAGGCTATGTTGGTTACGAAGAGGGCGGCCAGTTAACGGAGAAAATTCGCCAAAAACCTTACTCGGTTGTACTTTTAGATGAGATTGAAAAAGCGCATCCTGATGTGTTTAATATGTTGTTGCAAGTGCTCGATGATGGGCGTTTGACGGATTCTAAGGGGCGGGTTGTGGATTTCCGAAATACGGTTATTATTATGACGTCGAATATTGGGGCTCAGGAGCTGAAGGATGATAAGTCGGTTGGCTTCAACGTTTCTGATATGACGAAGGACCATAAGGCGATGCAGCACCGGATGTTGCAGGAGCTTAAAAAGGCATTCCGTCCTGAGTTTATTAACCGGATTGATGAATCGATCGTTTTCCATTCGCTGGATGATAAGGAATTGAAACAAATCGTGACATTGCTTACGGAACAGTTGACGAAGCGTCTTGGCGAGCGCAATATCCATGTGAGTTTGACGGAGAGTGCG
This sequence comes from Listeria sp. SHR_NRA_18, assembly GCF_003856515.1. NCBI lineage: Bacteria > Bacillati > Bacillota > Bacilli > Caryophanales > Listeriaceae > Listeria > Listeria sp. SHR_NRA_18. The sequence goes on from NZ_QPKR01000013.1 coordinate 4,531, forward strand.
AAGGCTAAAATTGCGAAGGATGGTTATGATCCGGAGTATGGTGCGCGTCCGTTGAAACGGGCGATTCAGAAAAATGTCGAGGATCGTTTGTCGGAAGAGTTGTTGCGTGGAACGGTTAAAGTTGGTGATACGGTCGTGATTGGGACTAAAGCTGGTGAATTAACGGTTCAGGTGAAGGAGAAAAAGAAAGCAGCGATTCCTAAGAAGAAAACGACGACAACAGCTACGAAGGCAAAAGCGAAGGCGAAACCTAAAGCAAAGACGGCTAAGCCTGCTAAATCGGAGTGAGTGAAATTTTGAAAAGTGATGGGAATCTGAAACTGGGTTCTCATCGCTTTTTTATTCTTTTTGCTTGTGTTGGAGTGGACTTTAAGGTTTATACTTGATGAGATGAAATAACTTTTTTGGAGGGGAATATAGATGGAGTATGTGAAATTTGGTAATACGGGTATGGATGTTTCGCGGATTTGTTTGGGTGCGATGGGATTTGGTGATGTGGAGAAGTGGACGCATAAGTGGGTTTTGGATGAGGAGCGTAGTCGGCCGGTGATTAAGAAAGCGCTTGATTTAGGGATTAATTTTTTTGATACGGCGAATATTTATTCGATGGGTGAGAGTGAGAACATTCTTGGGCGTGCGCTGAGAGATTATGCGAATCGGGATGATATTGTGTTGGCGACGAAAGTGCATCAGATTATGCGTCCTGGGCAGCCGAATGGTGGCGGGCTTTCTCGGAAGGCAATTTTGAGTGAGATTGATCATAGTTTGGAGCGGTTGGGGACGGATTATGTGGATTTGTATATTATTCATCGTTGGGATTATGATACGCCGATTGAGGAGACGATGGAGACGCTGCATGATGTGGTGAAGTCGGGGAAGGTTCGGTATATTGGGGCGAGTGCGATGTATGCGTGGCAGTTCCAGAAGGCGCAGCGTGTGGCGGAGCGCAATGGTTGGACGAAATTCGTTTCGATGCAGAATCATTATAATATGATTTATCGGGAGGAGGAGCGTGAGATGGTGCCGTTTTGTCGGGATGAAAAAATTGCGTTGACGCCGTATAGTCCGCTTGCTTCTGGTCGTTTGACGCGTGATTGGTCGGAAACGAGTCTGCGTTCGGAGACGGATCAGGTGCAACATTCGAAATATGATGGGATGATGGAATCGGATCGTGGAATTGTGGAGCGATTGGCGGAAGTTGCGGTGAATCATGGTGTGACGCGGGATAAGATTGCGCTCGCTTGGTTGTTGAATAAGGATCAAGTCGTTGCGCCGATTGTTGGTGCACAAAAAGAAAGCCATCTCGAGAGTGTGGTGGCTGCGCTTGATATTGAGTTGACGCTTTCTGAGATGCGTTATTTGGAGGAATTGTATGTACCGCATCCTTTGGTTGGACTGATTCCAGATCCGAAAAGCGTTTTGTGACCTTTCCTTACTTTAATTATAGCATGAAAAAAAGTAATAATATAGACTGTTTATTCCTAAAAATTACTGCTAGAATGAAGCGTATAGTAACGGCGAGGAGAGATGTATGATGGGTGAATTGGTTCTCGGTTTTCAGGAGATAGAGGAGTCGCAGCTTTTTTTAGTTGGTGGAAAAGGATTGAATCTGAGTAAACTAGCAAAAATGGACGGGATTCGTGTGCCGGAAGGTTTTTGTGTTACAACGGTGGGATTTCAGAAGACTGTTGATGAAAATGAGCGGTATCATGATTTAGTGGGGCGTTTGGATTCGCTCCGTGTGGATGATCGAGAGCAAATTGGCGAAATCAGCGGCGAGATTCGGGAGCTTATTGTCGGGTTAGAGATTCCTCGGGATATTTCGCGAGCTGTGACGGATTACATTTCTAAGTTTGGCGCGGAGCATGCGTATGCGGTTCGTTCTAGTGCGACGGCGGAGGATTTGCCTTCTGCTTCTTTTGCGGGGCAGCAGGATACGTATTTGAATGTGATTGGTGTGGACGCGATTTTGCAGCATATTAGGAAGTGTTGGGCGTCTTTATTTACGGATCGGGCGGTTATTTATCGGATGCAAAATGGGTTTGATCATCGGGGTGTTTATTTGTCGGTGGTCGTTCAGCGGATGGTTTTTCCAGAGGCTTCGGGGATTTTGTTTACGGCTGATCCGATTACTGCTGACCGAAAAGTGGTGTCTATTGATGCGAGTTTTGGATTGGGGGAGGCGCTGGTTTCTGGATTGGTTTCGGCGGATTCTTACCGGGTGCGTGACGGTGCGGTTATTGAAAAGGTGATTGCGACTAAGAAGCTGGCTATTTATGGACTCGTGGCTGGTGGGACAAAGACGCTGGAATTGGATGTGGCGCAGCAGCGGATGCAAACGTTGACGGAGGCGCAGATTTTGGAATTGGCGCGGATTGGGCGGTTGGTTGAGGCTTATTTTGGGTGCCCGCAGGATATAGAGTGGTGTTTGGTCGGGGATGATTTTTATATCGTGCAAAGTCGTGCGATTACGACGCTTTATCCGATTCCGGAGGCGGGGGATCAGGGGAATCATGTGTACGTGTCTGTTGGGCATCAGCAAATGATGACGGATGCGATGAAGCCGCTAGGTTCGGATTTTTATTTGATGACGACGCCTGCGCCAATGTGTGTTGCTGGTGGACGATTGTTTGTTGATATTACGGGGATGTTGGCGACTTCGGCGGGGCGTGATAATTTGGTGAATAATTTGGGGCAGTCGGATCCGTTGATGAAAGATGCGTTTGAGACGATTATAGCGCGTGATTTTATTAAGGCTGTGCCGGGTGATGTGGCTGCGCCGAGTGTTGACGTGGAGGTTTCTGACGTGTTTGAGGCGCGGATGGAAAATGATCCGGAGGTTCCGGCGGCGTTGATGCGGGATAGCGAGGCTTCGATTGCGGAGTCGGCGCGTGAAATGGAGACGAAATCGGGGACGGATGTTTTTGATTTTATCGTGGCGGATTTTCAGGTGTTGAAGCAGTATTTGATGGATCCTCGGAGTAGCGCGGTTTTCATGACGGCGATGGAGGCTTCGGCTTGGCTGAATGAAAAAATGGAGGCGTGGCTGGGTGAGAAGAATGTGGCGGACGCGATTTCTCAGTCGGTGCCGAACAATATTACGTCGGAAATGGGATTGGCGTTGTTGGATGTTGCGGATAGGATTCGGCCGTTTCCGGAGATTGTTGCGTATTTGCGGGATGTGACGGAGGAGGACTTTTTGGCTGAATTGGAGCGTTTTGATGGTGGGTCGGAAGTCGTGGATACGATTCAGGATTATCTCCGTAAATATGGGATGCGTTGTGCGGGCGAGATTGATGTGACGAAAGCGCGCTGGATGGAGAAGCCGACGACGCTGATTCCGATGATTTTGAGTAATATTAAAAACTTTGAGGCTGGCGCGAGTGTGGAGAAATTTGAGCAAGGTCGGCGCGAGGCTTTGGACAAAGAGCGGAATGTTTTAGAGCGGTTACGCGTTTTGCCGGATGGTGCGTGGAAGGCGGGTGAGACGGAGCGTGTGATTGGTCTGATTCGGAATTTTATGGGCTATCGGGAGTATCCAAAATATGCGATGATTAGTCGGTATTTTATTTATAAGCAGGCGTTGATGCGGGAGGCTCGGAAGTTAGTGGAATTGGGGATTCTTCGTGATAAGGAGGATGCGTACTATCTTCATTTTGAGGAGTTTCGTGATGTGGTTGCGACGCGTGACGTGGAATATCGGGTAATTGAGGAGCGTAAGGTTGCACATGAAGTGTATGAAAAACTGACGCCGCCGCGGATTATTACGTCGGATGGAGAGGTTATTTCGGGTAGTTATGCGCGTGAAAATATGCCAGAGGACGCGATTGTTGGATTGCCGGTTTCGGCGGGGACTATTGAGGGGCGTGCGTGGGTTATTTTGAAGATGGAGGATGCGGATTTGGAGGCTGGCGATATTTTAGTCACGGCTTTCACGGATCCTAGTTGGACGCCGCTTTTTGTGTCGATTAAAGGACTGGTTACGGAAGTTGGCGGGGTCATGACGCACGGTGCGGTGATTGCGCGGGAGTACGGATTGCCGGCAGTTGTTGGCGTGGAAGGGGCTACAAAACTGATTCAAGATGGACAGTGGATTCGTGTGCATGGAACGGAAGGTTATATTGAGATATTGTAAAAATGGGAGGCGTGATTGCCTTCTTTTTTTGCGCGAAAACGGGAGAATCAGGCTTGGAAATGGAATTTTGATGTTGGGTGATTTTTGTGGTGGGAAGTGTGGTAGAATAGGGACAGATATGAAATTTGGAAGGTGATTTTTAAAATGGCAAAAGCGAAGCGTAGTGTGAAATTTATGTGTCAGGAATGTGGATATGAGTCGCCGAAATGGATGGGGAAATGCCCGAATTGTGGGGCTTGGAATCAGATGGTGGAGATGCTCGAGCCGACGAAAAAGGGGCGCTCATCGTTTACGCATACGGATGAAGCGGCTGCGGCTGTGCCTATTACGAAAATTACGAGCGATAATGAACCGCGGTTTTTGACGCAGATGCCGGAGCTTAATCGGGTGTTGGGTGGCGGGGTTGTGCAGGGTTCGATGGTGCTTGTTGGTGGGGATCCGGGAATCGGGAAATCGACGTTGTTGCTACAGGTTTCGGCGCAGTTGACGACGACGGGAAAACGGGTGCTTTATATTTCTGGTGAGGAATCGGTGAAACAGACGAAGTTGCGGGCGGAGCGGTTGCTTGTGACGGGGGATAATTTGTATGTGTACGCGGAGACGAATTTGGAGGCGATCCAGCAGACGATTCAGCATGTGAAGCCGGATTTCGTGATTATTGATTCGATTCAGACGGTGTATCATCCGGATGTGACGAGTGCGGCGGGAAGTGTGTCGCAGGTTCGAGAGTGTACGGCGGAGTTGATGCGAATCGCGAAGGGCGGCAATATCGCGGTATTTATCGTGGGACATGTGACGAAGGAAGGCGCGATTGCTGGGCCCAGGATGTTGGAGCATATGGTGGATACAGTGCTTTATTTTGAAGGCGAGCGGCATCATGCGTACCGAATTTTGCGGGCGGTGAAGAACCGGTTTGGATCGACGAATGAGATCGGGATTTTTGAAATGCGCGATATTGGATTGGTGGAAGTCGCGAATCCGTCGGAGGTTTTCTTGGAGGAACGGCTGGACGGGGCTTCGGGCTCGACGGTGGTTGTTTCGATGGAGGGCACGCGGCCGATTTTGGTGGAGATTCAGGCGCTTATTTCACCGACGATGTTTGGGAATGCGAAACGGATGGCGACGGGGATGGATCACAACAAGGTGTCGCTGATTATGGCGGTGCTTGAGAAGCGGGTCGGTTTGTTGTTGCAAAATCAGGATGCTTATTTGAAGGCGGCTGGCGGTGTGAAACTGGATGAGCCGGCGATTGATTTGGCGGTGGCGGTGAGTATTGCATCGAGTTGTAATGATAAGCCTACGAAAAGTACGGATTGTTTTATCGGTGAGATCGGCTTGACTGGTGAGATTAGACGGGTGTCGCGGATTGAACAACGCGTGCAAGAGGCTGCGAAATTAGGCTTTAAGCGGATCTTTATTCCGGCGAACAATCAAGGGGAGTGGAAGCTGCCGAAAGATGTGAGTATTATTGGGGTGACGACGCTTGGAGATGCTCTGAGTAAGGCGTTGCCGAAGTAATTTTAGCTGAAATTTAAATATATTATTATACTTCGAAATATGAAAAAGGCTCCTGTTGTTTACAGGTGTCTTTTTGTCGTGCATATAATTTATCAAAGTTCATGAAGTTGTCACAAAACTAGAGCCAGAAGTATAAATATAGAGAAAAGGGGTCGTAGTACTAAAAATATGTATATGTTATGTTTAAATTGTTACATAGAATAATTTATGGATGGAGCGAGCGATTATTATGGTTTTGATTAATGTAAAAGATATAGGCGCCGTTGGGGATGGGGTAGCAGACGATACAAGTAAAATTATAGAAGCGATAAGCATGCTACGTAAATCTTCGTGGACGGGTCTAGAGGGTGGAGGTACTCTGTTCTTTCCGGCAGGGAAATACAGAGTCACAAAAACGATACGATTTGTGAATCATGGTATAGAAATAATCGGAGAACAGGCGGTAAATACGTTAATAATTCCTAGTAATAATTTTGTTGGAGATACTGTATTTGATTTCGCTTTTAATGGTGATGAGACGGAATGGAATTGGAGCTATATACGAAATATTAGAATTCGCAATCTTGGTTTTTTGGGGAAAGAAAGTTCTGTATTAGCTAATCCGCCAGATATGATTCGAATGGATAAAGGCTATGACTTAAATAGGTTTGAGAGTTTATATTTTGAAGATATTTTTAGTACAGCTATAAAATTAATTAATACTATTGGTGTGTCCCCAACGGAAACTGTGGGGCAAGGAACTACTATTCAAGACCTAATGATAATCAATAAGACGGAGAAACTTTCTAAGGCTACAAAACCACTCATTTCAATGGAGAATCAGAATGAGTGTTATCTAAATACAATTAAAATATTAGCTGGTGATAAAAGCTGGTCTGAGTATCCTAAAAGAACAGGCCTACAATTAGCAGGTTGTCAAGGCATCACATTACAAGCCAACTCATTTTCAATCATGAGTTCTCCCGCCATTTTGATTACTACTGCTAAAACGAATTATCAAACGCAATGTAAAGGTATATTTATTGGATCAAATACATTTGAAGATATTAAGGAAGAGGCCATCAGCATACTGGGGGAGCCTGATATTACGACGAGTGGTGGAGAGATATTACGATACAATAAAATGGAGAATGTAGTTATATCTGAAAATAGGCATTATGGTCTGAGAGGAGAATATCCAATTAAGGTAAATTATGCCGTGGATATCATCATTCGTGACAGCGTTCCTATTACATTGGGAAGTGAGGCTAGGAAAACACTTATTTATAATAATCAGGCACAAAATATTTTAGATAAAGGAGTCGCTACAATTATTTACGGTGCTTTTGATGATGGTTCTTCTCAGAATTGGACGGTTCAAAATGATGTTTTATTAAATAAAGTGAATCCAGGCATTACACTTCAAGAAAAAGCGGCAAATCAAAAGTTTATATTAAAAACTGGCTATAAAGGCGTTGCAAAATATGGTTTCGACTTTAAACACATCCATAGTAATGGTCAAGAAGCTTCCATACTGGCTTGGAAAGATATTGTTTTGTCTATCGACTTCATGTTTAAGATGAATCCTAGAACTGCACTTCCAGCAGCAAAAGAAGATAAACAAGGCTCACTTTGTTTTATAAAAGCAGATGCTACAAAAGGTGAAACGAAAGATTCTTTATATATTTGTATGCAAGATGGTGGAGTAGGTATTTATAAATGGAACAAACTCATGTGAGGGAAGTGGAGTAATGGCTCAACGACTGACTTGGATAGATAATTTAAAAGCGTATGGGATAATTTTAGTTGTTATTGGTCATTCTATTGTACTGTCAGCAGATTATGCATACACGGGGTTACTGATGAAACTGATTTATTCTTTTCATATGCCATTGTTCTTTTTTATCTCAGGATTTTTATTCCGTGGGAAAGGGACTGGGAATTATTTTTATAAAAAATGGAAGACTTTACTTGTGCCATATTTTGTGTTTCAGATTATTTCTGTGGTTTTTATTAATAGTTTTTATTATGTTACAACGGGGCAATTGGAACGGGATCCTTTAAGTACATTGCTAAGTATTTTCTACTTGAATGGTAGTGTCGGGTGGAATGCGCCGTTATGGTTTTTAGTGGTTTTATTTATCCTAGATGTGTTGTATTATTTCTTTAGTAAGTGGAGTAAACGAACAGGGATACAAATGCTACTTGTTTTGTTGAGTTGTATAGTTGGCTGGTTGCTGAGTGAGACGGGTATCAAATTCCCATTTGGATTGCAGATTGTGTTTTCTTGTTTTCTGTTTTACTACTTAGGAAACATGACGAAGAAGTATAAAGTGTTAAAATTATTATCAAGAAACTTGGGCGTGTATACGTTGATTGTAACGTTAGCTGGTAGTTTTCTCGTTGGAAGTATGTTCTGGCTTAACGGGTCAAGGCTTGTCAGTATGTATGATAATTATTTTGGGACGAATTATGTGCTTTTTGTATTAACTGCTTTAAGCGGGATTGTGTTTTCTGTATTGCTTTTTCAAATGGTACAGGAAACGGGCATTTTTACGATATTTGGAAAAGAGGCTATTATTCTCCTTGGAACGCAGTATTTTGTTTTACTGGGGTTTGATACGGTTTGCAGAATGATTGGCATCTATTCGCCGGTAGTGTATTATTTGATTATAAAAGTAGTTTTTATTGTAGCGGGATATATGATGAGCTTATATATATGGGAGAGAATAAGGTCGAGGCGAGAAGTTGTGATGAAATAGAATACTGTTTCTTTAGTGATGCGGAATCTGGAAAATGATTTTGTGTCACTATTTTTGTGAACTTTACAGGGCCTTTTATTTTCTACTCGTTTTAATTGCCGTAGGGGCTTTAAGTAGTGTAGAATGAAGGGGTATGAACATAAATAGAAAGATGGGAAAGGAGGAGAAATAATGCTGAAATGGGTAATTAGAATTTGTTTTATGATTATTGGCGGTACGATCGGCGTGATTAGTTTGCCTGAACTTTGGGAAGCTGTTGGTGTGGATCATATTTTTGTCATTAATAATCCTTATACAGACGCTTTGGTTGGTGCACTTATATTTTATCTTATTACTTTTTGGGCGGTGAAGTATGTTGTTGCTGCTCTGAACTGGTTGGAGAATGGGCTTACGAGCACTTCTAACACAGTGATTATTTATGGCGGTCTGGGGCTTATGATTGGTTTAGTGCTTGCTTTTTTTGCGGGAAATGCATTGACGCAGACAAAAATTCCGATTTTGAATTCGGTTGTGCCGATTATTTTGACGCTGGTGCTTGGGTATTTGGGCTTCCGGGTTGGGATTAGTAGGCGCGCGGAATGGGGCAACTTATTTGCGAATCGTGGTGTGAAGAAGAAGACTCCTGAGGAAGTGAAGGAAGAGGCTACGGCAGCGCGTGAGTATAAGATTCTGGATACGAGTGTCATTATTGATGGCCGGATTGCGGACATTTTGGCAACAGGATTCCTTGACGGGACGATTGTGATTCCGTTGTTTGTTTTGGCGGAGTTGCAGCATATTGCGGATTCGTCGGATACATTGAAGCGGACGCGTGGTCGTCGTGGTTTGGATATTTTGAACCGATTGCAAAAAGAGGAATCGATCAAGGTCGAGATGTATGAGGGCGATTTTGAGGAGATTTCGGAAGTCGATAGCAAACTTGTGAAACTGGCAAAAGTGATGCAAGGGAAAGTCGTGACGAATGATTATAACTTGAATAAGGTTTGTGAGTTTCAGAATGTCGCGGTTTTAAATATTAATGACTTGGCGAATGCGGTGAAACCTGTCGTGTTGCCGGGTGAGAAGATGACGGTTCTCGTTGTGAAGGACGGTAAGGAGCACAATCAAGGTGTGGCTTATTTGGATGATGGCACGATGATTGTTGTTGAGGATGGTCGCAAGTTTATTAATGATACGATTCAGGTGGAAGTAACAAGTGTGTTGCAGACTTCTGCTGGTCGGATGATTTTTGCAAAACCGGCTTAATTTGGACTTTAGGAGTAATGCTAGATGAAATATGAATTGATTCTTTTGGCCGCGGGTCAGGGAAAACGGATGGAATTGGGACGGAATAAAATGTGGCTGGAACTTTCGGGGCATGTTTTGTTTTTGCATACGATTCGGACGTTTTTAGAGGATGATGCTTGTTGTCGAATTGTCGTTGTGGTCAAGGAAGATGAGCTTGCGTATGTGCAGGAAATGGTTAATGCGCTTCATGTGGAAAAGGAGATTTTGATTGTGATGGGAGGCTCGGAGCGACAGTATAGTGTGGCGAAGGGGCTTGCGGAATGTGGTCAAATGGCGGACGTTGTGTTGGTGCATGACGGGGCGCGGCCTTTTGTGGATCAGGCGATGATTGATCGGTTGTTGGCGGACGTTGCTGTGCATGGCGCGACGATTTGTGGGATGCCTGTGAAGGATACGATGAAACGGGTGCGTAATGGTATGGTGGAAGAGACGATTGACCGCTCGGTGTTATGGCAAGTGCAGACACCGCAAGCTTTTCGGACGGAAATTTTGAAGCAGGCGCACGAAATTGCGGCAGCCGCGGAATTTTTAGGAACGGATGAGGCGAGTTTGGTGGAACGGCTTGGTGTGACGGTTCATATGGTTGAGGGCAGTTACAATAATATGAAGGTGACGACGCCAGAGGATGTTGCTTTTGCGGAAGCGATTTTGCAGGAGAAATGGAGGAATCGGGTATGATTCGAGTGGGGCAAGGGTATGATGTGCACCAGTTAGTGGAAGGCCGCAAGTTGATTATTGGCGGGATTGAGATTCCGTATGAAAAAGGTTTGCTGGGGCACAGTGACGCGGACGTGTTGTTGCATACGGTGACGGACGCGGTGATTGGTGCGGTTGGCAAACGTGATATTGGTCATTTTTTCCCGGATACGGATATGGCTTATAAGGATGCGGATTCGGCGGAATTGTTGCGTGTTGTTTGGGCGGAGATTGAGGCGGATGGCTATAAGTTGGGCAATATTGATTGTACGATTATAGCGGAGAAACCGAAAATGGCGCCTTATGTGGACGCGATGAAAGCTCGGATTGCGGAGTTGCTGCACGCGACGCCGGAACAGGTGAACGTGAAGGCAACGACGTCTGAAAAATTAGGATTTACAGGGCGTGGCGAAGGAATCGCAAGCCTTGCTGTTGTACTTTTAGAAAAATAAAGGAGTGGTAAATATGAGTGGAGCTAAAAAAGTGCGTGTTCGTTATGCGCCAAGTCCAACGGGGCATTTGCATATTGGGAATGCGCGTACGGCGTTATTTAATTATTTGTTTGCAAGACATAATGATGGGGATTTCGTGATTCGCATTGAGGATACGGATTTAAAAAGAAACATCGAAAATGGTGAGTCGAGCCAGTTAGAGAATTTGGCGTGGCTTGGTATGGATTGGGATGAAGGCGTTGATAAGGGCGGCAAGTATGGTCCTTATCGTCAAAGTGAGCGTCAAGAATTATATAATCCGCTGATTGAGCAAATTGTTTCAGAAGGCAAGGCGTATAAGTGTTATTGTACGGCTGAGGAGTTGGAAGCAGAGCGCGAGGAGCAAAAAGCGAACAGTATGATGCCTCGTTATAGTGGGAAATGCCGTCATTTGAACGCGGAACAACGCGCGGAAAAAGAAGCGCAAGGTTTGGAGCCAAGTATTCGTTATGCGGTACAACCTGGCAAGACGTATACATTTAATGACATGGTGAAAGGCGATGTATCGTTTGAATCAGACGGTATTGGTGACTTTGTTATCGTGAAAAAAGACGGGATTCCGACGTATAATTTTGCGGTAGCGATTGATGATTATTTGATGAAAATGACGCACGTATTGCGCGGTGATGATCATATTTCGAATACGCCGAAGCAGTTGATGATTTATGAAGCGTTTGGTTGGGAGCCACCGGTATTTGGCCATATGACGCTAATTGTGAATGAAAGCAAGCGTAAATTGAGTAAGCGTGATGAGTCGATTATTCAATTTATCGAGCAGTATAAAGATTTGGGTTATTTGCCAGACGCGTTGTTTAACTTTGTGGCGATGCTTGGTTGGTCACCGGAGGGCGAAGAGGAAATTTTCACGAAAGACGAGTTTATCAAAATTTTCGATCCGAAGCGGTTGTCTAAATCGCCGGCGTTGTTTGATACGCATAAGTTGACGTGGGTGAATAACCAATATGTGAAAAAATTAGATTTGGATCAAGTGGTGAATTTGAGTTTGCCGCATTTAGTGAAGGCAGGCGTTGTTTCGGCGACTGCTGACGCGGATGAATTGGCTTGGGTTCGTAAACTTGTGGCACTTTATCATGAGCAAATGAGTTATGGCGCGGAAATCGTGGAGCTTTCGGCGATGTTCTTCACGGATGACGTGACGTTTGATGCGGAAGAGAAGGAAGTTTTGGCGGGAGAGCAGGTTCCGGAGGTTTTGGCGGCGTTTAAAGAAGAAATGGCAACGATTGAGCCGTTTGCTGCGGATGAAGTGAAGGCTGCGATTAAACGTGTGCAAAAAGCGACGGGCGCGAAAGGTAAGGGCTTGTTCATGCCGATTCGTATTGCGGTTACTGGCGAGATGCATGGTCCGGAATTACCACAATCGATTGAAGTTTTAGGTCGTGAAAAAGTCGTGAATCGCTTAGAAAATCGTTTGAATGAAGCGAAATAGTATTTTTGAGGGAGGCTTATCCATTTTTGTGGGTAGGTCTTTTTTGCCGGTGAGATAGCTGAAGATAGTGTATAATCAGATTGTTAGAAAATCAGCTTTGGGGGTATGGCGAATGACAGAGAGAATATTGGAATTTAGATATGCGGTGGAGCGGGATGTGCCGCTTATTTTGGAGTTTATTCGGGAATTGGCGGATTATGAGGAGATGCTGGATCAAGTCGTGGCGACGGAAGAGATGTTGCGGGAATGGCTTTTTGTGAAGGAGAAGGCGGAGGTTATTATCGGGGAATATGATGGGGAAGCGGTTGGATTTGCGTTGTTTTTCCACAATTTTTCGACATTTCTTGGGCGAGCGGGGATTTATTTGGAGGACTTGTATGTTCGACCTACTGTGCGCGGAAAGGGATTTGGGAAGGCTTTTTTGAAGCGGTTGGCGGAGATTGCGGTGGAGCGTGGATGCGGGCGGTTGGAATGGTGGTGCCTGGATTGGAATCAGCCGAGTATTGATTTTTATTTGGCGATGGGCGCGGAGCCGATGGAGGATTGGACGGTGTATCGGATTGCTGGGGGTACGCTTGTGGAATTGGCGAAATGAGGAATGATTTTAAAAGTAATTTTTGATGGCGGTGGGTGTGCTTCTGTGGTACAATGATTCTTAATAAGTTAAAATGTTGATGAGAAGAAGTAGGAAATATGGCGGCTTCATAGAGAGAGCTACGTTGGCTGGAAGTGGCTTAGCGCGCGTATTCTGAAATGCATCTCGGAATCTTTGCGGGAAAATTGGAGTATCGCAGAGCGGTGACTGACCGTTATTCAATTGAGATAGGTTTAGGTGATAGATTCTTAATGTGAAACATGGATGGGGCAGGGAACTTCTTTAAAGGGAAGGGAGCGCCGAATGATGTTTTCACGCAAATCGAGCGAAAGCGTTTGAAGTCAGTCAGCTTTTCGAAAGCCGGAAGCGGAGCGTACTTGCGTACGTGATAACTGAAAACAGGGAGGGGTAGTTTCCCCGACCATGTGAGAAGTTATGCGAAGCGCAGCGTAGAAGAACCGGAAGTTCGGAAAGCTGGCTGAGTGCGAACGCTTGTCGCCGATTACTAAGAACGGACCGCTAAACTTGAATCAGAGTGGAACCACGCGAAGACGTCTCTGTTGAGGGGTCTTTTTTTGCGTTTTAATTCGGAGTAGATGAGGGGGGATTACAATGGCTAGTCGCATGAAAGAGGATATGAAATCAGTGTTGGAGAATGACCCGGCGGCGCGCGGGTATGTGGATGCGTTTTTGAATTATCCGGGTTTGCACGCGATTTGGTGGCACCGGTTTGCGAACTTTTTTTATAGGCACGGGATGGTTGTGTTTTCGAAGTGGTTGTCGCAGGTGGCGCGTTTTTTGACAAATGTCGAGATTCATCCGGGGGCAACGATTGGACGGCGTTTATTTATCGATCATGGGGCTGGAATTGTAATCGGCGAAACGGCGGAGATTGGCGATGATGTGGTACTTTTTCATGGGGTGACGCTCGGTGGAACGGGGAAGCATAAGGGGAAACGCCATCCTACGGTGAAAAATGGGGCGCTGATTTCGGCTGGTGCGAAGATTCTGGGGCCAATCACGATTTGTGAGAATGCAAAAGTTGGTGCGGGCGCGGTGGTTATCAAGGATGTACCGCTGGGCGCAACGGTTGTGGGTGTTCCTGCAAAAGTGGTGCGGCTGAATGGGCGCGTGACGCAACATACGGAGCCGCAAGTCGCGGAATTGAAGCGCAGACTTACTGAAATAGAAGTGGAATTGGAGAAATTGAAAAATAATACACAAAAAGGAGAAGATGAACAATGACTTTGCAAATTTTTAATACATTGTCTCGTGAGAAGGAGGCATTCACGCCGCTGGAAGATGGGAAGGTCAAGATGTATGTTTGTGGGCCGACTGTTTATAATTATATTCATATCGGGAATGCGCGACCGATTATTGTGTTTGATACGGTGCGTCGTTATTTGACGTATCGCGGATTTGATGTGAATTTTGTGTCGAATTTTACGGATGTGGATGATAAGTTGATTCGCGCGGCGCATGAGTTGGAGCTTACGGTGCCTGAGGTTGCGGAGCGTTTTATTGGGGCTTATTTTGAGGATGTGCATCAGTTGAACGTGCGGGATGCGAATGTCCATCCGCGGGTGACGCAGGATATGGATGATATTATTGCGTTTATTGACGCGCTGATTGAGAAGGAATATGCGTATGAATCGGCTGGCGATGTGTATTTCCGAACAAAGCGGTTTAAGGAGTATGGCAAATTGTCACAGCAACCTTTGGACGAATTGCAGCACGGGATTCGTGTGGAGGCGAATGATCGCAAGGAGGATCAGCTTGATTTCACGTTGTGGAAGGCGGCTAAACCGGGCGAGATTTCGTGGGAAAGTCCGTGGGGAGCGGGACGTCCGGGCTGGCATATTGAGTGCTCGGCGATGGCGCGCAAATATCTCGGGGACACGATTGATATTCATGCAGGCGGGCAAGATTTGATTTTCCCGCATCATGAGGATGAGATTGCGCAGTCGGAGGCGCTTACGGGCAAGCCGTTTGCGAATTACTGGATGCATAATGGTTATATGAATATTGATGGGGAAAAAATGTCGAAGTCGCTGGGGAATTTTATTACGTTGCATGAGGTTCTGGAAAAGCATAATGCGAATGTGGTGCGGTTTTTCATGTTGTCTGTGCATTATCGCCGACCAATTTCTTATAGTGAGGCGTTGCTTTTGGACGCGGAAAATGGATTGGATCGGTTGCGGACGGCGTATCAGAATGTGGATCACCGAATTCAGGTGGCGGAAGAGGATTATTCTGGAACGCCGGAAGAGGATGATTGGCTGGAGCAATTGACGGAGTTGATGCACCAGTTTGAGGACGAGATGGATGATGATTTTAATACGGCAAACGCGATATCGGTCTTTTTCGAATTGGCAAAACGGGCGAATATTTATTTGACGAATGAGCGGATTTCGATTACGGTTCTGCGTGAATTTTTAGGGATGATGACATTGTTCGCGGATGTGCTCGGATTTAAGTTGGATGTGGACGCGGCGGATATTAGTTTGAGTGATGAAGAGATTGAGGATTTGATTGAGGAGCGGATTCAGGCGCGGAATGAGCGTGATTTTGCGAGATCGGATGAAATTCGCGATATGTTGAAGGAAAAGCAGATTATATTGGAAGATACGGCTCAAGGTACGCGCTGGAAAAGGGGTTAATGGATGGCGACTGTGAAGGATTATAAACAGCTAAATGGCCTGGCGCTTGCTTATATGGGTGACTCGGTATACGAGCGTCATATTCGCGAATTGTTGTTGGCAGAAGGTAAGACGAAGCCGAATCAGCTACACAAAACAGCGACGCAATACGTTTCGGCGAAAGCGCAGGCTTATATTTTGCAGGCGATGTACGCGAAGGCGTTTTTGACGGAGGAAGAGGACCGAATTGCGAAGCGTGGTCGGAATGCGAAGTCGAATAGTGTGCCGAAAAATACGGATTTACAGACATATAGTTTGTCATCGGCTTTTGAAGCGGTGATTGGTTATTTATATTTGGGCGGCGAATCGGAGCGCTTGAATGAGTGGCTGGATTTGGCGACGGAAATTATTAAAGCGAAATAAGGAGGCAATGGCAAAATGGAGCAAGATCAAGAGTGGATTGCTGGGCGGAATCCTGTGAGTGAGGTACTGAAATCAGAGCGTGATATCCATAAAATTCTCATTGCGGAAGGCTCGCAAAAAGGAAGTATGCAGCAAATTATTGGTGCGGCGAAGGAACGCAAAATTCAAGTGCAAATCGTGCCAAAATCGAAAATAGATAAAATAGTAGAAGGTTCGCATCAAGGTGTGGCGGCTCAAGTGGCGGCATATCAATATGCGGAATTAGATGATCTTTTTGCGAAAGCGGAAGAACGCGAGGAAATGCCATTTTTCATGATTTTGGATGAATTGGAGGATCCGCATAACTTGGGCTCTATTATGCGTACGGCGGATGCGGTTGGCGCGCACGGAATTATTATTCCAAAACGACGCGCGGTTGGCTTGACGCAAACGGTTGCGAAGGCTTCGACGGGTGCGATTGAGCATATTCCGGTGGTGCGTGTGACGAATATTACCCGTACAATGGAAGATTTGCAGAAGCGTGGTTTGTGGATTTTTGGTACGGATGCGAGCGGAAGTAGTGATTACCGGACGATGGATGCGAATATGCCGCTTGCCTTAGTAATTGGCAGTGAAGGTTTTGGTATGAGTCGCCTCGTTCGGGAGAAATGTGATTTTCTAGTACATTTGCCAATGTGTGGGGCGGTAACGTCGCTGAATGCATCGGTTGCTGCGAGTGTCTTAATGTACGAGATTTATCGTAAACGTCTGCCGCTCGGTGAATAAAGATGAATCGCGTTATGCTAGTGGATGGCTATAATGTCATTGGGGCATGGCCAGAACTAGCGCGTTTGAAAGCCGGAGATTTAGAGTCGGCGCGCAATCAACTGGTGGAGTGGATGGCGGAATACCAGAGTTACACTGGCTACCGAGTGATTGTCGTGTTCGATGCTCAATACGTCCGTGCCAAAGAGCGCAAATATAAGAAAAATAAAGTCGAAATTGTATTCACAAAAGAAGATGAAACGGCGGATGAATATATCGAGCAAAAAGCAATTGAATACAAAAATGTCAAAACGCAAGTCATGGTCGCGACGAGTGATTACACGGAACAGTGGGCGATTTTTGGGCAGGGCGCGTTACGGGTTTCGGCGCGTGAATTAGTTTTTGAAATTAAGGAAATGACCCATCAAATCACCCGCAAAGTGAAGCAAATCCAGGAAAATCAGCCTAAAACAGGTCTAAATATCGATTTTGAGACAATTCAGGCCTTGGAAAAGCTGCGAAGAGGCCGAAAATAGTCATTGACGAGCACTCGGAAACCCTTGTATAATGGGATTTACAAAGGAAATACGAAGCGTGACAAAGGAGGCTTTCTGAGAGTTCCATTGAAAACAAATGACAGTAAACAAGCAGAGATGAAAATGTTGCAGCTCGCGAGATCAGGCGATACGGAGGCCATTGAGCATTTTTTTAAGGCATATCAGTCTATCATTTATTGGAAAGCCACACAGTATTTTTTGCAAGGAGCAGAGCGCGATGACCTGATTCAAGAAGGTATGATTGGCCTGTTTAAAGCGATTCGGGATTACAAAGAAGATCGGGAAGCGTCTTTTCGTTCGTTTGCAGAGATTTGCATCAATCGGCAAATTTTATCAGCGGTCAAGCGGTCGATGCGACAGAAGAATTATGCGCTCAACAGTTCGGTGTCTATTGATACACCAGTAGAAGACGGTGATGCGATTGACTGGACATTGCTTGATGTCATTTCGGAAAAAGAAGCCATGACTCCAGAAGATTTCCTGATTCAGAATGAGAATTTAGCAGGCGTCGCACAAAAACTGGAAGAAGTAACAAGTGAGTTCGAGCGCGAAGTCCTCTATCAATATTTAGAAGGCAAAAGCTATCAAGAAATGGCCGCGCACTTCAATAAAAAAGAAAAAGCGATTGATAACGCGATTCAGCGGGTAAAGAAAAAGATGATGAAGCAAGTGGATGAATCGTTGTGATGCTAGTAACCGAATTGGGAATCCATTGGTTTGAGATAGACGCTTTTTTCAGTCTTGACTCTAATCAGCATTTAATGGTATATTATTATAGATGTAAAGTGTTGAATGGAGAGTTTGACGCTAAAAGCATAGAAATAAGCGGAGTTGATTGTGATTATGAAAAAGAAAACATCACTTGCCTGTTCAGAGTGTGGATCACGAAACTATTCCATTGGTGTCGGCGGCACAGCGCGAACAGAACGGTTAGAAGTGAAGAAATTTTGCAGACACTGTAATAAGCATACACTTCATCGCGAAACAAAATAGTGGATTTGGAGGGGTATAACATGTCAGCAGTTTCAAGGTTTTTCCGTAATGTAAAGTCTGAAATGAGCAAGGTTACGTGGCCAACTGGTAAAGAATTAAGAACGTATACGATTACTGTAATCATCGCTGTAGCTTGTATGGCTGTGTTCTTTATGGTTGTGGACTTTTTAATCGAAATGCTTATTCAGTTTATGCTATAATACTAGGCTTTTTTAACAAAGAATGCTATAATACAATTATTGAGATAGAACCCGGGACGTTTTTCGGGTTTTTTATTTTGGGTAGTTTTTATATCTGAAATTAATATCAAAGAGGAGGATGACCCCAATTTGGTGGCGGTCAAATGAGACAAATGGATAAAAGTTGGTATGTTGTACACACCTATTCTGGTTATGAAAATAAAGTCAAAGCAAACCTGGAGAAACGTGTGGAATCAATGGGGATGTCGGATAAGATTTTCCGCGTCATGGTTCCCGAAGAAGAAGAAACAGAAGTAAAGAACGGCAAAACAAAAACATTGAAGCGTAAAGTTTTCCCAGGTTACGTGTTAGTTGAAATTATTATGACGGACGATTCTTGGTACGTGGTTCGTAACACGCCCGGCGTAACAGGCTTCGTTGGTTCGGCAGGCGCTGGCTCAAAACCGACTGCGCTACTTCCGGAAGAAGCGGATCGGATTCTGAAGAGCATGGGCATGAACGAACGCCGTCAAGAAGCGGACTTCGAGCTTGGCGAAACAGTCATGGTCAAAGAAGGACCGTTTGCTGAATTCTCCGGTAAAGTAGAAGAAATCGACAACGATAAAGCAAAAGCGAAAGTCATGGTCAACATGTTCGGCCGCGAAACACCGGTTGAAGTTGATTTTGACCAAATCGAAAGACTGTAAAACAAGTGAGTTTCGGTCTAACTGCAGCTATTGTTTCAGCCCTAATTGTGGTCATTGGAGTTATCGCGATGTTTGTCTGCGGTTCTATCATATGGCGCGCGTTAAAAAAATAAACAAGAAAGACTTGGATCAAATGCGTCCAGGTCTTTCTTCGTCTCAAGGAGGTTCTGCGAATGCCAGACTACGCGAAGTCAATCTATCTACAACTAAAAAGTATCGCATCGCTTTATGACATTGATTTTCACCTTTATGTCAAAAGCTCTGGCGGTTTCGGTGAGCTTTGTATGGATTGGAACGAAGCGGAGGGTTATCTTTTATACGGCGACGAACGTGGCGAAAAGGTTAGTCTGTTTAAAACGCAGGATTTCGATACCTTCCAATACGAAGTTTTTCTACACCTCGCTTTTCGAATGGGACTAGAATATGAGCTAAAACACCGCGATCTTACTTATACCCGCAAAAACGACGACGACCTACAGGGCGATACAAGAAAAGTGGCGTTTGAAGAAACCATCAGGATACTAGCGACGATCAACACCGATTGGGCCAGAAAAGCAGCAATCCATTACGCCGAATACCTCAACATATGGCGCACCGAGAAAAACGTCCGATACGATTTTGACACCGCGACATTTACCACCAAGAAATTTTAAAAGAGAACAGACAAAAAAATCTTGCAATCCCGCGAGCTTAGTGTTATTCTATATGAGGTACAATTTGTGCTGTTTTAACGTGGGAGGGGAAATGATTAACCCCATTAAACCACATCACGGACTTAAGGAGGTGTGTCTCGTGGCTAAAAAAGTAATCAAAGAGGTAAAATTGCAAATTCCAGCAGGTAAAGCTAATCCAGCTCCACCAGTTGGTCCAGCACTAGGTCAAGCGGGTGTTAACATTATGGGATTCTGTAAGGAATTCAATGCGCGCACAAGCGATCAAGCTGGTCTAATTATTCCTGTTGTGATTTCTGTGTATGAAGATCGTTCTTTCACATTCATCACTAAAACTCCGCCAGCAGCAGTCTTGCTTAAAAAAGCAGCTAAAGTTGAAAAAGGATCAGGTGAACCAAACCGTAATAAAGTTGCGGTTGTGAAACGTGCTCAAGTACAAGAAATCGCTGAACTAAAAATGCCGGATCTAAACGCAGCAAGTGTTGAATCTGCAATGCGTATGGTTGAAGGTACTGCGCGCAGCATGGGTATTACGATCGAAGACTAATACCAATCATGTATTACGCGTATCAGGAATAAGAAAAAGAACAACTGAACGAAGCGGGTCGAACCGTTTATCATATTAGAGTAATACGTTCATCTTTTCTTATTTCAAATCAGATTTCGCATCTGATTTACGTGGGAGGAAATTCCGATATAACCACAGAATAGGAGGAAAAAAGAATGGCTAAGAAAGGTAAAAAGTATCAAGATGCTGTTAAGCTAATCGATACTGACAAAGCTTATTCCGTTGAAGAAGCTGTCGAACTTGCTCAAAAAGCAGACTTCGCTAAATTCGATGCAACTGTTGAAGTAGCATTTCGTTTAGGCGTTGACCCTAAAAAAGCAGATCAACAAATCCGCGGCGCTGTTGTACTTCCGAATGGAACAGGTAAAACACAACGCGTATTAGTATTTGCAAAAGGCGAAAAAGCAAAAGAAGCTGAGGCTGCTGGCGCTGATTACGTTGGAGAAGGCGATTACGTAACTAAAATTAACCAAGGTTGGTTTGATTTTGACGTTATCGTAGCAACACCTGATATGATGGGTGAAGTTGGTAAATTAGGCCGTGTCTTAGGACCAAAAGGTTTAATGCCAAACCCTAAAACAGGAACAGTAACAATGGACGTAACAAAAGCAGTGAACGAAATCAAAGCTGGTAAAGTAGAATACCGCGTTGACAAGTCTGGTAATGTCCACACTGCGATTGGTAAAGTATCATTTGATGCTGCTAAGCTTGTTGAGAACTTCCGTACTATTAACGATGTTCTTCAAAAAGCAAAACCTGCTGCGGCTAAAGGAGTATATGTAAAAAACGTAACCGTTACAACTACATTTGGTCCTGGTGTCAAAGTAGATCCATCTTCATTCTAAGTTTTTCTTAGATATGAGCTTGACGGCGTTGTTCTATTTTGGTAGAATAACAAAGTCGAAACAAAACAGAATATCCTAACCGTAGACAGCAGGCGCGTCTTGTACGCTTAATTTTGCCCGCCGAGGATTTTGAAAGTTAGTTCCATTGTGAAACTGGCTTGTGAACCCCTCACGTCTACGGTGTGAGGGGTTTCTTATATGCTTTGAAGTCGTTCGCGCGGCTTTGGAACAATCATGATGGAGGTGGAAAACAAAGATGAGTACAATTTTAGAATTGAAACAAGGTGCTGTTAATGAAATCACTACGAAATTCAAAGACAGTGCTTCTACAGTAATCGTTGACTATCGCGGTTTAACAGTTGCTGAAATCACCGAATTACGTAAACAATTACGTGAAGCTGGTATTGATTTTAAAGTATACAAGAACTCGTTAATGCGTCGTGCTGCTGAGGCTGCTGGCTTAGAAGGCTTGAACGAAGTATTGACAGGTCCTAGCGCTATCGCTTTCAGTAATGAAGACGTTGTTGCTCCTGCTAAAATCATTAATGAATTTGCAGAGAAACACGAAGCACTAGAAATTAAAGCTGGTATCATCGAAGGTAAAGTATCTTCTGTTGAAGATGTTAAAGCTCTTGCTTCTCTACCATCACGCGACGGCTTGCTATCTATGCTGCTTAGCGTACTTCAAGCTCCAGTTCGTAATTTGGCACTTGCAGCAAAAGCTGTTGCAACTCAAAAAGAAGAACAAGGCGCTTAATTTTCAAACCGGTGAATTTTCACCAACAACCAAATCGGCATAGTCCGAAAAAAATTATATTATAATGGAGGAATTTCAAAATGGCTTTAAACATTGAAGAAATCATTGCTTCCGTAAAAGAAGCAACTGTATTAGAATTAAACGATTTAGTAAAAGCAATCGAAGAAGAATTTGGCGTAACTGCTGCTGCTCCTGTAGCTGCTGGTGCTGCTGTTGGTGGCGCTGCTGCCGCTGAACAAACTGAATTTACAGTAGAACTAGCTTCTGCTGGAGATCAAAAAATCAAAGTTATCAAAGTGGTTCGTGAAATCACTGGTCTTGGCTTGAAAGAAGCTAAAGAAGTTGTAGATAACGCTCCTAAAGCTCTTAAAGAAGGCGTTACTAAAGAAGAAGCAGACGAAATCGTTGCTAAACTTGAAGAAGTTGGCGCTAACGTAGCTGTGAAATAAAAACGAAAAGTGAAATACGCTCGTTCAGCCTCGAAAGAAATTGTTAGGGGGCGCAGTAAAAGTCCTCGTTTGACTTTTGTGGAGGCCACGAAATTTCCGAGAGGCTAGCGTATGTAACTAGACAGGAAGAGCACCAAATTAGCCTAATGCTGATCTGGCGCTCTTCCTTTTTTTATACATAGAAAGGTGGTGGGAAATGTGAGCAATAAACATTACTATACGAAGAATAGCGATTTAGATCATAAACGCAAAACATGGACTTTTGAATTACGCGGGACCTCGATTAAATTCATCAGTGACGCCGGTGTTTTCTCAAAGACTACCGTTGATTTCGGTTCGCGGCTTTTGATCGAGAGTTTTGAAGCGAGTGATGCGGCTGGTAAAATACTTGACGTTGGTTGTGGCTATGGCCCGATTGGACTTGCATTTGCGAAAAGTTATCCCGAGGCGCAGGTCGATATGATCGATGTGAACGATCGCGCGCTGGAATTATCTGCAGAAAACGCGGCGAATAATGGTCTGACGAACGTTCGTGTTTTTGAAAGCTCGGTATATGACGGTGTGGCGGATCGCGATTATACGGATATTATTAGTAATCCTCCAATTCGGGCAGGTAAAAAAATCGTGCATGAGATTCTGACGGGGAGCTTTGACCGGTTAGAAACTGGCGGTAGTTTATGGATTGTGATTCAGAAAAAACAAGGCGGACCTTCTGCTGCTGCGAAAATGGAAGAAGTTTTCGGGAATGTGGAAGTCGTTGCGAAGGATAAGGGATATTTTATTTATCGGAGTATGAAGGAGATATAGAAAAGCGAAGTCCTAATCATTGACGCCATCTTTTCACTATGATATTATAATAAGATGCCAAAAGAATCGATATCGCCATATTTTAGCGGTGAGTATTGAAGAATTGCAGTTTTAGCCTGTTTGGTTCACATAGCAAGAAAATAGTGGTTTTCTTTGAGGAACCCGCTTTCTTTTTGTCTTTTTTAGGTATTTTTGCCAAGTTCCATTGTACTATTTTTGCTGCAATGTGCTTAATAAATTTAGTTTATTTGAGAGGGTGAATGAGTTGTCAGGTCAACTAGTTCAGTACGGAAGACATCGCCAACGTAGAAGTTTCGCTCGTATTAGTGAAGTGTTGGAGCTACCAAACTTAATCGAGATTCAATCGAAGTCCTACCAATGGTTTTTGGATGAGGGATTACGTGAAATGTTCCGCGATATTTCTCCAATTGAGGATTTTGCTGGGAATTTGTCACTAGAATTTATCGACTACAATTTGGGAGATCCGAAATATTCAGTAGAAGAGTCGAAAAACCGTGATGCGAATTATGCAGCACCATTGCGTGTAAAGTTACGTCTTATCAATAAAGAGACGGGCGAAGTGAAAGACCAAGAAGTATTTATGGGTGATTTCCCGCTTATGACCGAGATGGGTACGTTTGTTATCAATGGCGCCGAGCGTGTTATTGTATCGCAATTAGTACGTTCTCCGGGTGTTTATTTTAACGGAAAACTCGACAAAAACGGTAAAAAAGGTTTTGGTTCTACTGTCATCCCTAACCGTGGGGCATGGCTTGAGTATGAAACAGACGCGAAAGATGTTGTTCATGTAAGGATCGACCGGACGCGTAAATTACCAGTTACTGTTCTTTTACGTGCGCTTGGATTCGGCTCCGATAGCGAAATTTTAGAATTAATCGGGGAGAATGACTACTTACGCAACACACTTGAGAAAGATAATACCGATAATGCGGACAAAGCATTGCTTGAAATTTATGAGCGCTTACGTCCTGGTGAACCACCAACAGTTGAAAATGCGAAGAGCTTGCTAGTATCGCGCTTTTTCGATCCAAAACGTTATGATTTAGCGAATGTTGGTCGTTACAAAATCAACAAAAAAGTGCATTTGAAGAATCGTTTATTTAACCAAACACTTGCCGAAACGTTAGTTGATCCAGAAACTGGTGAAATTATCGCGTCCAAAGGTGAAATTTTAGATCGTCGTAAATTGGATTCTATTATTGAGAATCTTGAAAATGGCGTTGGTTTCCGTACACTCCGTCCAACTGATGGCGTGATGGAAGATAGCGTTGTTGTTCAATCTATCAAAATTTACGCACCAAATAGCGAAGAGGAAAAAATTATCAATGTCATTGGTAATGCTTATATTGATGCGAGCGTGAAACATATTACGCCGGCTGATATTATTTCTTCTATTAGTTATTTCTTCAACCTACTTCATGGAGTAGGCGACACAGACGATATTGACCATCTTGGTAACCGTCGTTTGCGCTCAGTTGGAGAACTTTTACAAAATCAATTCCGCATCGGTTTATCCCGTATGGAGCGTGTAGTTCGTGAGCGTATGTCGATTCAAGACATGAGCACCGTGACACCGCAACAATTGATTAATATTCGCCCAGTTGTGGCATCTATTAAAGAATTCTTTGGTAGCTCGCAGTTATCACAGTTTATGGATCAGACCAACCCGCTGGCCGAATTGACGCATAAACGTCGTCTTTCAGCGCTTGGACCCGGTGGTTTGACGCGTGAACGTGCTGGTTATGAAGTACGTGACGTGCATTACTCTCACTATGGTCGCATGTGTCCGATTGAAACGCCTGAGGGACCGAATATTGGACTGATTAACTCCTTGTCCTCCTTTGCAAAAGTGAACAAGTTTGGCTTTATCGAAACACCATATCGTCGCGTTGATCCTGAGACGAACCGCGTAACAGATAAGATTGACTATCTGACTGCGGATGAAGAGGATAACTATGTAGTGGCGCAAGCGAACTCCAAATTGGATGAGCTTGGTACTTTTACAGAAGAAGAAGTTATGGCTCGTTTCCGTTCTGCCAATTTAGCTGTTGAAAAAGAACGCATCGATTACATGGACGTATCGCCAAAACAAGTTGTTTCGGTTGCGACGGCATGTATTCCCTTCCTTGAAAATGATGACTCCAACCGTGCGCTAATGGGAGCCAACATGCAACGTCAAGCTGTACCGCTTCTTAATCCTGAAGCGCCAATCATCGGAACAGGTATGGAACACGTTTCTGCCCGTGACTCTGGTGCTGCTGTCGTTTGTAAGCATGACGGTCTTGTAGAACACGTGGAAGCAAAAGAAATCTGGGTTCGCCGTATTTCTGAAGTGGATGGCAAAGAAGTTAGCGGTGGTATCGATAAATATACACTGCGCAAATTTGTTCGTTCGAATCATGGTACGTGTTATAACCAATCTCCAAACGTTGCAGAAGGAGACCGCGTAACAAAAGGCGAAATCCTTGGTAACGGACCTTCGATGGACTCTGGAGAACTTGCTCTAGGTCGTAATGTTCTTGTAGCATTCATGACTTGGGACGGTTACAACTATGAGGATGCGATTATCATGAGTGAACGTCTTGTAAAAGATGATGTTTACACGTCGATTCATATTGAAGAATTTGAATCAGAAGCACGTGATACAAAACTTGGACCTGAGGAAATGACGCGCGATATTCCAAACGTTGGGGAAGACGCATTGCGCGACCTTGACGAACGTGGAGTTATCCGTGTCGGAGCGGAAGTAAAAGACGGTGATTTGCTCGTTGGTAAAGTAACGCCAAAAGGTGTAACCGAACTAACAGCAGAAGAACGTTTACTGCACGCTATCTTTGGTGAAAAAGCCCGTGAAGTTCGCGATACTTCACTACGCGTACCACATGGCGGCGACGGCATTGTCCTTGACGTAAAAATCTTTACACGTGAAGCAGGCGATGAGTTACCACCAGGCGTTAACCAACTCGTTCGTGTTTACATCGTTCAAAAACGTAAAATTCATGAAGGCGATAAAATGGCCGGACGTCACGGAAATAAAGGGGTTATCTCTCGTATTTTACCAGAAGAAGATATGCCATTTATGCCAGACGGAACGCCAGTTGATATCATGCTTAACCCACTAGGTGTACCATCACGGATGAACATCGGACAAGTACTTGAGCTTCATTTAGGTATGGCGGCTCGTTACCTCGGCATTCACATCGCGACACCAGTATTTGATGGCGCGAACGATGACGACGTTTGGAGTACAGTTGCCGAATCCGGTATGGCGCCAGATGCGAAGACCACGCTTTACGATGGACGCACAGGTGAACCTTTTGATAACCGTATTTCTGTCGGTATTATGTATATGATTAAACTTGCCCACATGGTTGATGATAAATTGCATGCTCGTTCAACTGGACCTTACTCACTAGTAACGCAACAACCACTAGGCGGTAAAGCACAGTTTGGTGGACAACGTTTCGGGGAGATGGAAGTATGGGCACTAGAAGCATACGGTGCCGCTTACACGCTTCAAGAAATCCTAACGATTAAATCCGATGACGTGGTAGGACGTGTGAAAACATACGAAGCCATCGTTAAAGGAGAAAGCATTCCAGAACCAGGCGTACCAGAATCCTTCAAGGTATTAATTAAAGAGCTTCAAAGTCTAGGAATGGACGTAAAAATCCTCTCAGCAGACAAAGAAGAAATCGAATTACGCGACCTAGAAGACGAAGAATTCGGCGCTCAAAACGACGCTTTCAACATCGTATCCGAACCAGTGAAACCAGCAGGAATTATAGATTCGAATCAATAATATAAAGCTGAAAGAGCCCGTTTAGCCTCGACAGAAATTGTTAGGGGGCGCAGTGAAAACCCTCTTTTGTTTTTTGCGGAGGCCACGAAATTTCCGAGAGGCTGGCTCTTGAAGCTGGATTCAATAATATAAAGCTGAAAGCGCCGTTTTCCTCAAGAAGGTGGTGCAAGATGCTGAAAATAGAACATGAGTAACAAAAACATTAGACGAGTAAAAAGCGCCTAACCGTCTTTTGAACTTTCGGGTAAGACGTAAATTCTGCTTCACACAAATCGAGCGAAAGCGATTGTATTTCGTCAATTTTGTGGAAGCCGGAAGCGGAGTGTACTCGTGTACATGAGAACCGGAAGTCCGCAAAATTGGCGGAGTGCGATCGCTTGTCGCCGATTTATTTGGGATAGGCTACTCATCAAAAGTAGGAGGTAGACCACTAGTGTTAGATGTGAAAAATTTTGAGTATATGAAAATAGGTCTTGCGTCTCCAGATAAAATTCGTTCATGGTCACACGGAGAAGTTAAAAAACCAGAAACAATCAACTACCGTACGCTGAAACCTGAGCGCGATGGTTTGTTCTGTGAAAGAATCTTCGGACCAATGAAAGACTGGGAATGTTCTTGTGGGAAATACAAACGTGTTCGCTATAAAGGCGTAGTTTGTGACCGTTGTGGCGTTGAAGTTACGAAGTCCAAAGTTCGTCGTGAACGTATGGGACACATTGAACTTGCTGCACCAGTAACACATATTTGGTATTTTAAAGGTATTCCAAGCCGTATGGGACTTGCACTTGACATGTCACCGCGTGCGTTGGAAGAAGTCATCTATTTTGCTTCCTATGTTGTAACAGAACCAGGCGATACACCGCTTGAAAAGAAACAGTTGCTTTCAGAAAAAGAATACCGCGTTTACCGTGAGAAATATAGCCAATCGTTCCAAGCAGGAATGGGCGCTGAAGCAATCAAAAAACTTCTCTCAGACATCCAACTTGAAAAAGAAGTAAATGGCTTGAAAGAAGAATTGAAATCGGCGCAAGGACAACGTAGAACTCGTGCGATTCGTCGTTTAGAAGTTCTAGAAGCGTTCCGTCATTCCGGCAATGATCCAAGTTGGATGGTGCTTGACGTGCTTCCAGTTATCCCGCCAGAAATCCGCCCAATGGTTCAACTTGAAGGTGGACGTTTTGCGACAAGTGATTTGAATGACCTTTATCGCCGTGTTATTAACCGGAATAACCGTCTGAAACGCTTGCTTGATTTAGGTGCGCCTAACATCATCGTGCAAAATGAAAAACGGATGCTCCAAGAAGCAGTCGATGCTTTGATTGATAATGGTCGTCGTGGCCGTCCAGTAACAGGACCAGGTAACCGTCCACTTAAATCACTGTCTCACATGCTAAAAGGTAAACAAGGTCGTTTCCGTCAAAACTTACTAGGTAAACGTGTCGATTATTCTGGTCGTTCCGTTATCGTCGTAGGTCCGAACCTTAAAATGTACCAATGTGGACTTCCAAAAGAAATGGCACTCGAACTATTCAAGCCTTTCGTTATGAAAGAATTGGTTGGTCGTGGCCTTGCGCATAACATTAAGAGTGCAAAACGCAAAATCGAACGCTCTTCACCTGAAATTTGGGATGTATTAGAAGAAGTTATTCGTGAGCATCCAGTACTTCTTAACCGCGCACCTACTCTTCATAGACTAGGTATCCAAGCTTTCGAACCAACACTTGTTGAAGGCCGTGCGATTCGTCTGCATCCGCTAGTATGTACAGCTTATAACGCCGATTTTGATGGTGACCAAATGGCTGTCCATGTTCCACTATCTGCAGAAGCACAAGCAGAAGCGCGTATTTTGATGCTTGCTGCCCAAAACATTTTGAACCCGAAAGATGGTAAACCGGTTGTAACACCTTCTCAAGATATGGTACTCGGTAACTACTACTTGACGCTTGAACGTGAAGGTACAGTTGGTGAAGGTACGGTATTTACGGATATTAACGAAGCACAATTAGCATACCAAAACGGTTATGTTCATTTGCATTCGCGTATCGCCGTTGTTGCAGGCTCGATTGACAACGAAAGATTTACCGACGAACAACGCAAACAACTATTAATTACGACTGTTGGTAAACTGATTTTCAATACCATTTTGCCGACGACCTTCCCATATATTAACGAACCGACAGATTACAATCTGGAAGTGGAAACGCCTAAGAAATATTTCGTGGATACAAACGTTGACGTAAAGAAACACATTCAAGAACAAGAAATCGTTGACCCATTCAAGAAAAAAATCCTAGGAAACATCATCGCAGAAGTATTCAAAAAGTTCCATATCACAGAAACGTCTCGCATGCTCGATCGCATGAAAGATCTAGGTTTCAAAATCTCTACAAAAGCCGGTATGACAGTTGGTATCGCGGACATCTTGACGCTTGAAGAAAAGCATGACATTCTTGAAGAAGCGCATGATAAAGTAGAGAAAATCACCAAAACATTCCGTCGTGGTTTGATTACCGATGACGAAAGATATGAACGTGTTATTGCTGTCTGGAATGAAGCGAAAGACGTTATCCAAGGCAAACTGATCTTGAGTTTGGATCGCTTAAACCCGATCTTCATGATGCAAGATTCCGGAGCTCGTGGTAACATCTCCAACTTTACACAGCTAGCAGGTATGCGTGGTCTGATGGCCGATCCATCTGGACGTATCGTAGAACTTCCAATCACATCGAATTTCCGTGAAGGACTAACTGTCTTGGAATACTTCATCTCGACCCATGGTGCGCGTAAAGGTCTTACCGATACAGCCCTTAAAACAGCCGATTCAGGTTACCTTACTCGTCGTTTGGTTGACGTGGCGCAAGATGTTATCATTCGTGAATATGATTGTGGCACTGACCGCGGTCTTGAAATTGAAGCTATCCGTGAGGGTACTGAAATTATCGAGCCGTTGGAAGAGCGTTTGGAAGGTCGTTATGCACGTAAATCAATCAGACATCCAGAAACAGGCGAAGTTATCGTCGCTGAAAATGACTTGATCACAGAGGCTAAGTCTCGTCTTGTTATTGAAGCTGGCATTGAAAAAGTAACCATCCGTTCTGCATTCACATGTAATACAAGACATGGTGTATGTAAGAAATGTTATGGTAAAAACTTGGCAACAGGAACAGAAGTCGAAGTCGGAGAAGCCGTTGGTATTATCGCCGCGCAATCTATCGGGGAACCAGGTACACAGCTTACAATGCGTACGTTCCATACAGGTGGGGTAGCCGGAGACGATATCACGCAAGGTCTTCCACGTATCCAAGAGATTTTTGAAGCACGTAATCCTAAAGGTCAAGCGATTATTACCGAGGTGGAAGGTGAAGTTGTTTCTATTGAAGAAGCACGCGATCGCCAACAAGAAATCGTGATACAAGGTAAAGATGAAGACCGTCGTAGCTACAGTATTCCTTATACTGCACGCCTTCGCGTTAAAATCGGAGACATTGTTGACCGTGGGGAAGCACTGACTGAAGGTTCGATCGATCCGAAAGCATTGATCCGCGTTCGTGACGTCCTTTCCGTACAAGAATATCTACTTGCCGAGGTACAAAAAGTTTACCGGATGCAAGGGGTTGAAATCGGCGATAAACACGTGGAAGTTATGGTTCGTCAAATGTTACGTAAAATCCGTGTAATGGACACTGGTGATACAAACATCTTGCCAGGAACATTAATGGATGTACACACATTTACCGAGTCTAACCGTGACGCATTACTTGCCGGCAAACAACCAGCAACTGGACGCCCAGTCTTGCTAGGTATTACAAAAGCATCCCTTGAAACAGATTCCTTCCTGTCCGCAGCATCCTTCCAAGAAACAACCCGCGTTCTTACAGATGCAGCAATCAAAGGTAAAACCGATGAATTGCTCGGCTTGAAAGAAAATGTTATCCTAGGAAAACTGATCCCAGCCGGTACAGGTATCCACCATTACCGCAAACTGAAATCATCCGTACTAGGAAAAGAACAAGAAGTAGCAGAATTAGAAGAATCGAAACATATTTAAAAATTAGATGCTAAGCGTGCCCGTCAGGACTGAAAGAACTTGGAGTCGCCGCAATAAAAATCCTCTTTTGATTTTTGTGGAGGGGATGAAAGTTCCGAAGGCCTGGCACGCGAAGCTCGATAGAAAACATAAAGAGTCACCTCCGAATTATTATTTCGCAGGTGGCTCTTTAATTATGAGTAACCAGAGCGGAAAACTACATACCATAAAGGAACGCCCCTAGAATATTATTTTAGATTCTGCGACCACCCCGGCTTTTTAATTCCTAATACATAGTGTAAAATAGATAACGATAATAAAAAAGAGGTGAAAGGCTTTGAAAATTGGATTGCGCACGGTGAAAACAGCTGTTGGCGCGACGCTTGCTATCCTGATCGCTGAATGGTGGGGTCTTGAATACGCCGTCTCAGCAGGTTTAATCACAGTTCTAAGCATTCAAAATACGAAAAAAGGATCGATACAACTCGCGATGCAGCGGGTATACTCGACGGTAATTGCGCTAACGATATCCGCGATTTTCTTCTTGATATTAGGCTTTAACGCGATCGCATTTGGCCTTTACTTACTCGTGTTTATCCCAATCGCAGTGCGGCTCAAAGTGACAGACGGCATCGTTGTAAGCTCGGTACTCGTGACGCACATTTTAGTGGAGCAGTCGTTATCACTCTTCTGGTTTACGAACGAGATGCTACTCATGACTGTCGGCGCGGGGATTGGTATATTACTGAATTTATACATGCCAAAAATGGATACAGAAATGAAACAGCAACGCCAAAAAATTGAATCTGCGATGCGCCAAATTTTCTTTTGTTTTGCGCAGGATTTGAAGCGAGAACCGCTCTATTTGGATGAGAAAAGGCTGATTAAGCAGTTGGCAGCGTACTTGGCGGAGGCCAATGAGCAGTCGCGGCGGCATGTGGATAATCAGTTATTTGCGGATTCGCGGTATTATATTAAGTATATTGATATGCGAACGGTACAATTACGCGTGATGCGGCAGATGAGTCAGTCGGTGCGCGAAATTAGTATTTTGACAGAGCACGCGGGAAAAATGGCGAGTTTGGTTGAGAAAACAGCGCTATCCCTCTCAGAGCAAAACCCGGCGGAAGATTTAGTAGCAGATGTGAATCAGATGCTTGCTGATTTTCGCAAAAGTGAGTTACCGAAGACGAGAGAAGAGTTTGAAGGGCGCGCGTTGTTGTTTCAATTTCTCAATGATTTGCGCTATTTGTTAGAATTAAAACGCGATTTCGCGAAGCAATTTGGAGAAGGTAAAGAATTAGTAAAGATTAGTGCTGGTTGAGCCATCCTTTGCTATAATAAAGAGGCAGTCAAAACGAGGTACAAAATGGAGGGAACAAGGTGCGTAGACAAAAAAAGAGTAACAAGAAATGGATTTGGATCAGCCTTATTGTTGTGTTAGTTCTTGCTATTGGCGGGGGCGCGACCTATTATTTCATGAACAGCAGTGCGAAGAATGAGAAAATGGCCAACGAAGCCGCGGAAAGTTTTACGACCAATGTTAAAAAACAGAATTTCACGAAGCTGTCGGATGATGTGACGAAAAAATCATTGAAGACGAGCGGTTTCACAGCGAAGGAAATGGAAGCGAAATATAAAACTGTTTTTACGGGCATCGACGCGCGTGATATCAAGGTTTCCGACTTGAAAGTGACGCCTGATGATGCGAAAAATAATTATAAATTGACGTATAGTCTGGAAATGACGACGACGCTTGGTGAGATGGCGAAGCAGAAATATAGTGCGACCATTTCGAGTGAGGATGACGCTTGGAAAGTGGACTGGCAGCCGAATTTAATTTTTCCAGGGATGGTGAAATCGGATAAGGTTCGCTTGACGACGGATGAGGCGAAGCGTGGTCAGATTCAAGATGTGAACGGCAAAGGGCTCGCGATTAACAAGAACGTGAGCGAGGCTGGAATTGTTCCGAATGATCTTGGTGAGGGCGAGGCTAAGACGAAAAACTTGGAGGCCATCAGTAAGAAATTCGATATTCCTGTCGCTGATTTGGAGAAGAAATTGTCGCAAAGCTGGGTGCATCCGGATACGTTTGTGCCGATTAAGGTGTTGACGACGGGCTCTCCTGTGCAGATGACGGGTGTCAGTTACGCCACGATTGAAACGCGGTACTACCCTCTAAGTCAAGCGGCAGCGCATTTAATCGGCTATGTTGGCGAAGTGAGCGCGGAGGATATCGAGAAAAATAAATTGCTAAACGCTGGCGATCTGATTGGAAAAGCTGGATTGGAGCGTTATTATGACAAAGCATTGCGTGGTGTGAACGGCGGCCGTATCTTGATCGTGAATGACGAGACGAAAGAGGAAACTGTTCTGCAACAAAATGAGAAGAAGGATGGCGACACGATTAAGCTGACGATTGATAGCCAAATCCAGCAAAATGCGTTTAACGCGCTAAAAGGTGAGGCTGGTTCTGCGACGATTATCAACCCTACAAATGGGAATCTCGCGGCACTTGTGAGTTCGCCGTCCTATGATACGAATCAGATGGTAGCGGGAATTTCTAGTGAGGATTATAAGAAATATACCGACGATAAAAAACTGCCATTCCTAGCTCGTTATGCGACGCGTTACGCACCGGGTTCTACTTTTAAAACAATTACGGCAGCAGTTGGGCTTGAAAATGGCACGACAAAACCGGATAAAGTTCGTGAAATCTCTGGTTTACAGTGGCAAAAAGATAAATCGTGGGGCAAGTATTTTGTGACACGTGTGCATGATATTCCAAAAGTGAGCATGGTGGATGCGCTCGTAAACTCGGATAATATTTATTTTGCACAAGAAGGTTTGGAAATGGGAGAAACGAAATTCCAAGATGGCCTGAAAAAATTCGATTTTGGCGAAGAATTTGATTTACCATTCAACATGGAATCAGCGCAAGTTTCCAATGACGGCATCAAATCGGACATTTTACTCGCGGATACGGCTTATGGGCAAGGGGAATTATTGATGTCTCCAATCCAGCAAGCAGTGGCCTACACGCCATTCGCAAACAACGGCAAAATGGTTTATCCGAAGTTGACGGCAACACAGGAGACGAAGGCAGCGAAAGATTCGATGAGTGCGGGGACAGCGAATGCCGTCAAATCAGCGCTCGTTCAAGCTGTTTCGAAACCTGAGGGAACCGCGCATAAACTCCAAATCGCAGGGCATAATATCGCTGCGAAAACGGGAACGGCGGAATTGAAGCAAAAACAAGGCGAAAGTGGTCTGGAAAATGGTTTCTTGCTCGCGTTTGATAGCGACAAACCGGATTACCTCGTGTTAGCGATGATCGAAGACGTAAATGGTCGCGGTGGTAGTGGGCTCGTGATTGATAAGATGAAACCGGTGATTGAATCGTTTTATAAGTAATGCTAGGGAAGCTTGAGAGGTCTTTGTGACTTTTCAGGCTTTTTTGTGTAATCACTTTACTTTACTATTTGAACGAGGTATAATAAGTGAAATATTAATTCCGAGTAAATAGATGCGAATTAAAAAAAGGAGGGTGAAGCGAATGACGGCGATTATTGGTATTTCGGCAGCACAATTGACAGAACAAGTCCCGAATACGATTTCGCGTAACGGCACGTACGTTGGCGGGGATTACGTATCGGTTGTTGCGAAGAGCGGGGCGGCCCCATTTGTTATTCCGGTGACGGATACGCGATTGGTGACGACTTTTGTGGATCAGATTGATGGGCTCATTTTGTCAGGCGGTCAGGATGTTTCACCGGCTTTATACGGCGCGGATTCCCAAGCGAAACTTGGCGCTATATGCCCAACGCGCGACCTATTCGAGTTGGCGCTTTTGAAAGAGGCATTGCTACAAAAAAAGCCGATTCTGGCGATTTGTCGTGGTGCGCAGTTGTTGAACGTAGCGCTTGGTGGGACGCTGCATCAAGATACGAGCTATATTGAAAACGCGAATTTAGCGCATATGCAGCAGGACGGGGCCACGCGAGCGACGCATGACATTCAGATTGCCAAGGCATCGCGACTCCATAACATTCTCGGAAACACAGCGCGCGTCAATTCGTTTCATCATCAAGCGGTTGATAAACTAGGAACAGGTTTGAAAATCACGGCTACTGCCCCTGACGGCGTTGTGGAAGCGATTGAAAAGGAAGGCGCGCCATTCGTTGTCGGTGTTCAGTGGCACCCAGAGCTGATCGCGGAACGGGACGCATCGATGCAACACCTTTTTCGAGACTTTGTGAAAAACGCGGAGCTGGGCGCGCTAAAGCAGTTTTACAATGCACCGGCTAATTTTAAAAAGAGAGCTACTTTACGTTAGCAAAAGGGAGGAAACAACATGAAAAATGGGATACTTATCGCGATGATAGCGCTAATCGGTGTTGTCATCGCAGCGTGTGGCGGGGGAAATACGTACAAAGAGAAGGCCAGCGGGGATGCCGGACAGTCGATCAAAGTCACGTCCGCAGGCGAAATCGCTACGCTTGATAGCGCGCTATATAGTGACACGTTCAGCTCGGATGCAATCGGTCAAATTTCGGAAGGCTTATATCGCGTCAATCCAGACAATGACGCCGAACTAGGCATTGCCAGCGCGGAACCAACTGTGAGTGCCGATAAAAAAACCTACACATTCCAACTGCGCGATGACGCCAAATGGTCGAACGGTGATCCAGTCACAGCCGCCGATTTCGTTTTTGCATTCCAAAAAGTAGTTGATCCAAAAACGGCATCACCGAGCTCGAATCAACTGGACGTCATCAAAAACGCGAACCAAATCCGCAATGAGAAAGCATCACCAGACACACTAGGCGTCAAAGCAATCAACGACAAAACACTCGAAATTACACTCGAAAACCCAATTCCATACTTGCCAAAACTACTTACAGGAACGCCATTTTTGCCACAAAATGAGAAATTCGTGACATCCGCAGGCTCGAAATACGGCACATCCGCCGACACAGTCCTATCCAACGGTCCCTTCTTATTAAAAGACTGGTCAGGAATCGGCACATCATGGACCTACATCAAAAATAAAGACTACTGGGACGCGAAAAACGTAAAATTAGACAAAGTCGCTGTCCAAGTCGCTAAAGACACCGGAGCAGGCGTAAACCTCTATAAAACCGGTGACGTCCAATACACCGCACTAACCGACGAATTCGTCCAACAATACAAAGACGACAAAGCCTACCATTCCAAAGAAAAATCGCTCATCGGCTATTTAGGATTCAATGAAGACCGCAAAGCAACGGCTAACGTCCACTTGCGCAAAGCCCTCTCGATGGCGTTTGACAAAGAAGCCTACACAAACACTGTTCTAGGCGATGGCTCCAAAGCACTGAACGGCTACATCCCATCCGGTTTTGCCAAAGATCCGAAAACCAACCAAGATTTCCGGGCAGAAAATGGCGATTTCGTCACGTTCGACCCTGAAAAAGCGAAATCAGAATGGGCGACAGCCAAACAAGAGCTCGGCGTCGACAAACTCACCCTAGAAGTCCTATCCTCCGACACAGAAGTCTCCAAGAAAACCGTCGAATTCCTACAAAGCGAAATCGAAAAGAACCTACCAGGCGTGACGATCAAACTAAAAAGTGTCCCGCTAAAAAATCGCTTAGCACTCACGACAGCAGGAGATTACGATGTTTTCTACGGCACATGGACGCCGGATTACAGCGACCCCATCAACTTTTTGGAAGTATACCAATCAGATGGCGGTTTAAATTTTTCGAAATATAACAACGCGACCTATGATGCAGGGTTGAATGATGTCAAACAGGCCTACGCAACAGATCCTGAAAAGCGTTGGGACAAGATGCTCGAACTGGAAAAACAATTAATTCAAACAGATGCCGTTGTCGCACCATTCTATCAAGGAGCCTCGGCGTACCTGTTAGATCCAGCTGTCAAAAATGTACAAATCTACCCGTTTGGCAGAAACATCTCTTACAGGCTCGCATACGTCGCGAAATAAGCCATAAGCATAATAGCTGAAACCAACGATTCTGTCGCTGTTTTCGGCTATTATTTTCTATCTAAACAAACATAGTCGAAATGCTTGACAATCCCCCACGAAGAATGGTACTATATCCAAGGTGCCTCTTCCTTCGTGACGAGGTATAGAGAATAGAAACTGTTGCTAGGAAATATCCTGTCAGCAATTTTATTTTAAAGAAAAAATGAACCACCTGGATGTGTGGCTCTAGAAAAATCGGAAGGAGGAAACCAAAAAATGCCTACAATTAATCAATTAGTTCGCAAACCGCGTCAATCTAAATCTAAGAAATCTGATTCTCCAGCACTTAACAAAGGCCTAAATACTTTCAGAAGATCATTAACAGACGTATCATCTCCACAGAAACGTGGTGTATGTACTCGTGTTGGTACAATGACTCCGAAGAAACCTAACTCGGCGCTTCGTAAGTACGCTCGTGTACGTTTGACTAACGGACTTGAAGTAACTGCTTATATCCCAGGTATCGGACATAACCTACAAGAACATAGTGTTGTACTTATTCGCGGAGGACGTGTTAAAGATTTACCGGGGGTACGTTACCATATCGTACGTGGTGCTCTAGATACAGCTGGTGTTGAAAATAGAGGACAAAGCCGTTCTAAATACGGAACGAAAAAACCTAAAAAATAAACTAAACTTAGATGAAAGGAGGATATCCAATGCCTCGTAAAGGTCCTGTTGCTAAACGTGACGTATTACCAGATCCGATGTACAATTCGAAATTGGTAACACGTCTAATCAATAAACTTATGATTGATGGTAAACGCGGAAAAGCGCAAACTATCATTTATTCTGCTTTTGATATCATCGCGCAAGAAAGTGGAAAAGACCCTATGGAAGTATTTGACGAAGCAATCAAAAACATCATGCCAGTTCTTGAAGTAAAAGCTCGCCGTGTCGGTGGTGCTAACTATCAAGTTCCGATTGAAGTTCGTGCTGATCGTCGTACAACTCTAGGTCTACGTTGGTTAGTTAACTATTCACGTCTTCGTGGAGAGAAAACTATGGTAGAACGTCTTGCACACGAAATTCTTGATGCATCTAACAATGCTGGAGCTTCCGTTAAGAAACGTGAAGATACACATAAAATGGCAGATGCAAACAGAGCATTCGCTCACTATCGCTGGTAAGATTCGTCTTATCCGCGCGACTAGGTCAACGCTTGTTGCCTAACTAAATCGTTAATAATGGAAGGAGAAATACCCATGGCTAGAGAGTTCTCCTTAGAAAAGACGCGTAATATTGGTATTATGGCTCATATTGATGCTGGTAAAACCACTACTACAGAGCGTATCCTTTTCTATACAGGGCGTATTCATAAAATTGGTGAAACACATGAAGGTGCATCACAAATGGACTGGATGGAACAAGAACAAGAACGTGGTATTACGATCACATCCGCTGCGACAACTGCGCAATGGAAAGGTCACCGCGTAAACATTATCGATACACCAGGACACGTAGATTTCACTGTTGAAGTTGAACGTTCCCTTCGTGTATTAGATGGTGCTGTTGCAGTTC
The DNA here is from genome assembly GCF_003856515.1 of Listeria sp. SHR_NRA_18. Lineage (NCBI taxonomy): Bacteria > Bacillati > Bacillota > Bacilli > Caryophanales > Listeriaceae > Listeria > Listeria sp. SHR_NRA_18. The sequence continues at coordinate 43,185 of NZ_QPKR01000013.1, forward strand.
TAGATGCACAATCAGGTGTTGAACCACAAACCGAAACAGTTTGGCGCCAAGCAACTACTTACGGGGTTCCTCGTGTAGTATTTGTTAACAAAATGGATAAAATTGGTGCTGACTTCTTGTACTCAGTAGGTACATTACATGACCGTCTGGATGCAAATGCACACCCAATCCAATTACCAATCGGTGCGGAAGATACTTTTGAAGGTATCATTGACTTAGTTGAGATGAACGCTTTGTATTATCTTGATGATGTAGGAAATGATCCTGAAATTCGTGAAATCCCAGCTGACTTAAAAGAGCTTGCTGACGAATATCGTGGCAAACTTATCGAAGCTGTTGCTGATTTAGATGAAGATCTAATGATGAAATACCTTGAAGGTGAAGAGCCTACAAAAGAAGAGTTGAAAGCTGCAATCCGTAAAGGAACGCTAGCTGTAGACTTCTACCCTGTTGTATGTGGTACAGCATTCAAAAACAAAGGTGTTCAACCGATGCTTGATGCAGTACTAGATTACCTTCCAGCGCCAACTGATGTTGCTGCTATTAAAGGTATTTTACCAGATACAGAAGAAGAAGCAGAACGTCATCCTGATGATAACGAACCATTCTCTTCTCTTGCGTTTAAAGTTATGACTGACCCTTATGTTGGTCGTCTTACTTTCTTCCGCGTTTACTCAGGTACTTTGAACTCAGGTTCTTACGTTCAAAACTCATCTAAAGGTAAACGTGAACGTGTTGGACGTATCCTTCAAATGCACGCTAATCACCGTGAAGAGATTTCGATTGTATATTGTGGTGATATCGCTGCTGCTGTTGGTTTGAAAGACACAACTACTGGGGACACGCTATGTGATGAAAAGAATCAAATTATCTTAGAATCCATGGAATTCCCAGAACCAGTTATCTCGGTTGCTATTGAGCCTAAATCAAAAGCCGATCAAGATAAAATGGGTCAAGCTCTTGCAAAACTTGCAGAAGAAGATCCAACATTCCGTACAGAGACTGACCAAGAAACTGGTCAAACAATCATCTCTGGTATGGGTGAGCTTCACTTAGATATCCTTGTAGACCGTATGCGTCGTGAGTTCAAGGTAGAAGCTAACGTGGGTGATCCACAAGTTTCTTACCGTGAAACATTCCGCCAAACTGCCCAAGTCGAAGGTAAATTCGTTCGTCAATCCGGTGGTCGTGGACAATATGGTCACGTTTGGATCGAATTCGGTCCTAACGAAGAAGGAAAAGGCTTTGAGTTCGAGAACGCTATCGTTGGTGGTGTTGTTCCACGTGAATACATCCCAGCAGTACAAGCAGGTCTTGAAGGCGCACTAGGAAATGGTGTGCTTGCAGGATACCCGCTAATCGATATTAAAGCGAAATTATATGACGGATCTTACCATGATGTCGATTCCAATGAAATGGCCTTTAAAGTGGCTGCTTCTATGGCTCTTCGTAACGCGGCTAAGAAATGTAGTCCTGTCATCTTGGAACCAATGATGAATGTTGAAGTAATTGTACCTGAGGATTACCTTGGAGACATTATGGGTAACATCACATCTCGTCGTGGTCGCGTAGATGGTATGGAAGCACGCGGTAACGCTCAAGTTGTTCGTGCCTTCGTTCCACTTGCAAACATGTTTGGTTACGCTACGTACCTGCGTTCAAGTACGCAAGGTCGCGGAGTTTATACGATGCAGTTTGACCATTACGAAGAAGTTCCAAAATCCGTTGGTGAAGAAATCATCAAAGCTAATGGCGGAAATAACAAAGAAGACTAAGATCAGCGAATCGACAAACGCTCATCTCCGTCGTTAATTCCTGCGTTCCGGTGCTCACGTACCGATGTACGCTCCGCTCCGGTACTCGAAATTGCCTAGAATCTAAGCATTTGTCGATCCGCTGAGGTGTAGCGTTACAGGCAAGTTTGGCGTATGAAATGAACGGTTAGCCGATTGGATTGATTGCAAACTTTTGTTGTATCCTGTATAACTATAGTAACAAGATTCGCGCGGATTTGTTTCCGCGTGTTATCAATAATTTTTTTAAACATTAAGGAGGAAATATTAAAATGGCTAAAGAAAAATTTGACCGCTCAAAACCCCATGTTAACGTTGGTACTATCGGACACGTCGATCATGGTAAAACTACTTTAACAGCTGCAATCACTACTGTACTATCTAAAAAAGGTTTTGCAGAAGCTTCTGCATACGACCAAATCGATGGTGCTCCAGAAGAAAGAGAACGTGGTATCACAATCTCTACTGCTCACGTTGAGTATGAAACTGAAAACCGTCACTACGCACACGTAGATTGCCCAGGACATGCCGATTATGTTAAAAACATGATCACTGGTGCTGCGCAAATGGATGGTGGTATCTTAGTAGTATCTGCTGCTGATGGTCCAATGCCACAAACTCGTGAGCACATCTTGCTTTCACGTCAAGTTGGTGTTCCTTACCTTGTTGTCTTCATGAACAAATGTGACATGGTGGATGACGAAGAATTACTAGAATTAGTTGAAATGGAAATCCGTGATCTATTAACTGAATACGAATTCCCTGGTGACGATATTCCAGTAATCAAAGGTTCTGCTCTTAAAGCTCTTCAAGGTGAGCCAGAGTGGGAAGAAAAAGTTAACGAACTTATGGACGCTGTGGATAGCTATATCCCAACTCCAACTCGTGACACTGACAAACCATTCATGATGCCAGTTGAGGATGTATTCTCAATCACTGGTCGTGGAACTGTTGCTACAGGTCGTGTTGAACGTGGACAAGTTAAAGTCGGTGACGAAGTTGAAGTTATCGGTCTTGTTGAAGACACTAAGAAAATCGTTGTAACTGGAGTAGAAATGTTCCGTAAGTTACTTGATTACGCTGAAGCAGGCGACAACATTGGCGCACTTTTACGTGGTGTAGCTCGTGAAGATATCCAACGTGGCCAAGTATTAGCTAAGCCAGGTTCGATTACTCCTCATACAGTTTTCAAAGCTGAAACTTATGTTCTATCAAAAGAAGAGGGTGGACGTCACACTCCATTCTTCAATAACTACCGTCCGCAATTCTATTTCCGTACTACTGACGTAACAGGTGTTGTTACACTTCCAGAAGGTACTGAAATGGTTATGCCTGGCGATAACGTTGAAATTTCAGTAGAACTAATTGCACCAGTTGCGATTGAAGAAGGTACTAAATTCTCTATCCGTGAGGGTGGACGTACTGTAGGCGCTGGAGTAGTAGCGACTATCTCTAAATAATATCCATTTAAAAATCCGGTTCCTCGTTTGGGGAGCCGGATTTTTTTGCCATAAAAAGAAACATTTAATCCGCGTGGACTAAATGTTTCTTTTTAAAATAGAAGATGTGAGGCCGTACATTTGATCACGATAATCGCCAGCTGGGAGTTGCTTGATTTCCCGGAGCGCTTTTTTGGTGTATTTATCGGCTAGTGTGAAGGCTTGCTCCACGCCTTTGTATTTTGTGATGAGTGCGAGTAGTTGTTCCAAGTCTGCATCGGACATATCAAGCTGTTTTTCGAGTAGTGGCTGGAATTCCGATTGGTGTTTCTGCATGGCGTAGATGAGTGGAAGTGTGTAGACGCCTTGTTTGACGTCGTTTAACACAGGTTTTCCGAGCCCGTCATCGGAGCTTGTATAATCCAGCACATCGTCGATAATCTGAAAAGCCATGCCTAGATAGTGGCCGATATTCCAGGCGTTGCGTACTTGAAAACGAGTGGCTTTACTTTGAGATGCGCCGGAAAAAGTACTCAGCGCGAAAAGTTGCGCCGTTTTCCCGGAAATGCGCGACAAGTATTGGCGCACCGTCACATCGATATCATAGCGCATCCGCATTTGATCAAGTTCGCCCATCAGGATTTTTTCGATGTTTTTGCTGTTAAATTCGATGTTTTCAACCGAGCTAGCGTGACTCGATAAAATTTTAAAACAGATGCAAAATAAATAATCACCGGTATAAACTGCGTAATTGCGTCCGTATTTCGAGTGAATCGTCGGAATGCCGCGTCTAGTCGGCGCATCATCCACGACATCATCATGGATCAGCGTCGCCATATGTAGAACTTCTAGGGCGCCGGCAACAGCGATAGCGCGATCACGATCCCAGTCAGGACCAATCTGAGCCGCGAGCATAGCGTAAGCAGGGCGTAGCAGTTTGCCGCCAGCGTGAATCAAATCTTTCACGTTTTTCTCGACTTGCTTATCTCTGATTTGGATACTTTTTTCGATAGTTGTGAGTACATCTTTCAAATCGGTTTGCAGATTTGGATAGGCGTCCCACATCGGGTGAAGTTGCATAATTCATCCTCATTTCGCTTAGTTTTGAATAGGTTCATTCGTTTTATTGAAAGCACGTAGCGTCTGTACATTTTTAATTAAATAATTGGCCGCGATTCCGACCGCAATCCCTGATAGTATCCCGATAAACGAGAGGACAGGCAGGTAGAGCATGACGTTCCAACTGCCAGCGATCCAACTTGCAATCACGAGCTGACCGACATTATGTAGAATCCCGCCAGTCGTACTGACACCGATAATGCTGACACGCTTAGGCCCCAGTTTCTTCACCAACCACATACCGCCAAAACTCAAAATCGCTCCGGCCGCGCTATACATAAACGTCGAAATCGTCCCGCCGAGCAAGGTAGCGAGTACCAGCCGAATACAAACAATCATAAAAGCGTCTTTCGTGGATAGCGTGTACAAGGAAATACACGTAATAATATTCGCCAAACCGAGCTTGGCACCAGGCGCGAAGGCGAACGGGAATGGTATCGCGCGCTCCAACAAGCTAATGACAACCGCCTGAGCGGCCAGTAAAGCAATATAAACTAAACGCTTATTTTTAGTCATGCACACACCTCCCATTTTTCAAAATTAATCTTAAGACGGAATAACAATCCCATCGTCCGGCTCCGTCTCACCAGTTGTGGACTGCACTTCAATCACGACCTTATGTGGCAAACAAACGATGGTCTCGCCGAGTTTCCCAATCGCGCCAACACGGACGCAAACTTGGTCATTACAATTCGCCGCACTAATCCGAATCCGCTCATCCTTCACTTCAATCTCGTTGTAATCCCCATCATCCGCCGTCACCTTAAACGTATCAACGCCTGTATGACCGGTCAAATCGACGCGCTTAAACTCTTTGCCATCGACTTTAATCACCGCGACCAACTTCGACTCCGAGCCAGCTGGTGGGGCAGGTTCTTGAGATTTCGCGTAAGTAAAAATAGCTAGAGGCAGAAAAGAAAGCACGGTCAAAAGCACAATGATAATAACATCCCAACGCTTCACCATATGTAAATATTCCTTCACGTTTCTTTTCCCCCTCTAACTAGCTTTATGTTCATTGTAATACACTAAGCCAAAAATATATAGCGAAAGGCAGTTTTTTTCGGCTGCCTTTCGCTATGAATGAATCGTATAAAATTACTTGTCGCGGTAGATGGAACTTTCCTTGCCGTACCACCAGCGCCCAAGATGTTTCTGTAACCAAGGCATAGCCCAATAATCTAAACCAAATGTACGTCCAGCGCCATTTAGTAAAGCGATCGAAGCAGGTAACGCCCAGAATTTGTCCCAACCAAGCATAGCGCAGAGTGTGAACATAACTAGGAATCCAGCGCTTCCGATACTAGCTAACCAAGTGAATAGACCAACAACAAGCGCAAGACCGATTGCAAGTTCTACAAACGGAACGACTTTTTGCATGAAAAGAGCAACGTCGAGGTTTGGCATGATAAGTTTCATGATCCATTCAAACCAACCAGGCATATGCGCAAAAATTGGTGTTGTTACGTTTGTTGCAGCAGCACCAGCAGCATCGCCGGCCGCTTGTGACGCGCCAGATGTTGCGTCTGTTTGTAACCACTCGAATGGCATTTTTGAAGTTGTCGCAGTTAACCATGAATCAGGTCCGAGTCCTTGGAATAACGGTTTTAAGTTCGTCAGGCTAACTTTATCCCACGTCGTTTCACCGTAAATCTTAGAAAGAGCCTCGTCAACCCAGAACCAACCGACATAAATACGAAGCGGCAATGTCCAAAGTACGTTACCATAACGAGAAGTCCAACCGCGGAAAATATTCCGATTATCTCGAATATGGAAAAATTCATGGGAAACGTATTGCGCCATATAATAACCACTACGGATTCCAAAGAAGTAGTAAAGGTTAACCATGTGTTTCATGAAAATCGCGAACCAACCGTGCAAGCGTAATCCACCTAGGTTAGCGACGCCATATTTGGAGCCAATCGAAACCATGACACCGTGATATTTCCCTTTATACGCTTCTTTTTCCGTCCCGCTGATTTCTGAGATGATACTTTTAGCAGCAGTCATCCCGGTTTGTTCAGCAGCTTCAACGATTTGAGGAGTCGGTTTGCCTTCTTCCTCTTCATAATAAGCCAAGTCACCTATAACGTACGTGTTTTCGAACTTCTCAGCTTCCATGTATTCATTAACTTTCAAACGACCAGCACGCGCTGTTTCCATACCGTAATCTTTCGTATCAGAATTCGCACGAACCCCAGCAGTCCAAATTAATGTATGCGTTGGAATTTCTTCGCCAGATTTCAAAACGATGCTTTCCGCTTTAACTTCAACGATCGCAGCATCTTTCAGAATCTTGATGCCTTTTTTCAGCATGAAGTCTTCCGCTTTTTGAGCATCTTTCCGATCTAGCATGTTCAGAATCGTTGGTGCCGCTTCGACAACAATCAATTCAATCTCAGAAACATCGACCTTATTATCTTTCGCAAGACGCGTTTTCCAGTCAAGCAATTCTCCAACCATTTCGATCCCAGTAAAACCAGAACCACAAATAGCAAAAGTAAGCATGGCTTTGCGTTTCGCCACATCTTGTTCTTCCGATGCGTCATGCACAACCGTTTCGATATGTTCGCGCAACTTCACCGCGTTTTCCCAAGACCAAAGCGTGAATCCGTGTTCGCTAACACCAGGCGTTCCGAAGTCATTAGGCTCGCCACCCATACCAAGAACGAGGTAATCAAACGGATAGCTACCATTTTCGGTCGTTACCGTTTTCGTTTCGTGATCAACGTGCGTTACGTTGTCCGTCACTAATTTGACTTTCGTACGATTAAACAAATGACGCAAATCATACTGTATCGCTGTTGGCTCAACACGTCCCCCAGCTACTTCGTGCAACTCAGTCATCATCGTATGATAGGAATGTCTATCAATCAACGTGATGGTTACTGATTCGTCTCTCTTGTACTTTTTCGCTAATTTCTTAGCCGCATGTACACCTGCATATCCCGCCCCTATTAAAACAATATTCTTTTCAGGCATATGCTTTCTCAACTCCTTGTAAGTATATTCACAAAAATTATAAGTCCTGCGTTCCAAAACATTATAGTAATAACCTAACCCAGTTTAACAGATAGAACAAAGGCTGTCTAGGGTCTTTACCCTCAAAAAATGAGAAACAAACGCGAATTAATAGGTGAAAACCTTCACAGGGCAACAAACCCCATTTGAGTGGGAAAAATTTAAAAAAATCATTGCAAAATAAGAACGTAATCGCTTTCTGAAAATTCTTGGTTTTCGAATCATGCATACTGTGTGTAGACAAATTGAGACAATAATGTTATATTTAAGTGGAATTAAGGTGAGCTTGTTGATTTCGTGTCAATTTTATTGTTCATGTCATCACAAGTAATATTTTAAAAGGTGGGAGCAAATTTTATGAAGAAGAAAAAGTTGGTAATGGCCCTGACGGCAGTAATGGCTTCAAGCATGTTGTTAGTAGCGTGTGGTAACGACAATAGTAGCGATGGTGACAGTAAATCCAGCGACACGAAACAAACAGATACAAAGAAAGCGGACGCTAAAACAGATGGTACAATGACAGACGGTACTTACAAATTGCAAGAAAAGAACTTTGACGACAAAGGTTGGAAAGCCTTCATGACGATCACAGTTAAAGATAATAAAATCACAGAATCTGATTACAACTACAAAGATAAAGACGGCAAGCTAAAAACAGACGATGCTGACTATGAGAAAAACATGAAAGCTAAAGTAGGCACAGGCCCACAAGAATACATCCCAGCTTTGAATGATTCTCTAGTTTCTAAACAATCAGCTGCAGATGTAGAAGTAGTAACAGGAGCAACACATTCTTCTGATACATTCATCAACTACTCTAACCAATTGATTCAAGCGGCGCAACGTGCTGACACAGCGACAATTGAAATCAACAATGGTGCAGATTTACAAGATGGTAAATACTCATTAGAAGAGCAAAACTATGCTAACAACTACCGTGTCGTGTTCAACATGGAAGTAAAAGATGGCAAAATCACGACATCTGACTACAACTATGTGGACAAAGATGGCAAGTTAAAAACAGACGACGCTGACTACGAGAAAAACATGAAAGCAAAAACTGGCGTAGGTCCACAAGAATACATCCCGACATTGAACAAAGAGTTGGTTTCTAAACAAAATCCAGCAGACGTTGCGGTAGTAACTGGTGCGACACATTCATCTGACGCATTCAGAATCTACGCAGCACAACTTTACAATGCAGCGCAATCTGGTAACACAGATATGATTAAAGTTTTCAATAAAGTTGACTCTGAATAAGTAAAATAGCAAGGAACGAAGAAGGGCTTCAGGGCGAAAACTCTGGAGCCTTTTTTGTTGGGGTTACTCGACTTCCTTGACAATGATGCGAATCACCGATACATTAAAATAGCGACAAAGCCATATTATATTTCATTCCAAACAAGGAAAGGTGCAATCCAAATGAAGAAATTTTATATTTTAATCACGCTCATGCTTTTAGCGGTCGTTGTTACAGCATGTGGGAACGACGATACGAAGAAAAGCAGCGCATCAGAAGATAATGATTCAGAAATACTTGCCCAACCATATACAAAAACCGATTTTTTAATGGGGACAATCAATGTAGTTAAAATTTACGACAAAGGAAAAGAGGACGTCCTTCTCAAAGCCTTTGACCGAATCAAGGAGCTAGATAAGCAGATTACGACGAGCGATAGCGGTAAAACTTCTGAAGTAGACAAGGTGAACTTGGCTGCCGGTAAAAACCCTGTGAAGGTGAACGATGATGTTTACTATCTTATTAAAGAAGGCTTGAAATATAGCGCGAGCTCAGGTGGTAGCTTCGACATCACGATTGGCCCGCTGACTTCTCTATGGCACATCGGTTTTGATGACGCGAGAAAACCGAGCCAAGCAGAAATCGACGCAGTTTTGCCACTAATTGATTATAAAAAAGTGAAGTTAGACGATGCTAAAAAGACGGTTTACCTAGAAGAAAAGGGCATGGAGCTTGATCTCGGCGCTATTGCTAAAGGTTACATTGCAGATGAAGTAGCCGATGTGTTAGATGAAAACAAAGTAACGACAGCGATTATTGATCTCGGCGGAAATATCATCGTGAAAGGTGACAGTCCTAAAGGTGGCGACTGGGTTGTGGGTATTCAAGATCCATTCGAATCACGCGGTACAGTCATTGGTACGATTCCAGAAGCCAACAAATCCATCGTTACATCAGGGATTTACGAGCGTTTCCTAGAAGTAGATGGAGTGAAATACCACCATTTACTCGATCCGAAAACAGGTTATCCATTCGACAACGACATTGCAGGTGTGTCCATTGTCTCTAAGAAATCGATTGACGGCGACGGCTTGTCCACAGCGACATTCTCCAAAGGCATCCAAGGCGGTATGGACTTCATCGAGACATACAAAGGCGTCGAAGCGATTTTTGTAAGTAAAGAGAAAAAGGTATACATCACGTCTGGCTTGCAAGGGAAGTTCAAATTAACAGATAAGAATTTCAAAATGGCGAATTAAAAAGGAGTGTCAGAAGTGTCGATACCAGCATTTTTGAAATTGGTAGAAATCCAGACGAAGATTGCGAGTGTTTTTCCATTTATCATTGGTACGTTATTCGCGGTATATCAATATGATTTATTTAATTGGGAGAACACGCTGATTTTCTTTGGTTCGATGTTGATTTTCGATTTAACGACAACGGCAATTAATAACTATATGGACTACCGGAAAGCGACGAACAATCACGATTATGACTACAGGACGACGAGTAATGTCATCGGTCAAGAACGAATATCGGAAAAAACAGTGATCATCACGATTTTTGTCATGTTTTTAATCGCGACAGGACTCGGTGTCTGGCTTGTTGTAGAAACGGATTTACTAGTCCTGCTGGTCGGATTCGTCTGTTTTTGCATCGGGATTCTATACACGTTCGGCCCAGTCCCATTGTCGCGCATGCCGCTTGGAGAAATTTTTTCTGGCGTGACGATGGGGTTTGGTATCGTGTTTCTAGCGATTTACGTGAATGCCTACGATGCAGGAATCGCAAACTTGATTTGGTCAGGCGAATGGGTTACTGTGAAAGTGAATATAATAGAAGTTATCCGAATCGCCGTCGTGTCCTTGCCGTGCATTTTCACGATAGCCAACATCATGCTAGCCAATAACATTTGCGATTTAGAGGAAGATATCCGGAACCACCGTTACACGTTGCCATACTACATCAGCAAAAAATACGCGGTAATCTTGTTTAATGCGCTGTACTATGCCTCTTTTGCGGCGATCATCGTTTCCGTCATCATCGGATTCCTTAGCCCAATCATGCTAGTAACGCTACTCGCGATTATCCCGGTATTTAAAAATTTACAGAAATTCAACGCCGAGCAAATCAAAGCGAAAACATTCGTCATCTCCATCAAAAATTTCGTTGTCATGAACAGCGCAATTGTCGTTTGTCTCGCCGCAAGTTTAATCTTCAAATATATATAATGAGAAAAGAGGGGATTTCTGATGCTTGATAAATTAATATTTGGGCGCTTTATGCCTGGGGAATCCCTTATCCATCATTTAGACGCAAGAACAAAACTGATCGCCGGTTTTTACTTCATCGGCATTCTATTTCTAGCGAACAACTGGCAAACCTACGCGCTACTAACGCTTTTCTCGTTTTTAGTGATTTTCATGACCGGCATATCGTATCGCTTTTTCATTAAAGGAGTGAAACCGCTAATCTGGCTAATCCTTTTCACGGTATTACTACAAGCTCTATTCACGAGCGGCGGAACGATCTATTTTAGCTGGGGACCATTTGCCATCTCCTCATTCGGCATAATCAACGGCATATACGTGTTCGTCCGGTTCGTGCTGATAATCTTCATCTCGACGGTAATCACGCTGACAACGACACCTATGGACCTGACAGACGCCATCGCTTACATACTACGGCCATTCAAAATTTTCAAGATGCCAGTCCAAGATATTGCCCTAATGATCTCCGTAGCTTTGCGATTCATTCCAACTTTAATGGAAGAAACCGATAAAATCATGAAAGCCCAGCGAGCAAGAGGCGTTGATTTTGGCGAAGGGAACCTATTCGAACAAATGAAAGTCGTCGTGCCCATCTTCATCCCGCTATTCGTCAGCTCCTTCAACCGAGCCGAAGACCTAGCAGATGCAATGGAAGCAAGAGGATACCAAGGCGATAAAAAAAGAACCCGATTCCGTATCCTGCATTGGCACTGGTGCGATTTAGTAGCAGCTCTCGTATTGGTTGTCCTAACCACGGCGCTTGTGACGCTAAGAATTTCATAATAAGCAATGACAAAAAGGCTATGAATCAACCCGACGATTTGCAGCCTTTTTGCATGCCTAAAAATCACAAAATCAGCAATAAAAAAGTTTTTTCACAAAATCGTTGAAATTACTAGGGCGGACGTGTATAATAGATAAAGTGCAAATGAACAGGCATTGCTCTGTCTATTTCGTGCAACACCCCCACTAGTTGGGGCTGTAGATGTGATGAAGTGAGAGGTTGCTGACACACCCGGCCGCTTTGCCATGGCGAGTGTCCAGGAGATTTTCACGGAGAATGTCTATTTTAAAAGTAGGCGAGAAGGAGGGAAAATAATGGCAAAACAAAAAATTCGTATTCGTTTAAAAGCGTATGATCACCGTATCTTGGATCAATCGGCTGAGAAAATTGTAGAAACTGCGAAACGTTCTGGTGCTTCTGTATCTGGTCCGATTCCACTTCCAACAGAGAAGTCAATCTACACAATCTTGCGTGCGGTTCATAAATACAAAGATTCACGTGAGCAATTCGAAATGCGTACACACAAACGTTTAATCGATATCGTTAATCCAACACCACAAACTGTTGATAGCCTTATGCGTTTAGACTTACCAAGCGGTGTGGACATCGAAATCAAACTATAATAAAAATCCAAAATAACAGGAGGTGTGACTCATGACCAAAGGAATCTTAGGTAGAAAAGTAGGGATGACACAAGTTTTCACTGAAAACGGCGAACTTATTCCAGTAACAGTTATCGAAGCAGGTGCTAACGTAGTACTTCAAAAGAAAACAGTTGATACGGACGGATATGAAGCAATTCAAATCGGTTTCGAGGATAAACGCGAAAAATTGTCAAACAAACCCGAAAAAGGTCATGTAGAAAAAGCCAATACTACTCCTAAGCGCTTCATTCGCGAATTACGCGATGTAAACTTAGACGAGTATGAGATTGGTGCAGAAATTAAAGTAGACGTATTCGCAGAAGGTGACATCGTTGACGCGACAGGCGTATCGAAAGGTAAAGGTTTCCAAGGTGTTATTAAACGTCACGGACAATCCCGTGGCCCAATGTCCCATGGTTCTCGTTACCATCGTCGCCCAGGTTCAATGGGTCCCGTAGCACCTAACCGTGTATTCAAAAATAAATTACTTCCAGGTCGTATGGGTGGAGATCAAATCACTATCCAAAACCTAGAAATCGTCAAAGTTGATGTTGAGAAAAATGTTCTTTTAGTTAAAGGAAACGTTCCAGGAGCTAAAAAAGCACTTATCCAAATCAAAACAGCTAACAAATCAAGATAATTTAATTGGAAAGGAGGACTAACAAAATGCCCAACGTAGCTTTATTGAAACAAGATGGAACAAAAGCTGGCGAAATTACACTTAACGATACTATTTTCGGTATTGAACCAAATGAAAAAGTGGTTGTTGATGTAATTTTGAGTCAACGAGCTTCCTTACGTCAAGGAACTCATAAAGTAAAAGGCCGCTCAGAAGTACGCGGCGGTGGACGTAAACCATGGCGTCAAAAAGGTACTGGTCGTGCCCGTCAAGGTTCGATTCGTTCCCCACAATGGCGTGGAGGTGGAGTCGTATTCGGCCCAACACCACGTAGCTATGCTTACAAATTACCTAAGAAAGTTCGTCGTTTAGCGATCAAATCGATCCTTTCTTCTAAAGTAAAAGAAGAGAGCCTAGTAGTATTAGAAGGTTTAACTTTCTCTGCTCCTAAGACTAAAGAATTCACGGCTTTCCTTAAAAATATCTCTGTAGATACAAAAGCATTGGTAGTAGTAGCCGATGAAAGTGAAAATGTAGAACTATCTGCACGTAACTTACAAGGCATTAAAGTTATTCCAGCTCAAAGTATCTCAGTACTAGATGTTGCTAAACATGATAAGTTAATTATCACGAAAGCAGCTCTTGAACAAGTAGAGGAGGTGCTTGCATAATGGATGCACGCGACATCATTAAGCGCCCAATTATCACTGAGCAATCAACAAGTGTTTTAGACGACAAGAAATATACATTTGAAGTTGATACACGCGCTACTAAAACGCACGTAAAAAAAGCTATCGAAGAAATTTTCGAAGTGAAAGTTGCGAAAGTAAACGTAATGAACTACAAAGGTAAAATGAAACGTATGGGCCGTTACGCTGGCTATACAAACAAGCGTCGTAAAGCTATCGTGACACTTACTGGCGATAGCAAAGAAATCCAATTTTTCGAAGTTTAATACTTCCATGAATTGAACTAATAGAGGAGGGAATACAATGGCGATTAAAAAGTATAAACCTACCACAAACGGCCGTCGTCACATGACGAGTTCAGATTTTGCTGAGATTACTACAAGTACTCCAGAAAAAGCTTTACTACGTCCTCTGAAAAAGAAGGCTGGTCGTAATAACCAAGGTAAGTTAACTGTTCGTCATCACGGTGGAGGACATAAACGTCAATACCGCGTGATCGATTTTAAACGTAATAAAGATGGTATTCCAGGACGCGTTGCTACGATCGAATATGATCCTAACCGTTCTGCAAACATCGCATTAATTCACTACGTTGATGGAGAAAAACGCTATATCATCGCAGCGAAAGGCTTAGAAGTAGGCCAAACAATTTATTCAGGTTCAGAGGCGGATATCAAAGTTGGTAACGCGCTAGAACTTAAAGATATTCCAGTGGGTACTGTTATCCACAATATCGAAATGAAACCTGGTAAAGGTGGACAATTAGTACGTTCAGCTGGAACAAGTGCTCAAGTACTTGGTAAAGAAGGCAAATACGTATTAATCCGTCTTAACTCTGGTGAGGTTCGTATGATTCTTTCTACTTGTCGTGCTACTATCGGCCAAGTTGGTAACGAACAACACGAACTTATCAACATTGGTAAAGCAGGTCGTTCACGCTGGATGGGTAAACGCCCAACAGTTCGTGGATCTGTCATGAACCCGAACGATCACCCACACGGTGGTGGTGAAGGTAAAGCACCAATCGGACGTAAATCACCAATGTCTCCTTGGGGCAAACCAACACTTGGTTATAAAACTCGTAAGAAAAACAATAACTCCGATAAATTTATCGTACGTCGTCGTAAGAAAAAATAATTGGATTTGTCATTTAAACGAATTTATAGGTAGCAGGAACGGGCAAGCTCAAGCTTTCCGATTCCTGACTATGCGAAGGGAGGTTCCGACATGGGTCGTAGCTTGAAAAAAGGACCTTTTGTAGATGATCATTTGATGAAAAAAGTTGAGGCAGCTGATGCAAGCGAAAAGAAACAAGTTATTAAAACTTGGTCTCGTCGTTCAACAATTTTCCCAGTATTCGTTGGTCAAACGATTGCTGTATATGACGGTCGCAAACACGTTCCAGTCTATATCCAAGAAGATATGGTAGGACATAAATTAGGTGAATTCGCACCAACTCGTACGTACCGCGGTCATGCGGGCGACGATAAAAAAACAAGACGTTAATTGAGAGGAGGATATCCTGATGACAACTGCAAAAGCCGTTGCAAAAACTGTTCGTATTGCTCCTCGTAAAGTTAGATTGGTAATCGATCTAATCCGTGGTAAGCAAGTCGGCGAAGCCGTTGCTATTTTAAAACTTACTCCAAAAGCAGCTTCTCCGGTTATCGAGAAAGTTTTAAAATCAGCAGTCGCAAACGCTGAGCACAATTATGATTTAGATGTAAATAACTTAGTAATTTCTGAGGCATTCGTTGACGAAGGCCCAACATTGAAACGTTTCCGTCCACGTGCAATGGGACGCGCAAGCGCAATAAATAAACGTACAAGCCACATCACAGTCGTGGTATCTGAAGTCGAGGAGGGATAATTCGTGGGCCAAAAAATACATCCAATTGGTATGCGTGTCGGTATCATTCGTGATTGGGATTCAAAATGGTATGCTGGTAAAGAATACGCGAACTTCTTACATGAAGATATACGTATCCGTGATTATATCGCGAAAAACTTATCAGATGCTTCTGTATCTCGTATCGAAATCGAACGCGCTGCAAGCCGTGTAAACATCACAATCCACACTGCTAAACCAGGAATGGTTATCGGTAAAGGTGGATCTGAGGTTGAATCTTTACGTAAAAACCTAAATGAACTTACAGGTAAACGAGTTCATATCAATATCGTAGAAATTAAAAGAGCTGACCTTGATGCTAAATTAGTTGCTGAAGGTATCGCTCGTCAATTAGAAAGCCGTGTATCGTTCCGTCGTGCACAAAAACAAGCTATCCAACGTACAATGCGTGCGGGTGCTCGTGGTATTAAAACTCAAGTTTCCGGCCGTCTAGGTGGAGCGGATATCGCTCGTGCGGAACATTACAGTGAAGGAACAGTTCCTCTTCATACATTGCGTGCCGACATCGACTACGCATGGGAAGAAGCTGACACAACTTATGGTAAACTAGGCGTTAAAGTCTGGATCTACCGCGGTGAAGTCCTTCCTACGAAGAAAACAAATGTGGAAGGAGGAAAATAATAATGTTAGTTCCAAAACGTGTTAAATACCGTCGTGAGTTCCGTGGTAACATGCGTGGACGCGCAAAAGGCGGAACAGAAGTAGCATTTGGTGAGTATGGTCTACAAGCAGTTGATGCTTCATGGATCACTAACCGTCAAATCGAAGCTGCCCGTATTGCAATGACTCGTTACATGAAACGTGGCGGTAAAGTTTGGATTAAAATTTTCCCTCATAAATCTTACACATCTAAGCCAATCGGCGTTCGGATGGGTAAAGGTAAAGGTGCTCCGGAAGGTTGGGTAAGCCCAGTTAAACGTGGCAAAATTATGTTCGAAATCGCAGGTGTACCTGAAGAAGTAGCGCGTGAAGCATTACGTCTTGCAGCACATAAACTACCTGTTAAAACAAAAATCGTGAAACGCGAAGAAATTGGTGGTGAAGCAAATGAAAGCAACTGATATCCGTGAATTGTCCACTACTGAAATTCAAGATAAAGAGAAATCTCTAAAAGAAGAGCTCTTCAACCTGCGCTTTCAATTAGCTACTGGCCAATTGGAAAACACTGCACGTATCCGTGAAGTACGCAAAGCGATTGCTCGTATGAAAACAATCGTTCGTGAAAGAGAACTTGCCTAAAATTAATTCAGGAGGAGGTTTTAATACATGTCTGAACGTAACCAACGTAAAGTATATACAGGACGTGTTGTATCCGACAAAATGGATAAAACAATTACTGTCGTTGTTGAAACGTATAAGAAACACACGCTTTATGGCAAGCGAGTGAAGTATTCTAAAAAATTCAAAGCGCATGATGAAAATAATGTAGCTAAAACAGGCGATTTAGTACGCATTGCTGAAACTCGTCCATTATCGGCGACTAAACGTTTCCGCTTACTAGATGTTGTTGAGAAAGCTGTATTAGTTTAAATCGTGACTCGTAATAATCGTTTTACTAGGAAAAATAAATTTCCTGATTGTAAGTCTGGAAGGAGGGTATCCTAATGATTCAACAAGAAAGTCGTTTGAAAGTCGCTGATAACTCTGGTGCTCGTGAAGTATTAACTATTAAAGTACTAGGCGGATCAGGACGCAAAACTGCGAATATTGGTGACGTAATCGTGTGTACTGTTAAACAAGCAACACCAGGTGGCGTTGTCAAAAAAGGTGAAGTAGTTAGAGCGGTAATCGTTCGTACTAAGAGTGGAGCACGTCGTCAAGATGGTTCTTACATCAAATTTGATGAAAATGCATGTGTTATAATCCGTGACGATAAAAGTCCTCGTGGAACACGTATTTTTGGACCTGTTGCTCGCGAACTTCGTGATAGCAACTTTATGAAGATCGTTTCTTTAGCTCCAGAAGTTCTTTAAAATACTGTAGTTTCAATCTCAAGGAGGTGCTAGACCCAATGCATGTCAAAAAAGGTGATAAAGTTCAAGTTATTACTGGTAAAGATAAAGGTAAATCCGGCAAAATTATCGCTGCGTTCCCTAAGAAAGATCGCGTGATCGTTGAAGGACTTAACATGGTTAAAAAACATACAAAACCATCAAACGTTAACCCGCAAGGTGGAATTTTAAATGTTGAAGCACCGATTCACGTATCTAACGTAATGCTTATCGATCCTAAGACTGGTGAACCAACTCGTGTGAACCATGAAATCAAGGATGGTAAGAAAGTACGCGTAGCTAAAAAATCCGGTGAAGTTATAAAAGACGCAACTAAATAAAAGTATTTGAGGAAGGAGGGAATATTACATGAATCGCCTTAAAGATAGATATCTTAAGGAAATTGTTCCTGCTTTAATGAGCAAATTCAATTATGACTCCGTAATGGAGGTACCAAAAATCGACAAAATCGTAATCAACACTGGTGTTGGTGACGCAACAGCAAATGCGAAAGTTTTGGATAGTGCAGTGGAAGAGTTAGCTCTAATCACTGGTCAAAAACCTGTAATCACAAAAGCGAAAAATTCAATCGCTGGTTTCCGTCTTCGTGAAGGAATGCCAATCGGTGCGAAAGTAACGCTACGTGGAGATCGCATGTATGATTTCTTAGACAAATTAATTACTGTTTCCTTACCACGTGTTCGTGACTTCCGTGGGGTTTCTAAAAAAGCCTTCGACGGTCGCGGTAACTACACGCTAGGTGTTAGAGAGCAATTAATTTTCCCTGAAATTGATTACGATAAAGTAAGTAAAGTTCGCGGAATGGACGTAGTAATCGTTACTACTGCTAAATCTGACGAAGAATCAAAAGAATTACTGACACATGTTGGAATGCCGTTTCAAAAGTAATCCAAATAGTAATCAATAAATAAGTAGGGAGGCGCAAACGTGGCTAAAAAATCAATGATCGCGAAGCAAAAACGCACACCGAAACATCCTGTTCAAGCTTACACTCGTTGTGAACGTTGTGGTCGTCCACATTCCGTTATTCGCAAATTTAGACTATGCCGTATCTGCTTCCGTGAACTTGCCTATAAAGGACAAATTCCCGGCGTCAGAAAAGCAAGCTGGTAAAAACCCAATAATGGGAAGGAGGTAAATTTTTCATGGTGATGACAGATCCTATCGCAGATTTTCTAACTCGTATTCGTAATGCCAATATGGTACGTCACGATAAATTAGAAGTTCCTGCTTCAAAAATCAAAAAAGAAGTCGCTGAAATCCTTAAAAGAGAAGGTTTCGTACGTGATGTTGAGTATATTCAAGACGACAAACAAGGTACAATCCGTGTTTTCCTTAAATATGGTGCAGCTAACGAGCGTGTAATTACTGGACTTAAGCGTATCAGTAAGCCAGGTCTTCGTGTTTACGCTAAAGCTGATGAGGTACCAAAAGTACTTAACGGTTTAGGTATTGCAATTGTATCTACTTCTCAAGGTTTGTTAACTGACAAAGAAGCTCGCGCTAAACAAGTGGGCGGAGAAGTTCTAGCATACGTTTGGTAAAACAAGAAAATCACAAGGAGGTGCAATAAATGTCCCGTATAGGTAAAAAAACAATTGTTATCCCAGCTGGTGTTACAGTAACATTAGATGGTTCAACAGCAACTGTTAAGGGTCCTAAAGGTGAGCTTGTAAAAACTTTTAACCCAGATATCTCAATCAATATCGAAGGCAGCGAGATCAATGTGACTCGTCCTTCTGACAATAAAACACACCGTGCCCTTCATGGTACGACACGTGCTATTCTAAATAACATGGTTGTCGGTGTATCTGAAGGCTACGAAAAAACTCTTGAGCTTATTGGTGTCGGTTACCGTGCTGCAAAACAAGGTACTACTCTTGTTTTAAACGTAGGTTACTCGCATCCAGTAGAATTCGAAGCTCGTCCAGGTGTTGAAGTGGAAGTACCAGCGAATACGAAAGTCATCGTTCGCGGTATTAACAAAGAACACGTTGGCGAATTGGCTGCAAATATCCGTTCCGTACGTCCACCAGAGCCTTACAAAGGTAAAGGTATCCGTTACGAAGGCGAATTTGTACGTCGTAAAGAAGGTAAAACCGGTAAATAATGCCGCATAAAGCTAAGAGAAGAGGTGAGTCGTGTGATTACCAAAATCGACAAAAATAAAGTGCGTAAAAAAAGACATGGTCGTGTTCGTTCTAAGATTTCTGGAACAGCAGCTCGTCCACGTTTGAACGTATTCCGTTCGAACAAGAACATTTATGCTCAACTTATCGATGATGTTAACGGTGTAACAATCGCTAGCGCATCTAACGTAGATAAAGATTTCCCTAAAGCTGAGTCAAAAGTTGACGCTGCTACAAAAGTAGGCGAAATCGTTGCAAAACGCGCTACAGAAAAAGGCGTTAAAGCTGTTGTATTTGACCGCGGTGGTTATTTATATCATGGTCGCGTAAAAGCTTTAGCTGAATCTGCTCGTGAAAATGGATTGGAATTTTAATAAGAAGGAGGGACAACTTACATGCCTCAACAAATCGATGGAAACAAATTAGAATTAGAAGAACGCGTAGTTACTATCAACCGTGTTGCGAAAGTAGTTAAGGGTGGTCGTCGTTTCCGTTTTTCAGCGCTCGTAGTCGTTGGAGATAAAAACGGTCATGTTGGATTCGGTACTGGTAAAGCGCAAGAAGTTCCAGATGCGATCCGTAAAGCAATTGACGATGCTAAGAAGAATATGATCTTCGTACCAACTGTTGACACTACAATCCCACACACAGCAATCGGTCATTTTGGTGGTGGAGAAATTCTCCTAAAACCTGCAAGCGCCGGTTCTGGTGTAACTGCTGGTGGTCCAGTTCGTGCCGTCCTTGAGTTAGCTGGTGTTGCTGATGTGTCTAGTAAATCACTAGGATCTAACACACCAATCAACATGGTTCGCGCTACATTCGATGGTATCAAACAACTTAAAAAAGCTGAAGATGTTGCGAAATTACGCGGCAAAACAGTTGAAGAATTACTAGGATAAGGAGGGAATAAACGTTATGGCGAAATTAGAAATTACTCTAAAACGTAGCTTAATCGGACGCCCTCAACCACAACGCAAAACAGTTCAAGCTCTAGGCTTGGGAAAAACTAATTCTGTTGTTGTAAAAGAAGATAATCCTGCAATTCGTGGGATGATCACTAAAGTTAGTCATTTAGTGGACGTTAAAGAAGTTTAAGCTATTACTACAATTTTTAAATGAATAAAATCATAAATTAGGAGGAGGTGCTTGACATGAAACTTCACGAACTTAAACCTGCAGAAGGTTCTCGTAAAGAGCGTAATCGTGTTGGTCGTGGTATGAGTTCTGGTAATGGTAAGACATCAGGACGCGGTCACAAAGGTCAAAAAGCACGTTCAGGTGGCGGTGTACGCCTAGGCTTTGAAGGTGGACAATTACCATTGTTCCGTCGTATTCCAAAACGTGGTTTTACAAACATCAACCGCAAAGAGTATGCTGTTGTGAACATTGATGTTTTAAATCGCTTTGAAGAAGGTACAGAAGTAACACCTGAATTATTAATTGAAACAGGTATCGTTCGTAACGCAAAATCTGGAATTAAGATTTTGTCTAACGGCGCAATCGAGAAAAAACTTACAGTGAAAGCTAACAAATTCTCATCAGCTGCTAAAGAGGCTATCGAGGCTGCTGGTGGAAAAACTGAGGTGATCTAATGTTTTCGACGTTGATCAATTTTTTCAGAGTTGCAGACATTCGTAAGAAAATCATGTTTACGTTAGCTATGCTAGTCATTTTCCGTATCGGAACATTTATTCCGGTACCGGGAGTGGACGCAGCTACAATTCAAAAATCGATGGAAACAGGGATTTTAGGATTCCTGAATACTTTCAATGGTGGTGCGCTTAAGAACTTCTCTATCTTCGCGATGGGTGTTATGCCTTACATTACCGCATCGATTATCGTGCAACTATTACAAATGGATGTTGTGCCCAAACTTACTGAGTGGTCAAAACAAGGTGAGATGGGACGTAAGAAATCCAACCAATTGACGCGGTATTTAACTA
Organism: Listeria sp. SHR_NRA_18; assembly: GCF_003856515.1. Lineage (NCBI taxonomy): Bacteria > Bacillati > Bacillota > Bacilli > Caryophanales > Listeriaceae > Listeria > Listeria sp. SHR_NRA_18. The sequence goes on from NZ_QPKR01000013.1 coordinate 64,796, forward strand.
TTGGACTAGGGCTTGTCGAAGCTTTCGGTATGGCTTTTGGTTTCAATAGATTGGCGGGTTCTGGCTTTATTATTGATCCTTCTATCCCTCAATACTTAGCAATTGCGGTTGTTCTTACAACTGGTACAATGTTCCTGATGTGGTTAGGTGAACAAATTACTGTGAGTGGCGTTGGTAATGGTATTTCCATTATTATCTTTGCTGGTATCGTGGCTCGTATTCCTGATGGCATACGTTCTCTCTATGTATCACAAATTGAAGACGCTGGTGATCAGTTGTTCATGCGCGTTCTGATTCTTATCGCCATTGCCGTGGCAGTTTTAGCGATCATTGTGCTCGTTATTTACTTCCAACAAGCATTGCGTAAGATTCCAATTCAATACTCAAAACGTGTCGCTGGTGCAAAAACTGGTGGAGCGCAAGCAACGCATTTACCGCTTAAACTTAACTCTGCTGGGGTTATACCGGTAATCTTTGCAAGTGCTTTTATCATTACACCGCAAACTATTTTGAGTTTTGCCTTCGTTGACTCAACCAGCCAAGTTGTGAAAGTCTTAAAACAAATTTTTGACTATACGCAGCCGATTGGTATGTGTCTGTACGTTGCCTTGATCATCGCATTTACTTACTTCTATGCGTTCATTCAAGTGAACCCTGAGAAAGTTGCAGATAACTTGAAGAAACAAGGTGGCTATATTCCAAGTAAACGTCCTGGCCGTGAAACACAAGAGTATCTTACTAGTGTGCTTTACCGCTTAACTTTTGTTGGTGCGCTTTTCCTTTCTGTAGTAGCAATTATGCCTACAATTGGAGCTGCTGTATTCGATCTTCCACAATCTATCGCCATTGGTGGTACTAGCTTGCTGATTGTTATCGGGGTAGCCCTTGATACAACAAAACAATTAGAAGGACAACTTGTGAAACGAAATTACCGAGGATTTATCAAATAAACACGTGGGTCGGCTGAGGATCAAACCTCATGCCCCGACGTGCTACTAAATAAAGGGGCGATACAGTTGAAACTAGTGTTAATGGGACTGCCCGGTGCCGGTAAGGGTACGCAAGCTGAAAAAATTGTAGCGAAATACAATATTCCTCACATTTCAACTGGGGATATGTTCCGCGCAGCAATAAAAAATGGCACAGAATTAGGTCTGAAAGCTAAATCCTTTATGGATAGCGGCAATCTAGTTCCTGACGATGTGACAAACGGTATCGTTCGTGAGCGCTTAGCTGAAGATGATGCTAAGAATGGTTTCTTGCTTGATGGGTTTCCACGAACTGTTGAGCAAGCCGAGGAATTAGAAAGTATTCTTTCGGACCTTGGAACAAAGCTTGATGCTGTTGTTAACATTCAAGTAGATAAAAGCAGCCTGATGAAACGTCTGACTGGTCGTTGGATTTGTCCAACATGTGGTAAAACGTATCATGAAGTTTTCAATCCTCCGAAACAAGCGGGGATTTGTGACATCGATGGTGCTACTCTTTACCAACGTGAAGACGATAAAGCAGAAACTGTGGAGAATCGCTTAAATGTTAATATCAAACAAACGCAACCATTGTTAGATTTTTATGGTGAAAAAGGAACTTTGTTTGCAGTTAACGGAGAACAAGATATTGATGTCGTGTTCGAAGACGTAGATAAGATTCTAGCTTCATTTTAAGAAATCATCGCTTATTTTACAGTCGGTACCTATGTAGTGCAAAATGTTTTGTTTTGTAGTATAATGGGTAATTGGCAGTGCAGTGAGTAACAACTATGCGAAACATGATGAACGAGAGATTGTCTGAAGATCATCTGGATAAATAGGAATGCTACTGGAAATAGTGATATGAAGGCGTTCGAACTCGAGCCAGATGCACTTGTACTTCCATTTTTGCGGGACCGTACTTTTACCGATTGTCTGAAGATGTATAAAATTAATTCCTTGTCGTGGGGAACGATTTTGGTATGTCTAGCGTTTTTTCATGTAATAAAATTTTACGCGAAAAGAAATGGCAGACCTGTAAATGGTCCAGTTAAAAGAGTAAGGAGGTAGCAACTTATGGCAAAAGAAGATGTAATCGAAGTGGAAGGTACAGTGGAAGACACATTGCCTAACGCGATGTTCAAAGTTGTACTAGAAAATGGTCATACTGTTTTAGCTACAGTTTCTGGCAAAATCCGTATGCACTATATTCGTATTTTACCAGGTGATAAAGTAACGGTGGAGCTTTCCCCGTATGACTTGACACGTGGCAGAATCACTTACCGTTTTAAATAAGAAATTATCGGAAATGAAATTATATACCGGTCTGGTTCGCCAGCTATGTTTTAATCGGTTTATAGAGACATTTTCTCTAGTAAACAAGGAGGTATATCTACATGAAAGTAAGACCATCAGTAAAACCAATCTGTGAGAAATGTAAAGTTATTCGCAGAAAAGGTAAAGTAATGGTAATTTGTGAAAATCCGAAACATAAACAAAAACAAGGATAAGAGGAGGTGCTTTTATAAATGGCACGTATTGCAGGTGTTGATGTTCCGCGCGAAAAGCGTATCGTAATATCTTTGACTTACATCTATGGTATCGGTAACCAAACGGCTAAAGATGTATTAAAAGAAGCAGGTGTTTCTGAAAATACTCGTACTCGTGATTTAACTGAAGAAGAACTTGGTAAAATCCGTGAACTAGTTGACAAAATTAAGGTTGAGGGTGATCTTCGTCGTGAAGTGAACTTGAATATCAAACGTTTGATCGAAATCGGTTCTTATCGTGGCATGCGTCATCGTCGTGGTCTACCAGTTCGTGGACAAAACACGAAGAACAACGCACGTACTCGTAAAGGCCCATTAAAAACGGTCGCAGGTAAGAAGAAATAATTATTAGTAAGTAAAGGAGGTAGTTTGTGAATGGTACGTAAAACTAATACTCGTAAACGTCGTGTGAAAAAGAATATCGAAGCTGGTATTGCACACATTCGTTCTACATTCAATAATACAATTGTAACGATTACTGACATGCACGGTAATGCAGTAGCATGGTCAAGTGCTGGAGCTTTAGGCTTTAAAGGCGCTCGTAAATCAACACCTTTCGCAGCGCAATTAGCGGCTGAAACGTGTGCAAAAGCTGCACAAGAACATGGTTTGAAAACTTTGGAAGTAACAGTTAAAGGACCAGGTTCAGGACGTGAAGCAGCAATTCGTGCTCTTCAAGCGGCAGGTCTTGATGTAACTGCTATTAAAGATGTGACTCCAGTTCCTCATAACGGATGTCGTCCTCCAAAACGTCGTCGTGTCTAAGTAGTCGTATTTTGTTCGCAACTTTGAACTATTGTCACGAGATTCTTCATAAGGATCTTAGCCAAAGAGACGTTTTGAAGGAGGGTAAATTTGAATGATCGAAATTGAAAAACCGAAAATCGAGACGATTGAGATCAGCGATGATGCCAAGTATGGAAAGTTTGTTGTAGAGCCACTAGAGCGTGGATATGGTACAACTTTGGGTAACTCCTTACGTCGTATTCTGTTATCTTCTCTTCCTGGTGCTGCAGTGACATCTATCCAAATCGATGGAGCGTTACATGAGTTTTCTGTAATCGAAGGTGTAGTAGAAGATGTAACAAGCATGATTTTGAATATCAAGAAACTTGCGCTTAAAGTGTATGCCGAAGATGACAAAACTTTGGAAATTGATATGCAAGGTCCTGGGGTAGTAACTGCCGGCGATATTAACTATGATAGCGATGTTGAGATTCTGAATCCAGATCTTCATATTTGTACACTTAGTGATAACGCGAAATTCCATGTTCGCTTGAATGCGGCGCGTGGTCGTGGTTATACACCTGCGGATCAAAACAAACGTGAGAATATGCCAATCGGTGTGTTGCCAGTTGATTCGATTTTTAGCCCGGTTATCCGTGTTAACTATCAAGTGGAAACAACACGTGTTGGACAATCCACAAATTATGATAAGCTAACTTTTGACGTTTTAACGGATGGAAGTATTAGCCCTGAAGAAGCTGTTTCCTTGGGAGCAAAAATTCTTACAGAGCATTTGAATATTTTTGTTGATTTAACGGATGAAGCCCAAAAAGCGGAAATCATGATTGAAAAAGAAGAAAGCCATAAAGAGAAAGTGCTTGAGATGACAATTGAAGAATTGGACTTATCTGTTCGTTCTTACAACTGTTTGAAACGCGCTGGAATCAATACAGTACAGGAATTAGCTGACAAATCTGAGGATGATATGATGAAAGTTCGTAACTTGGGTCGTAAATCTTTAGAAGAAGTAAAAGTGAAACTGTCTGATCTTGGCTTAGGTTTACGAAACGAAAATTAATTTTTACTTTGTGAAGGAGGGAAATCCATGGGTTACAGAAAATTAGGTCGTACTAAATCGCAACGTAAAGCATTGCTACGTGATCTAGCGACTGATTTAATCGTTTTCGAACGTATCGAAACAACTGAAGCGAAAGCTAAAGAGATTCGTTCTGTCGTTGAAAAATTGATCACTTCTGGTAAAAAAGGAGACTTGCATTCTCGTCGTCAAGCAGCTGCTTTTGTTCGCCACGAAGTTGTTAACGTGGTACAAAAAGAAGTGAAAGATAAAGATGGTAACACTGTGACAAAAAATCGTCCAGTTTACGCTTTACAAAAATTATTTGATGATGTTGCTCCACGTTACGCGGAACGTCAAGGCGGATACACTCGTATCATGAAAAAAGGTCCTCGTCGCGGTGATGGCGCACCAATGGTTATCATTGAATTAGTATAATGCATGTGTTAAAGCAAGTGGAGTGTTATGATAGAGCGGTTCGCCGTCTTTGTCTAGCTCTGTGTGTCTTCTCTCTCGCAAAAGGTGTGGAGAGAAGCGCAGGCTTTTTTTTGTTGTGAATCAAGGGGAGACCCTTATTCACGATCTTACATATGCGAAAAAGACTTATCGGCGCTAAGCTGATAGGTCTTTTTTGTGCGTTCTTGTTTAAATGACAGTAGTCGGATATAATGATTTATAGGACGAAAACTGGATAAAGTGACTGGAAAAAGGGATGCTGTTTCTGGTATGATTGTAGAGTTGGATGAATATACTGATTTTGCTGACAAAGGAATAGTATACATAATAGGGAAGGGTGTTTTTAGTATGACGGAGCGAATTTCTGGGAAGACGCAGTTGATTGGGTTATTGGGTACGCCGATTTCTCATAGTTTATCACCAAAAATGCATAATGAGGCATTTGCGAAATTGGGATTGGATTATGTTTACTTGGCTTTTGATGTTGGGACGGAGCAGTTAGCGGATGTGGTGCAGGGGTTTCGGGCTATGGGAATTCGTGGTTGTAATGTGACGATGCCGAATAAGGTGTTGGTGAAGCAGCATTTGGATAAGTTGTCTCCGGCGGCGGAACTTGCGGGCGCGGTGAACACGGTTGTGAATGATGATGGCGTTTTGACGGGGCATATTACGGATGGAACGGGGTATATGCGGGCTCTCGCGGAAGCTAAGATTGATATTATTGGGGAAAAAATGACGATTGCGGGTGCTGGTGGTGCTGCAACGGCGATTTGTATTCAGGCTGCGCTTGATGGTGTGAGGGAAATCTCGATTTTTAATAGGAAGGACGAGTTTTACGAGCGGGGAGAGCGGATGGTGCGTGATATTAATTCGAAAACGGATTGTAAGGCGCAGTTGTTTGATTTGGCTGATTTGGAATCCCTACGGAGCGAAATGGCGAGCAGTGCTATTTTTGTTAATGCGACCTCGGTTGGGATGAAGCCGCTTGTTGGGCAGAGTGTTGTGCCGGATGTGTCTTACTTGCGTCCTGGTTTGATTGTGTCGGATGTTGTGTATGTGCCTGCAAAGACGCGTTTGTTGGAAATGGCGGATGAGGTTGGGTGCACGACGGTAAATGGCCTTGGAATGATGCTGTGGCAGGGTGCGAAGGCTTTTGAAATTTGGACTGGGGAAGATATGCCGGTTGAGGATATCAAGGCGTTACTTTTTTGAAAGGGGGAGCGGAGATGAGGACTGTTTCGGTGAGAGATGTCGTGATCGGTGAGGGTGCGCCTAGTATTTGTGTGCCTATGGTCGGTGAGACGGCGGCGCAATTGATCGAGGAAGCGCGGATGTTGGTGGATCTTGATCTGGATGTCGTGGAATGGCGTGTGGATTTTTATGAAGACGTCGCGGATACGGAGAAAGTGAAGGTGACTTTGCAGGAGATTCGTGGGATTTTGCGGGAGATACCGCTGATTTTTACGTTTCGGAGTGCGAAAGAGGGCGGTGAGCGTGATTTTCCGGTGGCGAGTTATGTGGCGCTGAATCGGGAAATTGCGGCGACTGGCATGGCGGATATCGTGGATGTGGAGCTGTTTACGGGGGACAAGGAAGTGGCGGAACTTGTGGCGGTGGTGCATCAAGCGGGTGCGAAGGTGATTATGTCGAATCATGATTTCGAGAAGACGCCGAGTGAGGATGAGATTGTGGCGCGGCTTGTGAAGATGCAAGAAATGGGCGCAGATTTGCCTAAAATGGCGGTGATGCCGCAATCGGTGGCGGATGTGTTGACGTTGCTTAGTGCGACGAATACGATGCGTGAAAAATATGCGGATCGTCCGATTATCACGATGTCGATGGCGGGAACGGGTGTTATTTCGCGTTTGGCTGGAGAGATTTTTGGCTCGGCGTTGACGTTTGGAGCGGCGAAAAAGGTTTCTGCGCCTGGACAGGTTCCTGTGGATGAGTTGCGCCGAGTGTTGACGTTGTTGCATAAAAGCGTGAATGGATGACTAGTGCCTCTTGGGAAAATGGCTTTTTTCTTGAGAGGTTTGGCTTCATTAGTGAGACTGGGAGGGAAAAGGATGGAGAAGCAGATAGAACTCGGCAAAGTTATCACAACAAAGAAAAAATTTAGATATTGGATCGGCTTATTACTTGGATTTGGCTGTTTGGTGAACTATTTTGATCGGATTAATTTGACGGTTGCTGGGCAGGTTTTGATGGATGAACTGAGTATTTCGCCGGCGATGTTCGGTATTTTGTTGTCGTCTTTTTCTTGGACGTATGCGTTGATGCAGATTCCGATGGGGGTTGTGCTGGACCGGATTGGTGTGAAATGGCTGAATCGGGTTTGCTCGATTGTCTGGGTTTTTGCGACGGGATTGACGGCTTTTATTAGTGGATTATTGCCATTATTTATTTTGAGATTATCGCTAGGTGTGGCGGAGGCTCCGGCGTTTAGTGCGGCTTCGAAGGCGACGGGATACTGGTTTCCTCTGAAGGAACGTGGATTTGCGACGGCGATGTTTGATATGTCTTCGAAGTTGTCGAATGTGATTGGTGTGCCAATGGTGGCTTTTATTATTGCAAAATGGGGCTGGCGTGAGGCTTTTCTTGTGACGGCGCTGATTAGTATTGTGTACTGTGTTTGGTTTTGGATGTTGTATCGGGACCCTGAGGAGCATCCGCGGCTTTCGAAGGAGGAACTGGATTATATTCAGTCGGGTGATGTGCAAAAGCAGGTCGCGCCTGGTGAGGGGAGTCGCTTGGTATATTTGATGAAGCAGCGGAAGTTGTGGGCATTGGCGATCGGTGCGGCGGCGTATAATTATTCGTTCTTCTTGTTCTTGACGTGGTTGCCGAATTATTTGATGCGGGAACTTCATTTGGATATTATGAAATCGGGACTGTATACGGCGATTCCGTGGGCTTGTGGTGCGTTGTCTAGTGTCTTGATTGGTGGGCTGTTCGTTGATTTTCTGATTAAGCGGGGATTTGATCCGTCGAAGGTTCGGAAGTTATTTTTGACGATTGGCATGTTGCTTGGGCTTGCGGTGATTGGAGCTGCAACGACGAAGGACACGCAGACGGCGATTATTTATTTTAGCATTGCGGTGTCGGGAATTTGTATCGCGTCTACGATTAACTGGTCGATGCCGTCGATTCTAGCGCCGAATGGTTCGGTTGGGACTGTGGGCGGTTTTATGAACTTTATTGGGAATTTGACGGCGATTGCTGCTCCGATTGTAACTGGGTTTATCGTTGGTGCGACGGGAAGTTTCGCGATTGCTTTTGTTGTGGCGGGCGTCGTGATGCTGGTTGGAATTTTATCGATTACGGTGTTCTTAGGGCGCATTGAAAAAATTCCGGATGAGGAGAAAAAGACGATTTCGGACTGATTGCTAGGCTCGGCGTAGGCTGGTGTCGTCGCATTTGATGACGGCGAGAATGACGCCGAGCGCGATCATGTTGCCGAGTGTCGAGCTGCCGCCGTAACTGATGAATGGCAGTGGAATCCCGGTTAGGGGCATGAGGCCAATGGTCATCGCGATGTTTTCGAAAATATTGAAGGCGAACATCATGGCAAAACCGGCGATGACATATGTGGAAAAACTGCTTTTCATGTGTAGTGCGGCGATGATGAGTTGGTGGATGAAGAGCATGAACAAGATGAGCAGGAAACTGGCGCCGATGAAGCCGAATTGGTTGCCGATGGTGCTGAAAATCATGTCGGTGTGGCTTTCTGGGATGTAGACGGATGGTGAGTTGCTGCCAGACATGGTTCCGGAGCCGATTGCTTTTAGGGAGCGGTCGACTTGGTAGAAGGAATTGGGATCGCTTGCTGGGTCGAGCCACGTGTTGATGCGCCGGAATTGGTAGCTTTTGAAGCCGATTTTTTCGAGTAGGTGGACGTGGTAGACGACGAGATAGAGGCCACCGCTTACTGCGACGACGAGTGATGTTAGGATCGTGATGATGAGTTTGCTGGATTTTAGGGCTAGGATGCTGATCGTGAAGGCGCTGACGAAGTAGACGATGGTTGTGCCGAGATCGGGCTGTTTCATGATTAAAAGGAGAACAACGCCGGCGAGCGACCACGTGATGAGTAGCTGCTTCCAAATGACGCGTTCGTATGTTGCCGCAAAATGGGCGATGACGACGATGAACATCGATTTGGCGATTTCTGATGGTTGTAGGGAGAATCCGGCTAGCTGATACCAACGTGTCGCGCCATTAATTTTTGATACGAGTGGGTTTGGAATGAGGATACCGGCGAGCAGGATGAGCATGGCGAAGTATACCCAGAGAATGTTGGCGCGGACGAAGGTCATGTCGAGTTTTGATAGGAGAAATACGGCGACGAAGCCAGCGATGATGAAAATCACTTGCATGCGGAAGAAGTTGGCGTCGTATTGATTGGTTTGTTGGGCCATGAAAATTGCTAGGCAGCTAATCATGGATAGTAGGCAGATGATGACGACTAGGCTTTCGCGGAGTCTATTGTTGGTTTGCATGGAGATTCCTTCTTTCTGTGAGGGTTATTTGGCGTTCGGCGCTGATGAGAAATCCGACGCCGCACGATAGGGTGATAATGGAGGTGCCGCCGAAGCTGATAAATGGCAACGGGACGCCGGTGAGTGGGATCATACCGCTGATGCCGCCGAGGTTGAGTACGGCTTGGACGGCGATCCAGGTCGCAAAACCGATACAGACGGAAGTGTCGAATGCTGATTGGCTGCGAAGTGCGATGTGGAAGGCTTTTCCGATGAAAAACAGGATGAGACTCATGGTCACAAGAATGCCAATGATGCCAAGTTCTTCTGAGATGACTGCGCTGATGAAGTCGGTATGGGATTCGGGCAGGAAACCGAGTTTTTGGACGCTTTGGCCGAATCCTTTGCCGAATATGCCGCCGTCTGCAATCGCGTAATAGCCGTTTCTGAGTTGGTAGGAGGCGTCGAGATTGGCTTCGCTGAACGGGTCAAGGAACGCGAAACGACCAAGCCGAGCCTGACTGAAAAAATCGGGATGGAGCAGGTACGTGATGCCTAGGCTGAGGGCGACGAACAGGATGACGGTGAGCGCGAGTTGGCTGAGTCTGCGTGCGGATAGCCCGGATGTGAGCAGTTGGGCGGCGAAAATACATAGAACGATGAAGCTTGTGCCTAAATCAGGTTGCAAAATAATGAGACCTGCGCATACGAAGATGTAGGCAATGAGTAAGTACGTGACGCGATTGGAGCGCGCCATCGTTGCAAAGTAGTGGACGATGAAGTTGGCGGTAACAACGATGAGTAGCATTTTGACGAGTTCGGTTGGTTGAAGTGTGGCGCCACCTAGTTGAATCCAGCGCTGGGCGTTGTTGGTCGCTGTACCGGTAAGTAGAACGAGAAGTAGCAGGAGGACAGCGACGCCGCCTGCTATTTTCATCGTTTTTTTAGAACAGAATGGTGTTGTTTTTAGTTTGGCAAAGAAGAGTAGGCAAGCGAGGCCGATTGCGTAAAACATGGCTTGACGAACGGCGAAATGGTTGCTTGCTACATCGTAACGGTTGCCTGCGGATGCATAACTGGCGCTGTAAACCATGAGGCAACTCCAAATTCCTGTGGCGAGATAGGCAATAATAAGGATGCTATTCTGTTTGGTAAACATCGGCTTAAATCCAATCATGGAATTTCTTGATGTAGAGATTTTTGGCGATTTGGACGGTTATCATGTAGCCTACAAGAATCGCGATGAGCCACGGGAAGTAGCTGAGCGGTAGGCTGACAAGTCCGATGTTGTGACCAAGCGACGTGAATGGAATGATAATACCCAGACCCATCACGATAAGGGTGGAAATCATCACTGGCGCAGCTGCGCGACTTTGGATGAATGGAATTTTTTCTGTGCGAATCATGTGGACGACGAGCGTTTGTGTGAGCAGGCCGACAACGAACCAACCGCTTTGGAACAGTGCTTGTTCCGCGATCGTATTGGCGCTAAAGACGAACCACATGAGGGCGAACGTGAGAATATCAAAAATCGAGCTGACTGGGCCAATCAGAAGAATGAAGCGCAGCATGTTTTTGCGGTCCCATTTCCGTGGCTTTTTCAAGAAGGATTCGTCCATTTTATCCCACGGTAGCGTCATTTGCGACACATCGTACATGAGGTTTTGCAAAAGTAGATGAATCGATAGCATTGGTAAAAATGGCAGGAAGGCGCTGGCGACAAGCACGCTAAACACGTTTCCAAAATTGGAGCTGGCTGTCATTTTCATGTATTTTAGAATGTTTCCGAAGACGTTACGACCTTCCGTTACGGCATCGTTTAGTATCGTTAAACTCTTTTCGAGTAGAATAACGGAGCTTGCGTCCTTGGTTATATCGGCGGCAGTATCAACAGAGATTCCGACGTCTGCTTTGCGCAGGGCTGGTGCATCATTGATTCCATCACCCATAAAACCAACTGTGTGGCCGTCTTTTCGAATCAGGTGAATGATGCGGGATTTCTGAGTTGGTGTGAGCTTGGCGAAGATGTGGTGGGTCCTCGTTGCTTCGGTCAGTTCGTCATCATATAGGAAATCAATATCGGAACCGAGCAGGAATTTCTCTGACGGAATGCCGACTTGCTTGCAAATGGTTTGCGCGACGATTTCGTTGTCACCTGTGAGAACTTTGACGGTAACGCCGTGATCATGCAAAGAGGCAATCGCGGGTTTTGCAGATGGCTTGGCGGGATCTAGGAAACCGAGGAAGCCAATTAGTGTCATATTTTGCTCATCGATGACGGAGAAGGTTTCTTTCTCGGTCTTGGTTTTCGTCGCGATGGCGATGACGCGCATTCCGTTGCGATTCATTTCCTCACATTGCGTGTGGAGGCGTTTTTTGATTGGGTCTGTGAGCTCGATAATCGCGCCGTTTTCTTCAAGTGTGGAGCAGACGTCGAACATTTCGGTAATCGCGCCTTTTGTAATCATTTGCAGGCTGTCTTTTTTGCGCAAAATAACGCTGAGACGGCGGCGGGCAAAGTCAAACGGGATTTCGTCGATTTTTTCTGGGGTTGTGAAACGTTTGCTATCACCTGTTTTTTCCATGTGTGAAATGATCGCGTGGTCCATGATGTTTTTCCAGCCGGTTTGGAAGTGGCTGTTTTGGAAGGCGAGCGCTAGGACTTTATCGGACGTTTCGCCAGTCGTATCAATGTGTTCGATGAGTTCGACTTTATCTTTGGTCAGCGTGCCGGTTTTGTCAGTGCAGAGAACGTCCATCGCGCCTAGGTTTTGAATCGCGCTCAGCTCTTTGATGATGACTTTCTTTTTAGCCATGCGAACGGCGCCTTTTGCGAGATTGGTGTTGACAATCATCGGAAGCATTTCGGGCGTAAGTCCCACGGCTACAGCAACGGCGAACAGAAGCGCTTCGGTCCAGTTACCTTTCATGATGCCATTGATCAAAAAGACGATTGGAACCATGACAAGCATGAGGTACATCAGTAGTTTGGAGATGGATTTGACGCCTTTATCAAAACTGGTTTCGTCACGTTTGGCGAGAGCTTCTTGAGATAGGGAGCCGAAAATCGTGTGGTCGCCGGTCTTAAGAATTAGCGCCTTACCTTGACCGCTAATCACGTCGGTGCCCATGAATGCCAAATTGTCTCGTTCAAAAATGCTGAAACTTTTTTCGGTGGCTTCGACGAATTTTTCAACGGGAATCGATTCGCCAGTGAGTGGTGATTGGTTGATAAATAGGTCTTTGGCTTCGACGATTCGCGCGTCCGCTGGGATAATGTCGCCGGTTGAGAGGAAAACGATATCGCCTGGAACGACATCCACAATCGGAATTTCGCGTTGCATGCCGTCACGAATAATCGCGGTCGTATTTTCTATCATATTTTTCAAAGCGAGACTAGCTTTTTGGGCGCGCATCGATTGGGTGAAGCTCAGAATGACGCTAAATAGGATCATCAGAGCCATAATGATGGTCGCCTCGATGTCGGCCGTTACGTAAGAAATAATCATTAGGAAGGCAAGAATATAAATAAATGGGTTGTGAAAAGCCTTGGCCAGATTGACATACCACGGTGTTGGCTTCTGTTCGGCGGTGATATTTGGGCCAAATTTAGTGCGACGTCTCGTAACTTCGACTTCGTTTAGGCCTTGTGTCGTTGTTTTGTATTTCGCGATCGTCGCGTCTTTGTTTGCTGTGGAATCTTGGAGTAGTGTCCGGTTCACTTCTTGTTCATTACGTAACTTGTTTAGTGCTTTTTTCATTGTATTATCCTCCGATTCAGTTCGAAACTGTCACGGCTTTTTTAGGTTTCTGGTGGAGTAAAAGCCATTCCAGTCCGTTATTACGTTCGATGATTCAGGTTCTGCAGGGTCGTCTTCTAAAAATTGTGGCATGTTACTCCACCTCCGTTCTATATAAATTGACAATAATAAATATAATAGCAGAATTTTCATTTCATGCTTTATTACGCACAAAAAATCCCTACCCGTCTAGTGACTTTGGCAGAGATTCAGAATTTTATGCGCATAAAAAAACATACTATTCCCCTCGCTAAAGATTTGGCACTATACAACGTAAAGAAAACTGGTTTCTTAGCCACATTATGGAAAGCCTTAATCCGACAATCCCTGTTCAACCCATTGGCGTCTTTGGACATTTTTGGGCAGTGGCATATGTTCATATAGGAGCCTCACTATACAGGTCGTTCAGCGTGCCCACAAACGCTCATTTGCGTCGTTAAAAGTTCCGTTCCGCTGCTCTCGTACAGTCGTACGCTCCGCTGCGGTACTCACTTTTGCCTAGCAACTAAGCATTTGTGGGCACGCTGAGGTTTGGAGGCGCGGTCTGAATTGGCGTTTGGAAGAGACTTTTTGGCTTGCTGATTTTTTTTATTATTGTTCTTACTCTTTCTAGGTTAGCATCGATGTTTTTTTGTGTCAAGGGGGTTTCCCTAAAAAAGTTGCGCGGGGGCAAGATAATTGTTGGGGGAGGAGGGGCGTGAGAATGTCTTTTTTCT
>NZ_QPKR01000014.1:0-64760 GCF_003856515.1 Listeria sp. SHR_NRA_18
GTATATTGACTACTACAATCATCGGCGTATCAAATTAAAATTGGCTGGCTTGAGTCCGGTAGAATACCGTCTTCAGGCCAGCCAAGAAGTCTAATTAAATTTGGTCCAACTTTTGGGGTTCAGTACATTTTTAGAAAAGGTATGGCAGGATTTTTGTGTATTTAGATAATGTTTAATTCTACTTCGATATTACCGCGTGTTGCTTTCGAGTACGGGCATACTTGGTGAGCTGTTTCTACTAGTTTTTGCGCAGTTTCTGCATCAACGCCTTCGATGTGGACAGCTAGGACAACACCAATTTTGAAGCCGTTATCTTCGGGATCGCTGTATAACGATACGGTTCCTTCTACTGTGCTCGCTGCTTCGATTTTTTGTTTGGACATTACTAATTCTAGCGCGCTATTGAAACATGCGGAGTAGCCAGCTGCAAATAATTGTTCTGGATTTGAGCCTGAACCGCCCTCGCCGCCTAGTTCTTTTGGTGATGCGATGTCTTGGAAGAAAATGTTGTCTGGAGAATGTACTTCTCCTTTACGTCCACCGGTATTGATTACTGTTGTTTCATATAATTTTTTCATGTTTCGTTCCTCCATTATTTTCTTGAATTTTGGTCGTCAGTTCTTTTATTCCCTTTAGCATCTGTTTGTAATCTTGCTCGGTAAATGCGAGCTTGGAGATGCAGTCGGCTACACTTTCTAAAACGGCTGGCTTCATATCCACTGCTTTTTTGGTGAGCTCGATGTATACTTTTCGTTCGTCTTCTGTACTGCGTGATCGTTTGACTAGTTCCATGCCTTCCATTCGCTTCAACATCGGCGTTAAGGTTCCGCTGTCGAGTGAGAGGTTGCTTCCTAGCTCTTTCACCAGCTGCTTCGGTTCTTCCCAAAGCGCCAAAAGGACTAAATATTGCGGATAAGTAAGTTGAAAAGGTTCCAATGCTTGTCGGTAAAATTTCGTGAATTCACGTGAGGCGGTATAAATAGAAAAGCAAAGTTGTTCGTCTAGGATTCGTTTTTGACTGGCCATCGTTCTTCCTCCTAATTAATTTGTGCACAATTTAATTGTAAGCTATTTTTATAAGAAATGCTAATTTATTGCTCAAAAAAAGAGAGACACCTCCAAATTGGGCGCCTCTCTTGCGTTTTATTGATACTTTTTAAATACTAGTGTTGCGTTGTGTCCACCGAAACCAAAGGAATTGGACATCGCCACATCGACGTTCATTTCGCGAGCTACGTTTGGAACGTAATCTAAATCGCAAACTGGGTCTGGATTGTTTAAATGAATCGTTGGTGGAACGACACTGTCGCGGATTGCTAGCACGCTGAAAATGGCTTCAATACCGCCAGACGCGCCTAGTGTGTGTCCTGTCATTGATTTTGTGGAGCTGATTGCGAGTTTTTTAGCATTATCGCCGAACACAGTTTTGATTGCTTGTGTTTCGTAATCGTCATTATACGGCGTGCTTGTTCCGTGGGCATTGATGTAGTCCACGCTATCCACGCCGATTTCTGCGTCATTTAACGCCATTTGCATCGAACGAGCGGCACCTTCTCCACCTGGAGCTGGCGCTGTGATATGGTACGCATCGCCTGTCGCGCCGTAACCCACCACTTCCGCATAAATTTTTGCACCGCGGGCTTTGGCATGTTCTAATTCTTCTAAAATGAAGATACCAGCGCCTTCTCCGATGATAAAACCGTCGCGATCCACGTCGAATGGACGGCATGCTGTTTCTGGATCAGGATTAAGTGACAAGGCTTTGTTGGCAACGAAACCAGCCACAGACATTTTTGTGATCGGCGCCTCGGCACCACCTGTAATCATCACATCAGCATCCCCACGTTGAATAACTTTAAAAGCGTCACCGATCGAGTTTGTTGCCGTCGCGCAAGCCGTAACCGTTGCTGAGTTAATGCCTTTTGCGCCGTGACGAATCGATACTTGACCACTCGCCATATCCGGAATCATCATTGGCACGAAAAATGGGCTAACACGGCGATGTCCGCGATTTAAAAAGGTTTCATATTGCGTCTCAAATGTTTCCATACCGCCGATCCCCGAGCCAATCCAAACACCAACACGTGTTGCATTGGAGTCGTCAATCACTAGACCAGCGTCCGCAACCGCCATATCCGAACTTGCAATCGCATAATGCGTAAAGCGGTCCATTTTGCGCGCATCTTTCTTATCGATATACTTCTCAATATCAAAATCTTTCAGTTCCGCAGCGATTTTAACCGGGAAATCATCTTTATTAAGTCGTGTAAGTTCTCCAACACCGTTCACACCTTTTTTGGCATTTTCCCAGGCTGTATCGGCGTCATTACCTATCGGCGTAACAGCACCAACACCCGTTACTACCACACGTTTCTTCTCCATTTTTTCATCTCCTCATCTACAATTATCACACAAAAAATAACTTCCGCTAATCTAGCAGTAGTTGGTCATACAAAAAATGCTATTCCTCATAACAAAATATAAAAAGACACCTTCATTATATCATAAATGAAATCCGATTTCTCAAAAAGACGTATTTCCTTCCTAATTTGAAAAATAGTCTGGGATTGAATCGTGCGTTATCCCAGACATTGTTTTGCGTTATTTACCCCATTTAAGGATTAGCGCGCCCCAAGTTAAGCCGCCGCCGAATCCGACTAATAATAAGTTGTCATCGTCTTTAACACGACCTTCTTCTACCGCGTCAACTAAAGCTAGCACAATGGAAGATGCGGATGTGTTACCGTATTTGTGGACGGTTTTCATCAGTTTTTCTTCTGGTAAATCTAAGCGTTCGCGCGATGCTTCCATGATACGAATGTTCGCTTGATGCGGGATAAGCAAGTCTAATTCTTCTTTTTCCATACCCGCTTTTTCAAGAACGCGTAGGGATGCTTCACCCATTTGGCGTACAGCGAATCGGAAAACTTCGCGGCCGTTCATGTACAGTTTGCGTTTTTCGTTGAGGTTGAGGTATTTTCCACCTGATCCGTCTGAACCGAGGTCAAAGGATAATAAGCCACGTCCATCAGATACTGGTCCCATAACGATTGCGCCTGCTCCATCACCGAAAAGAACCGCGGTACTGCGATCGTCCCAATCCGTAATTTTGGATAGTTTATCTGCGCCGACAACGACGATATTTTTGTACGCGCCTGTTTGGATGAACTGAGCGGCTGTCACGGTTCCGAATGTAAAACCAGCACATGCGGCTTCAAGATCCATTGCTGCGGCTTTGTTGGCGCCTAGACGGTCTTGAATAATATTTCCCACAGACGGGAAATTGGATTCTTGCGTTACTGTTGCGACGATAATTAAATCGATGTCTGCCGGTGTTAATCCTGCGTTCTCGATCGCTGCTTTGGCTGCTTCATAAGCCATATCGTGCACATATTCATCATCACGAGCGATGCGGCGTTCCTCGATTCCTGTTCTCGAGCGAATCCACTCGTCGGATGTATCCATCATTTTTTCTAAATCTGCGTTTGTAAGGACGCGTTCTGGTACATATTTACCTACACCTAAAATACCTGCATTCATTTCGTATTCCTCCAAGAAAAATTAGTTGTGAAGCGCCTTAACTCGCTTCGGGATATGACATATAAAAAAAGGATAATTGCTGGTTTTTGCGAATGAGTTGGTGGCAATTTTTGGGTTTTCCGGCCTCGCGTATTTTGTTTGGTGAATTGGCGAGGCTTTTGGTTTTGTAGCCGGTTCCCAATCCAGCCTTACACGCCATCCCCTCGGAAATAGTGACAAAATTAGTCTAGAGTATACCCAAGATAAATCGGCGACAAGCGTTCGCATTCAGGGAGTTTGGCGGACTTCCGGTTCTCACATACACCAGTATGCTCCGCTTCCGGCTTCCACCAAACTCCCTGAATACAAACGCTTTCGCTCGATTTGCGTAAAGCATAATTTTTTGTCCTACCCGAAGAAATGAGTATGGCGATTTTGCTTTACCTTGGAGTCAATCCCAATTTCATGCTTGTCACTATTTCTGTCGGGGATAGACGGGCATGTTCGGCTTTTTTTATTACCTGGTCCTAATTTTAACAGAGATTCATATTTTTAACAATAGAAATCTTCTAGTTTACTTTATCGTTTACCTATAAATCTTAAAACAACCTATGATTGTCAACTTTAGATATTACATCGAATATTTTCCTCAAGGGTTCTATTTTCATAGTCAACTACCTTTCAATTTATCACGATAATTGTATTTTATCATGGTGGTTAATAAAACACGATTATCATGATAATTTCACAAGACCTTTTCCATTTTATTTATAAGCCCGAGATTATTCTTATACTTGAAAGCTAATCTTATCCTAGCTTGCCATAAACAAATACTTGTTCAATCGCTCCTTTTTATGCTAGAATGAATCGAGGAATCCTTGAACGGAGGTGTTGTGTCATGCGTTATATCATTACATTTTTCTGGGTGTTTATTTTAGCTCAAATGTCTGAGTATGTTGCGGCTTCGGTTATTGCAACGACTTACGATTTCACAATGGGGACAATTATGGCGGTCGCTATCTCTATCGCGATTTTCCTAATTCCTGTATTGATGCCAAAAGAAAGCGAAACCTACGATATTAAATAAAAAAGTGGTGTTGAGCCTAACCCGAGTAAAATCGGCGGCAAGCGCTCGCATTCAGGCAGTCTGGCGGACTTCCGGTTCTCACTACACTAGTATGCTCCGCTTCCGGCTTCCACCACACTGCCTGAATACAAACGCTTTCGCTCGATTTGTTGTAAAGCAAAAAAAACGTCCTACCCAAAAATTGGGTTGGGCGTTTTTTGTCTGATTTTGCATCCAGTCATTCACCTAAGTAATATTTATTCGTCGGTTTCAAGTCATCATCCAATTCGTACACTAATGGCACGCCAGTCGGAATCTCAAGTTCCATAATATCGTCGTCGCTAATGCCTTCGAGGAACTTCACCAATGCGCGCAAACTATTACCATGTGCGGCAATAACCACGCGTTTACCACTCTTGATTTCAGGCGCAATCGTGTCCATCCAATATGGAATCACGCGCTCTAATGTTACTTTCAAATTCTCACCGGTTGGAATCGCACTCGTATCTAACAACTGATAACGGCGATCATTTTTTGCTTGACGTTCGTCATTTTCTTCCAAAAGTGGTGGCAATGTATCATAGCTGCGGCGCCATAGTTGGACTTGATCTGCGCCATATTTATCAGCGGTTTCTTGTTTATTCAAGCCTTGGAGCGCGCCGTAGTGACGTTCGTTTAAGCGCCATGATTTGTAGACGGGAATCCATAATTGCTCGGAGCCTTCTAGCACATAATCCAACGTCTTAATCGCGCGGGTTAGGACGGACGTGAAGGCAACGTCAAATTGGAGGCCTGCTTCTTTGATCAGTTCTCCCGCTTTTTTCGCCTCTTCTACGCCTTGTTCTGACAAATCAACATCATGCCAGCCTGTAAAAAGGTTCAGTTTGTTCCATTCACTTTGTCCATGACGAATCAATACTAATTTCATTTCTTTCATCCTCTCCACGTTTCGTTTCATATTCCTTGTTCCCTACTTCACCAATTATAAAACGCCTGACCCAGAATGCAAGTCTGAGCCAAGCGCTTTTTTTATTCCCCTAAAATTTCAAAATCAAATCGGCCGTCTTGTAGTGTAATCGCGACTTCGGAATGTGGCATGATTTTTCCAGCGACGATTTCGCGGGCAAGCGGGGTTTCGATTTGACGCGTAATATAACGTTTTAAAGGACGCGCGCCGTAAATTGGATCGTATGCCTCTTCAGCGATAAAGCGTTTCGCATCGTCGGTCATCGTAATCTTGATTTCTTGACCCGCGAGGCGGACTTGCAATTCGGCGACAACTTTCTCCACGATGCCTTTAATATTGTCCAGTGTCAGCGGTTTGAACAGAATAATATCGTCTACACGGTTCAAAAATTCAGGCTTAAACGAGGCTTGCAAAACTTCGAGGACATCTTCTTCCAGTTTTTCAGAAATTTCACCATCCACCGTTCGTTCCAGCAACATCGTAGAACCGATATTCGACGTCATAATGATCACCGTGTTTTTAAAGTCAATCAGGCGTCCTTGGGAATCGGTAATCCGGCCATCATCCAGCACTTGAAGCAAGATATTGAACACGTCGGGATGCGCTTTTTCAATTTCGTCTAGCAAAATAATCGAGTACGGGTTGCGGCGAACGGCTTCGGTTAACTGACCGCCTTCTTCATAACCGACATAACCAGGCGGCGCACCGACAAGCCTTGATACCGCGTGTTTCTCCATGTATTCCGACATGTCAATCCGAATCATATGATCTTCCGAATCGAAAAGATTGAAGGCCAGCGCTTTGGCAAGTTCGGTTTTTCCGACACCAGTTGGGCCTAGGAAAATAAACGAACCGATTGGGCGTCGCGGATCTTTAATCCCAGCGCGCGCACGAATCACTGCGTCACTTACAAGCCCGACCGCGTTTTCCTGACCGATGACTTTTTCTTGGAGCGAATCTGCCAATTTCAGCAACTTCTCCCGCTCTCCTTCGACCAATTTCGCCACTGGAATCCCGGTCCATCTGCCAACAATATCCGCGATTTCATTCTCTGTAACTTCTTCTTGCAAAAGTCGATCCTCATTTGCCGTCTTCTCGCGGTTCTCCTCTTCCAATCGCACCAATTCCTTCTCAACCTCAGGAATGCGACCGTGACGGAGTTCAGCGGCTTTATTCAAATCATAATTGTTCTCCGCTTCCTCTAATTCATGACGCAAATGATCGATCTGTTCGCGAACTTCACGGATTTGGCTAATTTCATTCTTCTCAGATTCCCATTTGGATTTCATCTTGTGGGCTTCTTCTTTGTAATCTGCGAGTTCTTTTTGCAACATTTCCAAACGGCGCTCACTCGCTGGGTCCTTCTCTTCTTTTAGCGCTGCTTCTTCGATTTCCAGCTGCATCACTTTGCGCGTTACTTCGTCAAGTTCACTTGGCATCGAGTCAATTTCCACGCGAATCGTAGCGCAGGCCTCATCGACCAAATCAATCGCCTTATCTGGTAAAAAACGATCCGTGATGTAGCGATTCGACAAGCTCGCCGCCGCAACAAGCGCGTTATCGTGAATATTAACCCCATGATGAATTTCAAAACGTTCTTTCAAACCGCGCAAAATCGATACGGTATCCTCGACGGTTGGCTCTGGAACAAGAACCTTTTGGAATCGGCGTTCTAAGGCTGGGTCTTTTTCAATGTATTGGCGGTATTCGTCCAATGTTGTGGCGCCGATACAATGAAGTTCACCGCGGGCAAGCATTGGTTTCAGCATATTTCCGGCATCCATCGCGCCATCCGTTTTTCCAGCGCCGACAATCGTGTGGATTTCATCGATAAATAGCAAAATTTCGCCGTCGCTGTCTTTCACTTCTTGTAAAACGGCTTTCAAACGCTCTTCAAATTCACCGCGATATTTAGCGCCGGCAATCAAGGAGCCGATATCAAGCGAGATAATCGTTTTATCTTTCAGTCCTTCTGGCACATCTTTGCGTACAATCCGTTGCGCCAAACCTTCCACAATCGCAGTTTTACCAACGCCTGGTTCCCCGATTAAGACTGGGTTATTTTTCGTTTTTCGCGATAAAATTCGGATGACGTTGCGAATTTCGGCGTCACGACCAATGACTGGATCGATTTTTCCCGTGCGAACTTCGGCGACTAAGTCACGACCGTATTTTAATAACGCTTCATATTGTTCTTCTGCATTTTGTGTTGTCACTCGTTTTCCTCCTCTGATTTGTAAAATTGCTTCGTTTAGTTGTTTTTTCGGAATCCCTATCGCTTCTGTGATTGGGCTTTTTTTCTGATCCATCACGGCTAGCAACAAGTGCTCCGTGGATACGTAATCGTCTTCTAATTTTTGACGTTCTTTCTCGGCATCTGCAATCAGCTCGTAAAGCGAAGAACTCACCGCTTGGCCGTACTGCACATTGCTTCCCGTCACGCTCGGTAATTTCTCTATTTCGTTTTGTATTGTTTTTAGTAACTGTTTCGCGTCTACTTCCGCGACTTCATACACCCGCTTCGCAAAATCGCTATGCTCTAAAAGTGCCGCGAATACATGTAGCGTGTCGATTTGTTGTTGTTTGCCTTCGATGGCTAATTGTTGAGCTGACGCGATCGTCTCCTGGACTTGTTGTGTAAATTTCTGCATTTCCATAAGTTTGACGCACCTCGTTTCAAATGATTATAGTTTCCATTATAAGTGGTCATCCGTGAAAAATCCTCCGCTCTAAGAACGAGTTTTTTCTAATCTGACCTTTACTGACCATATAGTTATTATAGTCTTTTTTATCCTTTTTGTCCAAGGAAAACGGTCGAAAAACGGATACTTTTTATTTCCAATTTTTTCGGTATAATAGAGTTATCAGGAGGCGATTTTTGTGGGGAGAAAAGATGATTACTCGATTCAGCTTGAAAACGTAACGTATTTGGCGCCGGAGGATTATGCTGGCACAACGATTCTCTTTGTGATTCAGGGCGAGCTGGTGGTTTCGCTTTCGGAGCATGATCTTTCGCTTGGTGAGGATGATTTGGTTGTTCTGAATCATAATGAAGCCTACACTGCGCGCGGTGCCAAAGATACGATTGTGATTCGCTTACATATTACGAGTCCTTTTTTCACGTCGTATTATGCGGATTATTTTCAGCTGGCTTTCGATTGTGTGTCGAGTCGGATTGATCCTGGCCGGGAAAAAATGATGACGTTATTGCGGAAGTATTTGGCGGAAATGATGATTGCGCAGTCGCATAAAGCGGAAAGTAGTAAATTGGAGATGCAGAGCGCGCTTTTTCAGATTATGTTGCTTCTGACACGATTTTTCAAGAAAGAGTTGCCGGCGCAGGATGGTGTTAGCGTTCATGATACGCGGATTACACGCATTACGCAGCAATTGGAACAGCAGTTTGATGAGCCGATTACGTTGCAGGATATCGCGGAGCAGGAATTTCTGTCTACCTCTTATTTATCGCGTTATTTCAAAAAAGTGACGGGGCTTGGCTTCCTGCAGTATTTGACGCAGATTCGGTTGAAGCATAGTTTGGAGGATTTGCGCACGAGTTCGGCTAATATTTCGCAAATCGCACAGAAAAACGGTTTTTCCTCGCCGAAGAATTTCACGACGTCTTTTAAGGCTCACTATGGAAAAACGCCTGCTACGTATCGGCAGGAAGCGTTGGCTGGTGGGGTCGCCGTTGCTGAGAAGTCGGAAGTGTTGACGACGCAAACGAAGCGTGTGGCGCAATCGCCGAGTATTTTGGCGCGACTGGTATCGTACCGCCAAGCTGCGGAGCAAGTGCATTTTGTGGATGAGGCGCCGTTTGAGAAAAAGACGATTTCGATTGCTTCTAGTAAGCCGACTGCGATTCCGGACGCGATGCATATTTTGACGATTGGTGAGTTGCGTGAGGTGTTGAAGGAGAATGTACAGACGCAGCTTGTGATGGCGAAGGATGAGCTTTCTGTGCGGTATGTCGGGATTCGGCATTTGATTCAGGGCTCGACGCTTCTGCCGGATAAGGAGACGGATGAAAAACTCCCGACTTCTTCTCCGTATGCGAACGCGGATTTGGCGATTGGGTATTTGAAAAAGCTGGATTTGGGATTGTTTATTCGGATGGAGTATCAGGAAATTGCGGTGGATGAGGAGGCTTTTTTTGAAAAATTGGAGCATTTTCTTCGTCACATGATGCACGTTTTTGGACGGCAATTTGTGAGTCGATGGTATTTTATGTATTTCGAGAAGCATTTGACAGTGATTCCTAAGAAGGAGTTGCAGCGTGTGTATGTGAGGTTGCGCGCGGTTTTGAAGCGTTTTGACGTGCGGATTCAGGTCGGGAGTTATTTGCCATTTTCGGAGCGACGGGAGGCGCCACTTTCGAACCATGAATGGATGGCGGAGACGGCGAATCAGATTGATTTTATCGCGTTTAATGCGAACCAAAATGAGGCGGTTGATTTTAGTAAGAGTGCGCACGAGGAATTCATGGTGACGCGGGATTATGTGTTGTCGAAAACGCGGAAATTGAAGCAGTATTTGCGGTCGCATCACTTGGATAAGCCGCTCATTCTCATTAATTGGAATACGTTGACGGGAAACACGCGTTATACGAATGGGACTTTTTTTCGGGGGGCATTGATTTTTCAGACGGTGCTTGCTGTGAGTTCGGAAGTAGCTGGGCTTGGTTTTTGGATTAATACGGAGCTGCATGAGGATGAGTGGAAGGAACGGAATATTCGATTGGATGGCCTGGAATTGTTCCATTTTTTCAACGGGAAACGCCCTGCTTTTTATGCGCTAAAATTTAAGGAACGGCTGTGTGGGGAGCTTGTGGCTTGTGGGAATGATTTTGTTTTGACGGAGTTTGAGGATGGGTATCAGTTGGTTTTGCTGAACTGTACGCATTTTAATCCGCTTTATTCGGTGGAGGATTCGCTTTTGCAGGATTATCGGAAGGAGTCGCATATTCGTTTGAAGGGGCTTTTGCCGGGGCATTATCAATTGCGGATGTTTCAGTTTGATCGGGATAATGGTGCGCTTTATTCGATGTATTGGGAGCTGAATAGTCGGCATGGATTAGATCAGGAAGTGCTAGATTATGCGGCACAGGCCTCGGTTCCAAAGCTTTCGGTGAGCGATGAAGTGATGACGGATGATTGGTCGTTTTATGCTTATTTGGATGTGAATGCGATTCATTTTTATGAGTTTCGGAGGACGATTTAAGAGTAGAAATGTGCCGGCGAAGTAGGAAAGCTCGCCGGCACATTTTTTATGCTTTTTGGATGGTTTTCATGTTGGGTATAAATACGACGAATAAGCATGTGACGAGCGCGGCTACTGCGATGGCTACGAAAACGGCTTGGTAGTTGCCGAATGCGCCTACGAGTTGGGCCACGATCATTGGTGCAAAAACGCCGCCGAGTGTTGCGCCTGTGTTGACAACGCCGGTCGCTGTGCCGACAATGGATTCATGCAACCGCTTGAGTGGTAAGGTGAACATGGTTGAGAAAATCATGACGGAGCACATGTAGCATAGGAAAAGCCAGAATGTGAGCACCGCGATGCTTTCGGATTGGTACACGAGGAGCGCGGAACCTGCCGTGATGAGCGCCAAGACAAAGATGACGCGTTTTTCGCGATGTTGGAAAAAGCGCCCGACGATGTAGGCTGTTCCGAAACTTCCGAGTAAACTGCCCAGTCCTGCGATGGCGACGATGATGGAGATCATGCCGAGTGAGACGCCGCGCTCGTCTGCTAAATAGGTCGGTGTCCAGTTGGCGATGGTGTATAGGACGATATTGATGCTACACATC
Source organism: Listeria sp. SHR_NRA_18 (assembly GCF_003856515.1). Classification (NCBI taxonomy): domain Bacteria; kingdom Bacillati; phylum Bacillota; class Bacilli; order Caryophanales; family Listeriaceae; genus Listeria; species Listeria sp. SHR_NRA_18. The sequence continues at coordinate 11,363 of NZ_QPKR01000014.1, forward strand.
GCGATAAATAGCAGGACAACGACGGGATTCGTGACTACTTTCCAAAATGGCATCGCAGGTTTGACTTTTGGCTGGTTGCTTTGTTTTTTCTCCTTATGCGTATTTGGCAGTTTCCAGATGACGAGGATTAAGGCTAATACGAATAGAAACGCGATGCAAAAGACGGCGCCGCGCCAGCCGAATGCTCCGATAACAATCGGGATAAGTAGCGGTCCAACGATGGATGCAATGCCTGATGTGGAGATTAAGATGGATTGGGCCCACGTTCTTTTTTCCATTGGATACGTGTCGGTGACGGTTCTGGCTGAGGATGTTGGATAGCCTGCGTGGCCGATTCCCGCGAAGAAACGGGCTGCTATAAGGGCTATGAGCGTTGATGCTGAGCCAAAGACGATGGACGCCACGGTAATGATAGACAGCGAAATAATGAGCACGAATTTGGAGCCTAATTTGTCATTTAAATAGCCGAACGGGATTTGCATAATGGAGTAACCGATAAAAAAAGCTGAAAATATGTAACTCTTCTCGTCGATGCTAAGATGCAATTGTTCTGCGAGCGGGACTGCGATGACACCAATTACCAGTTTATCGATGTAAATCGCGATGTACCCTAGAAATAAAATCGGCAATATACCTTTTCGTTGTTGCGTTTTCTCCATGTTTCTCTCCTCCGAATGTAGCGCTTTCTTTTTATTATAGCACCATAATTTATCGTAACAAGGAATTATCTAAACATTTGAAAAATAGTAAAGAAAAGACGCCCCTTTTTGTCCATCGCTACTTTTACGATTTTCGAGAGGACAAAAATTAGCCGTTTTGATAGCAAAAATTCTCTTATATATTCACCGTGTTGTGTCTATAATGGACGGTGAGGGAACTTTTTAATAGAGATGGAGGAGATACGATGAAGCAACAATTATTGAAGAAGTTAACGGAAAAACAGGATCGAATGGTTGAGATACGGCGGTTTTTGCATGCGCATCCCGAACTTTCTTTCCAAGAGGAGAATACGGCGGCTTATATCGCGGATTTTTATAAAGGAAAAGACTGCGATGTGCGGACAAACGTTGGTGGGCATGGCGTTGTCGTGACGATCGATAGTGGCAAACCTGGTCGGACGCTCGCGATTCGCGCGGATTTTGATGCGCTGCCGATTCAAGAAGAAACTGGGCTTCCCTTCGCCTCCGAAAACCCTGGCGTGATGCATGCTTGCGGGCACGATGGGCATACGGCATACATGCTGATTTTGGCGGAAACCTTGATTGAAATGAAAGATCAGCTCCACGGCAAAATTGTGGTGTTGCATCAGCCGGCCGAGGAAACGCCTCCTGGTGGCGCGATCGCGATGATTCGAGACGGTTGTTTGGACGGTGTCGATGAAGTGCTTGGTATCCATGTCATGTCAACGATGCCAACTGGTGAAATCGCGTATCGGGAAGGTCCAATTCAGACTGGGCGAGCCTCATTCAAAGTCAAAATCACAGGTCGCGGCGGGCACGGTTCTTCGCCACATATGGCCAATGACGCGATTGTGGCGGCGAGTGAGTTCGTTGTCGCACTGCAAACGATTATTAGTCGCCGGCTCAATCCTTTTGACGTCGGTTCCATCACGATTGGTTCTTTTGATGGAAAAGGCAGTTTTAACGTGATTAAGGATGCGGTGACGCTGGAAGGCGATGTGCGTGCAATGACCGAGGCGACTCGAATATTGATTGAAAAAGAAATCCGCCGTATTTTAGACGGGCTAGCCGTGATGTTTGGCATTACGTATGATTTAGACTATAAAAATGATTATCCGGTACTTGTAAACGATGTGGCACTGACCGAATTCGTGGCGAAATCTTTGCAAGAAACAGCGATTGCAGAAGTAACCGAGATTACCCGATGCGAGCCACAGCCGCCTTCTGAGGATTTTGCGTATTACGCGCAGGAACGCCCAAGCTGTTTCTTTTACGTAGGTGCAATGCCTGCGAACGGCGTTTTTTATCCCCATCACCATCCTAAATTCGATATAAACGAAGCGTCACTACTCATTGCAGCTAAGGCGATGGGCGCGATTGTGGCGGACTATACAACCAAATAACAAGGAGTGAATACGATGCGTGCAAAATTAATGCAAATGATTGATCAACGAAGTGAGGAAATGATTGCAATCCGGCGCCACCTTCACGCCCATCCAGAGTTATCGTTTCAGGAACAAGCGACAGCCGACTACGTAGCCAAATTTTATGAGGGAAAAGATGTGGTGGTTGAACGCGAAGTTGGCAATGGGCACGGTATCATCGTCACGATCACAGGCGACAAACCAGGAAAAACATTGGGATTGCGTGCGGACTTCGATGCGCTTCCGATTCAAGAAGAAACCGGCCTCCCCTTTGCTTCAGAGAATCCAGGCGTCATGCATGCGTGTGGCCATGACGGGCATACCGCTTACCTACTAATCCTTGCCGACTGCTTGATTCAACTAAAAGACGAACTTCCCGGCACAATCAAAATTATTCACCAACATGCAGAAGAAACACCACCCGGAGGCGCGAAAAGCATTGTAGAATCTGGACTTTTAGATGATGTCGATACTATTTACGGCATTCATGTTTTCCCTTTTTTCAATGCTGGAGAAATCGGGTATCGGAGCGGTTTTTCAATGGCTGGTCGGAGCTATTTCAAACTCGGCATCCAAGGCACTGGCGGGCATGGCTCCTCGCCACATATGGCCAACGACGCGATTGTAGCCGCATCCTATTTTGTCACTGCGATTCAAACCATCGTCAGCCGTCGCCTCAATCCTTTTGATACCGGCGTTGTGACAATTGGTTCCTTCGATGGAAAAGGCAGTTTTAACGTGATTAAGGACTATGTCGAGCTGGAGGGCGACGTTCGCTACATGACGAGTGAGACGCGCGAGCTGATTGACAAAGAAATTCGGCGTATCGTGGCCGGTTTAGAAGCCATGTACGGCATCACCGCCACGCTTACTTACACCCATGATTATCCCCCACTTTACAACGATCCCGAAGCAACAAGCGACGCTGTAACCTACTTACAAAAAGGGCTGGGCGACTATCTCATCGCCGTATCCGAAGCCGAAATGCTCTCCGGTTCAGAAGATTTCGCCTACTACCTCGAAAAAATTCCTGGCGCGTTCCTCTATGTCGGAGCAAAACCAAAAGGCGTCGAAAACCCGTATTTCAATCACCATCCAAAATTCGATATCGATGAAGATTCGTTGCCAGTAGCGGCAAAATCGGTTGCTGAGATTGTATTGGGATATTACGATTTGAATTAAGTTCACAATTACTTGTACTTGAGCTACAATACCAATAGGCCTATGAAAAACTTTTCCATGCATTTTTGGAGAAGTTTTTTTACTTATGAATTTTGTTATTTTTTTATCGACACATTTCCCACGCATTTGTATGATAGCTAAAGAATGCATAGGATATTATGAATCTTTCGTGTCAAGTCATTATATTAACTATTATTATTCCTCTCACCATGCTAAGATACGTTGGTAATCGATTTAAAAATAACTAGAAAGGGAATTGTTAGAAAAATAGCATAGAACACCCTTGTCTTACTAACATATTTTCCACAGCAGCAAAAACAAAAAATGAAAGAGGTATATAACAAAATGAAGACTCCAATGAAGAAAATAGTCAGCTTTTTGACTGTAACATCCATATTAGGAATGGGTATTGTAACACCATTTAACGTCCTCTCTGAAACACCTGTACAAGCGGCATCCGCCAGCTCTAAAATGGCGAGCGATGCCGTAGTAGCACTTTTCGCAAACAATAACCCAAGCACCAATGTCCTTAAAGTGACGACCGATCAACAAGCCATTGATTCCGCACAACAATTAGTGAACCTTGCCGTAGGTATAACCGAGGACGTAAGAGCAAACATGCAGGTAGCTATAGATCAAGCAAAAGATCTACTGAAAATAAGAAATACACCAGCAGATTATAGTCTTTTTGCAGATGATGCAGATATAACATCCGTAGCTATTACAGGAATAATGGGTAAAGGAATTACAAGTGTACGCCTACTTATAGACGGTGTTGCGAAGGCGACTGGAACACTGCATCCGGATGGAACCTACAGCATTTCCACAAACGATTTCATCACACAAGGCTCAAAGGTAGAAGTAGCGGGATATAATGGTACAAGTGAAGTATCACGCAAAACAGTAAGAGTCAGCAACAATGAAAAACCTCTCGTTCCTGGAACCAATGACACTTTAGCAAAGAAAATGGCATCCGACGCAATATTGAACCTGTTCCAAAATAATAATCCCAGCACAAATACACTTAAACCGACGACTGCTCAAAAAACAATTGATTTTGCCCAAAATTTGATTAACGTAGTCATTGATCCAGTTGTAAAAGCAAATATGCAAAAGGAACTAGATAACGCACAAGTTTTACTGAATGCTGCGAATATTAGCTTAACCGTCACTCCATTTAAACTAGGTAGCGACAACTATGTCACTGGTCAATTTTCTGGTGATGTGGCCAAAATCAGCCTTACTGTCAATAACAAAGAGGGCGTTAAGGTTGGCGTTACACCATCAGTCCTTAAATATTACGCAAAAAATGTTATTCTAAAAGATACAGATGACGTGCTGTTGACCGCTTATGATACAAAAGGTACTGTACTAGGCACGAAAAAGGTCACTGTTGAAAAACAAGTGGTTACAACTGGATCTATTGATTCTATTACCCCATTTAAGATTGGCACAGATAACTATGTTACCGGAAAATATTCTGGCGATGTGGCGAAAATCAGCCTTACTGTCAACGGTGTGGAAGGCACTAAAGTCGGTGTCACTCCACCAGACCTTAAATACTATGCAAAAGGTGTTATTCTGAAAGATACAGATATCGTGAAGTTAACAGCATACGATGTCACTGGTAAAGTGCTTGACACAGAAACTGTCACCATCGCAAAACAAGTTGTCACAAGTGGATTTATCACTTCCATCGCTCCATTTAAAATTGGGACAGATAACTATATTACTGGACAATACACTGGGGATGTCGCAAAAATCAGTCTAACTGTCAATGGTGTAGAAGGTGTTAAAGTTCCCGTTACACCACCAGCCATTAAATACTACGCAAAAACGGTCATTCTTAATACAACGGATAAAGCTGTATTAACGGCATACGACATCACCGGCAAAGTACTCGATACGAAAATAGTTAGCGCAACAAAATAAGAAAATTTCATAAAAAAGAAGTTTTTTCCTTAACGTGGTAAAAAACTTCTTTTTTGACTATTGAACATTTAGAGTTCACATGACAATAAATCACCTCAATATATAGATTGTTTCTAGCATTAGAAACAATCTGAATTATAAAATAAGAAATATTAGAGCTACACATATTTTCGTAGTAAGTAAAAAAATCAAACAAATGAAAGAGGTTATAAGCAAAATGAAGAAGCACATGAAAAAAATAGCCAGCGTATTGACTGTCGCGTCTATACTAGGAACAAGTGTTATAACACCATTTAATGCACTTTCTGAAATACCAGTAAAAGCGGCCGTATCAGCCACGGCACCAATTTATACAGCACCAACGGAATTCCCAGCATATAAAGAGTTTTCAAAAACTAACGTCTCTGTGTATTTACCATTAATCGAGTTTTATGGTGTATATTTAGAAATTGACATGACTAAATTAAGTAACGGATACGGCTTGCAGGTGAAGCTTCCAGATGGAACTACTAAAACGCAATATTCTACTACAGCTGCAGGTGTATCTGAAAAAATGTATATAGATGTGCTTAGCCAAGAATACACTAAAAATACACGTATCAGTATAAATGTAATCTCCCCAGCCGCGAAAATAGTAGAACAAAATGATGTAGCTTTAACCGGAGCCGATTTTATAGGGGACGCTGAAAAAGGGCTTCAAGATTTCGGTCAAAAAGTCTATAACTTGTATCAGAATCAAATGTTTGTCACACTTGCGACTGGAATCACAGCAGCGGACGTGGATGCAGCAGAAAACGCCGCGCTAACTGTCGAGGAGTCCTCAGAAAAATTCCGTTTGATGAACCTTTTAAATGAGGCACACCAACAATTTGATACTCTTACTTATATAAAAATAAAACAACAAAATGAGGTAGCTCGTAAAGCTGTTAATGAATTATTCACTAATAATACACCGACAAGTGGCACTATTAAGTCCACTTTAACACAAAGTGCGTTTGATGCAGCCAAAACTTTGGTAAATCAGTTAATAGACTCTACACAAAAAACAGCGATGTTAGCAGATCTACAACAAGCGCAAAATCTACTGAAGGCGTCCAGCGTCAGCTTAACCGTAGCCCCATTCCAACTTGGTAAAGACAACTATGTCACTGGACAATTTTCTGGCGATGTGGCCAAAATCAGCCTTACTGTCAATGGTGGCACAGAAGGCGTTAAAGTCGGTGTTACACCATCAGTCCTTAAATATTACGCAAAAAACGTCATTCTGAAAGATACAGATGACGTGCTATTAACCGCTTATGACACAAAAGGTACTGTACTAGGCACGAAAAAGGTCACTGTTGAAAAACAAGTGGTTACAACTGGATCTATTGATTCTATTACCCCATTTAAGATTGGCACAGATAACTATGTTACCGGAAAATATTCTGGCGATGTGGCGAAAATCAGCCTTACTGTCAACGGTGTGGAAGGCACTAAAGTCGGTGTCACTCCACCAGACCTTAAATACTATGCAAAAGGTGTTATTCTGAAAGATACAGATATCGTGAAGTTAACAGCATACGATGTCACTGGTAAAGTGCTTGACACAGAAACTGTCACCATCGCAAAACAAGTTGTCACAAGTGGATTTATCACTTCCATCGCTCCATTTAAAATTGGGACAGATAACTATATTACTGGACAATACACTGGGGATGTCGCAAAAATCAGTCTAACTGTCAATGGTGTAGAAGGTGTTAAAGTTCCCGTTACACCATCAGCCATTAAATACTACGCAAAAACGGTCATTCTTAATACAACGGATAAAGCTGTATTAACGGCATACGACATCAATGGTAAAGTACTTGATACAGAGACAGTCAGCACAACAAAATAATAATAGCTTATTGAAAAAGAAGAATTTCTCCTCTGTGGGTGAAATTCTTCTTTTTTGACTATGAAATTAACTACGCCCCGTAAACAAACGCAACAAGAACAAGAATAAATTCAAGAAATCCAAGTACAGACTAAGCGCCAATACCGGCACATCTTGCATCGTCACATCGCGCTTCATAATCTGGTTGAAATCAAACAGGATATACAGCGAGAACAGCAACGTCCCTGCTCCTGCAAAAATCGTTGACATCAGCGAGCTCAGCGGGAAGAAGATCGAGATCAGCGAAATAACAACGACAATCAGCAACGCCGCGAACAATCCTTTTGCCATGAATGATAAGTCTGTTTTCATTTTCGCTCCAACAAATCCGAGTACAGTGAACGTAACGGTTGCCGTCGCGAACGCCATCAAGACTGCGTTTCCGGCCCCTGCATCTAAATAATATTGTAACGTTGGCGCCAAGACTAGCCCGGTCACAAACGCGAAGGCGAGTAATAACCCGTATCCAATTTTAGATGCGCTCTTGCTTTTACGTACGAAAATCATCGCGATCAGTAAGGCGAACTCCAACACGACAAGCGGGATATAAAACGCCCACGGTATTCCTCGTCCGATTACAGTTCCAAGCGTTGCCATTACTAAAGATATGACGAACCAGTTCAGTACTTTTTGCATAATTTCTGCTTTCGTTGCGCCTGTTACCGCATGCTCGGCGCTTCGATATGTTTCATTCATTATATTCTCTCCCATCCTTTGATTCTTCCGCTAGTATACCATGTTGCATCCAATTTTAAAAATAAATTCTGTGCCAAACAGCACTACTCCCAAATCGTTGAAACAGCGCTTCTTCTTTATTATAAATGGTTTTCATTTTGATTAGATTAAAGATGTTCTAAATCACTTCGATCATGCCAAAACCCATACCGCGCATCGAGCCGATACCGCCTTGGACAAAGTGGTTCAATAAGTATGGCTGTCCGACAAGTTCAAATTTACCGAGCGAACAGGCCACGTGAAGATTATAACAAATAACGACAGTTTTCTTAATCGCGACTTTGCGAAACTCTAACGCGTCGATGTCTGATTTGACATATTCCCCGAATTTATCACGTAGCTGAAAATATAAATTCCGCTTTAAAATGGCTTCGAAATCTTCTTCTTCCCACCAATAAAACCAGTCTTTCTTCGTTTCCTTGTTATGATCACGACATACGATGGGTGACAACGTTTTGAACGCCATGCGCTCTGAGACGATTTGTTCTTCCTGTACAATCTGGATATTTTTCACTTTGATTTGGTTCATCTGCGAAAATGGAAGCAATTTATCTTTCACATTCACTAATGCATTATAATAATTAATACCAAGTTCGGCGTCGGCCGTCGCGAAATTAATCACGATTTTTTTCTGTTCTAACTCAATGATTTCCCCATTAAACTTTGGTTTTGGAAGGTATACAGAGAACGTGAAGTTTTTTTGTTTATTCCCGCTGTACATTTCTTTGTATTTTGCCTCGTTTGATTTTGAGAGCCCTGCCTTCATCACGCTGACGACTTTACGCCGGTAGTCTGCGGGAATCTTATTGGAACTAAGCTCGCAACTTATTTTTAGTCTCATCCCAATCCTCCTCTTGATTGTTTCCACCCGATACTAATATATCACTATTTGCCATATACATCCAATGAAAACCTTCTCTTTCTTTCTCAAACTTTCTTTAGTACAATAAAAGCAGATGCTGTTTAAACAAATCAGCGAAATCGGAGGGAAAGACATGGGTAAAGCAGTGTATCATGATATATATTTAGAATTGAAAAAAGAAATTGACGAGGATCACTACGCTTTCAAGGAAATGTTACCTACAGAACATGTTCTTGTTGAACGCTTTCATTGCAGTCGCAACACGGTTCGGCGTGCGATTTCAGAACTGGTCAAAGATGGCTACGTCCAAAGTGTGCGTGGTAAAGGCGTCATGGTTATTCATCAACATGAGTCGATTGAATTCATGTTTGGCGGCGTGGAAAGCATGAAGGAATCCCTGACTCGTAACCACAAAACTTTTCAGACCAAGGTCGTTCATTTTGAGGAATTGACGGTCGATGTGGCTTTGTCAGAGAAAACGATGCTGCCTATCGGGACCGAAGTTTACTATATCAAGCGCTTACGTTTGGTCGAAGAGGAAGCGCTCATTCTTGACGTGAATTATTTTGACCGGAAAGTCGTGCGTGATTTGACGCCTGAAAAAGCCGCGCAGTCCATCTATGAATACATTGAAGACGAGCTCCGCGTGAAAATCGTGACTTCCAAACGCTACATTGTCGTTGAAAAAGCACTCACCGATGACAAGCAATATCTCGATTTAGCCGACTACGATTGCTTGGCGGTCGTCAAAAACTATGCGTACGACGCCGATGGGACCATGTTCGAGTACACCGAATCACGCCATCGCCCTGACCGCTTCGTTTTCTTTGATTCTGCGCAACGATTAAAATAAACTACTCCACCGTAACTCCACCTTTGTACGCTATAATGAGGTGAGTCGTGTTTTCAAGGAGGTTTACATGAAGAAAATATTAGTTGTAGAAGATGATCCGAATATTCTGGAAGTCACCCGCGCATTCCTGATGGCAGAGGGATACGAGGTCTTTACATCCGAAAATGGGATGGAGGCTTTTGGCATTTTCGAATCGCAGACGTTTGACCTGATTATCATGGATATTATGATGCCAAAAATGGACGGCTACACGCTTTGTGAGCTCATTCGGACCAAATCAGACACCCCTATTTTAATGCTAACCGCGCTTGGTGAAGAAGATTCCGAATTAAAAGGTTTCGAACTAGGCGCCGATGATTATATTCAAAAACCTTTTTCCTATAAAGTGTTACTAAAACGCGTGGAGGCCTTACTTCGCCGTACTTCTTTGGGTCAGACGGATGAAGATGCGTCGGTTTTGAAACTGGCTGAAATCGAGCTAAATACCGAGACATTTCAAGTCACATCAAACGGTCAACCGGTCGAATTAACCCGAAAAGAATTCGATATTTTACGATTGCTGATGAAAAATCCAGGCCGCGTCTTCACTCGCGAAATGTTGCTGGAACAGGCCTGGGATTACGAATACATCGTTGACACGAAAATCATCAACACCCACATCAAGAATCTGCGCAAGAAACTCGCCACCGACAAAATCCAAACAGTGAGGGGTGCTGGCTATAAAATGGATCACTAAAATTCGCGCTAAAATCAGTGCTAAGATTTTTTTCATCACGTTGGCGCTATTACTCGTATTCACCGCCCTGATTTACGCGATGTTGCTCTTATTCCTGCCTAACTTTTACCTCGATTATAAAAAACAAAAATTAGAAAATGGCGCGGATTTGGTCGTGGCGGCATCAAAAACTGGCACATTAGATGACGTCGAATCCGCGATTGATGATTTTGCGTCGACGAATAACATCTCGCCGTTCTTATTGAATAGCATGAATCAAATTATTTACATCCCTTTTACCGAGATTAATACGATGGGGAAAGCTACAACTGCCATTACCACAGAAGCTCCTGTCGCCACTTTTTCATCCACGGGTGATACGAGTGTTGAGAAGAATTTGACGATTGATGGCGTCCCTTACACCTTACGTTATTTTATTAATATTCAACCGTTGACGGATATTTCGTCTGTATTACTGCTTTTTGCCCCCTACTTCTTGATTTTTGTGCTCATTCTCAGTTTTATCTCGGCTTACTTTTTCTCGAAAAGAACCGTGAAGCCGCTCTTGCGTATGAATGCTGTCGCGAATAAAATGGCGCGACTCGACTTCTCTGAGAATTTGCCGGTCAATTCAACGGACGAAATCGGCCAATTATCGCAACATCTCAATGAAATGGCGCATGAATTAGAAGGTACTTTAATCGATTTACAGCGAGTCAATGTGCAACTCGAAACGGAAATTGCGAAGGAACGTGCGCAGGAAGAGACGCGAAAACAGTTTATCACTGCTGTGTCGCATGAACTGAAATCACCTATCGCATCCGTGATGGGGCAACTCGAGGCGATGATTCACCGTGTTGGACCTTACAGCGATCGCGATACCTATCTGAAGCTTTCATACGAGACGATGGAGCAAATGTCCGCGCTCGTGCAAGACATGTTGGAAATATCTCGCGTGGATAGCGCTGATTTTGAGACGAGCAAAACTACCTTCGACCTTTCCGCTTTTATCACGGATTGCGTCCAACAAGAACAGTGGCATCCAGAAGCTGCGAATCGTCGCCTGAATAACCAAATCACGCCTGATATACACATTCATGCTAACCAAAAACTCGTCGAAAAAGCGATTTCGAACGTCATTCATAACGCCTTCCAATACTCTCAAAACGACGATACAATCGCCATCACGCTAACCACAACAACAGACGGCTGGCATTTTTCCATCTATAATGACGCACCAAAAATTCCAGACGAAGAAATCGCCAAACTTTTCGATGCGTTCTATCGTCTCGAGAAATCTGGGAATAAAACAACAGGCGGGAGCGGCATCGGGCTCTTCATCACCGCAACTTTCCTTGAGAAGTCAAAACTCGCCTATGCACTCGAAAATCAAGAACACGGCGTCCTATTCCGTATTTGGGAACCCAAATCCACTAAATCTACACATTAGGTCCACCATATCTCCATTTTCTTTCGGTAAAGTTAGTTTTATCAAAGAAATTGGAGGTTTTTTTATATGGATTTTATCAGAAGAGCATGCATCAGCATTTGGGCCAAGAAAGGGAAGTCGCTTCTCATGCTGATCCTACTATTTGTACTGTGTAGCCTTGTATTCGCAGGTTTCGCGATTCAATCAGCTACCGAAAAAAGCGCAGATATCGCCCGCAAAAAACTCGGTGGTGACGTCACGCTAAACTTAAATATGGACAAGCTAATGAAAGATATGGAAGCTGGAAAACAACCCGGCGAAATTCCCCCGCTTAAACTGGAAGCAATCAAAAAAGTAAAAGACTTAGAGCAAGTCGCAAGCTACCAATATCTCGTCGATGCTTCAGCCGCAAAAGTCGACAAAGGCCCCGTCAAATCCGAGAAAAAAGAGGATGCGGATGGCGGCGGAAATAGTATGACAGTCGCTGGTGGCGCAGACGGCCAAGCACAAATGCCAGACTTCATGCTGAGCGGTACGAACAACACGGATGGCCTCTCCACTTTTAAAAAGGGCAAAGAAAAAATCGTCTCTGGAAAAGGTATCACGAACAAAGATAAAGGCAATCTCGCTGTAATCGAAAAACGCTTTGCTGATCAGAACAAACTCAAAGTCGGCGATACGTTCAAACTAAAAGAAATGGAAACCAATAAACCTATCGAATTTACCGTTCATGGTATTTATACGAGCAATCAAGCCACCGGTTCCCAACAGTTCCCTGTAGATTTCATGGAGCCTGCCAATAAAATATACATGCCTATCGATGCCGCGATGCCATTCTCACATAACGGTTCCCTGACATCAGCAACCTACACCATGACCGATCCACAACTCATCAACGCCTTCAAAAAAGCAGCTTCTAAAGTAAGCGAGGTCGACAAAGATTTCTACAGATGGGATGCTAACGACGAAGCCTACAAAAAAATGATTACACCTATCCAAAATGTCGCTTCCTTCGCGAATATTATCGTTGTCATCACGGCACTTGCAGGCGGACTTATTTTAGCGCTACTCGTTCTACTATCGATTCGCGAACGCCGCTTTGAAATGGGTGTCCTACTATCACTCGGCGAAAATAAAGCCAAACTCATCGGACAATTCCTTGTCGAAGTCATCATTATCGGCATGATCGCCTTCTCCATCGCCTGCTTCACGAGCCAACCAATTGGGCAAGCGGTCACGAATCAAATGCTCGCAAAAGAAGTTCAACAAGCCAAAGATGACGAAGCTAATGAACCAAAATCAGGCGGAATGGTCGCCTCATTCGGTGGTTCCGACGAAGCCGATAAACCAAAAGGCGAAGCTATCGATTCAGTAAACGTCACCATTTCAAGACAAGACATGGTCGAAGTTGGCGGCATCGGCATGCTCGTTGTCATCATCGCAACCTTACTCCCATGCTTATTCATCATCAGACTCCAACCAAAAATGATCTTATCAAAAAATGATTAAAGGACAGGTGAACCAATATGGAAAACATTCTAAGTTTGAATAATATCTCGTACAAATACCAATCCGGTGGCAAAAGCCAAACCATTCTACTCGACACATCCTACTCCTTTGATGCCGGCACGTTCTATACCATTCTAGGCCCCTCAGGATCTGGAAAAACAACGATACTCTCCATCGCGTCAGGTCTCGATGTCCCAAGCGCCGGCCAAGTTTTATTCCAAAAACAAAGCCTCAACAAATCACTCAGCTTGCAAAAGTACCGCAAAAACCATTGCGCCATCATTTTTCAAGCGTACAATCTCATTCCCTACATGACCGCGCTGCAAAATGTCATCACCGCCATCGGCATCCAACACCCCGGCATGAAAAATAAGCGCGCCCATGCCGTCAAAGTTTTGACCGAAGTCGGGCTCACCGAAGACCAAATCAAGCGCCCAGTCTTGCAACTCAGCGGCGGACAACAACAACGTGTCACCATCGCCCGAGCCCTTTCCGGTAGCGCCCAGATCATCTTCGCCGACGAACCGACTGGAAATCTAGATGGCGAAACCGCAGAGAAAATCATCTACTTGTTCAAAGCACTCGCACATCAAAAAGGAAAATGCATTGTCATGGTAACGCACGATAAATCCATCGCTAAACAATCCGACATCACCTTAACACTAAAAGAAAAACAATTAATCCAAACATCGTAACCCCGAAACCTCGCCTTGGCGGGGTTTCTTTAAATTTGTTTAAACAAATTTAAAGAAAAGGCTTGCATAAGTTGTTTAAACAACTTATAATAAATCTAATGAAATCGATTACATTTTATAGTTAGCTCAGAAAGAGGGGAATTTAAGATGGCAAAGGTTACAAAAAAGAATGTTGCAGCGATTATTGAAGCAATTGGTGGCGAAGATAATATCAACATGGCGACGCACTGTATCTCCCGTCTCCGTTTTCAGCTCAAAGACGAATCCATTGTGGACGAAGAAGCACTAAAAGAAATCGACATTGTACGCGGTAATTTCAGCTCCAATGGCCAGTATCAAGTCGTTATCGGCCAAGGAACCGTCGACAAAGCTTACGAAGAACTCGTTCGCCAGACAAATGTCAAAGAAGTCACAACCGCAGAACTAAAAGAAGAAAACGCGAAAAAATTGAATCCACTGCAAAAAATCGTGAAAATGCTGGCCGATGTTTTCATTCCAATTTTGCCAGCGATTGTTGCTAGTGGTCTTTTACTCGGTATTAATAATGTGCTTGTTGGTGTTGGCATTTTTGTTGAGGGTAAATCGCTTGTTGATATGTATCCGAACTTGGCTAGTATTGCCGGGATGATTAGTATGATTGCTGGGACCGCCTTTGCTTTCTTGCCAGCGCTTGTTGGTTGGTCGGCGGTGAAATATTTCGGTGGAAACCCGCTGATGGGGATTGTGCTCGGGCTTGTGCTCGTGAATCCTGCGCTGATGAGTGCTTATGATATTGGCGTGAAGGAGCCGCATTACTGGAATTTCTTCGGGCTGGAAGTCGCGCAAATTGGCTACCAAGGTCAAGTATTGCCGGTTCTCGTGGCCTCTTGGGTATACGCTTCCATTGAAAAAGCGTTGCGTCGTGTAGTTGCGGATGCCTTCCAATTGTTGGTTGTCGCTCCTGTGACGCTGCTTGTGACGAGCGCCCTTTCCCTGATTGCGATTGGTCCGATTACATTATGGATTTCCAATTGGATTACGGACGGTATTGTTCATCTATCTAACATCTCACCGATGATTACCGGAGTTCTATTCGGCGCATGTTTTGCCCTACTCGTTATTACAGGAATGCATCACGCCTTTCTTGCCGTCAATTTGCAACTTATTTCAACAACTGGCAGAACGATGTTTTGGCCAATCCAAGCGCTTTCCGATACCGCACAAGGCTCGGCAGCTCTTGCCATGGCTTTTGTCACACGTGATAAAAAGAACCGTAGTATCGCGCTCACTTCCGCGCTTTCCGCCTATCTCGGCATCACAGAACCCGCGATGTTCGGAGTCAATTTACGCGCCAAGTACGCCTTCGTTTGTTCGATGATTGGCGCAGGGCTCGCAGGTGGTTTCATCGCGTACAATGGTGTCATCTCCCAATCCATTGGTGTCAGCGGCTTGTTCTCGATTCTGTCGATTACACGGGCTGGTTGGGGCGCCTACGCTATTGGCATGCTAATCGCGATTGGCGTACCATTTGTACTCACATTTATTATCGGAATGGCAAGACGAAAACAAGGAAATGCAGGATTTTAGGAGGATTTTTAGATGAATAACGAATGGTGGCAAAAAGGAACGGTTTACCAGATTTACCCGCGCAGTTTTAACGATACGAACGGTGATGGCATCGGGGATATCCGCGGTATTATTGAAAAATTAGATTACCTTGCAAAACTCGGCATCGATTTACTCTGGTTAACGCCAATGTACGTGTCGCCACAACGCGATAACGGCTACGATATTGCGGACTATTTCGCGATGGACCCGCAGTACGGAACGATGGCGGATTTTGAAGAACTTTTAGAAGAAGCGCACCGTCGTGGGTTGAAAATTATGATGGATATGGTCGTCAATCACACGTCCTACCAGCATCATTGGTTTCAGGAAGCGCTAAAGGGCAAGGATAATCCGTACCGCGATTACTATATTTGGAAAGACCCGGCGACAGGCGGCGGACCTCCGAATAACTGGCTATCGAAATTCAGCGGTTCGGCGTGGGAACTCGACGCGGCATCTGGCCAATACTACTTACATCTCTATGAAGTCGGCATGCCCGATTTAAACTGGGAAAACCCGAAACTGCAAGAAGAAATCTATCAAATGATGGCTTGGTGGGGCGAAAAAGGCATCGACGGCTTCCGTTTGGACGTCATTAATAATATCTCGAAAAATCCCGATTTCCCGAATGATTCCTTGGCAACCGCGCAAGACGATGGTCGTAAATTCTACGTTGATGGGCCGCATGTCCACGAGTATTTGCATCACATGAACCGTCGCGTTTTTGATAAATACAACCTCGTGACGGTTGGCGAAATGTCATCCACGACGCCGGAGCAATGCATCAAATATACGAATCCAGAACGACAAGAGCTTTCGATGGCCTTTAATTTTCATCACATGAAGGTCGATTATCCAGGCGGGAAAAAATGGGCTAGCGCGAAGTATCGCTTGACGGACTTGAAACGCATCATGGCAGAATGGCAATTAAAAATCGCGGCTGGCGGTGGCTGGAACGCCCTATTTTGGACGAATCATGATCAACCGCGGGCGTTGGCGCGTTTTGCTGATGATCAGGCGTATCGGGAACAGAGCGCGAAACTTTTAGCGATTATCCTGTTCGGCTTGCAAGGAACGACGTACATCTATCAAGGAGAGGAAATCGCGATGACCGATGCGAACTTCACGGATATTTCGCAGTATGATGACGCAGAATCACGGAATGCGTACAAGCAAATGCTTGCGGATGGCGTCTCCGAGACCGATGCCTTGCAGATTTTGCGTGAGAAATCACGTGAGAATTCGCGGATTCCGATGCAGTGGAATGACGGTCCAAATCATGGTTTCACAGATGGGACGCCTTGGCTGGCACCGATTCACGAAGATAGCTGGACCGTCGAGAAAGCCCTCGCGAATCCCGACTCGATTTTTTACACGTATCAGCGTTTAATCGCCTTGCGCCGCGGTCACGATATTTTTGCGAATGGTGATTTCGCGTTACTGGACGCCGCCAGCGAAACGATTTACGACTACGAGCGCCAATGGAACGGCGAAACATTGCTCGTAGTTGGTAATTTTAGCGCGGAGGAACAAGTTTGGAACCTTCCAGAACGCCACCACGATAAAAATTGCCAAATTCTCGAGTCCAACTATCCGCATAAGGCGATGACAAATAAGATCGTACTGCAACCATACGAGGCTTTGATGCTCCACCTAACAATCTAGAAAAACGGCTTTTTCATGATTTCCCGCACCAAAGACTACAAATTCGCTTTGCTTCAAAGAACCACAACAAATAAACCTTTACATTCCCCTTATCGCGTGGTAAGATTACTTCATGCGATGAGCCTACAAGCAGTGTGAAGATTCCACTGCCAACCTCTTAAACATCAATGCTTTGTGGAAGGCAGTTTAAGAGCGCTAGAAAAGACCAGATGAGCAATCATCTGGTCTTTTCATGTCTTCTTTTAAAGTAAACCACACAATCGCAGTCCTTTTTCAATCCCATCGCTATTATTATCCGCTGTCACAAACTCGGCTTTTTCCTTAAGCGCTGGCACTGCATTCTCCATCGCAATCGCGTGATCCACCGCCCCGAACATCTCCAAATCATTCATGCCATCGCCAAACGCATAAGTCGGAACATCCTCAAAACCCATCACTGTAAGCAACTTAGCAATGCCCTGCGCCTTCGAACCGCCCTTTGGCACCACATCATTACTAAACGGCGTATTGCGCACAAATTGGAAATAAGGAAAGCGCTCCGGAAAATAATCGTCCCCTTTTTCCAACAACAATAGCAACATATAAATCGGTTCCTTCAAATAAAGCGCCGCATCCACATCCGGCGATTCCTCACCCAAATACCGATAATGCTTCTCCATAACCTCATTTTGCGCCGTTCCACGAATTTTTGCCTCCGTATAAAAAGCCATTTCCACGTTTTGCGACTGCGCACCTTGGTGAAGCGCCTTAATCTCC
Organism: Listeria sp. SHR_NRA_18; assembly: GCF_003856515.1. Classification (NCBI taxonomy): domain Bacteria; kingdom Bacillati; phylum Bacillota; class Bacilli; order Caryophanales; family Listeriaceae; genus Listeria; species Listeria sp. SHR_NRA_18. Next base: position 29,305 of record NZ_QPKR01000014.1, read on the forward strand.
TCCACATCAATCGGATTCGTATAAACCTCTTTTCCATCATACAAAACATACTGCCCGTTCATCGCAATCACAGACGTCATCTCCGTCGTCGCGAGTACATGCTCAATCTCGCATAACGTCCGCCCCGTCGCAATAATCGGCATGACATTTTTCACGCGCAATTCCCGTAACGCCCTCACCGAACTCTCCGCCACGACCGAATCACTCGTCAATAACGTCCCATCCAAATCAAAAAAACAAATCGCTGCTGGTTTCAACTCATCAAATCCCTTCTCCAAACAATGTATCTTCTCACAATACCATAACTTTGACATGCACGCATCGTTCCGCTTCCCAATCAAAAAACCGATTCGCATCCTATTTGGACACCAACCGGTTTTCGCTTACAAGTTACTATAATAAACATCACCAATTTTTAGCATTGCGCTAATCGTATTGTATTTCTCGTCACCAATATGAATCTTATCTTCTTCCTCTTGATAATGAATCGGCATGGACAAGATTGTTTCCTTATCCTGTTTAAAATAATGAGCATCCAAACCTAGCTTTTCAGTTATATTCACTATGTATTTATTGAATTTCGCATTACTTATGACTTTGCCATTCAAAATCGCTTCCGCCGTACTTTGAGAAAAATTCGTAGCCTTCGCAAAAGAGCGTTTCGTAAAGCCGTTCAATCTTATATATAAATTGATATTCTCTGCAATTCTTTTCTTTTCTAATCTATTCATTGTTTTTTCCTCCCGTAGTGGGTTTGTCTATAATGCTAGTATGCCCGAAGAAAATGAGAATATGATTAAAACTAGATAGTATTATGATAACAATTTTGAAAGCGTTTTATTTCATTGCGCTACAAGCTTTTCTAAGTACGCCAAAACCGACGCTTCCCAACCGAGTTTGAGTCTCTTAGATCTGCTCTCTCTATTTTTTTATGCTATGATTGGATTATAATACAAAAATAAGGAGATCCTACTTATCATGAATCACACAAAAATTCTATACAGTATTTTAATTTCTGGGCTTTTACTTTTATTAGCCTTTGGAGGAACGTATGCCGCTTTTATCGGATTAGGTTTCGTCTACGTCATTGCTCTTTTGGACGATATATTGGGTCGTAAACTCAGCGTGAAATCACTCCTCACCAAAACATTGCTATTGATCATCGGGCTACTATTATTAGCCTTGGTTCTAAGCTTCCTATGAAAAGATGCTTGTCACCGAACCAGATGTCAAGCATCTTCTTTTTTTATTGCCAAATCCCTCTAAACCCGCACGTCTAAATCATCCAAAAACGCCAAAACCGACGCCGTCCCGTCTTTCCCCTGCCGTACACATTCTGACAACTCGACGCCGTCAAACGATGCACCACCAGCAAAGACGCCCGGATAGGCTTCCCTAAATTCTTCAAAAATCGCTTCTTTGCGCTGCACATGTCCCACGGTATATTGCGGGATACTATTCCGCCACCGCGTAACCATCGTGTACTCCGGCGCCTGATTAATCGTCATAATCCGATTCAAATCGCTCAGAACCGTCTCCTCAATCGCCTTATCCGCCAGCTCCACGATCGATTCCTCTTTCCTACGACCAACAAACGCACGCAGCAAAATTTTATCATCAGGAACCGTATGCGGCCATTTTCGGTGAATCCAAGAACACGCCGTCATCGAAAAATCCTCATTTCGCGACACAACAAAACCGCTTCCCTTGATATCCTTCTCAATCGCCTCTTTCGGAAAAATCATCCCGACCGTCGCCACACTCGCAGCTGGAATCTCGCCAATATCCTCAAAAATCGCGTCATCTCGGAACATCGGAATAATCTCATGATACGGTAACGCGATAAAAATACTATCCGCCAAAAGCTTCTCCTGATTCGTCACCGTTAACTCATAGCCGCGCGTCTGCTTCGAAATTTTATGCACACGTTTGCCTTTTTTAATAATTTTAGCAGAGAGCTCTTTTTCCAGCGCCTCTACAATCGTCGTCAAACCTTGGCGCAGGGTCAAAAACGTCGATTCTGTGCTCTGTTTCGCCGTCGTTTCATTATAAATCGCGCGAATCCCTTTGATCAAACTACCATGCTCCCGCTCCAATTTTAAAAATTGCTCACCGGTCGCCTCAGCACTCATTTCATCCAGATCCCCTGCATAAATTCCTGACATCAGCGGCTCTAAAACATTGTCGACCATCTCATCCCCAACACGCGCACGCAAAAATGCCCCCAAAGACATATCCGCGCCGTCCACTTGCTGCTTTCCCATAAACAAATCACCCATCACGCGCAGTTTCCCACTCGCCGATAATAATCCGGTCTTGAAAAACGGACGGTATCGCGCTGGAATCCCCATAATCGAACCACGAGGAATCGCATGCAGTCCCTGTTTCGCGAGCACATAATTATCCCCCGTCGCATTCTCCACCAACTGGTCCGCAAGTCCAAGATCCCGTACCAATTCCTGCATCTCCGGTTTTCGCCGTAAAAACGAATCAGGTCCCCGCTCAATCACGTAGCCATCACGCCTCACGGTTTCGATCTTTCCCCCAACTTTTGTTCCAGCCTCCAACAACACTAATTCGTAGTCCAGTCCTTTTTTTTCAAGCTCCCTTTTCAAGTAAAACGTACTGGATAATCCTGTAATACCTCCACCAATCACAACTATCTTTTTCTTAACCACAGGAAACACTCACCTTTTTAATCATATTTCTCTCTATTTACTCCAATTTTTCCATACAACCGTTGCCAGCACATCTAAAAACTCTTTATCATCATTCGGCATCGGTGGACGGTGATATGTCGCTCCAATTTCGTCCGTCACAACTTTACACTCATAATCATTGTCGTACAGCACTTCCAAATGCTCCGCCACAAACCCCACCGGCGTATAAATGAAATGCTTGTAGCCATGCTCCTCAAATAAAGCACGCGTCAAATCCTGCACATCAGGGCCAAGCCAAGGCGTCCCAGTCTTGCCCTCACTTTGCCATCCCAACGCATAATGCGGCACGTCCACTTGATCAAAAATAAGTTTCGCCGTCTCCGCCAACTGGTCAGGGTACGGATCGCCGTGCTCTTTAATCTTCTCCGGTAAACTATGCGCCGAAACAACAAGCACCGTCTGATCCAGCTCCTCTTTTGGAATCGCCACATCATTAATACGTTCCGCCCACATCTCGATAAACGTCGGCTCATCATACCAACTATCAATCGTCTGAATCGTGGGCCCGCCAATCTCTTCCGTCTTCTTCAGCGCACGCCCATTATATTCCTTCACGCTAAAACTCGAATAATGCGGCGCCAAAATAATCGAAATTGCCTCTTCCACGCCATCATTTTTCATTTCCTGCACCGCATCTTCAATAAACGGCTCGATATGCTTCAACCCAATATATGTCTTAAATTCAACATCCGATTGTATACTATTCAACGTATCCGCCAACCCAAAAGCCTGTGCTTGCGTAATTTTAGCGAGCGGTGAAAGCCCCCCAATCGCATGGTAACGCGAACGAAGATCATCAATCAAATCCTGACTCGGCGTACGACCATGCCTAATATCCGTATAATAACGCTCAATATCCTCATCCTTATACGGCGTTCCATAAGCCATTACCAACAATCCAACCTTTTTACTCACTTGTCTCCACCCCTTAGTAAAATTTCACTTTGCGCGTGTACAAAAGCCGTTAATTCCTTCAACATCGCAGGCGACACCTCTGGAAAAACGCCATGTCCCAAATTAAAAATAAAGCCCGGTTCCTGCGTTCCTTCTGCTAAAATAAGTTCCGCTTGCGTCAAACACTTCTCACGCGCCAAAAGTAGCGATGGGTCCAGATTCCCCTGTAACGCCATGCCACCAGCTCGCGCTCTCGCATCCGCAATCGACATCCGCCAATCCACGCCAACAACGTCAACGCCAAGGTCTTGCCATTCCGCTAACAAATGCGTCGCGCCAACTGCTTGCATAATCACAGGCGTCATTGGACTCGCTTTCTTCACGGTCGCCACGATTTGCATGATTGCCGGTTTAATATATGTACGGTAGTCCGCCGCACTAAGCGCTCCAACCCACGAATCGAAAATCTGCACAGCACTCGCGCCAGCTTTAATTTGCGCTAACAAATAATCCGCCGTCATGACTGCCAATTTTTGCATCAGCATATGCCATTCCGCCTCGTGCGTATACATAAACGCCTTCGTTTGGTGGTAACTTTTCGATGGACCGCCTTCGATCATGTAACTCGCGAGCGTAAACGGCGCACCAGCAAAGCCAATAAGCGGTACACGAAGCTGCTCCTCCGTCAACAAACGAATCGTATCCAGTACATACGGCACATGCTCGTCCGCCTGAAACAACGCCAACCGTTCAATATCTTGGCCCGTTCGAATCGGATTCGCAATCACTGGCCCAACCCCACTCTTAATCTCCACATCCACACCCATTCCAGGCAGTGGCGTCATAATATCTTTATACAGAATCGCTGCATCCACACCATACTGCTCCACAGGAAGGCGCGTCACATAAGCACATAGCTCCGGCTGATGCGTAATTTCAAATAATGAATACTTTTCCTTAAGCTTACGATATTCTGGCTGTGAGCGCCCTGCTTGCCGCATATACCAAACCGGAATCCTATCCACAGATTCTTTTCTAGCGGCACGCAAAAATAAGTCATTCTCTAACTTTTTCATAACAAAACCCCTTCATTGTTCATTAAAGCACATAAATTTCGAGCACACTTTATAATTATTACAATGTACAGCATACCAAAAAATCGACGCAAAAACCAGATAAGTAGCTCCATAACGTTTTATTTTTGCAGAAAGAGGAATATAGTTGTACTATCTAGGTATGGAATAATTTATCCCTATTTTGTATAACATTTTAGAAAGAAGGCCATTATTATGAAATATGCGTATATCACAAGTGGAACTGAACATTATCTTCGTCAAATTCTTTCGGACAACCCGACCCGCGACATCATCCTGCTACACAATTTCGGCGACTCCCTTTTACTCGAAGAAACGACGGAATCAACCGTTTTCAAAGAAGGAACAGCTTACCGTATCAATCAAAGCTTTGGCGAAATAAAAGGCCATGGCACAGTGACATTCGAGTACCTATACCTACGTTCCGAAGAAATTCCGATTTTCCAGAAATTATACCAATCCATTTCGTTAACACTACACGAAGCACGCGGCTTACAATGCATGCAATTACTACAATCCAGAACCGAAAACAAGTATTTAATCATCACCTTCTGGAATAGCGGCGACGACTACCAACACTGGAAAAACGGCGCAGCACACAATAAAATCATGGATCTCATTCGCACCAACAGCTCACAAAGCGGTTTCTCGCACGTAGATGTTTATCACTTCCCAGAATACTTCCATGATGAGAAATAAAACCATTAAAAAATACGTTGTTGAAGCACGTTTTCAACAACGTATTTTTTTGCTCACTGGTAAATCTTCTTCACCCGATACGGCACATACACAAACGTAAACACCGCAACAAACGCCAAGTTTATCCCCAGTATAATCACGCCGCCAATCGATCCATTCTGCGCAATCCCGACAATCCCAAACAACAACGCCTGAGCCACGAGTAAAATCCGCAAAAAGTGAATGAACGAACGCCGTCTGAAATGGTCATCAATCGGATACAGTTTCAACATGACCTGCCCATCGAAATGGCGCAACATCGGGATGAACTGGAATCCTGTCAAATAAATAAACAGCAGCGAAAAGATAATATTGAGATAGAATCCTTGTACAAAAACGAGCAACAAGAACGCAATCACAGTTAAACGCACATACAATCCCATAAATTCATTCGTCCGCACAAACGTACGGCTCCACAAATACGCAAAACTCTTCTCTTTCGCATACGGAATCGGACGATACAAGAAATCCAAATATGCACGACGGCGCACGGTTCCTTTTAGATGAGGGACATCCGTAAACAAGTTCGCCAGACGATAGAACCTGTTCATCCGCGCTTCCTCTTTATCAATCAAGTACTCCCACTTAATCGTCAGCCCCACCGTTTTGCGCTTCATCCAAACATAACTCGCGAGTAGCACAACCAATGCGACCGGAATCGACCAAATCAAGTTGAACGCCAGCACCAAATAAAGCAGCGCCGCACTCACGATAACCCGCGTAAACAACCACGTCGTATCTGTATTCTCAAGCTTCATCGTCTCCCACTGGAAATACACATTCCACAGTTTGATCAAAAGCATCACGAGTAATAACGGGAAAAATCGCGAAAAACTAAATCCAGTCACGGCGGCGTACATCGGCATACATGCGGCTAAAACTAAAATAAAGATATAAATCTGCATCCAGAAACTAGCTATATTCGCCTTTTTGAAATACTGATTCATCGCTTTTTCCTGTACAATCAAGTAAACCGCATCCGGCCGTTTGAGCAACGTATTAATCGTCGTCACCGCAATCGCCGCCGTTAACAAAATCACCATCAACGGAATCGCCGGAAACACAGGCGTCAGCGTCTTCACCCAGCCAGAATACGAGTAAACGAACGCCCCAACACCAATAATCAACACGAACAGCAGATGGTCATTCAACATATAGCGCATGTATCGGCTAACTTCTTCCATATAACTACCAAAACGCTTCTTAAACAAACCTACCGCATCAAACTTCATCGGCCTGCTCTTCTTCCCTTGTTAATTGTACGTAAATCTCATCCAACGAGGCTCCTGGCATTTCAAAATCCGCCTGCAAATCAGCGAGTGTCCCTTGCGCGCGAATAATCCCATCATGCAAAATAATAAAGCTATCACAATACTTCTCCGCCGTAGCCAAAATATGCGTCGACATCAAAATACTAGCACCCGTATCCTTCATCTCCTCAATCCACTGCAACAGCGACTGAATACCAAGCGGATCAAGTCCCACAAACGGCTCATCGATAATATACAAATTCGGCTCAATCAAAAACGCCGACATAATCATCACCTTCTGCTTCATCCCTTTTGAAAAATGCGCAGGAAACCAGTTCAGCTTTTTCTCCAAACGAAATTCTTTAAGCAACGGCGCCATTCGCGTCTTCATTTCCTCTTCCGTCAAACCGTAAGCCATCGCCGTCAGCTCCAAATGCTCTTTTAGCGTCAACTCTTCATACAGCACCGGCGTTTCCGGAATGTAGGCGAACTGTTTGCGATACTCCTCCGTATTTTCCGTCAGCGTATGCCCATTAATCGTGATAGTGCCTTTCTTCTGCTGCATCAACCCTGTAATATGTTTAATCGTTGTACTTTTACCAGCACCATTCAAACCGATCAACCCGACGATTTGGCGCTCCTCAATTGTAAAGGAAATATCTTTTAAAACCGGACGTTTCGTATAGCCACCAGTTAAATTCTGAACCTCCACTAAAGCCATGTTATCACTCCTATTATCCATCTTATTGTCCCTATAATAGCACAGTTGATACCGTTTTCGCTATAAATTCACTATTTTGACCTTGTTTCAGACATGCGTTTTCCGCGTTTTTATGGTACATTAGATACAAAGAGAGTGAATTTATTCGGAGGTGTCTAATTCAATATGGATGATTGTATTTTCTGCAAAATAGTAAACGGCGAGATTCCTTCTGCTAAAGTTTACGAAGATGACCAAGTATACGCTTTTCTTGATTTAGGACAAGTAACAGAAGGCCACACGCTGGTCATTCTAAAACAACACGCGCGCAATATTTTTGATTTGCCGGAAGAAACGGCCGCAGAAATTTTCAGACGTGTTCCGAAGATCGCGGCAGGCCTCAAAAAAGCCTTGCCATTAAAAGGACTCAACATTCTGAATAACAATGAAGAAATTGCGTCACAAAGCGTCTTTCATTATCATATTCATCTTATTCCCCGCTATACAAATAAAGATGATTTCGGCTTGAAATGGGCGGACAATGCCAACTGGTATTCCAAAGAAGCCTTCCAAGAGCTAGCCGACAAAATTGCCAAAGAAGTCTAAAGGAGTGTTAAATATGAATGCAAAATCCGTACTACTCGGCGTACTTATCGGCGGTCTCACAAGCGCCGCGACAGCTATTATGTTAGCACCTAAATCAGGTCGCGAACTGCGTCAAGATATCGCCTCTAAATCAGGTGAAGCGAGCGTTATTTTGAAAGAACTAGCCTACAATGCGACAGATTTATTCCAATCCGTTCAAGTTTTAGGAACAGAAGGCACGACTTTACTAAAAGATTTATCTACAGACATCAAAGAATCCGTTGCCAACTGGAACGAGGAAATGGAGCCCGAAAAAGCCCGCCTCAAAGACGAGATTAAAGATATGCAAAAAACGATCTCAGATTTAGAAAAAACACTAAAAAAAGACAAAAAAGAAAACAAATAAAAGAAAAGGCGCAAATCGTTCTCTCGCAGGACTTTTGCGCCTTTTCTAATAGTGTAAAAAGCTACATTTGTCACAGTTTATTCACAGCGCATGATTTATTAGTCGAAAAGGGGTTGAAAAAAAGCGCCGCAGGGACTACAATACTAAGGTGATCCAAGGAGGTTACTATTTTATTATGTACTGGAGGATTAGTTATCCATGCGTTGTTTAAAGACAATTAATGTGGAACGAAGAGATGAGTATAATCGCGTCTTTTTTAAATCCAGCTTAATTTCACTTCTCGTGATGTGCATCCTATTTTTAATTGAAAATCTGGTTTTTCCTGGCCAATTTGTGATGGTTTTTGAATTGCCGACGTTTATTGCTTTGCTTCTATTGTATCCGATTCATAAAGGGCTTCATTTACTCGCCTTATTGCGTTATCGTGATGGCGTGCAGATGCGCTTTAAACGGCACTTCTACATCGTGCCATGCTTACAAGTGAAAGTAAAACGCGTCATCCCGAAATGGCAATACATTGCGTCACTTGCCTTGCCATTTGTCGTTATCTCAGCGCTACTAATTGTTGCCATGATTGCGACACCTGTACTCCACTCGCCACTCTTTCTTATTTTGATTGCGATCCATGCAGGCATGTGCTACCCAGATTTCATTCATATTAGAAACATTATCGGAACACCAAAACACACTTTTGTAGAAGATGCTGATCGCGGCTTTTCGGTGCTTGTTTCAGAAGAGTAAGGAGGGATACAGTGTTACTTTACGTCTTGTACACCGTTTTTGGAGTCGTCGCTTTATTAGCTTTTAATTTGTTAGTCGAGCGTTACGCCACAAAACAAGATTTTAACCCAAGACAATGTCAATTATTTTATCGAATTGTGAATGTCACCGTCCTGTTGCTTCTGTTTTCAGCGACCTTAGAAGGAACTATGTTATCCTGAGGAAACGCCATGTGAGAGAAGCAACTGGCAAGATTAGAAATAGATTAGATTTTTGACATTTTACTTTATTATCACCCATTATGTGGTATGATAAGTATGTAGTTAAGCAGAACTTATTTAAAACTTTGAGGAGCGTGTATTATTTAATGAAGAAGAAATTAGTATTAGGTATGGTATCAATGATGGGTCTATTCAGCTTAGCAGCTTGTGGAAATTCAGCGAACGATGCTGTTGTTGAAACCAAAGCAGGAGACGTAACACAACAAGAACTTTACGATGCAATGAAAGCTAAAGTCGGCGATCAATATGTATCGCAATTAGCCATGACGAAGATTCTTGAAGATAAATACAAAGTAACAGACAAAGAAATCGATGCAGCTTACAAGACTTTCGAAGACCAATATGGTGACCAACTTGCGAGCATGTTACAACAAAGTGGTTACACTGAGAAATCATTCAAGTCTGACTACCTGAAATTCGATCTATTAAGCACAAAAGCAGCAGAAGCTTCTGTTGATACTAGCGATAAAGCATTAGAAGCATATTACAAAACGTGGCAACCAAACATCACAGTAGAACACATCTTAGTTGCTGACAAAGCGAAAGCAGATGAGCTTCACAAGAAAGTAACAACTGGCGGTAACTTTGAAGAATTAGCAAAAGCTAACTCTACAGACACAGGTTCTGCTACACAAGGCGGTAAATTAGCTCCATTCGGTCCTGGTAAAATGTTACCACAATTCGAAAAAGCAGCTTACGCATTGAAAAACAAAGGTGACATCAGCCCAGTTGTTAAAACAGACGCTGGTTACCACATCATCAAAATGTTAGACCACCCAGCAAAAACTGACTTTGCAAAAGACAAAGCACAAGTGAAGAAAGACTACTTGGCATCAAAAGTAACTGCTGAATCAAAAACTGCAGCACTAGAAAAACTTTACAAAAAAGCTGACGTTAAAATTGATGACAAAGATTTGAAAGATGCATTCAAGCAATATGACGGATCCGCATCAACTGATTCATCAACAACTAAGTAATAAATAGTAGAAGACCTGAAATCTGTGATGGATTTCAGGTCTTCTTTTGCTTATTTTTGAAGGATTGCAAAATAATTGTTTTCAGGATCAGCGAAGTTGAAAACGCGGCCCATGTTTGGAATATCTACAAGCGCACCAACTGTAACACCTTTTGCTTTAAAGTCTTCATACATTGCATCTAGATTATCCCCATAGAGTAAGATTGATGGCGTTCCCAAGTTCATCTCAGGTTGAGCTTTGGCCACTGCCACTTTATCTTGAAGAACAAATGTCGTTGCAGCATCTTTGGTTGGCGCGATTTCAATCCAGCGTTCTGGTGCACCGGCTGCGTTTTCAGATTTAATTACGAATCCTACTTTTTCTGTCCAAAATTTCGCAACTGCCTCTTGATCGTTGACGTAAATCATCACTTGCCCGATTTTATTAATCATGTCTTATTCCTCTTTTCTTTTGCTTTTTGATTGCTTGTTTGAGCGCATGTTATGAGTCTTGGAAAATATATCTCCATTTCAAGTGAATAATGAAGCTATCTTCCCGTTCTCCGCCTCTCGCACTCATATGGAGATACTATGCTGCTTTTTAGAGTCTCCATATGAGTGCGAGAAACGTGAGCATGTAACCCCATGACCTGCGCCTCCGATCTAGCTTCAACGACCAACTCCTCGAAAACATCATGCCCTCCACAAAAAGCAAGTACGGCTTTTTGTTGTAACTCTTATGGGGCATCGTTTGCCGATTTAGAGCCTCAATACGAGTGTGAACAGAGTGAGCAGAGTGAGCATTCGTCCCTTGCCTTCTGTCGAGTCTAACGGGCCGTTTCAGCTTTTCATTTAAAATTAGGATTATAAAACGACCGATTATCCAACCCAAACACCCGCTCTGAAAACTCGCCAGGTTTCGTATGACGCAACGCCTTGTCCATCATGTTCATCGTCGCATCCATCAAATCAATCTGATGCAAAATCTCAGCCTCTCTCACAAGCGGCGGTTTAGGGCTACCCCACTCGCCTTTCCCATGATGACTCAAAAGAACATGCTTCAATATCACAACTTCCTCACCATCAATCCCAAGCTCATCCGCCATCTTGCTCACTTCTTCTACCACAATCGAAATATGACCAATCAAATTCCCTTCCAATGTATATGTAGTAGAAATCGGCCCAGAAAGCTCAATCACTTTTCCTAAATCGTGCAAAATCACGCCAGCATACAATAAATCACGATTCACTGTCGGATACAAATCCGCAATCGATTTCGCCAATCGCAACATCGATACCACATGAAAACTAAGCCCCGAAACAAATTCATGGTGATGCCTCACAGCCGCCGGATAATCAAAAAAATCATCCTGATACTTCTTCAAAAGCGCCCGCGTAATCCGCTGTAAATTCGGATTTTGCATCTCAAAAATATACTTCGTTACCTCTTCACTCATCTCCGCCTTATCAATCGGCGCCGTCTCCATAAACTGTCCAATACTCACACCATCAAGCCCTGATGACTGACGAATTTGGCGAATTTTCAACTGTTTTCTACCACGATAATTCTGCACTTCCCCAACAATATTCACGATATTTTGGCTCGCATAATTTTCCTCATCACTGTCCGAGATATCCCACAGTTTCGCTTCCAATTCCCCCGATTTATCCTGTAAAACTAATGATAAAAAAGGCTTCCCATTGCTCGCGATTCCCTTCGTACTCGATTTTATTAATAGAAACAAATCAAGTCCTTCTCCAACTTCATAATCCAGTAATTTCTTATCCATCTTCAGATCGCCTACTTTCTCCGATTCCATTTTCGCCTCTACTTTACCCCTTTAGTATAGCATGTGTTGCTCTTCCTTGGAAAAATATTTGCTAAGCTGCTTATGACACGTAAAAAATATCACCTGATTTTCCCGCCGTATCTCCTGCAATAATACCATAATTTCTTCCAAACGTTCCTCATCAAAATTCACAAAACTATCATCAATAATAATCGGCAATCGCAATTCCCCATGCAGCATCTGAATCACCGCAAACCGAATCGCCAAATACAACTGTTCCTTCGTCGCCTGGCTCAACTCCTCAGGGAAAAAGCGCATCCCATCATACCGTTCCACCTGCAACCTATTCTCCGAGAACCTAACCAACTTATAGCTCCCCATCGAAAGCACATCAAAGAAATGCGTCGCACGCGTCAACACTTTTGGTAGCTTCTCCTCCTGTAACTTACGCATAATCTGACCAACCATTTCCTTCGCCAACTTCACACGCATCCATTCCTTCGCCAAATCCTGAAAAGACTCCTGCTCCGAATAGAAATGCTGCATCCGATTCGAAAAACTTTGCCCATCCTCAAGCGTCTCCCGTGCCAATTCCTTCTCCGCAATCACCTTCCGATAACGATCCAAATCCGTGTCCAGCACACGCAACCGATCCTTACGCTCCAAAACCTGCGCACTAATCTCACTCTCCTGCTGAATCCCCGCTAAGCTCTCCAAATGCGAATCTGTAATCTGCGCCCGAAGCAACACAGCCCGCTCCTGCCATTTCCACTGCTGCTCCACCTGCAACCCCTTCTGACGGAAAAATTCCTCATTCTTCACATTCGCCGCTTTCAACAATTCCGACTTATCAAACGCAATCGAAGCCTTCTCCCGCTCCAAAATGGCAATCTGATTCCGCAATTGCTCCTCTTTCTCCTGCGACTTCGCAATCTCCGCGACAAACGTTTTCCGAGCCTTCCGCTTTGTTTTCAAAAGCATCACTTGCTCATTCACAGGCAACGATTCCAGATCCAACTGCTGTACCAACTCCTCCAATTTCGCCTTCCATTCCGCCATTTTCCCATGAAGCAACTGCGCATCTTCTGAAATCTTCCTCTTATTCTCAATCCCCTGCCTAATCTCGCGCCACACAAACAGAATACTCTCCAAACGCTTCCCAGAAAAATCACTAGGTAAGAAAAACAGCTCCCGATACGTCTGCCATTTAGCATCCAAATCCGCATCCACAGCCTGCCATTCCCTCAAACGCCGCTCATTCTGCTCCACCTGTAACGCCAAATGATCCATCCCGTCATAGCATTTCTTAAGTGCCGCTCTAGCCTGCTTCTGCTCCATAAAAGCACCATATTCCGCCGGATCATAAGAAGATTTCCCTCCCTGTTTCCGAGCAAATCCAAGCAAAGCAAAGCCCATCCCAACAAGAAATAACGCCGCAACACCATACAAAATAACCCACTGCAAAACACCAGCTAAAATCAAGCTCACTAAAAACAATAAAGCAAAACCAATTACTGGAATAGGATAAACCGTTCGCTTCCTCGTTTCACGACGCTCCACTTGTTGCTGAACCTGTTGAAATTTCGCCGAAGACCACAGATCCCGCTCCAAATCCTCACATTGCTTTTGAAGCTGCTCCAACTCACGCTTCTTCCACGCCTGTTGCTGTTCCAATTCCGCAACCTGAACCCGATTCTGCTCAGACTCCTGCTGCAGCATCGCCAAATCATGTTCCACCGAAACATCCAGTCGCATCGCCAAAATATCCTCGTCCTCTGGAATCACTTTCACCGCATCCAACGAAGCAAACTGTTGCGACTCCTTCTGGTCCAAATAACGAATATCCTGCTCTAACTCACCAGCACGCCTCTGCCACTCCTGAAAAAGCGGCCACGTCTCAAGCAAACCATCCACTTTCTCCGCATCCGAATCACTCCACAAATCACTCGTCCGCTGCTGCTCCACAAGTTGCACCAATCGCTCTTGCCACTGAATAAGCTGCGCGTTCAACTCCTTTTCCCGCGACTCTAAATGCTCCAATCGCACAATTCCATTCGCCGGAAAATCCAAATCACCCAACTGCTCCATCTGCTTCCGTAAAAACTGCCACTCCTCATAAACCGGCCAAATCTTGAGCAGCGCTTCCTCCTGCTCCATCTCCATCCGCAGCGCCTGCCGCTCCGTAAATACCTGCGAAACACCAGCCTGCGCCTCTTCCAATTCCTCCACAATACGCAAATACTGCTGATTATTCCGCTTCCCATCCTGATACGTCGCAAACGCCTGCTTCACCTTCAACAACTGCTGATTCAACTTCGGGTTTTTCCCACTCGGTTTAAAAAGTTCATCCAAACGCTTCTGCAACCGCTCCTCCGCCCGAATCAGCACATCCGAACCAATCGTCCCAGTTGCCAATAAATACCTCTCGAAATCCACTTCCTTCAAATTCTGCACATTCTGCAACCCATGAATATCAAACGAAAAAATAGACTGGTAACGCGCCCGATCCATCCCGCCAAGCATCTGCTCCAAATAAGCCTCTGTCCCGGTCGTTCCATCCTCAAAATAAACCGTAACATCGCCCGTGGCCTTCCCGCGCAATCGCTCCACCGTCACCCGACCAAATATCGTATCCTCCAACACCAGTTTCCCGCCATAGGCCCCCTTACTCTTTGGCTCCATCCGCGGCAAACTCTGCTGTTTCGTCGGAAAACCAAATAAAATACTATGAATAAAAGCCATAATCGTCGACTTTCCAGCTTCATTCGCTCCGAAAAACAATTGAAAATCCTGTAATCCTTCTATCTTCTTACCTTCCCATTTACCATATCCGACAATTTCCAACGCACTAATCTTCATTTGATGTCACCCTTTAACTGTTCCAACATATTTTCAAGCAAACTTGCCGATTCTTCCACAAGTCTTTCTCGATCCGTCTCCCCTAAATCCTCCAAAAAACGATTCGTCGCCCCATTTGCAACTAAACTCTCTGTTGCCTGATAAAACGCACTCTCTTGTTTCAAATCCGCTTTCGCCAGCTCCCACTCATCCAAAAGCCCCGATGTAGCTAACCAATCCGTGTCCAGTTTCGCCACCTCATATGTCACCCGCATCACCCAAACAAAATTAGGCTCGTCCATCCAAAGCTCCTGCAACATATCCAGCCATTCACCACTATCCATTCGCTGCTTCACATCACTACTAAGCGCAACTTCCGACTTCACAACCAGCGACAATAACACAGCCTTATTCAGTCTCGTAGCCTCTTTCACCGCCTGCATCAACAACTGAAAAAGCCCCGAAAAATCCATTTCCGTCTGAATCTCAAGCGTTTTCTCCTCCCAAATAATTGGCGCCGTATCAACAAACGTCAATTCCGCTCCCGTTTCACACAACGAAACAAGCGTCACACCTTTCTCACCCGTTTCCTTGCGATGTCTTCCTTGAATATTTCCCGGGAAATAAATCATCGGATCCTCCGCCAAAACCTGACGCATATGAATATGTCCCAATGCCCAATAATCCATCTGCTTCATATCACTCACTCGAAATGGCGCATACACATCCTGCACTGGATTTCCCGTCTTCTCCGAACCATGCAACAAGCCAATATGAAAATCCGCTTCCCCTTCACGCTTATATCTCGTATAAACAGCCTCTCGAATATGCCGTTCCCCATAACTAAATCCATACAAATTCACCTTGTATCCCTGTGCACTGAGAAACGTATGGCATTCCAATTCCGTATCAAAAACCGTCACATTATCAGGCAATTGCAACCGATCCTGATATTTCGCCACATAATCATGATTACCGTGAATCATATAAACCGGAATCCCACTTCGCTTCAGACGCTCCATCTCCCGATAAAATCGCGCCTGCGCCTTAATACTCTGATCTTCTTCATCATATATATCCCCTGCAATAATTACAAAATCAACTATTTCTTCCATCGCCACATCCACAGCCTTCGCAAACGACACAAACGTGCTATCCTTTAACTGTCTAAAAACCGCATCCGGCAATTGCTTCAAGCCTAAAAACGGGCTATCCAAATGTAAATCCGCCATATGTACAAATCGTATCTCTTTCATTGTAGCCCTCCCAAATTACGAATATACGTTCTATTATACCCTGAAATCCCTTATCACACAATGAATTCCCTCCCAAACTTTGATAAAATTTTCCCAAAAGGCTCCCATTTAGAAAGAAAACATGCTATCCTAAACGTAACAACATCACAGGAGGTAAGAACAATGGGCAACTGGCACCGAAGTTTTGGCGTATATGGCGTCGCAGAAGATAACGGCAAACTTCTCATGATACAATGCGAAAACGATCCGTATAAGCAGAAATGGGATTTACCTGGGGGCAAACTAAACGACGACGAAACTCTGATGGATTGCCTCAAAAGAAATGTAGCGGAAATTGGCGGAAAACCTGATATCACAGCTAATCTTGGCGTCTACGATTTCCTTGTTGGCTATCCTTTTCTCGATAAACGAATTTTGCAACATATTACCGCACTTTTCTACATGAGCGTTGATTTTTCAGCGGAGAAAGCCGTTCCGCTCATCTTCCAATCCGAACCTACGAAAACGCGTGCCTATCAATGGGTTCCAATGGATTTACTCACAGACAAAAATGCAACACCAGCTGCCCTAAAAGCCGCTGAAATCCTGCAGAAATAAAAAGAAACGCCGCACAAAAGCCACTCATTCGCAGCTTTTGTACGGCGTTTCCCTCATTCTTACTTCTCTTTTACATCATATAATTCTTGCAACGGGGTCATGATGATGCGGTTTAAGTCATTGATAATCAGGCTCATCGCTTGCTCTTTTTCCATCAAGTTCGTGATTGCCGCGTTGCTTTGCACTTCTTCTGCCACTTCTTGCGCTAAGTCAATCGTTTCATCATCGATTTCTTGACCACTCATTTGTTTCTCTTGAATCGTTACTTGTACTTCGCGGAAACGGTCGAATTTCACTTTTGCCTCAGCATCAGCATTCACATCCGCATACGCTTGTTTCAAGTTCGTAAATTGTTCTGTTTCACGAATACCACGTTCTAATTCGTTCGCAATGTCATAAATATTGATAGTCATTTTATGTTCCTCCATATATACGAAATTTTCTTCCTTCCCCACTATATCAAATTTCACGGACAAGGGCAAAAGTTAAAACCAAATAGCAATAATCCCTTGAAGTATCCCGATAAATCCTCCTAAAAAACCGCCCAAATACGTAATCATTTTCAGCTCTTTTCCAGAAATATCAAGCACAATCTGCTCCATTTCCCGCAATGAAAAAGCTTCAATCTGATGTTGCACCATCTTCCCAATTTCCAAACGCTGCATGACCTCTGCGCTATGCTCACTCGCAAACTGCAACACCGCATCCACCAAAAATGGCACGACTTTATCCAAAATATCCTGCTCATACGGACGAATCCAGTCCTGAACCGGCGTATCCATCCACTTTTCCAACTGCACCGTGCGCATAATCTCCGCAATCAACTGCTCGGAAAACTGCTCCTGCTTCTCAATCGGCATCACGTCCACCAAAGCACGCTCCGAAAACTGCTGCCATTCCGATACAATCAATGCCTCCAAAACAGCCTCCGTCTCCGGCTTCCCGATAAATTTCACGACCTCTTTTTGCATCCGGGTCACGAACGTATCATTATTCAAGAAAAGCCCGACCATACCGCCGACTTTCCCGCGTTCCGCCAAAATCCGCTCAATCATCGCCTTAATCTGAAGTTTCCCAGCATCACTCGCCGTAAACAATCCGATTTTCGCCAATGTTTGCGTCGAAATCGCCGGAATTTTTCGAGCCAACTCTTCGTGCACCACATCCGGTAACACATTTTTCACAGCCAGCTCATTGCGCTTCACAAAAAACTGGTCCAACTGTCCTTTTAAAACCGTCGCGATTTTGTCATGCGCTGTGTCCCCAATGGCCGTCATATCCCACTGCGCCAACAGTTCCCTCGGTGTCGTCTCAATCGCCAACTTCTCCTGAACCAGCTCGTTTGCCGTCACAATCAACTCCGCTCGCAGTTCTTCCTCCGAAAGCTTCGCCTGCACCGCCTCATTCGTCAACAAATGTTCCGCGACAACTTCACCAATTTTCACAGCCAATTCCTCGCGTCGTTTCGGAATCACACCCGGCGTAAATGGAATCCGCCACTTACCAATATATTTTGCCTCGAACGGTCTAAAAAGCATCCGAATCGCAATAAAGTTCGTCGCAGCACCGATAAATGCCCCAACAATCACCATAAATAAAATCGTCATCCAGCCACTCAAAATAGCATCACCCTCTAATTTCCATGTAGTGCTATCATCTTACGGCATTTTAGCCAGCGATACAATGGTTTCGCCCAAAGTTCAGCCTAAAGTATGATTATGCCTCTAAATTCGTCATTTTCAGCGGATCAATCCACAAATCAAACTGTTCTGCTGTCACAAAACCTGACTGAATCGCCGCCTCTTTTAACGACAAATCCTCCGCAAACGCGCTCTTCGCAATTTTCGCCGCTTTCTCATAACCAATATGCGGATTTAGCGCCGTCACAAGCATCAGCGACCGATCCACCAACTCCTGCATCACCGCTTCGTTCGCCTCCAAGCCCTCCAAACAATGCACCCTAAACGACCGCATCCCATCCGCAAGCAAACGCACCGACTGCAAGAAATTGTAAATAATGACAGGCTTATACACATTCAACTCAAAATTCCCTTGACTCGCCGCCACATTTATCGTCGTATCATTGCCCATCACTTGCGCCGCAACCATTGTGAGCGCCTCACATTGCGTCGGATTCACTTTTCCAGGCATAATCGAACTACCTGGCTCATTCGCTGGAATCGTCAACTCACCAATCCCACTACGCGGCCCACTCGCCAAAAACCGCACATCGTTCGCAATTTTCATCAAGTCAGCAGCCAGCGCCCGCACCGCACCATGCACAAAGCTAATTTCACTATGACTCGTCAACGCATAGAATTTATTCGACGCCGAGCGGAACGGATATCCCGTATCAGCCGCCAAATGTTTCGCGACCCGATCACCAAAATCCGCCGTCGCATTCAGCCCAGTACCAACCGCTGTGCCACCAATCGCAAGCTCCAGCAAATGATCACTACTTTGCGAAATAAACGTTTCCGCGTGCGCAATCATGCTCTCCCAACCGCTTATCTCCTGGCCCAGCGTCAGCGGCGTCGCGTCCTGCAAATGCGTCCGTCCAATTTTGACCATCCGCCAATATTTCTCTTTTTTCTCCGTCAACACTCGTCGCATCGCCTCAAGTTCCGGCATCAACTGCTCCACAACCGCCGTATACGCAGCAATGTGCATCGCCGTCGGAAACGTATCATTCGAACTCTGCGACATATTCACGTCATCATTCGGATGCACTGCCTCCCCCGCAACATGCGCCACGACCTCATTCACATTCATATTCGACTGCGTCCCACTCCCCGTCTGCCAAACCACAAGCGGAAAATGCGCATCCAGATCCCCAGCTACGATTCGATCACACACCGTCGCAATCGCCTGCGCCTTCTCCGCGCCCAGCTTCCCAAGATCCGCATTACTCCAAGCCGCCGCCTTCTTCAACCGCGCAAAAGCCTTCACGACCTCATCCGGCATTCTCTCCTCGCCAATTTTAAAATTCAACCGACTCCGCTCCGTTTGCGCGCCCCAGAACTTATCCTCCGCAACCGCAATCTCACCAATCGTATCTCGCTCCATTCTCACCATCAAAAAATCCCCTTTCAAAACTATGTACTTCCTTATATCCTACCAACAAAAAAGACCCAAAGCAACAATCCGCCTTGAGTCTTTGTAATTATTTAATTTCCAAACGAGTCGAGAATATTATGGAATCCATCCGCAATCTGTCCACCAATTTCTTTCGCCTTATCAGCGCCTTTTTTGATGGTTTCGCCTGCACCTTTCGCAGAGTCCTTAATAGAACCCCAGAAGTCGCCAGCTTGCTCGGTTACTGCATTCTCCTGATTCTTCTCTTCTGTCTTAGCAGATGCGCTCTTCGTTCCAAAGTCCACCGGTTTTTGATACTT
Organism: Listeria sp. SHR_NRA_18; assembly: GCF_003856515.1. Taxonomy (NCBI): domain Bacteria; kingdom Bacillati; phylum Bacillota; class Bacilli; order Caryophanales; family Listeriaceae; genus Listeria; species Listeria sp. SHR_NRA_18. Next base: position 49,524 of record NZ_QPKR01000014.1, read on the forward strand.
CAACCCGCTCTTCATCACGTAATGCGCAAGCGATGCCACACCGTCAGAACTCGTCGTTTTCAAATAGTGCGCTTCGTCTGTTTTATCAAAACCAATCCAGACTGAGCCGACCAATTCTGGTGTATAACCAACGAACCACTGATCTTTCGTGCCGTCTGTTGTGAACGGTACTTGTGTTGAACCAGTTTTACCAGCCATTTCGTAACCAGAAACGCCTGCATTTTCACCGGTACCACCATTATTAATCACGTCAATCAGCATGGACGTCATATCCGTTGAAACTTTCTTAGATATAATCTGTTTCGTCGACGCTTCATTCTCATACACTACTTTTCCGGTCGGATCGACAATTTTGCGGATGAGATGGGATTCTGGTTTCGCGCCATCGTTTGCAAATGTCGCATAAGCCGTTGCTAGCTCTACTGGTGAAACACCTTTATTCAAGCCACCCAGCGTTAAACCTAGGTACTCATCTTCCTTCGTCAATTGAATGCCAAAACGCTTCACGGAATCGACACCTTTTTGTAAGCCAATCTTATCCAATAGCCAGACTGCTGGTGCATTAATTGATTTCGCTACAGCTGTGTACATCGGCACTTCACCGCGATAAACTCCACCAACATTGGTCGGCGTATATTTGCCGTACGTTGTCTTTTTATCCTGCAACATATCGTCTACTTTCCAACCTTCTTCAAGCGCTGGAACATAGGTCGCAAGTGGTTTCATCGTAGAACCTGGTTGAGCTTTCATTTGCGTCGCGCGGTTAAATCCACGGAAAACGTGCTTGCCACGACCGCCGACAAGCGCGCGAACACCGCCACTCGCAGGGTCCATCAATACAGCGCCACCTTGCACAAGCGTACCATCCGCCGCATTGGACGGGAACAAGCTATCATTTTCAAATGTGCTCTCTAGTGCTGCTTGGTAATTCTGATCAAGTTCGGTATAAATTTGATAGCCTTGCTTCATAATATCATCTTGCGTCAGATCCGTTTCTTTCAAAGCCTCATTGATGACAGCATCGGTATACCAAGGATAGTGATAGTTATCCGGATCATTCGATTTATCCGTCAACACAAGCTTCGTCGCCTGATATTCCTTCATTTGTTCCTTCGTAATCTTGCCATTTGTGTACATCGCACCAAGCACGATATTACGTCTATTTACTGCTTTATCTGCGTGCGTATACGGATCATAGGCAGACGGAGCTTGCAACAGACCAGCAATCGTCGCAGCTTGCGGAATCGTTAAGTCAGAAGCACTCGTTCCGAAATATTTCTTCGCCGCATTCTCCACACCCCACTCATTATTCCCAAAGTAGGACGTATTCAAATACATCTCCAAAATTTCATCCTTCGTATACGTCTTCTCAATTTCGCGCGCCATAAATAACTCTTTCGCCTTCCGCGTAAAAGTCTGATCCTGCGTCAAGAGCGCATTCTTTGCTACCTGTTGGGTGATTGTACTACCACCACCCGTGATGTTTCCTGTCGAAGCGAGTCCCCAAATAGATCGGAAAATCCCTTTCATATCGAAACCACCATGTTCGTAAAAACGTTTATCTTCAATCGAAATAACAGCATTTTGCAGATTCGGAGAAATATCCTTAATGCTCACAAACGTAGCATCCGAAGCGGAAAGTTCGCCCGCCTTGTCGTTATCCTTATCATAAATGACTGTCGTCGTTTCAAGTCCCTTTTTTAAAGCATCGATATCGGCTGTTTTGGCTACGATGACCAGTGATACGATAAAAATCAGTACACACGTCAAGCCGATAAGTGTTAAAAATTTCCCGATATGCTTATTCTTCCAAAAACGGCGGAATTTACTCCAACCGATCCCCAACCACTTCTTTAGAAAGAGAAAGAAGCTTTTTAAATAGGTCAAGATAGATTTGTTCTCATTATTCACGCATATCTCCTAGCTTTCTACATTTAGTTTGGTAAGTTAAACTCAGCTGTATACATCCATTTTACGGCAAAAGCCTGATTTGCGCCACCAACTTTAGACCGATTTTTGTAATAGCTTTGTAATAATACACAATTTCGTAACAATATTTACGCTTTTTTAATTTTATTTTCGAAATCAGGTTTTTGTCTTTTCATATGGGGTATTTACCTAGTGTTAACGGGAAAGGCCAAACGAATGAATCGTATATATTATCACGTCTTTCATAGAAGGCACTTAAACTGCAGAAAAACTACTTACGTGATTTTTCGCAAAACCTCAGCGTGTCGACAAATGCTTAGTTTTTAGGCAAAAGCGAGTACCAGTGCGGAGCGTACTGGGGTACGTGAGCACTGGAACGGAACTTTTAACGACGAAAATGAGCGTTTGTCGACACGCGAAAGGCGTTATGACCTGCTTCCATTTAGACCTAATTGAAAAATAACGCAAAAATCGCATTTTTTCAGTCTAAAGAGCAAGAAAGGATTTGGAGCATGAAGAAAAAACTCATTTATTTCTTATCACAAAGACACATTCGCAGTTCCATGGCAGAAGCCTGGGCCTCAAAACTCGCCATCAATAACGCCCAATTTATTAGCGGCTCTTGGTGTCACACACAGACATCACCATTTGTCGCCGATGCACTTTTGGAATACGCCATGGAACCACCAGCAACAATGCCCGTAACTCCTAGTCAAAAATTGTTAAACGAGGCTGACCTAATCGTCACGATTTACGACTCCGCCTCTGAACTCGCCCCTGGATTTCCAGACGAGTTGCGCGACAAAATCGTGTATTGGGACATCAAAGACCCTGAACAAAGTCCCGATGAACCTGTGAAATGGGCGTATTACCAAGAAGTTTGCGACAATATTGCCACATCCGTTAAAGGTTTAGAAAAAGCACTCTTATAACTTTTCTGATCTCTCTAGCCAATCGTATTTCGATACGCCTCGCTAGTGGGATTTTTATTATCTAACATATAATGAGGGAAACGAGGTGAAGTCAGATGGAAAATTACGAAGACCTAAAAAGAGGCGAACGAGGCGCATGGCTCAGTATCATCGTCTACATTTTCCTAGCTACGCTAAAAATCGTCGTTGGTGTGGTGGGGCATTCCGACGCGCTGCAAGCCGATGGTTTAAATAACACGACCGATATTATCGCTTCTGTGGCCCTACTTGTCGGCCTTAAAATTTCCCGCATCCCGCCAGACGAAGATCACCTGTACGGTCATCGGCGCACCGAAACCATCAGTTCCTTACTCGCCTCCTTCATCATGTTTCTCGTCGGTCTCCAAGTTATTTGGCAAGCGTTTCTGGCCTTTATCCACCAAGAATTCGCGACCCCATCCGCGCTTACCGCAGTCGTCGCCCTATTTTCTGGCGTTGTCATGTATATCGTCTACTTAATCAATAATAACCTCGCGAAAAAAGTCGATAGTTTAGCCGTCAAAGCCGCGGCCTACGATAACCGCTCCGATGCTTACGTCAGTTTTGGAACCTTCATCGGGATTACCGGTGCAATCATCGGCATTTCCTGGCTTGATAACGTCACCGCATTTCTTGTCGGCGTGCTCATCATCTACACCGCCTGGAAAATTTTCTACGACGCTGCACACACGCTCACCGATGGCTTTGATATTGGTAAAATCGAGGATATTCATACTATCATCGCAGCCGTCCCGCAAGTCCATGAAGTTTTAGATATTAAGGCTCGCATGAATGGCAACCGTATCTGGATTGACGCTACCATCTCTGTGAAAGCTGAACTGAGCGTCGCCGAAAGCCACGCCATCACAGAGCAAATCGAAACCGTGATCCGCGAAACCTACCCAAACGCCTATACACTCGTCCACATCGAGCCTTATTTTGATAGCGATTAAAATGTAAAAATTTAGATTAAACACATTATCTTATTCGCTTGTCTTATTCCCCCGTTTGACTTATAATTTAGATTAAGTATATTCTACGCAAAATGGTTAGGAGGGAAAAACACAGTGGGGCAGACAAACTAAGAAACCGTATAAAAAGAAACAATAAATATAAATCGTTGCTGTCTCGTGTTTCCTTACCGAATGGATAAACCTTCCGGAACAGACACAAACACAGCATAAAAAACTTTAGAACCCATAGGAGGTGTTCGCCATTTCTGGTGCTTTATCAGGGGTGGCCATTCATTGATACTAACCACTAAATTTTTAATTATCGCTTTACTAATTGCAATTTCCGCATTTTTCGTCGCGACCGAGTTCGCCATCGTGAAAATGCGTCCGAGCCGTTTGGACCAACTAATTTCAGAAGGTAACAAACGCGCGACCTTAGCAAAACATATCTACGCGCACATGAACGCCTATCTTTCTGCCTGTCAGTTAGGTATCACGATCAGTTCTCTTGGACTTGGTTGGCTAGGAGAATCGACCGTCGAAGCAGCCCTTCATCCACTTTTTGTGATGTTTGAACTGCCAAGCTCGGTGACATCCGTTCTTTCCTTTACCATCGCGTTCGTCCTCATCACGTTCTTGCACGTTGTCGTTGGTGAGCTCGTGCCAAAAACGCTTGCTATTGACAAAACGGAGGCTGTCGCGCTTGCCGTTGCACGCCCATTGCATATTTTCTACAAAGTGATGTTCCCGTTCATCTGGCTTTTAAACGAATCTGCGGTTGTCATCGCGAAACTATTCGGTTTAGAAACAGCGAACGACCACGAAATTGCGCATACAGAAGAAGAATTGCGCATCATCGTCGGCGAAAGTTACAAAAGCGGTGAAATTAATCAATCCGAATTCAGCTACGTAAATAAGATTTTTGATTTTGACGAACGAATGGCAAAAGAAGTCATGATTCCGCGTACAGAAATCGTTACCGTAGATACAGGTGGCACGATTGCCGACCTATCCGATATTATGAAATACGAACGCTACACTCGCTATCCAGTTATCGAAGGCGACAAAGACCATATTATCGGCGTACTGAACTTGAAAGAAATCCTTTCCGCATACGTCGAAAATGGCTCCGATCCATTGTTTAGCATCGATCCTTACGTAAAACCAATCATCCGCGTTATTGAAACGATTCCAATTAAAGAATTACTTATCCGGATGCAGCGCGAACGTTCCCATATTGCGATTCTGCTTGACGAATACGGCGGAACATCTGGACTTGTAACGGTTGAGGATATCGTCGAAGAAATCGTTGGTGACATTCGCGACGAATTCGATGCGGACGAAATCCCAGAAATCCGTAAAATCAAGGACGGCCACTTCATCATTGACGCAAAAGTTCTGATTGATCAAGTCAACAACATGCTTGGCACAGACATCGAAGAAGAAGAAGTGGATACCATCGGCGGCTGGTTCCTAACACATAACTACGAAGTCGAAATTGGTGACGAAATTGAAAACAACGGCTACATTTTCCGCGTAAAAGAAGCCGAACCTCACCACATTTCCTACATCGAAGTTTTCAAAAAAGAGAAACACAAAGAAACACCAGAAGCATAAAAATATCCCGAAATCCGGCAAAAATGGGTTTCGGGATATTTTTATTTTTTCGCGACTAATTCTACCTTTATTCGATCTGGTCCTTCCGCGAAAACGGCATAATAATTCGGTCCTCCAGCAAACGGATGGCGGTCTTCATACAGAATCGGAATCCCCTGCGCGCGAAAACGCTCTGTCCAAGCATCCACGTCGGCCCGCGTTGCCACATGAAACGCCAGATGATTCAGTCCCGTATGCCCGCGATGATACCCAGCCTCCAAAAAGCGTTCCTCCGTCTGAACAAACACCAAATACGTCTCCCCGTACATCCAACTAACGCCCTTCTCCCACTCCGAATAAAGCGTATAACCCAGTCGCCCCAACAAATCATCCCAGAACAACCGCGCCTCTTTCAAATTCGAAACATTCATCTCCACATGATGCAACAATCCGCTCTCCTCCTAAAAATGCTTCAGCGCCTCTCTCCGACTCAGTGGTGCCAACGCGTGCGACTCCACAAATTCAAGCACTGCCTCCGCATCAAATTTTGCATATTGACGCAACGCCCAGCCAATCGCCTTTTGAATGAAAAACTCATCCGAGTCCAGCCATTTCTCACAATTCGCAAATAACAGCGCCACGTCCGTTTTTTCCTTATATTTCAGCTGAAACAAGATCGCCGTGCGCGCCAGCCAAATATCGTCCCCTTTAATCCACTTCGCATTATACTTCTCAATCAATTCCGGATACATCGCAAAATGCCCACCAACGAGCGTACTCGCCAATAAATCCACCGTATCCCACCAAGGCTCCGTCCTAATCAACTGCTCATAAAAGTCCACAACCTCGACTGGCTGCTTCTTCACATTTTTCGCCAAAATATCAATGGCCATATAGTAAAATTCCCGCTCCGCCTGCGCATAAAGCTCTTTTGCAACGACCATCACATCTTGTGGCTTCCCGTATTCCGCCACAAAATCCCGATAAATCAAACGTCGCTTAGGGCTTCGCAATCCAAGAAAAACAAACTGGTTTCGCATATACTGCTCCATCACCTGCTTCTCCTTAGAATTCGCATGTTCTTTCATATATAAAATTAACTGCTCCGTATAATTATCCATCTAAGCCTCCTTACAAGGATATTATGAAAACATCGCCCGTTCCTTCTCCATGCTCGCTATCATGAACTCCACATCATCCGGATCTGGCCCCACACGTTTCCCGCTCTCTAACTGACCAATCCGCTTTCTATCACTCGCATCCAACGAAAAATCAAACAATTGCGTATTCTCAAGTGTCCGTTTTGCACTGATCGACCGCGTCATCGTAATCGTTCCCCGTTCCATATGCCACCTTAAAATCACCTGATCCACATGAACGCCATGTTTCGCCGCAATTTCACCAATCACCGGATTTTGAAACAACGCACCTTTTGCAAGCGGCGACCAAGCACCATGCGCAATACCGTGCTCCGCCAAATACGACCGCAACTCATTTTGAGGCAATAACGGATGCGTCTCCACCTGATCAATCGCCGGCTTCACATTCGCCTTCACAGCCAAACTCGCCAAATGATGCTCCTTAAAATTCGCCACCCCAATCGCGCGCACCATTTTTTCATCATATAATCGCTCCATCGCGCGCCAAGTTTCCGGATACATTCCCGTCAGCGGCCAATGAATCAAATACATATCCAAATAATCCACGCCCAAATTTGCCAATGTATGCTCAAATGCAGTCAAAACCTTATCATAGCCCTGATCCCCATTCCAGATTTTCGAACTAATAAATAACTCATCTCGCGGCACGTCACTGTGACCAATCGCTTGCCCGACCAGCTTTTCGTTGTTATAAACCGCACCCGTATCAAACGACCGATAGCCGAATTCGAGCGCCTTCTCAACCGCGCCAGCCACATGTTGCTGATCTGTCACCTGAAAAACACCCATACCAAGATAAGGAATCATCACACCATTATTTAAACGATAACGTGCTTGAAAGGAATTGACCATTGATAAAACCTCCTGCTTTTGTAGTTTAACCGATACTTGCCGCATTTTCTTTCATTAATACTTAAAATCAGTATACAGAAATCCGTCTCCCTTATCCATTAAAATGCAACCCCCACCATCATACTACGTGAAAAAACAAACTTTTTCCCTTTCCAAATAATGCTTCCTTACACCGTCTTTCCCAGCATAAACAATAATCGTCCCTTTCTACTAAAAAAAATACAATTACCAGTTCATCTCAAAAACCCGTCACATAGCAATTGTAACCGATTTCAACTAGTTTTTGCCTATTTCCCCTCAAAAAAAAGATACCTATTGCCGCCATCCTATGTTAGTATTAATGTGTAGTAAATTTCTATCCTTGTTATGATTTTTTTACGTATATTTTTTGTAAACATCCGCTCACTAAACATCAACGAAAAAGTGGGCCCTATTATACTGGGAAAAATCACACAAAAAAGATCGGGGGAATTAAAAAAATGGCTTTTAAAAACAAAAAGGACCGTTTTGCTTCATTATTACATGATATGGCAGTAAACCTACGTGAGGGCGCCAACTATTTCGCTTCTTACAACATCGAAACTGGGGAAGACTTACATACTTTTTCGGAGAAGATGAAGGAATATGAAACACACGGTGACTCACTGGTTCACAAAATGATTTTAGAACTAAATGATGCCTTCATCACGCCAATCGAGCGCGAAGACATGTTAGAGCTAACAAACCGATTAGATGACGTAATGGACGGCTTTGAGCAAATTGCCTTCACATTTGAAATCTGTCATATCAAACGATTTGACGACTACATGCAGAAATTCATCGACGCGATTGAAGCAAGTACTGTGGAAATTGAAAAAGCAGTAGATCTCGTTTTCGACAAAAAATTAAAAGACGTACGCACATTAGCTATTAAAATAAAGAACTACGAATCGATTTGTGATGAAGTCTACCGCGAGTCTCTGATTCAACTATTCCAAAACGAAGAAAACCCAATCCGCTTAATTCGGATGAAAGAAGTGTATGAGAATTTTGAAGAAATCGCAGACAGTTGTCAAAGTGTAGCCAATACGCTTGAATCAATTGTTATGAAAAACGCGTAAGGGGCCGGCTAAATGGAAGGTATGTTATTAATAACGGTTGTCATTGTTATTGCAGCGCTAGCGTTTGACCTTATCAACGGATTTCATGACACAGCCAACGCGATTGCAACCAGTGTCTCAACGAAAGCATTAAAACCAAAACATGCAATTATACTAGCCGCAGTGATGAACTTTGTCGGCGCGATTTCCTTCACAGGGGTTGCCAAGACAATTACAAAAGACATTGTCGATCCATTCTCCTTACCGCATGGCGACCTTGTTATTCTCGCAGCGCTAATTTCCGCAATTACCTGGAACTTAGTTACGTGGTACTTCGGTATCCCAAGTAGTTCCTCCCACGCTTTGATCGGTTCTATCGCTGGTGGTGCCATTGCCGCAGCAGGATTCGGCGCACTCGAATATAAAGGCTTTTTAACAATTATTATCGGCCTTATCGTGTCCCCATTCCTCGCGTTTGGCGTTGGTTTCCTACTTTATAGCCTGTTCAAAGTTTTCCTGAAAAATCTAAACTTAACATCAACAAATCGCCGTTTCCGCTACATTCAAGTCGGAACAGCAGCGCTCCAATCTTACACACACGGTACAAATGACGCTCAGAAATCAATGGGTATCATCACACTTGCATTGATCGCGAACGGGTTCCAACATACCGATGACGTTCAACTGTGGGTACAAGTATCCTGTGCGATCGCGATGGCCGTTGGTACATCGATCGGTGGTTGGAAAATCATCAAAACAGTTGGCGGTAAGATCATGAAAATCAAACCAGTAAGTGGTGTAGCAGCAGATTTAAGTTCCGTATTCATCATCTTCGGTGCGACTTTCATTCACTTGCCAGTAAGTACAACACACGTTATCAGCTCCTCCATCCTTGGTGTTGGAACAGCCCATCGTGTGAAAGGCGTTAAATGGGATACAGCACAACGCATGATTATCACTTGGATCATCACGTTGCCAATCTCCGCCGCACTTGCAGCAGCTGTCTATTACGTACTACGTTTCCTATTAGGATAATATCAAAAGCTCGTTCTGGCTATCAGAGACGAGCTTTTTTATGTTTTCACCAGTAAATAAAGGGAATAGATTGCTATAAGACTGTAAAAAAACGTTTACTTAAAAATTGGATACTACGTCAGGAGATGAATAATATTATGCCAAGCTTTCACTTCCAAAAACCACTCGTCCTAAGAAAAAGCAATCCTATCGAAGTTAAAAACGAAAACGATGAGCACGTCGGGACCATCGAAAAAATTTCATCACGTATCTCTTTTCAAAATAATCATCCTTTATACAGCTATTCCAACGACGAAACAAAGAAAGAGCTCGCAACACTGACTATCGAAATTGGCTGGCTTGGGGAAGACGGTTCCTCCGTTGTGTACCATAATATCCAGCCAAGTTTTGATATCTCACTCAAAGAAATAACCAGCAGTGACCATAGCCTCCATATTCGCGGACTGAAGCAAGATCATCGTATCGATATTATCCAGCCTGAAGCAAAAGGAACTATCAAAATATTACTTGATCACACAGACATCTGTCATATCGCCATTGATAAATCCTTGTCCGGCAGTGCTGTAACCATTGAATATCAAGAAAATGAAATTCTGCCTCCTGCCTTCTTCCTACTTTCTTTTTTCATTGTTCGTCTGATTAAAGAAGAATTCTAGCTAAAACGCCAATCCACTCAGCTAAAAACTGGTTAGATTGGCGTTTTTTTCAATTTCTATTCCCGCTTAATATTCCTCATCCATTTCCCCGTCCAAACTTCCCAACATCTTCGCCAAAATCGCGTCCGCATGTTTCGCCTGAACATCTGGATCATTATACACCTGAATAAAGCCATCGATTCCCACATTCGCAAACTCAATCTCCTGCTCCGGTGAAAACAACGCGCCGAGTCCAACTTCGAGCGCCTGAAAAAGCGCATCCAAATGATGTAGCGGCCTGATATCCTGCTCCTCTTCCATTCGCTGCTCAAACACCTTAAACTCGCCCTGAATCAAGCCATTCACAAGACGCCGATCCTCCCTGCGCAACATCGGCTCCCCACTTTCCGCATCATAAGCCGCTTTATTCTTAGCCACGAAAAATTCCAAGCACAATAGCGTTCCATCAAATACCCCTCTAGAATCATTCGGAAATTCAACTTCCTGCATAACAAGCTCAAATTCTTTCTCCATTTTGAATCACACCTTTTTATTTATTTTTCTATCCACGATATAATATCCTTACCTTCAATATAACACGGCACCAACATTCCAGCCAAACGAAAAATCAGCCTCTGCGTGCTTTCTATATTTTTTATTAAAAACACTATTGCATAATTACTCAAAAAGATGTATTATTATATCTATCGAAAGAAGTTATAGATTCTATGTTCATCTTCAATAGTTATTCATGAAAATGCATAAACTACCGAGATGATATACATTATAAAGGAGTGTAATCATGATTAAAGGGAAGTTTTATCTCAAGTTAACCGCTATATTTTTTATACTAATGATGGTATTTGCTAGCTTTTCTCCCGTTTTAGCAGCAGAAAAAGACACGTCACTGGCTGATGTGAAAGAAAGGGGACGACTCACTGTTGGTCTATCCGCCGATTATCCACCGTATGAATTCCACAAAACAGTGAAAGGAAAAGATACCATTGTTGGTTTTGACATTAGTATCGCTAAAAAGATCGCCAAAGACATGGGTGTTACGCTAGATATCAAAGAAATGGATTTTGACAGTCTACTCCCAGCTTTAAAAACAAATAAAATCGATATGATTATTTCTGGCATGTCACCAACGCCTGAACGTCTAAAAGAAGTCGATTTCTCCGATCCATACATGACTGTGCAACAAAAAGTCGTGATTCGGAAAACAGATAAAGACAAATTCAAAACAACAAATGATTTCGCTGGTGCCACAGTTGGCGCACAAAAACAAACGACACAAGAAGCACTCGCACAAGATGAACTAACAGGTGCAAAAGTGAAGTCGCTATCTAAAGTAACGACATTAATGCTTGAATTACAGCAGAAGAAACTGGACGCCGTTGTACTCGAAGGCCCCGTTGCTGATGCGTATATTTCACAATATGATGACCTGATGATTTCCGATGTCCAATTTGTCAATGGTACGAAACAAACCGCCATTGCGATGAACAAAGGAACAACATCACTACAAAAAAGCGTTAATGCCTCTCTTCAAGAAATCAAAGACAAAAACTTGCTAAAAGAATACCAAGAAGAAGCCAATAAAGCGATGTTCAAAGATGGTAATTTCTTCACGCAATACGGTTCTTATTATGTGAAAGGCGCGCTTTATACGATTGGAATCGCTGCTGTCGGTGTTCTTTTCGGTTCCATTCTCGGTGCCTTGCTCGCCCTAATGAAACTTGCCAAAACAAGATGGTTACGTTGGCCAGCAAATTGTTACATTGAATTCGTACGTGGAACACCATTACTCGTTCAAATTTTCCTTGTTTATTTTGGGACAACCGCTGTATTTGGCGGACTTAACTTGCCTGCGATCGTTGCCGGTTGTATCGCCCTATCACTGAACAGTGCCGCTTATGTCGCGGAAATCATCCGTGCTGGAATCATGGCCGTTGATAAAGGACAAGAAGAAGCCGCGCGTAGCCTTGGTATGACGAAGGTCGCGAGCATGCGCTATATCATTTTGCCACAAGCGATTAAAAATATTTTACCAGCGCTCGGCAATGAATTTATTACCGTTATTAAAGAATCATCAATCGTGTCCATTATCGGTATTACCGAGTTGATGTTTATGTCCGGAGTCGTTGCAGGAGCTAGCTTTAACGCCGTGCTTCCATACGCAGTCGCTGCCGTAATTTACTTCATCCTAACGTTCGGTCTATCCAGACTTCTAGGCGTTGCTGAAAGGAGAATGAGAACAAGTGATTAAAGTAACCAAACTACAAAAGCATTTCGATAAATTAGAAGTTTTAAAAGGCATTGATATAGAAGTAGCGCAAGGCGAGGTGGTCGTTGTCATCGGCCCCTCAGGATCTGGAAAAAGTACCTTCCTACGTTGCTTAAACTTACTCGAACAACCAACTGGCGGCGTCATCGAATTCGAAGGCACTAACCTCACCGACAAAAATGTCAACATCAATGATTTGCGTCAACGAATGGGAATGGTTTTTCAAAGCTTCAACCTGTTTCCACATAAAACCGTGCTCGACAATCTAACCTTGGCACCGCTAAAAGTCAAAGGCGAAACCGCAGAATCAGCGAAAAAACACGCCCTAGAATTGCTTAACAAAGTTGGGTTGGCGGACAAGGCGGACAGCTATCCATCATCCCTATCCGGCGGGCAAAAACAACGGGTTGCCATCGCGCGCGCCTTGGCGATGAATCCAGACGTGATGCTTTTTGACGAACCAACATCCGCGCTCGATCCAGAAATGGTCGGAGAAGTACTTCAAGTAATGAAGAGTTTGGCTAAAGAAGGCATGACGATGGTCGTTGTGACACACGAAATGGGCTTTGCAAAAGAAGTAGCCGATCGCGTCATCTTTATGGACGGCGGTTACATCCAAGAACAAGGCACACCAGAACAAATTTTCACAAACCCGCAAAACGAAAGAACACAAAGTTTCCTCGGAAAAGTGTTATAATAAACAAAAAGGGGTTGGGACATAACCTCGATAAATCGGCGACAAGCGTTCGCATTCAGGAGATTTAGCAGACTTCCGGTTCTCACATACACTAGTATGCTCCGCTTCCGGCTTCCACTAAATCTCCTGAATACAAACGCTTTCGCTCAATTTGTTTAAAGCAGGATTTTCGTCTTACCCAAAGAAATGGGATTCGTAATATCCTGCTTATTTTATTTATGAATAGATTTTGTCCTGTCCACTTTTATCTACATATGGAGGTTTTTTAATATGAAATTAGCTAAAAAATATCAACAAGCGCCCGTCAATATCCTATCTCAAATCACGACCATCGCGAAAACAACGCCGAACCTGATTGACTTTTCGATTGGCGATCCGGACCTGATTACCGACCAAGAAATCATCGAGGCATCCTTCCAAGACGTGAAAAACGGTCAAACCAAATACACCGAAGCATCTGGTGACATCGAATTACTCGAAGCTATTTCAGGATTTTACAACCGCACATACGATTTACAATTCCCGACCAGCGAAATCCGCGCGACAGTCGGCGCTTGCCACGGCATGTATCTTGCGCTCCAAGCCATCATTGATACCGGCGATGAGGTCATCATTCACGAACCTTACTTCACGCCTTACAAAGATCAAGTTTTGGCTGCAGGCGGCGTCCCCGTCTTCATTCCAACCTACGAAAAAGACGATTTTGCGATCAATTTAGATATTTTAGAAGCCGCGATCACCGATAAAACGAAAGCGCTGATTCTAAACTCGCCGAATAACCCAACAGGCGCGGTGTTTTCCAAAGAAATTTTTGAAGAAATCGCTACACTCGCGCAAAAACACGATTTTTACATCCTATCCGATGAAGTCTACGATGGCTTCAGTTTTTACGAAAAGTTCACCCCGATGGCAAAATTCGCACCAGAACACACCATCACGCTAGGCAGCCTTTCGAAAAATTTTGCGATGACCGGTTGGCGAATTGGCTACATGATTGCGGGCGAGTACATTATCCAAGCCGTGAAAGCAATCAATGAAGGCATCACGTTCTCCGCCCCTTCACCGTCCCAGAGAGCCGCTGTGCACGCGATGAACAACGCCGAGAAGTTCATACCCGCCGTCACAAAAACCTTCCAAGAACGCCTAGAATACGTCGGAAAACGCGTCGCTGAGATACCATACTTATCGATTCACCCTGTCAAAGGCACGATTTACGCCTTCATCAACATCAGCGGCTCCGGCATGACCTCCGTCCCGTTCTGCGAGTATGTCTTGAAAGAAACGCAAGTCCTATTGATACCAGGCTTGGCATTCGGCGACACGGGCGACAACTACGTCCGCCTAGCCGCGACGCAAAACTTGGAGGTTTTAGAAGAAGCCTTTGACCGCCTAGCAAAACTAACATTCTAATACCAAATAAGACCATGACTCCGCGTCATGGTCTATCTTCTTTCCCAATCGTACTTCCCAATAAGCCCTTGACCGTGCCGCCGAACCTCAGCGGAGCGAGAAATGCTCAGATCCTAGGCAAAAGCGAGTACCGGAGCAGAGTGTACGACTGTACATGAGCACCGGAACGGAACTTTTAACGACGGAGATGAGCGTTTGTCGCTTCGCTGAGAGCATTAGCCGATGGTTGGAGCCATGGATACCTGCCAATTCGTAATCATCCGGTCCATTTCTTCCGCCGTCAAAGCATTGAAGCCAATAATCTGATCCACAGAAATCGTCAACCCTTTCGAAAAACGATTCACCCTTGATGCCGAAACACAGTTAATATACACGTCTTTCAACTTCACCACACTATGTGGAATCTCATCCGGAATATCCGTAATCCCAATAATATATCCAATCGACGTCACAAAAAGCACAGGCTCACCATGCTTCATTTGCTCAAATAACTCAACTTCTTTTATCGTATTTTCAATCATTCCAACCACTCCTCGTATAATAAGTTTATAGCTTCTTAATTGTTCTTTGAAAATTTCATATAACAGCCTGTCGGCTTGTAAATGGTTTGCTTTGATATTGTGTGATTTCCCAGATTATAATGGAGCTATGGAA
>NZ_QPKR01000015.1:0-46007 GCF_003856515.1 Listeria sp. SHR_NRA_18
AGTTGTGCATGTGTTAAGTCAAGTATTTTCAGAAGAAAATTTCTACAAACTAACAGAAAAGCAAATAAGAGCGTATGACGAACGTTACTGGGCGTTTGCCGTGCCGGTTGAGGAGGGCGAAGGATGAACGAGCAAAAAGCACTGATTTCAGAGTGTCCACGTTGCGGGTCGGACGAGGGTTTTTACATTAAAAATCGATTTTCAGGCGTAGGAGAATATCATCACAATTTTAACGGTCAGGAAAGAGATAATTCCCATTTTCACGACACTTTGTTCACAACGCAAAGTAAATACACGTACTGCATAGACTGTAACAAAAGGCTTTTCAAAGTTGAAGAAATTGGAGGGTGAGGCGTGATGGAAATAAAAATAAAAGTAAAAACTAAATCGGGGTCAGAAATAATTACTACATCGCAAGATAATTTCGAAGCAACAGTAGCAAAATTCAAAAATGGCATGGGAAATAAAAAAACAAAGTATATAGAATTGGGGTCACTAGTCGATAGAATCCTCATTCCCTACGAAAATACAGATTATATTCAGTTAACAACAAACGGAGAGGAGGGCGAGCATGAGTAAAACAAAGATTATTTTAGAGGGAAAAATCATACGTCAAGTAGAAATAATAGTAGAGAATGTTGTTGATGAGAATGACGAATTTAAAGCAGAGGTAGAATCTTTATTCCTTCGCTATGAAAATGGAGAATACGGAGCGGAAGACTTTGCTTATGCGCTTCAAGAAGCTGGTTACACCGTAACAGCTTTTCCGTCTACAGATATCAATGACGGTTTTGACCGCGTGGAATTTGAGTATTCTGATCACATGGAGGTGCCGAATGAGACCGATTGAGTTTAGAGTGTGGGATAAATTACGAAACAGATATGTGAACGGTGATAGGTACGGCGATTTAGCTTTAGATTTGCAAAACGGAAACGTACTATACGGCGATTTAGGGTGTGAGGATGGCATCTGCGTTGTTACGGAACAGGTAATTATTGAGCAATGCACAGGACTACGCGACAAAAACGGCATCAAGATTTTTGAGGGGGATATTGTACGAATTGATAATTTGGAGATTTTCGAACTGACAAGTAATTACAACGATAAGCTGGCAAAAGGTAGTTGTATATCAGATGTGAAAATTATCGATGGGCACACGTATGTATGGCTAGCGCCTGTGATAGACGGAAAAACTATCAAATACGGCGCTCAATATTTAAAACAAGGTTTAGCAAAGCATATTAAAAAAAGCGCGGTAGCAACCGATAACGTCGAAATAATAGGCACTATTCACGAAAATAAAGAATTGCTGGAGGTGGCGGAATGAAATTTAACAAAAAGCTAGAAAAGGCGATTAACGAAGATTTGGAAGCACGCAAAGCACGAGCGAGGTTTTACGAAATAGAACACGATAAATATGTTGCGGAGCTGGAAAAGGAAATCGAGTTTTATGAGTATATTTCAAAAGGCGAGGTACCGCCAACTTGGGTTGCTCGGTATTGCGAGGAGGATGGGGAATGACGCCAAACGACTATATTTTCATCGTCCAAGAAACTGCGTCAAAAAAAGTAATTCGTGCGTTTCAAAACGAACTAGCTGCGCAACATGAAGCGTTTGAGTACGAAGGTAAGACGGGCAACGAATGCGAAGTACTTGAGGTTGATTTTGAAGTGGTAGGGGTGATTAGGGAATGACGCCGAAATTTAAAGTAGGAGATATAGTCGTGTACAACCAATCTTCCTTATCGATTTATGCGGGCAAAAAAGGATTAGTAAAAAAAGTGGCAAAATCAGGAGGAAGCGCAGTTATCGATTTCGATGACAAACCTAAAGGCGCTTTAGTACTAACTTATAATTTAGAATTAGAACAGGAGGCGCAAGACGATGACGCAGAAAGATAGAGAAACCGTAAATCAAGCACTAGGCGTGTGTAGAATAGCGCTGGCACAAGGCGTAAATGAAGATGCGCCAATAATTCAGGCGATTAGAATTGCAGATAAACTGCTGAAAGAGCGGGAGAAGGCGGAAACTGTGTTTAAAGTATTTGATAAAGGTAACTTGTCTACTAATTTTTACAGGCGGGGTGAATATCCTCCTTTCTTTAATATCACCGCTACTAAAGGCATCTGGATTCCTGATGTAGATGGGGAGGCGGAGTAGATGAAAACTAAATATTTTGAAGTGCATAAGTATGATGATAAAGAAATTATATTCGGTATTTATCTTCATGCATTCAAAAGGTACGGAATACAAAATATCCAACTTATCTTTTGTTTCTGGCACTGGATTATTGTAGTTGGGAGGTTTAAGTAATTGAGTACAGGAGAAGTTATAGTATTTTGCGCAACGCTCGTATTTTTAGGATTTGTATTTTGGTTGACGTTTAGAGATTAAAAAAGGAATGAGGCGGAGTAGATGGAACATTATGTTGATCGTGAATATATGATAGCAGCCCTAAGCGAGGTAACTAACATGTCACCTATAATTTATGAAAACATGGAGGATGAAGAAATTGAGACAAAGTACGAGGCAATTATCATCAATGAGGCGACCGACTACGCGAAGTAAATACGGCAACAAGAAAACCACGGTAGACGGATTTACATTCGATAGCAAGGCGGAAGCGACGTATTACGGTCACCTGAAACTACTTAAGAAGGCGGGCGAGGTTGAGAGTTTTAAACTCCAACCTCGGTACCTGCTGCAAGAAGGATTCAGGAAAAACGGCAAGACTCATCAAAAAATAGAGTACGTCGCCGATTTCGAAGTTCTATACGCAGATGGACACACCGAAATTATCGACATCAAAGGCGTGAAAACCGAGGCGTTTAAGCTCAAACAAAAGCTTTTTGAACGGAAGTATATGGATTCGATAATTTGCCTTAAACACGAGGGCAGAGGGTTTGTGGAGGTGTGAATATATATAAAGACAATAAAAAGACAATCTCAATAATTGTAATGTTACTTCTTTTAATAGTCATAGCGTTTATATCAGCAATATCGTATAAAGCAAAGAAAGACGGCGGAAACTATGTATCAGTCTTAGATGTAGAAAAAGCAACTATACAAAGAGACGATAGGAATACTGTATATGTTTACAGGGAAAAGTTACTCGAAGTACACCCTACGGATTCTCAACCTGTTGTTACTTATAGGTACTACCGAGAAATTAAATACAAGGGAACGGACAGTATAAGCGTTGGAGAATATGACGAGTTTATTTCTGGTGGTATTCAAGACAAAGGAATACTTAAAACCACTATTAACTACTTCGGCGCTGGTCTTTTACAAAGACACCACGTTATAGATACGGAAACTGTAGATGGAGACGTCAGTCCAAACGAAGTTAATTATGAATAGGAGGAAAAAGAATGAAGAAAATAGAAGAAAAAATCGTGAATGTATTTGTTTTAATTCTGGCAACAATAGCTTTTTTCGGAATAGCTGGTTTACTTGTAAAAGGCGTACTTTGGGCTTGGGGGTGGTGAAAATGGAAAAAGAATTAGGAAAGATTAGTATTGCGGAGTTTGGCAATTATGATATTTTTTTCGGATTACGATTGCATTTCGCTTTAGGCAACGGCGGTGGGTGCTCTTATATTGAAGAAGGGCTATTTAATCCTAATTATAGGCATTATAACGATGGAGAAAAAGCTAAGGCAGCATTAGCGGTCATAGATTTTACAAGAAACCTACTGAAAGATGCTAAAGCTGAATATGTTAGCGAACTAGTCGGGAAACCAGTCGAGGTACATTTCAAGAATAACGCGTGTGTTGGATTTCGAATTTTGACCGAGGTTTTATAGGATATAACAAAAAAAACGAGGCTCGCGCCCCGCTAATTAATCCACAAATTAATTATACCATAGGGGGCGCTTTTATTGAGTTTATTTGACCTACCACAAGCGAGCGATATTGATTATATCGGTACCGTTCGCGCTTTGAAAAAGTTTTTCGAGGATTACAAAATTCTTCGTTTGAAAGCAGGCGCGCTTATACTACCATCCGTGACAACAACGTACACTATTACGCCTCCTTCGTTTTCAAACCAGTTCAACAGCAAGGTAGAAGATGCTGTTATACACAACATAGATAACGTTCAAACCGCGCAAGATGCAGTAAAAAAATACGATGTGATTATAAATCAACTGGATCATATTCAGCGCAAAATCATTATTGAGTGCTTCATACATGATTCGCGGGATATTGATGTCATGATTGACATGCCATACGAAGAAGCTCAGTACAAACGCGAAAAGCGTAAGGGTGTCATTCAGTTAGCCACGACACTCGGAATTGAAGTGCTAAAACAAAAATGATACTTTCTTGATACTTTTAGAGCGAAAAAGCGTTGTATAATTGTAGTATGAGAGAAGTGGGATAAACCAAAAATCGATAACTTCTTTTCCCGCTTCTCTCTTTTTTATCAGGGAATAGCCAAATGGAAAGGCAAAGGGTCGCGCCTTGATTGTTGGTTCGAATCCAACTTCCTTGTAATAAGCTGACCCCCTGCAGGTCGCGTTTTATAACGTAACTGATTGTATGGTCGGCTTTACATAACGTCCTATGCTTACTGGACATTAAACACGCCGAGCAGGCACTACAACGCGTAGTGCTTTTTATTTTGGGTGAGGAGTGATTGATAATGGGAATCGATACAGGTGGCATTTTTGAACCAGTATGCGCTGATACGGAACTGCCAAGCGCGCAGCCTATACTTCGCGAAACAATAGAGATATGGGACCCGGTTCATAAATGCAAAGTAAAAGTATATAAAGATGAACTGTTGAAAGAGTTAAATAAGAGTCGAGATATTAGGTTTTCTTTGTTTGAATCAGCAGCAATTTAGATTTATTTTTTTGATTATGAGGAGTTGATAATATGAAGTATCGTAAAAAAGCAGTGGAAATTGAGGCTGTCGAATTAACTTGGATGAATTGGAGTGAAATAGTCGAGTTTGTGACGTTGCCGTGGGGTCGCGATGGAGTGAGAGAAGCACACACTGAAAACGGCGTAATTTCTGATTCTGGACAAGAATTAGGTCTCATTATCCCGACTTTAGAAGGAGAAATGTTAGCAGTTGAAGGAGATTACATTATTCGCGGTGTGAAAGGTGAATTTTATCCATGTAAGCCTGATATTTTCAAAGCGACTTACGATTCGACGGAGAACGAAAAAGCTAAGGTTTTTGTGTTGTTTGAACCAGGACATTACGTTGATGAACCTGGTATGGTGTGGGGAGTATTCAGCACCAGAGAAGAAGCGGAAAAGTGTAAGGATTTCCGAGGTGACGCAGAAATTTACGAACATACTATTGACAAGTACGGCTATAGCGATGATTTATAACTCGAATCAATTCCTACACGATATGATCCATATGACAGAAGGCGAAAAGTTCATACATTATTGGTGGTTATGGCTAGGTATTGGTATTTTATGCGCGGTAGTAATCTATAAAAATAGCAAAAGAGAAGAGTGATGAAATGCGAGGGATAGTTACCGTCACGTATTTAAACGGAAAAACAGAAGCTTACGAAGTCAACAATACCGCGGAAGCAATAACCATCTGGAAGTAAAGAAAATGATTGAGCTGATAAAGGAAATTTATGAAGCTATCAATCATTTTTTCGATGGTCTTAAAAAGGCGATTAATCGAGTGCATTCAGGCATAGTAACAGGAGAAATTAAGGCTAGTGAAATAGCTAAGGTGAACATCCAAATCGAACCGTTCAAGGGTGTGGATAGGCGCAGTGCTTTTAAAAATGTGAATGGAGTTGGGAAGTATGTTTAAAAATAAGTTAGATGGCGCTATTTATTCAGCAGAACTTCATGAAAGTTCATTGTTTAATGGAAACGAGGATGTAGAGGTGGTTGTTTTATCTGGTGGTAGTAAACGCTACATCCGCGAAGATTTGATTGAGGAAAAAACGGAAGAATCGCCTATAGCATATGACGGAAGCTATGTCCAAGTTATGCAAAATGAAGATGCTACAACAATCATAACTAAAGATTTCACGCTTATTCGAGGAAAAGAAGGCCATATGTGGATTGTTGATAAAGAAGGCATTAGGTTTTCGAGAAATGGAAGTTTAATAAATACCGAGCGTGCTGTTGACGAAAACGGAAGGCTGTTCGCTTAAACTAAATTACCAACGATGATGGCTGGACACTATTCGTTAAAATAATCAAAAACCTATTCTAATTAAGGGAGGCATGGTGATATGTAGTGACAAAAACGGAGAAGAAATATAGAGTATTTGCGCTGGCTTATGTGTCGAACGGTTTTAACGCTACAGAAGCCGCGAAAACCGCAGGATATAGCGAAAAGACGGCAGAATCGCAAGCGTCAAGATTGTTAAAGAATGTTAAGGTGCTTGAATTTATAGATGAAGAAATGAAAACAGTATCGGAACGAATGCAAGATGACGCTAAAAAGGTTTACAAACTCCTTTGGAGTCGCATACTTGATTGCGGGGTTAAGTTGGCTGAAAGTAATGAGGCGAAAAAGGGATTAACTGCATTGAATGCAGAAATGGCCTCTTTGCGATTGAAGGACGTACCTCTTGCTGAACACGTTGACAACTTAGATGATGAATTAGAACGTATGATGTTTAAAACCAGCGAGGAAGCACAGGCAAGGCGCGAAGAGATAGAATATGAAATGGGCGAATATAATGACAGTCGTAGAGCGTTAAAGGCGAAAATGAAGTATGTAGAGGCTTTAATGAGCAACTTCTATTTGAACTATCTTAGTAACGTTGAATACGAGAAATACGCAAGACTTCAATCGGACCTCTTACAAGACCTATTCGATCGAAGCGGCTATAAAGATATATCTGTACTGAATAACAGGAGAATTGAAGCCCAAGTAAGCAAAGCTGAATCAGAAGCAGCTATCTTTGAAAATAGAGCTGGCAAGATTGCGATTAATGAGGCTGAAAAAGCACAGGTTAACGACTTAATCGAGATTGGTAATGCGATCATTGGAATAGAAAGCGGTGGCGATGATGCTACTAAGTGATAAACAAAAAGAAAATATCTATTCCTCGCTAAAGGGCATTGAACTTGAAATGAACGAAGGTACAATCCGTTCTGGTAAAACATTCTCTGATGCTCAAAAAATGGCTATTATTTATGCCGCTAGCCCTGATATGAATCATTTAATATCGGCATATAATCAAGAACAAGCTTATAGGATGTTCATGGATTGCGAAGGTATGGGACTAGTCAGCATTTTTAAAAACGTTGGTGAATTAAGAAGTGATAGGCACGGTGATCACCTCTGGCTTAACTTGCCAAATGGCGAAAAGAAGATTTATTACAAAGGTGGAGGTAAAGCTAACTCCGTAGGTGCTATCACAGGGATGTCATTCGGTACTGTAACCTTTTTGGAGTTTAATTTACTGCATAAGTCTTTCATAGAGGAATCATTTAGAAGGACCTTAGCCGCTAAATTTAGATACCATCTAGCGGAGCAAAACCCACCAGCTCCAAACCATGCTAATTTAGAGACGCTGGAACCGTTTATAAAAACAGGTAAGTATCGATTTAGGCACTGGCGACCGCATGACAACCCGATTTTAACGGGTTCTAGGTTAGCGGATTGGGAAGAACAATGTAAAGTGTCTGACTACCTCTATAAACGTGATTGGCTAGGTCAACGCGTTATGCCAGAGGGCGTAATATACAATAATTTCGATCCCGATAAGCACGAAAAGAGCGTCCTGCAAGGAAAAGTTGTAGAGGCGTTTTTTAGCGCAGATGGAGGGCAGTCAGACGCTACAACATGCAGTTTTAACGTTGTAACTCAATTTCAAAGCGATAGCGGTAAGTATAGCTATCGCCTATACCGCATGGCTAACTACTACCACAGTGGGGCGGAAACTGGCAGCATTAAAGCGATGTCCACTTATGCGAAAGAAATCGTTAAATTTAAAGACTGGTGCTTTTCGAAATGGGGATATCATTACAATTACTTCTTCGTTGACCCAGCGTGTAAGGCATTACGGGAAGAATTGCATTTGCTCGGTGTCGATACAGATAGAGCAGACAATAACAGCGGAGACACAAAAGACGCTAACGGCCTGAAAATAGAAGTCGGCATCGAGCGAGCTAAAAGTTGCATAGATAAAGGTCTTTTCTATCTATACGACGATAACAAACCTTACGATCACTATCATTTTATCAAAGAGGTAGGTCTATACGCGCGTAATGAACACGGAAAGCCTGCTGATAAAGACAATCACGCGATGGATGAATTCAGATACAGTATAAATCACTTTTTCAAGGAATACATCAAGAGTTTTTAACTACGTTTCTCCTGTTAGGCAGTCGAGGGTCAAAGGGGACGGTAAAAATGGCATTTGATAATGAGATTATGAACAATGGCGGATTTGGAGGCGGAGGCTTAGGTGGCTTAGGCGGAGGAGGTCTTTTAGGAGGTCTGTTGCTAGGAGCTTTGTTCGGCGGAAATGTACTTGGCAATAAGAATGCAGACGTTGCAACAAAAGATTTTGTACTAGATCAAGCGACTAATACATCTATTCAAAACCTAGCATCTAATCAAACTAACGGCTTCCAAGAAGTTACAGAAGCGATTACATCCGGTAATTACGCTACTAATTCAACATTAACACAAGGTTTCAACAGTATTGCTATGCAAGCAAATCAAAATACGCAGGCTATCCTTGATTCAATCAAAGATGGTCAAATCAGTAACTTACAAACACAACTAGCTGAAGCTAACAGCAAAGCAACTGCCGCTGAATCTGCTGGATATATCACGAATCAAATCAACAACACGAATGCACAGTATCGTGAACAAGATACGCTAAGCGCTATCTTAGGAGCTGTTAAATGTGATAACGGATATGGTCGGGGTTATGGCGGTTATTGCGGTCCTCAATCTTATCCGCAACCTTATCCAGTTCCTTATCCTGTTGATTTCCACCACGGGCATCATGGACACCACGGTCATCAAGGGCAACAAAATGGTAGCAACGACTAATTAAAGCTTCAAGTTGTAATGATTAAAAAATAATACTCTCGACTGCCTAACAAGGGGAACGTAGGAGGTAAAGCAGATGATTAAAAAGCTAATCAATAAAATCAAAGGGGTGTTGTACAGAATGAGAATTATCAAAGGGATTGAATTGCAACAAAAAGTCGACATCCCTATAGATCAATCGTTTTACGATAATATCGCGAAGTGGCGGTGCTGGTATCAAGGTTTTTACAGTGAATATCATACGATTTGGTACTTTGTTCAAGGCGTCAAGAAACAGCGTAATATGATGACGATGGGCATGGGAAAACAGGTATCGCAAGAAATGGCTAACATGATATGCAATGAAAAAATGGAAGTTAGCTTTGATAATGAGGCGGTAGGAAACTTTGTTTCTCCTATTCTGGAAGCGAACGGATTCATCAAGAACACGCAGGATAATGCCGAGTTTATGATGGCGCTTGGCGGAATGGCTGCCGAAATTTATAAGAGCGATGGTGACATTAAAGTATCGTATGTTCCAGCAGAAAGTTTCATTCCTCTATCGTGGGATGTTAACAAAGAGATAGATCAGGCTATTATTGTTGTTGAGCAGAAAAAGGTCAAGGATTTCAATTATACGCTAATCAGATGGCACGAGAAACAAGACACTGGGTATGTCGTCAGAAACGAATTGTACAAGGCATCTATTAATGATACCTCGCTGGGAACACCTGTTGATTTAGCATTTCTTTATCCTGATTTAGAGGAAATAGTTGAGTTCCCAAAGGCGACACGACCGTTTTTCGCGTATTGCAAGCCGGCAGTAGCTAATAATGTTGATACAAATGTGCCGCTCGGGATTTCTATATTCGCAAATGCTATAGACACTTTGAAATCGATTGACAGGGTTTTCGACTCTTTAGAAAGAGAATTCAGAATAGGCGGCAAGAGGGCGATTGTTCCAGACGCGTGGCTTAAAGGTAAAACAGATGTTGCGACTGGAACTGTAACAAAATATTTCGATACGGATGATGAAATATTTCAGGGGATGCGACAAGATGAAAATAATCAAAAATACTACGATGTGTCGCCGGAGCTACGTGTTAGTGAGCATATATCAGCATTAGATGCATATTTGAAAACACTATCTACGCAAACTGGTTTCTCTGCTGCTACATTCGGTTTTGATGTAACCGGGCTTAAAACAGCGACAGAGGTTGTTAGTGAGAACAGCAAGACGTTTCGTAGTAAGCAATCGCATGAGAATAATATCGAGGGCTTCGTTGCTAATGTCGTAGAAAGCATATTACTTATCGCGGATCACTTTGGAATAAATGGATATCCAACAGAGGAATACGAAGTTACTACTACCTTTGATGATTCTATTATAAATGACAAAGACGCGCGTATAAATCAACAAATAGCGTTAACTGGTTCAGGCTTACAGTCTAAAAAGCGGGCGATTATGGCCGCGCAGGATGTTGACGAGACGACAGCCGAGGAAATACTTGCAGAAATCGAAGCGGACGAACAAAGAGTGACGGCAGAAGTAGTTGACATGTTCGGAGTTGAATAATCATGCTATCACAGCAAATAATCGATATTTATTTGAAATTAGAGGGGCTTTTATTAGATTCGATTGGTAAGGCGGTAGGAAATGGCGCAGGAATCACGTTGGAAACTCTGGCACAATGGCGCGCAGATAAATTGCAGGATGCCAGTCGGTTGCAACGGCAACATTTGCAAACTGTCACGCAAGCGGCCAAATCGGCCAACCCTAAAATGCGGAAGATGATACGAGAAACGGCGGCGGGTGAAGGTGTGAGAGTCGAAAGAGAAATACGCGATCGATTGCCCGATAAAAGCGTCGTGTCATATTCAGATAGTGCCAATATCGCTAAGGTTATCGCTACGCAGGACATTGAAGCGTTGACCCGTTTAGAACTTATGAACGCCACGATGCTCAAACAATCATCGTCCATCTACTTAGAAATCATAACGCAGGCCAGTGCTGAATTTGTTGGCGGTGGCATTACGTTAGATGAGGCATTGACGAAAACAGCGAAGAAATGGGCGGAGAATGGAATGCCTGCCCTTATCGACCGCAGAGGAGCGCGTTGGAGTACCGAAGCATATGTGAACATGGTTGTTAAGAATACACAAAAAAACGTCGGGAATAAGGTCCAAGAGGCTAGATTTGATGATTATGAGGTGGACCTTGTGGAAGTTTCCAGCCATGCAGGGAGCCGACCGACGCATCTAGAATTTCAAGGTAGGATATACAGCCGTAGCGGTAAAAGTAAAAAGTATCCGCCGTTATCTAGTACGACCTACGGAGAAATCGATGGTATTGTTACCGGTATAAATTGCGGGCATCGCCTCTATGTCTACATTGAAGGCGTATCGGTGCAACGGCATTTCCCTTATGACAAAAAGGCATCGATTGCAATATACAAGGAATCACAGCGACAACGGCTGTTAGAGCGGAACATCAGGAAGGCAAAACACCAGTTATCTATGTTGAAATCGATGGACGTTGCAGAAAAGGATTTGAAGGATGCGAGGCGCATTGTGTCGCATAGACAAGCGAAAATGAGGCGGTTTATCAATAAGACGGGACGGACCCGCCGTTACAACCGCGAAAAAATAGTCGAGACGTAGCTATATGCTAGGTCTTTTTATTATGACCTATATGACCTAAAAGGAGGAATTAGGATGAATTTTTATTCTGAAAACAAAAATCAAGCCGACGTGAAAGGGGGTGACGAATTGAAAAACACAAAGATGGTTAAGTTTGATATCCAGCATTTTGCAGAACCAGCAACCGAACCGACGGAACCGAATGCAGCAGGAAATGAACCGCCAGCAGAGCCAACGACACCGCCTACACCTCCAACCGAGCCACCCACTACATTCAGCAAAGAGGACTTTTTGAAGGATTTAGGTGTGGATAGTGAGGACGCATTACAACAGCAACTGAAAGCATACAAAGACTTCCAAGACAGCCAGAAAACAGAAGCAGACAAACAGGCGGAAGCATTGCAAGCCGCGCAGGATGAAGCGAATCGAATTAGTAGCGAATCAGCAGCGAAAGATTGGCAAATCGCAGCGCTTAAAAACGGCGTAACGGATGATTATTTATCTGATGTGATTGCGCTTGCCGAGAAGTTAGAAGAAAAGGACCCCGCGAAAGCCGTAAAAGCGGTTCTGGAAAAATACCCATTTTTCAGCAAAGAAGCACAGCCAACTAAAAATACCGGTAATGCTGCCAGACAGCAAAACTATACAACGACACCAGGGGAAGCGATGAAGTCCGCGTTTCAAGATATTTACAACTTACCTAAATAAAAAATAGAAAGAAGGAATAAAAATGGCAGCAATTTTAAACTTTGCAACAGACTACCAACGAGCGTTACAAGAACCATTCCGCCACATGCTACAATCTGCGGAACTATGGAACTCTCCATCGAATAGTATCATTCAATGGGTTGGACAAGATACCGTTAAACTTCCGTTGTTAACAGTTAACGAAGGATTGAGAGACCGCCCACGTCGTACTATTACAGGGTTCGAAGCTAACTATTCGAATGACTGGGAAACATATCAATTGAAAAACGAAAGATACTGGCAAACGCTTATCGACCCTAGCGATGTTGACGAAACGAATTTTACCACTACTATGGCTAATGTTACTCGTGTATTTAACGAAACGCATAAGATTCCAGAGAAAGACAAATACATGTTCTCGATGTTGTTCGCGCAAAAACAAGAGTTAGATCCAACGAAAGGAATCTACGAAATGGAACTAGACGAAGCTAATATCTTACGCCAGTTCGACGACATGATGCAACTGATGGATGAACAAGCGGTACCTATGAATCGTGTTTTATATGTAACTCCTGCTGTTAATAAAATTCTAAAACGCGCGGAAGGTTTAACGCGTAATTTTGATGTTCAGTCGAACAATCAAGTTATTGATCGTCGCATCTCCCGCCTTGATGAAGTTGATATTAGACAAGTAGCGCCTGACCGCTTCAAGACGCTATATAACTTCTCGGTTGGCGTTATTGATGATCCAGCAGCGAAACAAATTCAAATGATGCTTATTCATATTCCAGTAATGTGCGCGCCAGAAAAATATACTTTCGCTGGATTTGATTCGCCATCAGCTAAAACAGCAGGTAACTGGTTGTATTACGAGCAGTTCTACAATGATGTTATTTTATTCAAACAACGTAGCAACGGCATTCAATTCGTTGTCAAACCATAATAGAGAGGAGTTTTAGCATGATTACTGTAAAGAGATTCAATAAAGTGTTAAGTATCGACGAGACAGAAAAAAGCACTTATACCGCTCTTGGTTATGATGTTGTCGAACTAGACGAGAAGAAAAAGGAATACAAAGTTGTTGAGTATGCAGCAGGCAATGACAAGATTGACAAATCTAAGTATGAAAAATTAGAGAGTCAAATTAAGGAACATAAAGAAAAATATGCAGCTTTAGAAAAAGAACATCAAGAATTGCAAGACGGATATAAAGAACTAAAAGAAGCGTATCAAAAAATAGCGAAATGAGTTGATTCAGATGGAATTCATTGACTCGGAATATTTCCTAGCGGAGTACGTAGGCGTTGAGATTTCTGCGGAGGAATTACAACGCCTTATTCCCCGTGCTAGTCGCGATATTGACCGATTTACCGGGTATGCAATCAGCAGAACAGGCTTCGACAATTTAGTTGAATTTCAGCGCGACCGCGTAATGGAGGCTACTGCTGCACAAGTAGAATTTTTATTCCTTAACGGTGAAACGGCTTCCGTTGTCGATAGTGGGGCCGGTAGTAGTGTGCGCATTGGGAATTACAGTGAAGGAGGCGGTAGCGGTGGTAATGCTTCAAACAGTGGCAAAGTTGTTCTATTCGCAAATAACATCTATGAAATTCTGGCGCCGACTGGCCTTTTATACGCTGGGGTTCCGTCACTTGCGCGGGGATGTGATTGCTGTTGATACAACGACGGTTATTGATTCACAATGTCGAGTATAAAGAGTATATCCCGAAAAGCGCATACGGCGAAGAATGGGAGGAACCTGTTCCTGTCAATCGTGTTCGGGTGCAACCTGTCAATCGTGTTGTTAAAACGTCAAACGGTGATGATATCCAATCTAGCACACTCATTTTTATTGATCGCATCAATTCTAGTCCAGCCTTTCGGCCGAGCGAGAAATCTATTTTCATTTTCGATAACCGTGAGTATAACGTTGTTTCCGTGGATGAGGTATACGCTAGAGGGAGTAACGTGCATCACTGGGAGGTGTATTGTAATTGAGGATTAAGGTTGAAGTGCAGGTTAATGCGAAGGATATCGAAAAGGATGTCTATAAGCGCATTGAAAGGGCTCAATTTGCGCTTGATAATCAGGTTTTGAAAGACTCGAATTACTTTGCACCATGGGATACACAGGCTACGATTGATAGCAGCTTTATACATTCTAAAATTGGTGAGGGAATGCTTATATGGGCGGTACCTTACGTTCGACGGATCTATTTTAACCCGCAATTTAATTTCAGCAAAGATAAAAATCCTCATGCGGGCGGACTATGGTTCGAAGTTGCAAAGTCGCAGTTTCTAAGTGACTGGGTAAAAGTAGCCAACAATGCGGCGGCAGGGGGGAGAAGATGAGAAAAGTATTTTTTGAGGCTGTCAAAATGCATCTAGAAACGAGATTGGATTTATTTAGTGCTGTTAGAATGAGCGTCTTAGACATTGACGAGGAGGACATTGTTTTTAGATTTACGCCTTCTTCCCCAGGTGTTCGCTACATGGACAGAACAGTTACTAAAAACATTGTCTTTCAAATCCTCGTCAAGCATCAAGACAGAGTTACAGCGATGAACACAATCGAACATATAGCGGAGGCGCTAGAACTATCAAACGGCGAGTTATCACCCGAGGATGGTTCTTTTTATTTTACTAAATGCGAAATTTACACAGAGCCTTCCGAGGTTGATATAACGGCTAAAAAATTATTCATATGGTCTGCGATGTTTCAAGCAGAAATTCATAAAAACAAGGAGGAATAACAATGGAACAAGCATTTTTATTGCAACATAATTTCCGATTTTGGTGGAATCCTAATACAGGAGCCAAAATAGCCGATACCGGGTGGCTGAGGATGGCTAGCGGAATCGAAAGTATTGATGCAGAAAATAATGAAGAGGTAGATCAAACACCTTACTACGACCTAGATGGTGGCGTTGATTCTACCGTTATCGGATTGCAACCGACGTACACATTTGAAGGACATCGGCAATATAATGATCCAGCGCAAAACTTTATTTTTGATGATGCTCTTTTAGAGATAGATACAATGCGCCGTGGTGAATTTTTAATCATATCACCTAAAAAGAAGGGGTTAAAAGGCCCGGCATCTTTAGTTAATATCAAGCCTCCTGGCGGAGGGGCGAATTCAAAAGGCGAAGTATCTTATGAGATACACTTCTCCGGAAAACCTGAAAAACTGGACGAAGTAACAGAAGAACCAACACAGCCAGTTACTCCCTAATAAGCCCGTTAACGTTCGAGTTACAGAATTTACAGATACAACAATAACGCTAACGTGGAACGCAATAAGTAATGCGAGTCATTACTTGCTACATATAGAAGGAGAAGCGCAAAGTCGCCGTTTCAACTCTAATGTAGCAGTAGTGACGGGACTCACGCAAAAAACGTATTATTCTGTAACTGTATCTGCTGTTGATAGGACGTTAGAGGGCGAACGAAGCGATAGCGTAACACAAAAGACGTTGTTATCAGCGCCTTACATTGCGCGGTTTTTGTACGGAGAAACATATATTAACGGTACTTCGTTGGATGATCCAGCTGTTACGAATTGCCGTATTTATAGAAAGGGCGAAACAACGGCATTGTTGACAGGAACGATTGTAGCGGGAGTTTTACGAATTTATGTTCTTGGAAACGTAAATATTATTGCGGGCAATCAGTATGATATAAGAGCGCTTGATGGTAATCCTAATGCTGGAGCTATTGCAGGAATGGTTACAACGATAACAGCTGAATTAGCTAAAATAACGCTTAATCCTGTTGTCGCAAGTGCGGGCACTGTATCCGGAACAACTGAAAATAACGGGCAAGTCAGGATAAGCGTCGACGGAGTTGCCAAAACGGTGTTTACAGCAAGTGCAACAGGAACATATAGCGGGGCTATTTCAGGAATAACCGTAGGAGCGACAGTTAAAGCAGAAACAAAAGTAGGGTCTATTTATCCTAGCTATGTAGAACGAATAGCGACATAAGGGAGGGGATTCATTTGAGATACGAAGATATTGATCAAGCGTTTAGTCCAATCCGTGAAAACATAACAACTGAGCAATTGCACATGACTGGCGATTTTACCCAAGACAGCAAAATTTATTTCTCTGTCAACGATGGCCCCCGCCTGTATGCCGAAACGGATATAGGCGGTTTTTTCGAATATGATTTCGAGGCGCTGATCGTTGGGGATGTTGTTAATTTTTACATCAAGGACAAATCGAATTACACGGTATTTTTCACGGAAACAATAAGAGAATAGGAGTGTTTTAGATGACAGCAATTAAAATTGAAACAAAAACATCGTTTGAAGAAGTTGAGATTTACGGTAAGGATTACAAGGTTGATTTTAGTGATGCGAAAATGGAGGAGTACGAAAAGGCGCAAACGAAGCTAGAAAAATGGGAAAAAGAAAAATCATCTAAGGCTAAAACAGATTTTAAGAGTGATGCAAAAATTGCGAAAGACACACTAGAAATGTTTTTCGGCAAGGAAGATGCGGACTTAATTTATAACGAGTCAGGAAAAAGCTCTATTGTTTGTACACACATCAGTATGCAATTGTTCAAAGTGTTTAAAGATAAACTGGAAGATTTCAACGATAAGAAGTTAGAGGAATACCTTGGCGTTGAAGAATATACGGAACAAAAAATAGATAGTGAGTGATTGCGATGCTTTCATTAACGGCTAAAAAAAGTAATCCTGATCGCATTCTTGTCTATAACGATTCCGAGATAAAGATTAGGATTACTTTCGATAAGGTGATTAAATCAATCAAATTGCAAGGCGATGACTATTTCAACGACAACGAAAAAATAGTCATCATGTATCGAATGTTTGTTGTTGATTATAAGCAGTATAAACATAGTCCCGTTGATATTTACAATATCGTCACGCTGATTTACAAGGAATTGGGCGGTGATGACGAGGCTGAAAGTGAAGAGATATTTAATTTTTTTGAGGATGCGGATCGTATTATCGCGTCTTTTTTGATGGCTTACGACATCGATTTAGAGGATCAAATTGGGCTAATGAGCTGGGGCAGATTCATGACTTTGTTTAATAATTTGCCCGAAGAAACACCGATTATGCAAGCGATTATGTACCGCACTTGTAAAGTTCCGTCAGGCAAAGAAAACGCCGACGAACGCAAGCGCATACTGAAATTAAAGAAACATTACGAGCTTTCCAGTCAGCGTAAAAAACGGGAACAAGCGGATTTAGAACGAATGATGAAAGCATTTATCTAATTCCGTTACATACATCAAGAAAGGAGGGAAATTATGGCAGGTTCAGATGGCAGTATTCATATTGACACTGAGATAGATAAAAGCGGCATTAAGTACGACGCTAAGGACATCGAGCGCGAAATGGAAAACATGGGCAAGCGAATTTCTAAGACGTCGGAACGTTATAACAATCAGATGACTAAGAATTATGAGTATTACGGAAGGTCTGTCAGGCGGGTTTATCGTGGTCAGTCGGAAGAAGCTAGACGGATGCACAGCGAAATGAAAAGTGCGTATATGGAACAAAGGCAATCTTTGTATAAGTACAAAGACGAGCTGATTGGTTCCAAATATGCGTTTTTTCAATTAGGAAAAGCGGCTAAAGATTACACTGGCACATCAAAGCAATTCATGGGACAGGTTGAAGCGCAGGGCCGTGTGCATAAGAAAGTAATGGACGACATGATAAAGAACAACGAAATGATGAAGGTCCAGCTTATTCAAAGCGTCGGGCAAATGATAGTCAGGACGACACAGGCGACGCGTATTATGGAGAATTTCGACAGGATGAAGAATCCTTTATATCAAGTGAATAAAGGCGCTCTGGCGGTTGCTAGTGGCTTAAATCAAATTGCAATGCGTGGACAGCCCGCCGTTTTGGCGCTGAAAATGCTTGGTCCTACCGCAAACATGAAACAACTTCAAGATATGACAATGATGATTGGTCAAGGTATTATGCGTATGACGATGGTGGCGCTCGTAGCTACAGTAACAGCAGCGAAGTTTTATTCGACATTGCATAAAGGGGCGATGGAATCGAATAAGGCTTATGCTAAGGCGTTCGCAGGCATGAAAAAGAGCGTTAGACAAGCGTTCGAACCGCTTTTCCAAGTCTTTGCTGCTGTCATGATTCCCGTATTTAACTTCATCAAGAAAATTGCAGATTTAACAACCGAATTTAATAAAGCGCATCCTAAGATAGCCAAGTTTGTCGCGGCTGTTCTTCTTTTGATTCCGGCATTAATGCTAATTTTAGCGCCTTTAGCTGCCGGGATAGGATTAATAGCTGGGTTTCAAGCTGCATTAGGAGCCGCTTGGATGATTATCGGTCCTTTCATTACAGGTTTGGCCGCGATGTCTGGTACCGTTTGGCTCGTTGCTGCCGCTATAATTGGAATAGTAGTTGCGTTTAAACATTTCAACAAAGAAGGGCAACCACTGAATAAACTACTTGATAAAATGGTTGTTTCTTTTAAAGCGCTAGGTGGAATTATTAAGGCTTTTTTCACTGGAAATACAGCGGATTTAAGCAAATTCAGCAAGCAATTGCAAAGCGTATTTGGCGAAGCTATAACTTCAAAAATAGTGCAATTTGGGGCATCGGTTAGGGCATCGGTTATTTCAGCAATGCAAACACTGGATATGCTAGGACAAAAAGCGATGCAAACAGGTGTTGTTGTCGGGGGGATGATAAAGGCCTTCTTCACTAACAACACGAAAGAAATGGCTAACATGAATAAACAACTTCATAATATTTTCCCGCCGTCTATTGCAGACGGTATTTTTAATTCGCTCGTTACCGTGTTGCAAGGTATCGATAAATTAAGGATGGGTATTGTCGCAGTCGCAAAGGTTGCTACGGGTTCCTTTAGTTCTTTCGCTGATTTAGACAAGTACTTGCAAGGCGCTTTTGGCGAAAAAGGAACAGCTCTTATTATGAAATTCGGTAACGTTATTAAGTCTGTTTTCGCATCCCTAGGTTCTATTTTTAATGATTTTAAAAATAAAATAGGTGACATATGGAAAGCTATTCAGACAGCGTTTAGCGGTGGGGGATTTGAACCGCTCATCAATGAAGTTAAGGATTTAATTCCTTCTCTTATTGCCGCGATAGTCGGCGGGCTTCCCGGATTAATTATCGCCGGAGCTAGCATGATAGAGAAGATACTACAAGGCATGGGAACCAGTTTGCCAGAGTTAATAAATAAAGCTTCGGACATTATTAATTCTCTTATTCTGAAAATAGGCGAGCAATTACCACAACTCATACAGTCAGGTGCTGAAATTTTAACTAATATCATAAGCGGGATCATCAGCATTTTACCAACTTTAATAACAATTGCTACCAATATAATTAAAACTCTTATATCAGCAATTGGCCCGTTAATTCCGATTCTTTTAGAGGCTGGCGTTTCCATTCTGAAAGCTTTGATTGAAGGTATAGTAACGATTTTACCATCGTTGATTGATATGGCATTAGAAATCATTGTAACTTTGGTCGAAGCCTTAATACCATTGTTACCAGTTATTTTACAAGCCGGTATTGATATTTTACTAGCTCTGATGGAAGGTATCGTTGAAATATTACCGATGCTACTAGATTCGGCGTTGGAAATAATTATGGTTTTGTTTGATGCTTTAATTGACAATTTACCTCAAATAATAGATGCAGGAGTGAAAATGTTATTGGCTCTGATTGACGGATTGGTAGAGTTTTTACCGAAATTAGTCACAGCAGCATTGACTTTAATAATGAAGTTAGCAAAAGGTTTAATAGATAATATGCCTAAAATTAACGATGCTGGAAGAAAAATATTATGGGCGCTAGTAAAAGGCATAGGCGCTTTAATATGGGAACTACTCAAAATGGGCGGAAAATTAATCCGGGAACTTATAAAAGGTATAGACGGAAAAGTTGAAGATGTAAAAAAAGCAGCAGGAAATATTGCTAGGAAAGCTTTCGACACTGTCGCCGGATGGGTAACTGACTTCTTTGGGATTGGTAAAAGTATCATTCAAGGTTTAATAGGCGGTATAGGAAGTATGGCTGAAAAAGTTAAGGAAAAAGTAGGAGAAGTTGTAGATGGCATAAAAGAAAAAATAACCGGAGCTTTGAAAATAAAATCTCCGTCCCGCTGGATGAGAGATAACGTTGGTAAGTTCATTCCGCAAGGTATAGCCGTAGGTATTGAAGCTGATTCAGGAGTTGCAATGAAAGCTGCTGATGGGCTAACTGCAAGTTTGATGCCGGATATGAGAGGCATGCAGATGCCAGACATGTCAAAAATCAGAATGCCAAACATGGCTACCGCATTTTCAGGAATGACACCAGCTACAGTTGCGGCGGCGCCTAGCCCTACTACAGTAGAACAGCCGCTTAGTATTACGTTCACAGGTAATATTATCGTTCGAAATGATGACGATATTAAGCGCGTTGCGGAAGAATTAGGTTCACAAGTGAATCGGGCAAGAAGGGGGTTAGAGTGATGCTGGAACAGGTGCTGAAAACTCAAAATTATTTTCAATTCGCAGGTAAAAAGTCAACGGATTTTGGGATGCGCATCCTCATTGATCGCGCCTTTCCGATTCCTGAACAAGATGTTGAGAGGATTGAAACGCCAGGTATAAGCGGTGACAACTTCATAGATAACGATCGTTACAAAAATATCACGATGGATTATCCAGTTAACATTTATTCTTACAACGGACTAACAATTTACGAGATATACGCCGAAATAGCCAAATGGATTCGTTTTAAAAGAGGCTATAACAAGCTGATAGACACGGTTGATAATCGCTATTACCGGCTTGCAAGGTGTTTTAATATGACGGAGATTCAAAACGTAAATAACAGCTTTGGCCGAACAACGATAAGCTTTGATTGTAAGCCATTCAAGTATTCGATAACAGGCTCGCAAGTATTTAATATCGCGAAAGATGGCCGCTTGAACAACGTTGAAATATTTCCATCCAACCCCGTTATCACGATATTTGGTAACGGGGATATTGATTTTTTCGTCAATGATTACAAGGTTATTTTAAAAGGGATCCAGGGAGAAATCACGCTAGATACCGGCTTACAGATTGCCTATAAAGCTGGTACTTTACTCAATAACAAAG
The DNA here is from genome assembly GCF_003856515.1 of Listeria sp. SHR_NRA_18. Classification (NCBI taxonomy): domain Bacteria; kingdom Bacillati; phylum Bacillota; class Bacilli; order Caryophanales; family Listeriaceae; genus Listeria; species Listeria sp. SHR_NRA_18. Next base: position 21,443 of record NZ_QPKR01000015.1, read on the forward strand.
TTAACACGTATCCGTTTCCGCAACTAGATGTCGGAGAAAACCGCTTCACATGGACGGGCAACGTGACAAAAGTAGAAGTAACACCGAATTGGAGGACGATATAATGGCAGCTTCTAGAACGTTAACCCCCCGATTATATGACGCAGCGGCAACTGATTTTAATAACAACGGCATAGGTGTACTAACGGATTCGTTTGACTGGATAGTGCGTCAAGAGGCGAACGGAACGTATGAATTAGAATTCAAATACGTGAAAGACGGCATGTATTTTGATGAAATAAAGAATCAAAATATCGTCAAGGCTAAGGCTGGGTTTAGAGAACAAGAACAGTTGTTTACGATTTATGCCGTGTCTAAACCGATGAACGGCATTGTAACCGTGAAGGCGGAACATATTAGCTATCGACTGCACTACAACCCGCTCAAGGGTAAAATCACCGTTCAAAACGGAACAGCCGGTTATATGCTCAATCAAATTTTAAGCAATACCGTGTACCCTCATAGCTTCACAGGCACAAGCACATCAACAACGCAGGCGAGTACAACAATTGAACTGGCTTCTTCTCGGGAGGCGCTAGGCGGAAAGGAAGGCTCACTCTTAGACACATTTAAGGGTGAGTTTATTTTTGATAATTTCAACATAAGGCATTACCCGAGGCAGGGAGCTGGCGTTGATAAAGGTGTTCTAGTCGCATACGGAAAGAACCTTACTGACGCAACACAAGACGAGGAGATAGGCGAAACATTCACATCTATTTATCCCTTCGCGCAGGTACAGGATGCAAACGGAAACGAAACAACAATACGATTGCCGGAAGTCGTTTTAGACTCGCAATACGTCTCCAATTTCGCTCAGCCTCGAGCGTTTATGGTTGATTTAACGGGTGATAACGTTACAAACGTTGCAACACTTCGAACGGCAGCGCAAGCATATCTAGTTAATAACGATGTTGGAAAACCGTCTGTTAATCTCAATATTTCCTTTGTGGATTTATCCCGTGAGGTGGACGACGAAGAACTGGCGAGCATTCTGGCGCTAGAAACGGTCAATCTTTGGGACACCGTAACCGTTAAATTTTTGCAACTTGGTATCGACGTGAAAGCTCGTGTCATTGCAACAACATTCGATCCGTTGCTCGATAAATACATTTCGGTTGAATTGGGAGATTTTAAAGCGAATATATCGCGTCAATTCAACGATATTCAAAAAGAAGTTGAAATTATAGCCGCTGAAAAAACATTTCTACAAGCGGGGATTGATGAACTAACAAACGTTATTAACAATCCTCCGGCCGGTAATGTCGTTTTATATCCATCGATGGCGGACCCGCAAGAAATTTTGATCATGGACACGAAAGACATCAACACAGCGCGGAATATCTGGCGCTGGAACGCTGGTGGATTAGGACATTCGAAAAACGGTTATGCTGGGCCTTACGAAATCGGTATGACATATGACGGCATGATAGTTGCGGATCGCATTTTAACAGGAACGTTGAAAGCTATTGACATAAAAGGTGTCACGATAACCGGTTCTGCCGCTTATTTAGACACGCTTTATTCTAGTTTTATGCCGCCTTTGCCGTTACCTCAATATCGCGAAATACTGAAAATTGGGGGCGGGTCTGGTTTTAGCCTGAATGCAAAACGAGATAATTATCCTTTCCCAGCTATGAATATTAAATTAAATACAACTGGTGAATTAGGTTTTGCGATTGAGGCGCTCAACGAAACAACCGGAGCTGTAAATTTAGATCAAGTTATACGATTATCACCGTATGCCGGTGCAGAAGCGCCACTTTTTTATTCGCTTGGATGGTGTTACGTAGGAACAAATGCAGATGGTCGGGTAGCCTTTATTGACCACACAACTTGGAAATCAGGAGGAGGACCTCAAATTCGCTATGTTCCAGCTCGTGCAAGTGCTTGGGAAACGGCATCCAGTGCAACGCTTAAACAGGACATTGAGAAGTTGCCCGATAGCATTTTATATGAACGGTTCACAGCGAAAAACCTTGTGAAAGATGTTGAAGTATTTGCATATCGATTAATTCAGGATGCAGAGAAAATGAAATTAGATAAAAATATTGGATTCGTAGCTGAATTATTACCTAAAGTATTGCGTTCAGATAGTGATGATATAGCCACTGTTGATTTATATAAAACATCGGCTTGGCTATGGCAATACGCGCGCGAAAATGAGGAAGAAAAAACGTCATTGCAAAATGAATTATCAAACACAAAAGAAACGCTAGATACAGCATTAGAACTCATAAGCGATTTACGAAGTGAGAACGAAGCGTTAGAGAAGAGAGTTTCAGATATTGAGGAATTCATTGAAAGGAGGTTGTTAAGACGATGAGTTTAAAACGATATGAATTCGGTTTAGATTTAGTCTCTGATAGTTTAACACCGCTTATTTTGGCCCGTGTGACGGAAAAAAACGCAGTTACTACAATTGTTCAGATAACAAACAACGGCGCTGTTATACCTGATTTCGGAGAGTATACACCTGTTTTTGAATGTCGTTTACCCGGCGGTTATTTTGTTCGTGACGACGGTTCTACTTACGACAACATGGAAATAATCGATCCTGTTAAAGGAATAATACAGTACACGATGGCCAAAGAGGTATTTGCTCGAAATGGAAGATTGAACTTATGTTATTTCGTGTTAGAAAAAGGTGGAACAGCTGGTTTTCAAATTTTACAAGAACTAGACCTTAGCGCGGATGAACGTGTTACAACGCCTAATTTCACAATTAACGTAGCGGAGGATGCGACGCAAGGTAATATACAGCTCGAAGACTTTATAAGTGATATCAATCGCTTGAACAATTTTATTCGAGAGTCCACCGCCGAGGCGATGGAAGCTTTAAATACAGCTATTGCTCAATTAAACGAATCAACAGATACAGCAAACGAGCTGATAGCGCTAATAAATTCTAATGACGTTGTATTGATATCGGAAACGATAAATTGGCAAAAGGCAAAGTTAACGGCTGATTCAGGCGTTGCCAAATCCCCGCCGAACGTCACGACTTTAGCGGCAATTATTGAGCAAGGAAGCTTTTATATTAATTCGACGGTTGCCGCCGCGTTGACAGATGCACCTAGCACAGGATCATTCAGATTAGAGAATCATAAACTTATAACTGGAACGGCGATAGAACAACATGCGAGATATTTCAGTCCGACAAACGCCGCTGCTAACCGGCATTTTTTCCGTTATGTAGGCGCTACAGCGAGTCCGTGGCGAGAATACGAGAATACAGTAGGGTCTCAAGCTAAGGCGGATGCAGCTAAAACAGCAGCCATTGCCTATGTTGATGCTAAATTTTTAGATTCTGGATGGATTGACTTACCGCTGAAAACGAATTATTCAGCAGGAACAGCAAAACCTCAATATAGAAAAATAGGAAATCGTGTTACATTACGAGGCTTAGTGAATCGTGTAGCAGGAACAGCAGCAGGAGCTTTTTCGACATTGCCTACAGGTTTCCGATCGAGCACTTCATATGTAAATGGCTATAAAGTAGCGCAACAGTCCGGGGCTATAGGGTCTAGCGCAACTATCTACGCGAAGCCAACTGGAGATTTAGAGGTGCTAGCTATCGCGGTAGACACTAGCGGATTCTGGTTAGACGGAATAGAGTTCATGATAGATTAGCAACTTAGGTTATACAAATTAATGGGGTGAGGTGGTCCCGATGGATCAACATGTGAAAATAACAAATGCAGAATGGGGAGAATTAAAGCAAACTGCCGAATCAAGTAAATCCTTAGCGAGAGAAAATAAGAAGCGCTTAGACAAGCACAGCGAAAGATTGGATGCTATAGAAGATTGGAAAATCGCAATGCCTATCGACATTGAAGAAGCAGTAAGAAAGGGGTTGGCGCCTTTACTAGACAAGGTTATGACCTACGAAAAAAAATTCACGGACTTGGAAATATCGAAAGAGCGTGAACGAGCAGATAGAGCAGAACAATTAATTGAAGAAGAAAAAGGTCGAAAGCAATTCATAAGACGCACTATTATAGCCTCAGCGATAACATCTATCGTCGGTGGCTGTCTAGGTATTATGATCACTGCGCTTTTAGCTAATTTATTGAATTGAAGGAGGTGTATAACATGTCGCTGATTGGTAGTGGATTGTGCAAGCTCGGTATTCATCGATGGGTAAATGGAAGATGCGCGCGTTGCAAAAAGAAAAAATAACTAATCGAAACGGAGGGAGGGCGAAAAAATGGATGATAGAAAATATAAAGATTTAGGTACAACATTCGATATATCCACGTCTCCGCCAATCACAATTAATCTCAATGGCTATTTTTCCACACAGGATATCGGGACCGCTCGACTGATGTTTCGATTAACAAAAGGACATAGAAAAATACAGCTTGAGAATGTAGATGCTATTTTATATTTAACAAGTGATACGTTAATAGCGGAAGTTAGAGCGGAAATAGATGCGCAAAATAACACGGTGTCTTATGTACTTAGCGATGAAGAAATAAGGCATGTAGGTAAGATAAACGCAGAACTGTATCTTAGATACAAAAACGGTCAAGTCATGTCGGTTCATAAATTTACTTTCAAAATAGACAAAGCTTTGATAGATCAAGATATCGAAATAATCGATTCTATTTACAGTGTCACAATTCAAGACTTAATCGATCGATATACAGAAGATTTCGCAGAGATTAAGGCGGAATTCGAAGAGCTACAAGTAGAAATGAACCAGTTACTAGCTCTGTATAGACACAAACAACTAGAGCTTATTAGTGCAGGGTTTGAGAAATTACGCAAAGATGAGCCTGTTAGAATTCTATGCTACGGGGATTCCCTGACTTACGGATATGATATTTACAGCACAGATAGACGCCCTCCAGATCCTAACCCTACTTCGAACGGATCAATACACGTAAGAGAACGAGCTAGTATTACTTATCCGGAAGCCCTCGAAGCCTCATTGCAGCAAATACATCCAAACGTAACCGTAAAAAACTGGGGGTTTTCTGGTGATACGGTTATTTCTTCGTTCCCTAGATGGGATGGGGTAAATCCCGATGCTGATATTACGCTGTTCATGCTCGGCCACAATGACAGCAAAAATGCGGCTGAAAGTATGAGTGATTTTTTCAAGGGATATAGACGCATCATAGAAAGAGCATTGGATTGGGGGAGTGCGGTCATTTTCTTAACACCGCCCAAACAGAAAAATGCGGCTGATTTCACCGTGGATATATTTTCTCAAGCGGTAATACAGCTAGCGAAAGAGTACCAAGCGCCCGTTGTTGATATGTCGCAATTAACATCGGGAATAGCAGCTAATTTTTATTCTGATACTGTTCATTTTAATGGCAGGGGTTACGGATTTATCGGGAAGCGTCTAGCTTCGCTTTTTTTAGGTAAAACGCTATTGAACATGAGTAAAGTAAAGGGGAATGATGCACTCAATGTTGTTATTGAAAACAGCGGCATACAGTTTAATGAAAATGCGACACTCTCGGCAAGCCCCTACTTCCCTACAGAAGATGTGTCAGAGGTGGGCAGTGGGATAGCCCTAGTACTAAGAACAGGTGGGAAAGTCTATTTTACTTTTTACGCAAAGGAAAATAATTTGCTGTTTCTCCCAGCTGTTTATGCTGGCTCAAAAACCCTTAACCTCAAAGTAGAAATGAGTTTCGGGGCTGATCCAGCGAATAACGTTACATCTTATGCATTCAGAACGACGAATGCAAGAGCGATGAATAAGCCTTTAAAAACTGCAACGTATGTAACTGCTGATTTGAATTGGTATAATGCGGCGGCACTATTCATTGATGGCCGTATAAACGCAAGCAAGCTTATGTATGCGCCCCGCGCTGGATATTACACGGTTAGCATCGAGAATTTAGACACCTACGCCGTAAATCTGTTTAGCTTAGAATTTAGGAATGCGCCAGACTCTATTTTCGGAAATAATGGACTGTCTACACTCGGAACATTCACAGGCGATATTTTAACATTAATGCCTGGTAATTATGAGATGTATTCCAGCAACGCAATCAACATGCCTTTCACAGGAAGCGCTCTGGCAACTTTAGAGGTTTATATGGGCGGTAGTAATAGAAAACTTTTCAGAGTAACAAATCTTGCATCTAAAGCGAGTTACGAAGGGACATACAACCACGCCGCATCAAGCGAAGTCATTTGGAGAGAAACGGCAACGGTTGATCAAATCAACGCCTTACAAGCACAGATAAACGAACTAATAGGCGAAGGCGAGGAAGGAAGTGAGGAAGAATGAAAAAAATTAATTGGAAAGTAAGGATATGGAATCCACAGTTTTGGATTGCAACGATTCCGCTTCTGATTGTGCTATTACAGCAAGTTTTTAACTGGTTCGGTGTACTTGTGCCCGCTGACGTAATTAATGCGGAGGCACTTAAATTCATTAACACCGTGTTTGTTATTTTTGGCTTACTTGGAATTGTAGTCGATCCGACAACAGAGGGTAGAGGCGATTCAGAGCAAGCTATGACCTATGAAAAACCACGAAAGGATGAGGAATGATGACAAAGAAAGTATTTATTGATTTAGGACACGGTGGAACTGATCCGGGTGCAGTAGCGAACGGGTTAGTAGAGAAAGAAATGGCGCGCGTCACAGCTTATGCCGTTAAATATGAGCTAGAAAAATACGGCATTGAAACGTATTTATCACGCACAGGGGACACGTATCCGTCTCTTAGCGATCGTTCCAATTCAGCGAATAAATGGGGCGCCGATTTGTTTGTATCGGTACATTATAATGCAGGTGGCGGAGACCGCGCCGAAGTAATTCACAGCATCGCAGGCGGCACAAGCAAGGTGTTAGCTCAAAATATCATCAATGCTATTCAAAATGAAATGAAACAAAACGTTGGAAGTATCCCAATTTACTCGAAAAAAGGTAGCGACGGCAAGGATTATCACGCCGTTATTCGACAAACCAAAATGCCGGCCGTTATCGTCGAACCGGCTTTTATTGATTCTAATGATCGTTTTATTGTCGATACTGTACCGGAACAACAAGAAATGGGCCGCGCTATCGCACACGGGATTTTAAAAACATTAGGCATCGAATATAAAACAGCGGCAGAGAAACCGGAAACGCCTAGCAAAACAGAACCGAAGCCAACCGCGCCTAATCCTTACGCTGGGAAGAAACTTGTTTCTAAAACCAACGACCTACGTTTCTATGCTAAACCATCATGGGCAGATAAGGATGTTGTAGGTACCGTAAATAAAGGCCTTGGATTCCCTACTGTACTCGATAAAGTGAATGTGAATGGCAGCCTGCAATATAAAGTTCAAAATTCAAAAGGTAAGACGTTTTATATTACCGCGGCAGACAAGTACACAGAACTAAAAAATAAATAAGGAGGCTTATAGTTAATGAAGAAAATAGTTATAGCAACACTAGTGATTGTATTAATTTTTATGATACCAGTAACAGCACAGGCGACGATAATGAAAGAAGTTGTTACACAAAAACAAAATGTTTACAGTAAACAGAATGCTCGCGGGGAAATCGTCGGATACGTTTATCGCGGTTCTGTTGTAAAATACGACACGACGACTAAAAAAGTAATTTATCGTAATGTTAAAGGGTATTTGAATACAACGTACTATTTAGCACCAGCGAAAATAAATACATGGTGCGCCGCCGTAGTAACATCAGGAGCGCTAAACTTACGAGCTCAACCGAATACAAGCGGGAAAGTCATTACAACGCTAGCTAATAACGAAGTAATCCGCGTAAATACCGGAGCGATGAAAAACGGCTGGTATCCGGTAGCATATAATCGCGCAGGATATTGGAATTGGGAAGGCTGGATAAATTCAAAATATGTTGTGCGTGTTGACGGCTTTGGGTACGATTCGTTAGCTCAATTTTCGACACTATAAACGAAAGAAAGCCCTCGAATTAATTTTCGGGGGCTTTCTTTATTTCAATCGATAATGATATAATAGCATTGTGCTCATCCCGAGCATGAGACAAAAAGACACCAGAGTGCTAGCTGGTGTTTAACGGTGGCAAGTGATGAAATTCCACCCGCTTGCCACCGCTGTACAAAATACAAAAAAAGATAAAACAGAACGATTTAAGATTAAAACGAAAAATTAAACCTACATATTTATAGTAGAAACTCGGTAAAAAAGATAAAACAGAACGATTTAAAACGTAATAGAACAGCTTGGGCACAAACAGCACATGTGGAAAGTATAACTGTTCTAACCTTAAAAAATTAAGCGAGGGAGGGCTTCTTTTGAAAATCGAACTACAATCATTCCAAAATGAAACAGCGCAAATTGCAGCCCTCACGAATTATACACTCACGAACGATGAATTCTCCGCGCATCCACTTGAAATTTTGGAGCAAGCCGCTAAAACAAGCAGCTATCACTGTGTCCTGATTTCTGACAAGGAAGTCATCGTGGGCTTCTTCGTTCTGGACAGTGGCAACGACCTCACAACGTATACAGCAGAACCGAATGCCCTACTTTTGCGAGGCTATTCGATCGATTCCAGTCTACAAGGAAAAGGATACGGAACAAAGTCATTAGCAGCATTACAAGACTATGTACGCGCTCATTTCAGAGGAATTGCCAGTGTTGTTTTAGCGGTCAACAAACGAAACATTCCAGCGCAAAAACTATATCTAAAAAGCGGTTTTATCGAAACACCACGCGTTGTCCTAGGTCCGCGCGGGGAGCAATTTGTTTACGAACGGAGAATATGAGGAACAAGAATAGAGAGTGGATGGGAACAATTCCAAACAAGATAAAATTGCCTCGCTCTTTATTTTTGGATAAGATGAAAATGACGCTATACACAAATCGAGCGAAAGCGTTTGTATTCAGGGGATTTGGTGGAATGAGGATGACAAACTCATTCCATTCTTTTGCATATTGAGGTTCTAATTCGCCTTGCTTCAAAGAACCACAACAAAGCGGAGTGTACGACTGTACATGATGACTGAAAGCAGGGAGAGGGTAATTTCCTCGACCATGCGAGAAGTTAAGCGAAACTGCTCTTGTGTAGCAGAACCGGAAGTCCGCCAAATCCCCTGAATGCGAACGCTTGTCGCCGATTATTTGGATTATGCTCCAAACAATCTCCATTTTTAGATTACCTTGCAATAATGTAAGGGTAACAAGTCTTTTCATTACTAGCGTTATTTGTTAAACTAAGGAAGACAATTAGACCAGAGGAAAGCGTGGCAGATCTATGAAAAATGACAAAATTCGGTGTCTAGTTCTTCTGATTCCGGTTTTATATATGGCTTACGGTATATTTTTAGCAATCGATTTTGGAAGTAGGGCAGAGCTGATTAATGTCATTCTCAACGGCACAATCTTAGGCGCGTGCTCGATTTTCATCATTTGGAAGGCGACATTAAGAAATACAATAGATGTGATTTGGCTCGCCACGTTTATTCTTTACCTATTCATTTTGCATCATCTCGTTACATATATTTCGGCAGGAGATATCCTAAGAAGCACGTACACAGGAGGATTCCATATCCAGCAAGAAATGGTGAACCTTGTGCCATTCACGACGATTGAAAACACAGTACACCAAACGCTACCGACCATGCCAACGATAATCCAGCTACTCGGAAATGTCTTATTACTCGCACCATTGACGTTCTTTCTGCTCTATTTTCAAATTACAAAAAGAATCGGCATGACACTCTTAGTCGCATTAGTGGTTTCTACAGGAATCGAGCTCGTTCAATTCTTCCAAACCACCATCATCACAGGTTTTAGAGGCATAACACTACCAGAAAATCGCTCGACAGATATAGACGATATTATTCTAAATACACTGAGCGGCTTGCTGGGAATTCTGGCGGCGCTATGTATACCAAGCGTGAGAAAGCGAAAAAAATAACATTGAAGTGGGAAAAGTGAAGGGGATTGGTATGATGAAGGAAAGATTTGCAAAACTTATAGCATGGTTCCAAGAAAACAGTCTGAAGGCCAAAATTATATTTATCGTTTTTGTGCTCGCGTTTGTTGTGTACGAAGTGATTAGTATTGGAACAACTACCGATTTTGGCGCCTTGAAAGATAACTTAACATCGCAGAGCCCCGAAAATATCTTGATTATGATTGCAGTTGGACTGATTGCCGTAACACCGATGCTCATCTATGATTTTGTCATCGTGAAACTCCTGCCGGGCAAATTTCCGACGAGTCACATTATCACATCTGGCTGGATTACGAACACGTTTACGAATATCGGCGGATTCGGTGGCGTGCTAGGAGCCTCGTTACGCGCTAATTTCTACGGTAAAAATGCTGACCACAAACAAATCCTCCTAGCCATTTCAAAAATTGCCTTATTTCTCGTATCCGGATTATCTCTTTATTGCCTGATTGGCCTGGTAATGCTATTTATTCCAGGATTCGCCGACCATTTCCGCAGCTACTGGCCTTGGCTTGTCGGCGGTGGATTATATTTCCCAATCCTATTTTTCTTCACAAAATGGAAAAGCAAAACATTATTTGAAGATTTACCATTAAAACGCGAGTTGTTGCTCATTTTGGCATCCTTACTAGAGTGGGCATTTGCATTTGGTTGCTTTATCATTATCGGCGTACTGATGAACGAACCAGTCGATGTCGCAAAAGTATTCCCGCTATTCGTTATCGCATCCGTTATCGGGATTGCATCCATGGTACCAGGAGGCGTTGGTACGTTTGACGTCGTGATGATTCTGGGATTAGAACGACTCGGCGTCCCGACCGATCTAAGTGTCGCTTGGTTGCTATTTTATCGCATTTTCTACTACATTATCCCATTCGCGGCAGGACTATTGTTCTTCGTCCAGAAAGCCGGGCGGAAATTCAACGACTATTTAGAAGGCCTACCAACCCTGTTCCTTCAAAAACTAGCGCACCGATTTTTAGTCCTATTCGTGTATTTCGCGGGACTTATGCTGATTATTTCCGCAGCGATTCCAAACGCGATTTACCACTTACCACTACTCTACAAACTCGCGCCGTTCAGCCTTTTCTTCGTATCGCAAATCACGATGATAGCATTCGGATTCCTGTTATTAGGCTTGGCTCGCGGTATCGAAAGCAAAGTCACGAAAGCCTATGTGACGACGATTGTTGTGCTCGGTTGCGCAATTTTCAACACACTGGCTCAAGGTTTTTCCATCAAAGCCGCGATTTTCCTCGGAATCGTCTTGGTCTGCGTCTACTTAGCGCGCCATGAATTTTACCGGGAAAAACTCGTCTACACGTGGAGTAAAATCATTTTTGACAGTTCGTTATTCTTAGTCTGCTTAATCGGCTACGTCCTGATCGGTATTTACAACTCACCAAAAGTGCCGCATCACCGCAAAATTCCTGATTACCTGCTGATTCCTTCCGAACATGTTTGGATTACAGGATTCATCGGTGTGGCGATCGCGATTATTAGTCTGATTGTTATTTTCTACTATTTCTCAACAACGAGTGTTACCATCGGAGAACCATTTGATGCGAGACGTTTACGAGCTCATTTGGCCAAATATAAAGGCAACGAAGTAACCCACACGATGTTCATGCGCGACAAACTGCTTTTCTGGTCCAAAGAGGATAAAGTCGTGTTTCCGTTCCAGCTCAAAGCCGATAAGATGGTTATCATGGGAGAGCCAGTCGGGGATAGCGATTACCTCGAGGAAGCGCTAGAAGAACTGATGACATACGCCGACCGCTTCGGCTACCGACCAGTTTTCTATGAAGTAGACGTCGACATGCTGGCATTCCTCCACGATCATGGCTTCGATTTCATGAAAATTGGAGAAGAAGGCTTCGTATCCTTACCTGAATTCACGCTAACCGGTAAGAAACGCAAAGGTGAACGCGCCTTGATGAACAAATTCGAACGTGAAGGCTATACATTCGAAATCATCGAGCCAAGCTTTGACGAAAAAACAATCCAGCGACTACGCGAAATATCAGACGATTGGTTAGGCGACAGGTCCGAAAAAGGATTCTCACTCGGTTACTTCGATGTGTATTACCTAGAACAAGCTCCAATCGCGATTGCGCGAGATGCAGACGGTGAAATCATCGCGTTTGCCTCCATCATGCCGTGCTACAACGACGAAATGACATCCATCGATTTAATGCGCTACGGCCAAGACGCCCCGAGCGGTATCATGGATTTCCTATTTATCAACCTGTTCTTAAAAGGGCAAGAAGAAGGCTACCAGATTTTCAACGCAGGAATGGCGCCACTTTCAAACGTCGGTTCCTCGCAGTTCGCATTTTTAGGGGAGCGATTGGCAGGCCTCGTTTACCGCTATAGCCAAGGCTTCTACGGCTTCCAAGGACTACGCAACTACAAATCAAAATACGTAACCACCTGGGTTCAAAAATTCGTCGCGTTCCGAAAACGAAGCTCGATTGCCTTCACGATGTTGCAACTAATGGTGCTTGTCGGCAAAAAACGACCACTATCTAAAGCGCAAATCGTAGAAGACATCCCAGAAGAAATAGAACCAACAGTAATCCTGGAAGAATCCAAATAAAAACAAGGCGTTACGAGATAGCAAAAAATCTCCTAACGCCTTGTTTTTCTATTCTTGCACTAAATCAGCCAATGCTTCCTCGATTTGAGGGAATTGAAACGTGAAATTTTGATTGAGAAGTTTTTGTGGATACACACGTTGTCCTTCCAAAATAAGCAGTGCTCGTTCGCCCATTGCCAAGCGAATCATCGAGGCAGGCGTTGCGACTTTTGCAGGCCGTTTCATCGCCTGACCAAGCAATTCGGCAAACTTCTTTTGTTGTACAGGATGAGGCGCCGTCACATTTACCGCACCGTCGAATTTCTCAGAATCCATGATACACAAAATTGCCGCGACGACATCATCAATATGAATCCATGAATACCACTGATTTCCCTCGCCAAGCGGTCCACCGATCAAAAAAGCGAACTGTTTCGTGAGTAGCGGCAGCGATCCGCCATCCTTACCCAAAATCAAACCAAACCGCGTAAACACCGTCCGAATACCTGACGCCCGAGCAGCTTTTTCCCAAGAAATAACCGTCTCCGCAAGAAAATTATCAGCCGCGACATGTTCCTCCGTATCCAGAAAGAAAGTCGTTTGTGATGTAGGATATACGCCAATCGCACTCGCGTTAATCAACAACCGAGGCTTTGGATTCAAATCATGAATAATCCGCACAAGTTCCGTCGTCGCATCTACACGACTGTCCAAAATCAACCGTTTCCGATCCGCCGTCCATCGCTTATCCGCAATACCCGCGCCAGCCAGATTAATGCATATATCAATAGACACACCCGCCAAATCCGGCAGAGCGCCATCCAACCATTTTATATAACGCACATTTTCTGAATCGACCTCGTTATCCCGCCGTGTCAAAATATACACAACATGCCCCTTATTCACAAGCGCAGGAACGAGATGATGCCCAATAAAACCAGTACCACCAGTCATTAAAATATTCATATGTCAATCACTCCTAACATGTCAGCGTCTGTCATCACGCTGCTTTTCTATTACTTTTCCCTTTAAGATAGCTTTAAAACGATTTTTTGCGTATGATAGAGTAGAGAAGAGGAGGCGATAACGATGAAAATAACATCTATTTCGCAACAACAAAAAAATAAAGAGCGGTATAACATCTTTGTTGCCGGAAAATATTTATTCAGTGTCGATGAGGTCGTGCTTACGAAGTACCAACTTTTTAAAGACCGCGAACTAACGGAAGAAGATCTAGCTGAAATTCAAGAAGAGGACGCGATCCGCCGTGGTTTGAACAAAGCAATCCAATATTTAGCCCATCGTGTGCGCTCCGAAAAGGAAATCCGTACCCACTTGGCAAAAGCGGAGATGGAACCCGATGAAATCAGTCTGGTCATCAAACGTCTCGCAGAAATGAAATACATCAATGATTTGGAGTTCGCGCACCTTTACGTTCGCACCCAAGTAAACACAACTTCAAAAGGGCCTCGTCAAATTGAGCGCGAACTCGTAACCAAAGGCATCACCCGCGAATACATTGAAGAAGCACTCGCAGATTTTAAAGACGACACCCAATTAGAAAACGCCGTCAAACTAGCAGCCAAAATCGTTAATCGTAGCCGTAAGTCAGCCAAACGTCAACTACAACAAAAACTAATCACCGAGCTTATCCAAAAAGGCTATACGACCGATTTGGCCAAAGAAGCAAGCGCCATTGCACTCGAAGATTTTTCAGAAGAGCAAGAACAAGACGTATTAGGCGAGCAATTAAACAAGCTACTACAACGAAATCGGCGCCTAGGTCCAGCGAAATGCCGACAAAAAACAATTACATCCCTATTGCAAAAAGGGTTTTCCTATGATACCATTCAAGATTATATGCGTGAACACGAATTAGATTTTGAAGAGGAGCAAGATTAATGCAACCATTTTTCGAGAAATTAAAGCTAGAACTACTAGCAATCAATCCAAACTTTTCCGAAGACGAAGCTTTATGGTGGGTCGAGATGCTATGGACCGATTTTGAAGCGAGCTATGCGAAGGCCGGCTATCCATACCGTGGCAATGAATATACGTATGACTATGTATCCAAACAAATCAAACAACACGGCGCATCGCTACATTTGGTAGAACGTAAAGAACGGTAAGTAAAAGGCCTTCTCGATTTTCATGCGAGAAGGCCTTTTTTCAAATCTTAGTCTGTTACAGGGTGTAGTTTCTTGTGAAGTTTTTCGTCGCTGAAAATCCAGCCAGTATAAGATGATATAATTTGCAAATCATCATCTAGTTTGACTACGGCGACGAATGGATAGTGCCCGTTACTACGGTATCTTAAATCGGTGTAGGTAACATACGTGCCATCCATTTTTTCCTCGATACGCCAATTATACACTTTGGAAAAGGATACAAATGCCGTCAAGTTCTTATCTTTCATCGCTGCGTGGATAATATCGTTATCGGGAACTGGTAAACGATCAAATTTCTCATAAATCGAAATGGTACGTTTAAAAGCTCGTCCGACATAGTAGTGATCCTTCGTTGTTACCGCAACACGCCATTGGAAGAAACGAATCGTAGAGGCTACAATAATTTCCTCCGAGTCTGGAATCATATTTTTGACCGCGTGGGTAATAACTTTCTGCGTGATGAATCTTGCTACATAATAAAGCGCCAAAATCGCGTATAACGTGAAGAACGTTGGTAAAGCAGGAGCTCCAAGTAGCCAAATAACGATAGCTACAACGTGAGAGCCGAAAATAAAGATATCAAAGGTATTGATAAACCCAAAGGCGACCCACGTATCTTTAAATGGCCTCAACGCCTGTGTTCCATACGCGTTGAAAATGTCGACAAATATATGCAGCCCGACCGCGACGAAGGTCCATAGCAAGAGATGCCAGAACGGTGCGGCTGGAAAAATAAAAGCAAGAATAGCAGAAAGCAAGAGCGGCCAGATTGCGAGACCCGGAAGCGAATGCGTAATTCCACGATGGTTACGAATATAATCCGCGTTATTTTTAAGTTTAAGAACAGTATCAATGTCCGGTATTTGTGATCCAATAATAGTGGCTGTCATGATACCAATGGCAGCGGAACTCCCTACAATAGCAGGGTCGATCGCCGTAGCTACAGCGCCGAGTGCAATTCCCATAACAACATGTGTGCCAGTGTCCAAGAGACTTCCTCCTCTTCTAAGAGCAATCCTAAAAATCAATGTTTGCATCTTATAAAAACTTTCCGTGAAGGCAATTGGCTGTCCAATCGCATCTTGATTCTGTATAATGATAACGTTGCTTAAAATCAAGTATCGGAAGTTTTTTCATACTTATATTATACTACAGAATACCCGAAAACATGCATTAGAAAACCATGAGAATATACGCACAAAACGAGGAGTAAATACAAGATGGAATGGAATAAGGAAAAAATAATTGCTTTCAGATCAGCCTTGATTGACTGGTACGAAGCGAACAAAAGAATTTTGCCGTGGCGTGAAAATACAGAGCCTTACCGAATTTGGGTCTCTGAAATTATGTTGCAGCAAACAAAAGTTGACACAGTTATGCCATATTTCGAGCGATTCATGACCTGGTTCCCAACGATGAAAGACTTTGCAGAAGCGCCGGAAGAACGCATTTTAAAAGCATGGGAAGGTCTGGGGTATTATTCACGCGTCCGTAATCTACAAGCGGCGATGAAAACCGTGGTGACCGAGATGGATGGCGTTGTACCAAGTGATTTGGACGGAATTCTCGCGCTAAAAGGTGTCGGCCCATATACCGCTGGCGCCGTGCTTAGCATTGCTTATGAGAAACCAGAACCAGCCGTTGATGGGAACGTCATGCGTGTGATATCGCGCATTTTGGAAATCGATGATGACATTATGAAGCAGAAAACACGGAAAAAGTTCGAAGCGGCACTATACCCGCTCATTGATCCAGAAAAACCGGGCGAATTTAATCAAGCGTTAATGGAAATCGGCGCGCTTGTCTGTACACCGAAAAAACCGATGTGCCTCATTTGCCCGCTGCAGGAATTTTGCGAAGCGCATAAAGTTGGGAAAGAAGAAGCCTATCCAGTCAAAATCAAGAAAACAAAAGTGAAGAAGGTATTCCTATCAAGCGTCATCATTCGGGTAGGAGAGGATCAGTACATCATTGAACAGCGGCCAGAAACAGGCTTACTCGCTAACTTATGGCAATTTCCGACCGTGGAACTAACGGAAAACCATGAGGCGATGAAGCTAGCCTTTTTACAACAATATGGCATCGAGCTTGAAGTAGAAGCCGAACCAATCACACACGTAAAACATATATTTTCGCATTTAGTCTGGGAAGTAGACGTGTTCGTAGCGCAAGCGATTCACCTACAAACCTCAGATTTAAAATTAAAAACCGTCACAAAAGCCGAGATGGAGCACCTAGCTTTTCCAGTTCCATATCAAAAAATGTGGCAAGCATTTCTAAAGGGGGAAACAGTACAATGAATAAAGTAGCATTAGTAACAGGAAGTAGTCGTGGAATCGGGCGGGAAATCGCGCTCGAGCTTGCGAAACAAGGATATGATATCGCGATTAATTTTGCCAGAAGTCGTAGCAAAGCCCAAGAAGTTGCGGAAGAAGTCGAGGCACTAGGACAAAAAGCGATTCTCGTCCGCGCTAACGTTGGCGATATCGAGAAACTAAAAGGCATGTTTGCAGAAATTGATGAAGCATTTGGGCGTCTCGATGTGCTGGTCAACAATGCCGCAAGTGGTGTTTTACGACCGATTATGGAGCTAAACGAGTCACATTGGGATTGGACGATGGATATTAATGCAAAGGCGCTTCTTTTTGCAAGTCAAGAAGCCGCGAAACGTATGCAAAAAACAGGTGGCGGAAAAATTGTGAGTCTCAGCTCAGTCGGTGCCATCCGCTATTTAGAGAATTATACAACGGTTGGCGTTTCAAAAGCCGCGGTAGAATCGCTGACACGCTATTTAGCGGTCGAATTAGCACCACTCGGAATTTCGGTCAATGCCGTTTCTGGTGGGCTAATCGAGACAGAAGCGCTAGATCATTTCCCAAATCGCGAAGAATTACTAGCAGACGCTATTGCCAAAACTCCAGCTGGGCGCATGGTTGAGGCCGGAGATTTGGTGAAAGTAGTATCGTTTTTAGTGAGCGATCAAGCCGATATGATTCGCGGTCAGACGATTATTGTGGATGGCGGAAGGACGTTGTTGGTATAACGAGAATATCAGGGAATTCATAAATCAGAGGTGTGCGTGTTTTGGCTTGTATGCTTAAGGAAGGGAAATCAAATGTAGTTGTTTGGCAATTCTATTGAGTTATGTGGTTATTCGAGTCCGGCAATCATGGGAGCGTGGGTGCTTTTGGTGTTGACGTATCATCATTTCGCGATCCAGCTTCAAGAGCCAGCCTCTCGGAAATTTCGTGGCCTCCGTAAAAATCAAAAGAGGATTTTCACTACGCCCCCTAACAATTTCTGTCGAGGCTAAACGGGCTCTTTCCGCTTTTCGTGTCTTTTCAGTTTTTTTGCAACGGATTGCGTGGTATAATGGAAAAGGATGTTAGATCGATAGTACATGGAGAAAGTAGGATATTGGATGTACTTACCTAAAGAGAAAGAAATAATTCAAATCAAAAGCTACAAACACGACGGCTCACTTCATCGTACTTGGAAAAAAACGGTTGTTTTGAAATCGACGGAAAACGTTATTATCGGTGGGAATGATCATACCTTAGTGGTAGAATCGGATGGCCGAAAGTGGGTAACTCGCGAGCCTGCCATTTGCTATTTTCACAGTGAATACTGGTTTAACGTGATTTCAATGATTCGAGAAGACGGGATTTATCATTATTGTAACCTAGGCACGCCTTTTGCATCGGACGAGGAAGCGGTGAAGTATATCGATTACGATTTGGATATCAAGGTATTTCCAGATGGTCGCTTCCACTTGTTAGATGAAGGCGAATACGAGCAACATAGACGACAAATGAAATATCCAGACTCCATCGACCGTATACTGAGGCACAATGTAGATGTCCTTTCGCACTGGATTCTGGACAAAAAAGGTCCGTTTTCAAAAGATTACATCGACATTTGGTATGAAAAGTACAAAGAATATCGCTAAATTGTAGTAAAAACACGCAAAACAAGCTTCCATCACCGGAATCTTGTTTTGCGTGTTTTGTCGTTTAATATACTGTTTCAACATGTGCGTCTAGCGATTGACGCGTTTTCTCACGGTTCGGTGCAGCTGCACGATATCCAAACGCGAGCATCGCAGAAACACCAAACTCATTCGGATCAACCAACTGCTTCTCAATCAACAGTTTCTCCACCGCATTTTTATCAAATCCCTCAATCGGACAAGAATCAATCCCAATCGCAGCCGCACTCGTCATCATGTTCGCCATCGCCAAATACGCTTGTCGGCTAGCCCACTCAAAAACCAGTCGATCGTCCGCGAGCAAGTCAAAATCATGCGCCAAGAAATTTTTAAAGTGATTCGTGTAAACAGCAACCACCTCGTCCGGCATTTGAGCGACATTTCGCAGATGGTTCTGAATATATTCCGATTCCGGCGCCAAAGCCTCTTTCGTACGCGCCAGCAAAATCACGAATTTATCCGCGGTCGGCAATTGCGTCTGCGCACCCCAAGAAAGTGGCATCAACGCTTCACGCAACTCCTTATTCTCCACAACAAGCAATTTCCAAGGCTCAAAACCAAAAGATGAAGGCGATAACCGCGCCGTTTCTAAAATAAACTGAAAATCCTCGTCACTCATTTTTTTCGTTGTATCAAATTCCTTACAAGCAAAGCGATAATGGAAAGCATCTAAAATTTCTTGTTTTTTTGACATCTGAAAAATCCCTCCTAATTTGTTTGACTTTCCTAGTATATCAAGTAAAATAAAAAAAGATAGTATGCACATTTTTGTTAGGTAGGTACATTTTGTATACTGTAAAGAGGAGGGGAACTATGCAAAAACGTAAAATCGATTTCTCATGTGGCGCTGATGTCACATCTTCGGTTATCGGCGGCAAATGGAAATTACAAATCCTATATCGACTCATGGACAAAACGATTCGCTTCAATGAATTCCGCCGTCTCATGCCCGAAATAACACAGCGAATGCTAACATTGCAATTACGCGAATTAGAAGAAGACGGCATCGTTCACCGTGAAATATACCACCAAATCCC
Source organism: Listeria sp. SHR_NRA_18 (assembly GCF_003856515.1). Lineage (NCBI taxonomy): Bacteria > Bacillati > Bacillota > Bacilli > Caryophanales > Listeriaceae > Listeria > Listeria sp. SHR_NRA_18. The sequence continues at coordinate 41,177 of NZ_QPKR01000015.1, forward strand.
GCCGAAAGTAGAATATAGCTTAACCGAAGTAGGCGAGTCACTCCTCCCGCTAGTCCGAGCCATGTGCGATTGGGGAGACACGAACAAGCAAACAATTATCAGTAACCGCACGTTCACCGAACATACAAAAGAACCGAGTCAGCTATAAACGCCAACTCGGTTTTTCCTGTTATTCATGCACATCAATATCAATCTTATTTTCCTCATCATGCCGCAATTTGAAGCTATGAATCAATTTTTCCAAGTAATCGATCGTTTCCTGGTAAGCAAAGACACACGCGATAATCCGCATCAAGTGATATTGATCGATACCCTCATCGTCGTCCTCCTTATCAATCTCCTTCATCTCATTCAAAAATAGCCGCATCAAGTCTGCCGGATCCTGCGAAAAATGCTTCTCCGCATAGTTCAAATCCACCGAAACCTTGTCGATATACGTCAACAACAACTGCTCATGCGTGTCCGTCAAATAATCAATTTGCATCCGAATCAATTCCTGTTTATCAGGCGGCAACTGCAAAAAGTCGTTTTCATAGCGATGCAAAATTCGTAGCAACTCGTAGCCCTTTTGAGAACAAAGGATCATTTGCCGGTAGACCGCAATTTTTCGCGACTTAGAAATGTTCGTTCGCCGCAAAAACGTCCGTTCCTCGCGATACAATTCATAATAACTACTCATTTGCGTAATCTGTTTTTGCATCCACTTCATGTCTTTTTTGAGGAGCGGAAAATCTGCCGCATGACGTAAATTCAACTTAATCCAGCGCATAATCTCATCATTTGTACTATAAATAAACTGGAATAAAGTCACCTCATATTTTGGCGGCAAGAAAATCAAGTTCACGATAAACGCTGCGACAAGCCCAAGCATAATCGTACCAAATCGCGTCAGTGCAATCATTAAAAAGTCGCTGGTCGGCGAATCCATCACGATAACGAGCGTCACGAGCGCCAAACCGATCGTTTTTTCAAGCTTGAATTGAATCAACAGCGCCACACAAAGAATCGACGCAATCCCAATCAATATGAAATCATTCCCGATATAAAGCCCAAAGCCAATCGCGATGGCCGCACCAATCACATTCCCTTGCGCCCGCTGTAAAATTTCTAAATAAGACCGATAAATCGATGGTTGTACTGCAAAAATTGCCGAAATCCCTGCTAAAGAAGGAGAAGGGGAGTGACAAAGCTCGGCAATAAAAAGTGCTAAACTTATCGCAATTCCTGTTTTTATAATCCTAGCCCCGAATTTCATCGCTGGTTATTCCTTTCTGTACTCTATTTCTCCTATTATAACCGTTAAGCTTGCTTTACAAACCAATTAAAGCGCCATTTTAGCGAAAACGCGGTCCACAGCTGCAAGCGTATCTTCAATATCCGTGTGCGTGTGCGCCGTCGTAATGAACCAAGCCTCATATTTAGAAGGAGCCAACATAATGCCTTCCTCGACCATCAACTTGAAAAATTGACCAAACTGCTCGCCATTCGTACCTTGCGCATCCTCATAAGTCACGATTTCCTGATCCGTAAAGTAAACCGTCAAAGCCCCTTTAATCTGATTAATCGTCACCGAAATCCCGTGTCTAGCAGCCGCATTCAAAATCCCGTTTTTCAGGCGAACACCGAATTTTTCAAACCTATCATAAATCCCGGGCTCTTGCAAAACTTCCAGACAAGCAATCCCAGACTGAATCGACGCAGGGTTTCCAGCCATTGTACCAGCTTGATACGCGGGGCCGAGCGGAGCAACTTTTTCCATGATATCAACACGTCCACCGTACGCGCCAATTGGCAAGCCACCACCGATAATTTTCCCAAGAGCTGTCAAATCCGGCGTCACACCTAGTAGATTTTGCGCGCCACCATACATAAATCGAAACGCGGTAATGACCTCATCGTAAATAACGAGCGCTCCAGCCTCATGCGTCAGCTCGTTCACCGTTTCCAAAAAGCCATCAACAGGCCCAACAATCCCGAAATTACCAATAATCGGCTCCACTAAAACCGCAGCAACCTGATCGCCCCAAATACGAATCGCCTCTTTGAAACTAGCAATATCGTTGAAAGGAACCGTAATCACTTCCTCCGCAGTAGCCGTCGTGACACCAGCAGAGTCAGGCGTGCCAAGCGTTGAAGGACCAGAACCCGCTTCCACAAGTACCAAATCAAAATGACCATGATACGAGCCAGCAAATTTAATAATTTTATCACGCCCAGTATACGCACGCGCCACACGAATCGTCGTCATAACCGCTTCCGTCCCAGAATTCGTAAACCGTACTTTTTCCAAAGAGGGAATTGCTTCCTTCAACATTTTTGCGAAAGTAACCTCATGTCGCGTCGGAGTCCCGTATAAAACACCCGTTTCAGCCGCATGCGTGATCGCTTTTGTAATATGAGGGTGCGCATGTCCAGTAATAATTGGTCCATAAGCCGCCAAATAATCGATATACTTATTACCATCGACATCCCAGAAATAAGCGCCATTCGCACGTTCCATCGTCACGGGAATCCCACCACCAACACCTTTATAAGAACGCGACGGACTATTCACCCCGCCAACAATATGCTCGAGCGCCTCCGTATGTAACTTTTCCGACTCAGAATGGTTCATTTTTGATACATCTCCTTCATTAATGTTTCTTCCCTTCCCATTTTAGTTGAAATAGCGCCAGACTGCAATGAATAGAAGCAAGTTCATTGTAACCCGAGCAAAAAGAGTCTAGAATAAAAGTAAATAACACGCAGAAAGTGAAGTGATCCTGTTGAAAATACTATTCACCATGCCAATTCCAGATGACCTCAAAGCAAAGCAACAAGAACAATTCCCCGACCACACATACGAATACATAGAAAATTTAGCATCCTATCAAGAGATACATACGGTAGACTGCATCGTGTCTTACGGTTCAGATATCACAGAATCCATCATTGAAGACGCAAAAGCGCTACGCTGGCTCATGATTTTCTCCGCAGGAATTGAAGAACTCCCTCACGCCAAACTCCAAGAAAAATCAATCCTAGTCACCAACGTCCGAGGAATCCACGCCATCCCAATGGCAGAGTTCACAATAGCTTACATGCTTTCCTACGTGAAGCGGTTAGCCAATTTTGCAACAAAACAAACGCTAAACAGCTGGGAACGCGATTCAAAAATAGGCGAGCTAGCAGAAAAAACAATCATCATCGCCGGAACAGGAGCGATAGGAAGTCAAATCGCCCAATTCGCCAAAGCCTTCCAAATGAGGACAATCGGCGTCAACACAACCGGAAATACTTTAGCACCATTCGATAAAGCAGTCTCTATAGAAGAAATGCAAACCGTCCTACCAGAAGGCGACTTCATCGTATCTGTTTTACCAGAAACGAACGCAACCAGATCACTCTACAAAAAAGCACATTTTGAAGCCATGAAAAACAGCGCCGTATTCATCAATATCGGTCGAGGCTCCGCAGTATCAGAAGAAATCCTATTAGACATAGCGACAAATAAAACAATCGCGCATCTTTACTTAGACGTTAGCCCAATCGAGCCATTACCAAAAAATCACGCTCTCTGGAACTTCCCGAATGTTACCGTCACACCACACGTCTCCGCCCACTCACCCAAATACCTATATAGAAGCTTCGACATCTGGCTCGAAAATGTTGCAAGATTTCAAAAAGAAGAACCATTATTAAACACGATTAATTTGAATAGAGGCTACTAAGAGAAATGGTCAGGCATCCCAATGTTGACAGAACCCGCCAAAGTTAGGTAGAATAGGGTATATGTACAATCTATTTAAATTAAGCGAGAAAGGAGTGCATGACGGTGTCTAATTCTCATTCTCATTTACGAGAAGCAATAGATGTCTTGAAAAAAACTGGAGTCAGAATAACTCCTCAACGTCATGCTATACTTGAATTCTTAATTAATGCCGATACCCATCCTACCGCTGACGAGATTTACAGAGCGCTTGAAGGGAACTTCCCCAATATGAGTGTAGCTACAGTCTACAATAATCTACGCGTATTCCGAGAAGCAGGACTAATTAAAGAATTACCATATGGCGATTCATCCAGCCGTTTTGATTTTTCTACATCCGAACATTACCACGCAATCTGCAATGAATGCGGTAAGATAGTAGATTTTCATTATCCCGGTTTAGACGAAGTAGAACATTTTGCAGCCAGTGTCACAGGATATGAAGTAAACAAACACCGATTGGAAGTCTACGGAACATGCCCAGAATGCCAATCAAAAAAAATATAACACATCCAGAAAACCATCACTTCACCCGATTTGATGGTTTTTTTTCTTATTTTGCATAAAAACTATTATATTTATGCAAAAAAAATCAAAATCAACAAATGGCTACATAGCAATGTTTAACGCATACATTTTGGTGGAATTAGAGTACAGTCCGAAAAAAAAAGAAAATATTATGCATAACTTGGTTGACATTATCCTGATTAATTGATATATTAGTTCTCGGCGCTACTAACCAACGCTTTTACACAGAAAAATAACACAAAATAAATTATACAAAGTTGTTGACAGATAGGTGCTAGAATGGTATGATTTAAAAGTCGCAAAAAACAAAACAACGTAAGTGATAGCAACGCGAAAATGACCTTTGAAAACTGAACAGAAACAAAGATAAAACCAATAGAGACAGTGATGTTTCTAGGTAAGAATCGCAGGGCGGAAATAGAAAGCTATTTCCAAAAGTAATACTAGTAAAGTAATTTGCTAGCGAAGTCAATTTGACGCAAGGATCTTATTCACGGTGTTGAATAAGTATTCAGATTCATCTTTATTTTAAAGAGAGTTTGATCCTGGCTCAGG
>NZ_QPKR01000016.1:0-39898 GCF_003856515.1 Listeria sp. SHR_NRA_18
TTATGTTCGCATACTTGGTAATGCCCGAAAAAATCACTATTTTGGCGGGCTTAGTTTTGTTCGGTCTTAAAACGAAGTTTTTACTCGAATAACTACTCCTTTTCACTTGACTTACTACCACTAGACTCATTCGAGATATAATTCCTTCAATTGCGACACAAACTTGCCGAGTTGCTTGCGCTATGCGTCGGTAAGGTTATCTGCCTCGCGCTTATTCATCATCGTAATCAGCAGAATCAAATGATGGCTCTCGATATCCACATAAAAAATCCGAAATCCACCACTCTTGCCACCTTTAGCGTCTATCTTAGAATAACGAAATTTCCTAAGTCCATTCGTATCCTTCAAAACAACGCCTTTCTTAGGTTCAGACAGCAGTATCTGCTCGACATTATAGTAATCTTCGCTCGTAAATCCTAACTTCTTGGTGCTACTATCAAACTCATCAACGTAAACAAATTCTCTGGTTAGATGCATATTCTTCGTCTCGCTTTCTTTTAGTATACCCTACCTAATAGGGTAAGTCAATTTTTTATGTTTCCTAACTATACTAAAGAAGCTCCCCCAGAAATCATGTCATTCCCCGCTTACATCTGGCATCTCTTACACCAAAGATCTGGCAACACGGATACGTATGTCTTATCAAACGTCATCAAATCATACAACATTTTATCATAATAACCAAATTCGTCCTCATGTCCCAACAAGTCATTCGTCGCTTTCATTCGACCAAGAGCATCGTGCGCCATGTCTTTGAGCGCAGGAATAATATACCCCGTAATCTTGATTTGTCCAAACGCCGTGGCCAGAACAACCTGATCCGACTGCCAAACATCCTGCTCACTCGCCGCAACCAATTTAGCAAGCGATCCTTCATCCATATCTTTCGGAGCAAAATACATCATACCCCACTGATCCTCCACGATATGCCGCGGAAAATCCGATAAACTAATCCCCTCCACTTCCTTATCCTGAAAAAATTCCTCCAGAGCAACCAATACATCCGCGCCCTCATCACTGCCAAACGGCGCTTCCTCGTCCCCACAATCAAAATAAAAATCAGATTTGAAATGCGCCACAAAATGCGGATGGCTCGTCTTGCGGTCTGGCCCAACTTCCGGATCATCAAAATACATGTCAATTGCCATTCTATTCGTCTCCTCTTCACGCTTTATTTGTGATTTTTTATACAATCCTATTCTATCAAACCAAACCCGAAAACAAAAGCCATTCCCCATTGAAAAAAAGTGCGCAATATTGTAAGATGAAAGCAGTTTTCAATTAGGGAAAGAGGGATTATCATGGCCAAGTTATTACTTATTATTCCATTTATTTTTATATTAGTCGGAATGCCCTTTGCTAACCGAATCCAGCCGATGGTTCTTGGCATGCCGTTCAATCTATTCTGGGTTGCCGCGGGAATCCTACTCTCCACATTTATTTTAGCCATCGTCTACCATTTCGATAAACAAAATAAGGGGGAAGAACAATGATTGCACTCCTCATTTTAACCGCTTTTTTCCTGCTTACCTTGGTCATCGGAATCAGGGCACGCCAAAAACAGAAAATGAACCTAGAAAACTGGGCAGTCGGCGGACGCAGTTTCAACACCGTTTTCGTATTTCTACTCACAGCAGGCGAAGTATACACGACGTTCTCCTTTCTCGGCGGAAGTGGCTGGGCTTACTCCAAAGGGATATCAGCAGTTTACGTCATGGTTTACATCGCCCTATCTTACGTTACGTCCTACTTTTTATTACCGCTCATCTGGAAATACGCACACGAACACCGACTTGTTTCCCAATCCGACTTTTTCGCGAAAAAATATAACAGTAACCTGCTCGGCGTGGTTGTTGCAGTCGTTGGTGTCATCGCGATTATTCCGATTGTGGTCATCCAATTAAAAGGACTCGGCATCATCGTTTCCCTGACATCTTACGGCGCGATTCCAATGAAAGTTGCTGTTGTCGTCGGAACCATCGCTATCATCATTTATTCCGTCATCTCCGGTATTCGCGGCATCGCTTGGATTGCGGTTCTAAAAGACTTCATGATTCTTGCGGTTATCGTCTTCATGGGCATCTATTTACCAATTCATTATTACGGCGGTATCGGCCAAATGTTCGACCAAATTGCGGCAGTAAAACCCGAACTACTCACGTTTCCGCATACGACGTACACCGTGACTTGGTTCATCTCGACCGTCCTATTTTACGTGCTTGGTTTCTACATGTGGCCACAAGTTTTTGCGTCGACATTCACTGCCAAAAACGCGCGAACCTTCCGTAAAAATGCGATTATCAGTCCCATTTATACATTAATGCTCTTATTTGTTATTTTTATCGGACTTACCGCTGTTTTGCAGGTTCCAGGACTTGAAGGTGATGCGAGCGACCTTGCCTTATTACAACTCGCGATGCAGACATTTGATCCGTGGTTTGTTGGTATCATTGGCGCGGCAGGCATGCTCACCGCCCTCGTTCCTGGCTCGATGCTACTCATGAGTGCAGCGACTTTACTGACGAAAAACATCATTTACAGCTATAAACCAAATACACCCGACGCTAAAATTGCGAATTTATCCAAGTTTTGCGTCCCAGTTCTCGCGATTATTTCTTGTTTATTCGTTTTTCAAGGTGGGAATGCCTTAGCTGCAATTCTACAGGTCGGCTATAGCTTGATTGTGCAACTTTGTCCGTCGCTGTTTGCCAGTCTGATGAAGCATAATCCAGTGACAAAACAAGGTGCGCTTGCGGGAATTGTCGTCGGTATCTTGATTACTATTTTCATCAGTAACTACAGCATGACGCTGGCGACGCTACTTCCAGGTGCACCAACTGCGATAAGTGATATTAATATCGGTTTCTTGCCGTTAGCAGCAAACGTTATCGTGACGTTGATTGTGAGCCTCCTGACACGAAAAAAACTCGGAACAGACACGATTTAATGTCTGCTCCGAGTTTTTCAATTCTGCCTTCGTCTTGTGTCCATTCGCGAAAGTCTCTCGGCTTCCTTTAAACGGAGTGGTGTATCCGCATTTTCATGTACATCACTATGACTTGGCATCTTTACGTCCCAATGAATGGGAGTGCTTGACTCTGGTATCTTTTGCTCCATGACCGCTGCATGTACAGCTTTTTGCGTGTCTAAAATCACCGCACTGGTCGCATCAAATCCTGAAGAAAAACTGAGAGTCATCATAATAACAGCGCTGATTTTAAAAATTGTAGTTTTCTTCATGACGGCCTCCTATCAGATTGTGAAGTTAAGAAACTAGTATAACAGATAGGAACCTCTTGTATCATGAAAAAATGATAGTATTTACATAATTATTTTTTAATAATCAATCCATATCAATCGTTGTTTTCTTCTTCGTTAAACGTAGAATCGTGTAGTACACCACTCCAACCGCAAGCCATGAAATTCCAATAATTTTCGCGAGGTTATCGAGATTAATCATCACGTACAGAATAATTAGGAAGCCAATCACTGGCACCACCAAATGTAGCAAGTAGTTTTTCGATTTCATTTTGATGATGTAATGGTAAACCACCGAAACGTGAATCACCAGAAACGCTGTCAATGCACCGCAGTTAACGATGGATGATAAGATACCAATATCATTTACAAAGATAAGTCCGACAACTAACGATACGAAACCAACCATGAGTGTACTCAGATATGGCGTTTGGAAACGCGGATGCACTTTTGCAAGGAATTTCGGTAAATTCTTATCGCGCGCCATTCCGAATAGAATCCGTGAAATAGCCGCCTGTGCTGCGAGTGCATTCGCAAATCCCCAAGAAAGAATCGTCGCGATAATCGTTACATTTTTCAAGAATGGTCCGCCAGCTTCTCCCGCAATTTGGTAGAACGCTGTATCAATATTGTCAAAATTGAGATAATCTGGATGTATCAACGCCGCAATGTACGTCTGAATGATGAACAAGAATCCAACCAACATCAGCGCCCACAAAATCGCTTTTCCGACCGTCTTATTGCCACCTTTTGTCTCCTCCGCAAGCGTGCTAATTCCGTCAAAACCTAAGAAACTAAGCACGGCAACTGACACCGCGGTCATCACAAACGGCAAGTTGAAATCAGCGGCATTATAAATCGGTTTCATCGTCACGCCGTCACCCGCGCCATTCGAAATCGCGACAACGCCAACCGCAATGAAAATCGCGAGTACAATCAATTCGCCGACAAGGAAAATAATGTTCGCCCGCGCGGTAAACGCAATTCCGCGAATATTAATCCAACTGTTCACCAAAATAAAGATAACCAGCCAAATCCAAACCGGCACATCAGGCACAATCGCTTTTAAAGAATTCGCCGAGACCACATAGAGTAGCGCCGGTACAAAAACGTAATCCAGCAAAATCATCCAGCCTGCGAGAAATCCGACTGTTTTGTTAATTCCACGCTGAGCATAGGCGTAGACCGAACCAGCGATTGGAAAAGCTCGCGACATCGAGCCATAGCTAAGCGCCGTAAAAAGCATTGCGACCATACCAATCATATATGTAAGTACGATCATTCCTTTCGATGCCGTGACAACTTCTCCGTAAATGCCAAATGGGGCAATCGGTACCATAAAAATCAATCCGTATATAACTAAATCTTTCAATGTTAACGTTCTCTTTAATTCTTGCTTGTAGCCAAAAGACTCCAAACTCCCTTTTTCTGGTTGTGCCATCTTAGTTCAGCTCCTCTGTGCTCCATTTTGTAAGATACGTAAGTGGTAATTCCATTCGCGCCGTTTTATTCGGATCGACGACCTGACAAACACGTAAATTCGCGGCCAATGATAGCAAATGAGTCGCGTTTCCTTTTGATAAATCCGTGTATTGTTCTACAAATTGAACCATCTGCTTCGTTGCCATCACGCTTGCCTCGTCCAATGTTTTCGCAGAACCAATCGTCGCCAAGTTTCCATCACGAATTAAAAACGGTGTCGGCCAATCTTTATTTTTAAAAACCTTCACTGTGACTGTAATATCGCAAGGCACTTCCGCCCCACAAACCGAAACTTCACCGTCACCCATCGCCGCATGACAGTCGCCCATCGCGAGCAATGCCCCCGCCACATTCACAGGCAGAAACAACGTCGTTCCTTCACCAATCTCCTTACAATCCATGTTCCCACCATGCGCGTCAGGCGTCCCGCAGGAAACCGCGTCCCCAGCAGGAGCCGTTCCAATCACACCAATCATCGTATTCAGCGGTATATCTATCTTTTCTGAAAACTTAATCGCGCCGTTTTCAATCGGCAAACGGCGAATCGTGTTCTCCGTCAACTCATCACCCATCACGCCCGAATCAGGTCCTGTAAATAGCGTCGCCGTGTCACCGATGTCCAATTTATCAATCGTCACCGCGAGAATATCGCCAACCTCCGCGCCCTCTACATAAACCGGCCCAGTCGCTGGATTAATCCGATTCCAGTCCAACTTTTCAAATGCGCCATGTTCCTCTGTAATTTGGTCCTCAAAACAGTCATACGCTTCAAAAATAAGTCGGTCGCCATCTTTTGCTGTTGCTATTGGTTGATTCGCTTTATCCATCGCATAAATCGGCGCGCCTTTTTTAATAATCTGTACCATTTCTATGTCACCCTCTCCACTTGAATGCATCTATCTTATAGCTAAATTCGCCGTTTGTCAATGTAGATTTTTGACAATTGCGAACATAAAAACTAGACACAGAATACACACATCCATGTCCAGCTTATTATTCTATGCCATCACTTCTGAAATCGGCGTAAAGCTTTGCGACTGATCCTTCGCAATCGAATACCTATTTACTCCAATATAATAGTCGCTTTCCTTGTCCAATCGAACGTGATACCGTATGGATTTTTACGATTAAACGCCTTGGTAGCCCGCCCTAACATGACCTCTGGATGCAAAAAGAATGTCATATATTTCGTGCTATGCCGGAAGCCTTCACCAGCATCATTTCTCGCAATGATTGTAATGTGCGTATACATCTTCGTACTCTCAGACACTAATCGAATCTGAAAACCATCCATCTTTTCTTGAAAATGAAGTTCCCGCATAGTACCATCACCCCTCGCTAATTATATGTATATAAGCCTTTTACCACAAAAATTAACATACCAAACAAAAAAACACTATACAAAATTCTGCACAGTGTCACATTCCTTATTTTTTTGAAAAGTACGCGCTCACTTTATAACTCACTCGCTCATCCTTGGTCGAGGCTGTATAAATCGCGGCAATAAACACCGTAATCATCTCAAAAGCAACCAAGATAACCGTCGCTTGAACACCCATTCCGAGCCAAAAAATCGCCCAGTAAATGCGCAGTGCCAGAACAAGCATCGTAATCCATGCCCGCCCTTTATTTTTCGGTATGAAATCAAAGACATGCGAGGCCAAAGCCACGAGTACAAACCAAAACAATTGGCTAACCGTAATCACAAAATCCGCACCCCTACGCGTTTAATTGTTTATCTAACTTCTCTTTAAAAGCCATAATCCTATCAAAAGCAATCACAAAATCAAAATCACTCATGCTATAATTGCTCACAAATTCGCCATCACGATAGCGAATCATCAGCGAAGGACGAACCGTGTCACCAATCGCATCCTTGCTCGTAGCGCCACCATAAAACACCCAATGCGTCGCAGTTGGTGCATTCTCTGATTTTTGCGCCAGATCCGTTTGCACCGTCGACACAATAGTTTCTTGTAACGCCGCGTCTAAATCCCCTTCTACATAACCATACCAAACCGTGCGATAATACCGAGCCTCCGATTCATGCGTTTCATCGAATAACTTTTTCATTTTTGTATCCTCCTCATGTCTCAATTAAAAGCGATCGTTCAACCCAATGCCATCCATAATCCGGTCCACATTCTTCTCAATCCGCGACTCCCGCGTCTTCGCTTGTTTCGGCGACGCAAAGAACAGGATATACGCCCGCTGACGTCCCGGAGTCAATCCCTCAAAAGCCTCTCTAAAAGCCGGCATTTCATCGAATTTCTGCTGTAACTCTTCTGGAATTCCAACTTCCTCCTGCTTCTTAAATTCCACTTCCGCCCCCGATTTCTCAACGGCAATCGCTTCCTCCATGTAAGCCTTAATAATTGGCTCCATCTCCACAACCTGCTCCAAACTCGTGAACCGAATCTGGCGCGCCGACTGCACATTCGGCGTTTGCTGAATTAAAATACCATTCGGATCCTTAAACAGCACACCCTTCATAAATAAAATCGCAAAATACTCCTTAAAACCATGTATCAAAAAAACATTCTTGCCCTCAGACATGAAACAAATATTTTTCCATTTAATATCTTCCGTTACACCACATTCCAGCGCCATTCTTCTCAATTCTGCAAATTCGTCCTTATACCTCTTCGCTTTACCCAAGTACTCATCCACTTTAGGCGTCATTTCACCTGCTGCCATCAAAGAACACCTCACTCTAAAATTCTATACTGTATCACGTGTTATTTTAACTTAATTTAGGAGGACTTGCAAATTTGGCTGAAAAGTTTAGCTCAAATCAAGATTACTGTTCTATCTTTTAGGTTGCCGTACACTTCCCTTAATATAAACAGGATTTAATCCATAAGTTTGTCCTTAATATCTCCATTCAATATCCTATCTCTTAATGTGTTGACTCTTGTTTCAATTAAATCACGGGTAACACGAAAATCTTCTATTGTTCCACCGCTAGGATCATCTAAACCCCAATCCTCACGGTACTTGGCTGGTACATAAGGACACTCTACTCCGCAACCCATCGTAATTAAAATATCAAGTTTTTGAGGAATATCCTTCAATAGTTTTGGATGTTGCTCAGAAGTATCTATCCCAACTTCATTCATAGCAACAACTGCTAACGGTTTTACTTCTGGATATTCTTCGGTACCAGCGGAATACACTTCTGAAATATCACCTAGTACTACTTTTCCCCATGCTTCTGCCATTTGCGAGCGACAAGAATTATGAATACAGATAAATGCAATTTTTGTCATCTAAACACCTCTTCCTTATTTTATAGGGATACAATAAGACTCCATTTCCCGAATAAAACCACTGTCATCAAATGTATATATGTCACATGCATTGATACAAGATATTTCATCCTTTTTCCCAAAAAACGCCAGGCCGCTTATGACAACCTGATTGTTTTGTGTAATTATATTTTTGATGTCACATTTTGTAGTCACGGATTTAAAGTAAGCACTTGTCTCCTCGCATTTACCAATCACGTTTTCTATTCCTGTGATCGTACCTTCACCAATAATATGCCATTCAATGGAATCAGATAAATATGGGTATATCTCCTCGAAGCGTCCCATTGAGAATGATTCAGCAATAGCTTGTTTATTCACTATGCAAAGCCTCCTATCATGATTTTTAGCATACAGATTGACATGCTAACCCTCCAATTATCTTATGACGCTCTATACTCTATTATACATTGGAAGTAACGTATTGCCAGTTTATTTGATTTCAAACGAGAGCTTCTTTGAGTTAGTTAAATAGCTTAGAGGGCTTTTTCTTCCACCAAAAAGACACTGAATAAACTATACTCAGTGCCTTTATTCTATATTTGTCTTTGTAGCACCGTCACACACTCCACATGTGTTGTTTGTGGGAACATGTCTACAGGCTGAACGACTTTCGCCTCGTAACCACCGTCCGTCAACACCAACATATCCCGCGCTAACGTCGATGGATTGCACGATACATAAACAACCCGTTTCGGTTTCATTTTCAAAATTGTCTCAAGTAGCGCCTCGTCACAGCCCTTGCGCGGTGGATCGACAACCAGCACATCTGCCACGATACCATCTTTAAACCAAGCCGGAATCACCTCTTCCGTCTTCCCAACCTCGAAGGTGACATTATCCATCTTGTTCAACTTGGCATTCGCGCGCGCATCCTCAATCGCTTGTGGCACAATTTCCACGCCGTATACCTGTTTCGCCCCTTTTGCCAAGCACAGCGATATCGATCCAATGCCACAATACGCGTCAATCACCGTTTCCTCGCCCGTCAACTCCGCCAAACGCAGCGCCTCCGCATACAAAACCTCTGTCTGCTCCGGATTCACCTGATAAAACGACCGCGCCGAAATCGCAAAAGAAATCCCGTGAATCGTGTCCATAATGTACTCACGACCCCACAAAACATCCGTACGATCCCCAAAAATCACATTTGTATTCGCCGCATTCACATTCTGAACAAGCGATGTCAAACCAGGGATCGCCGTCTGCAACTCCGCCACAATCTGCTCCTTATTTGGAAAATTCGGCTTCGTTGTCACCATCACAAGCATCAATTCACCCGTCGTCGTCGCAAAACGCGTCATCAAATGGCGCAACACACCTTTTCGCGTCGTTTCATCATACGGTTCAATATGGTACTTCGCAAAAACACCACGCGCAATCTGAATCGCTGCATCATTTTCCTCATGCTGAATCAAACACGTATCCATATCAATAATCTGATGCGAGCGCTGCTGATAAAATCCCGCGACCAATTTCCCGTTCACAAACCCAACTGGAACTTGCGCCTTATTCCGGTAACGCCAAGGCTCCGCCATACCAAGCGTCGGCAATACCTCTACGTCCTGCTTCCCAATCCGCTTCATCACCTGCGCCACTTGTTTTTGCTTCACGCGTAATTGCCCGTCATAACTCAGATGCTGCAACTGACAACCACCACACTGCGAATAAACAACACAAGGCGGCGTCACCCGATCCACACTTTCCTTCGTCAACTCGATAATTTTGCCAAATCCGTAGTTCTTATTCGTCTTAATCACCTTAATCCGCGCCGTTTCTTCCGGCAAACCCTGCGGCACAAAAATCGGATAACCATTTATCTTCGCGACAGCATTACCATCATGCGTTAAATCCTCAAAAACAACATCAATACACTCATTCTTACTCACTGGAGCACCCATATTTGCCCTCCCTCATCATATCTAGACTCTTCACATTATACCAAAAAAAAGGAGAATAGAACATACGCAAAAAAAATCGGCGACAAACGCTCGCATTCAGGCAGTTTGGCGGACTTCCGGTTCTCATGTACACTCGTACACGTAGCTCTCCGGCTTCCACTAAACTGCCTGAATACAAACGCTTTCGCTCGATTTGTGTAAAGCAAAATTCACATCCTACTCAAAATCAATAATTAGGATTCTTCTGCTCTTCATTTTTCCTTAATCACATATTCCAATCCAACTGGTTGCGTAATCTCCTCATCACTATCCCCTTTAAAGAAAGCAAGCGATGTCTTTTCGGCGCTAAACTGATATTCCAACTGTCTAGGATAGGCAGTCACCGTTTCACCTGTCGTCACATTAAATTCATCTTCTAAATACTGACTCGATATCTTCGGATTGATACCCAAAATTGGCGCAACTTTCTCAGCAAGTCCACTAGAATAAATTGTTTCTAGTTTCTCATTCACTTGCATCGTTGTCCCCGCTTTTGCCGTCAGTCCAAAGCTTTTACCCGCCGTTTTATCCAAGGTTCCATTCAAAATCGAATAGCTCGTCAAAAAACCATCCACTTTGTCATTCGTATATTGGAATGTTGCTGGGTTCATCACCGTTGATACCTTGTTCGCAAAAATTCTAACTCGGAAACGATCCATTGCTTGATATTTCGCATCCACTTTTGCCATTTTTGTTAAAACGGCTTTATTCGTTGTATCGAGGATTAAATCGCCATTGCTTGCGATGCTCGTTACCGTACTGTCCCCTTTGATAGGAACGACCAGATTCGGCCCAATCGCAATGCTTGTGTTCGTCTTAATCCACGTTCTATTACTATCCATTAATTTCGCTTGATCAACCTCAGGCATCACTTCTTCCGCCTGCACATTCCAAAATATAAGAAAGGCTGCACCCCCGATGGCTATGCATGCCAACAAACCAATAATAAAACGGCTTACACGACTGCTTTTCAAGTCGCAAACACCTTCTTCCTTGTTTCTAACTGTCTCATAACAGCTTCCACCATTATATCGCATTTTACGGATTAATACAAGTTCTTTACAAAGATTACAGTTACGCCAGAATATATTACAAAAAACCGAATGAATCTCAATGTCTCAGAGTCATTCGGCCTGTCTGTTTGTTTACTAGTCAATCATTTCCATTTGTTTATTATTTAGGTCCGATGCTGGAATATCCGCCACGTTTGCAAAGAAGGAAATGTGTTGCTTCAAGTTTTGGAAGGTCATCGGTGTTTCGCCGCCGAGTTCCCCGTCCAAATTGATCAACATCTGTTCCTCTGAATGCACAATAACCTTCTCCGACTTCACATAAATCACGTTTGGCTCCTTGATATGATCTCCTCGTAAAGCCAGTGTCACCAATCGAATAAACTCCGCCAAGTTCACTTTTTTCACGATAATCAGTGAAAATTTGCCATCATCTAGTTTAGCATCCGGCGCAATTTTCTCAAAGCCGCCAATCGAATTCGTAAGTCCAAGCAAGAAAAACATCGCTTCGCCTTCAAAAATACCATCATCGTACTCGACCTTCACTGGTGTTGGCTTGAGTGATGGCAACATTTCAATGCCTTTCAGATAGTACGCCAGCTGGCCAATCATCGTCTTTAAACGACTCGGAACATCATACGTCAGCTCGGTAATCCGTCCACCACCGCCAATATTGATAAAATACGTGTCATTCGCTTTTCCAATATCCATCGCGACGCTAGCGCCCTTTGCAATGATCTCCGTCGCCTTAATCACGTCCCGCGGAATCTTCAATGCCCGCGCAAAATCATTTGTCGTGCCAGTCGGAATAATCCCTACTTTCGGCCGGTAATCCTGCTCTGCGATACCATTAATAACCTCATTTATCGTGCCATCGCCGCCCGCTGCAACGACTAAGTCATAGCGATCCTCAACAGCCTTTCGCGCCTCATTTTTTGCGTCATTTTCCGCTGGTGTCGTCGCATGGGAGCTCGTTATATATCCTGCATTTTCCAATATCATTAGCACATCAGCCAAGTTTTTCTTAATAATTTCTCGCCCTGATGTCGGGTTGTAAATCACCCGCGCTCGTTTTTGCATAGTATATTCTCCGTCCTCTCAAATCTGAATACAAACGCCAATCCCGTTCTGCTCATTTGTCTCAGCCCCGAATACTTACCATTATACCAAATTACTACTCAAAAACCCATTTTGAAGATAAGCCAAACGCAAAAAAAGTTACTAGGAGCGTATCGATGCCCCCAGTAACTCTGTATACTATTTAACGTTTGTTCATCTCATCGACTAAAATTTCGTTTACCATTGTTGGATTGGCTTGACCTTTTGTTGCTTTCATAACTTGTCCAACTAGGAAACCAACCGCGCGATCTTTTCCGTTTTTGAAATCGGTCACGGATTGCTCGTTTTGGTCAAGGATACCAGAAATGATGCCTCTTAGTTCGCCAGCGTCGGAAATTTGAATAAGACCTTTCGCTTTCACGACTTCCTCTGCGTCCCCACCGTTCGTGATTAACTCACGGAAAACTTTCTTCGCAATTTTGGAAGAAATCGTGCCTTTTTCGATAAGTCCAATCATGCCAGCTAGGTTTTCAGGTGTTAATTTCGTATCGGCAAGTTCTTGTTGCTCGGCGTTTAAATAAGCCGAAACTTCGCCCATTAACCAGTTAGATGCTTGTTTTGCATCGGCACCTTTTGCGATTGTTGCTTCAAAGAAATCGGACATCTCTTTTGTTAGCGTCAGTACCAT
The DNA here is from genome assembly GCF_003856515.1 of Listeria sp. SHR_NRA_18. Lineage (NCBI taxonomy): Bacteria > Bacillati > Bacillota > Bacilli > Caryophanales > Listeriaceae > Listeria > Listeria sp. SHR_NRA_18. The sequence goes on from NZ_QPKR01000016.1 coordinate 12,746, forward strand.
CGCATCGTATGCTGGGAGGCCTAAATCCGTAACGTAGCGCGCTTGGCGTTTATCTGGAAGCTCCGGAATTTCAGCACGAATGCGTTCTTTCCAAGCGTCATCAATATATAAATCTACCAAATCTGGCTCTGGGAAATAACGATAATCGTCCGAACCTTCTTTAATACGCATCAACGTCGTTTTACCAGTTGCTTCCTCAAAACGGCGCGTTTCTTGTTCAATAATGCCACCAGCCATCAAAACTTCTGCTTGGCGCTTGATTTCATATTCGATACCTTTACGCACGTTGTTGAAGGAGTTCAAGTTTTTAAGCTCGGTTTTCACGCCGAATTCTTCTTGACCAACTGGACGAATCGAGATATTTGCATCACAACGCATCGATCCTTCTTCCATTTTTACATCAGAAACGCCTGTGTATTGGATGATGGATTTGATTTTTTCAAGGTAAGCATAAGCCTCGTCAGCCGTACGCATATCTGGCTCAGACACGATTTCAACAAGCGGCGTACCTTGACGGTTAAGATCCACAAGTGAGTAACCATGCGATGTATGCGTATTTTTACCTGCATCCTCTTCTAAATGAAGGCGTGTGACACCGATACGCTTCTTCTCGCCGTTTACTTCCACGTCAATCCAGCCGTGTTCACCGATTGGCTTATCGAATTGCGAAATTTGGTAGGCTTTCGGATTATCCGGATAGAAATAGTTTTTGCGGTCGAATTTCGTATGTTCTGCGATTTCACAGTTGATTGCCATCGCTGCTTTCATGCCGTATTCTACTGCTTTTTTATTCAAAACTGGCAAGACGCCTGGCATTCCAAGGTCGACCACATGGGTATTGGTATTCGGTTCAGCGCCAAAATGAGCAGGTGCCGGCGAAAAGATTTTGGATTCTGTTTTCAATTCTACATGGACCTCAAGTCCGATTACTGTTTCAAAATTCATATGTCTCGCCCTCCCCTATAAACTTGGTTTTTCTTTATGGAATTCTGTAGCTTGTTCAAACGCATGTGCGACACGGTAAATCGTTTTTTCATCGAAGTAGTTACCAATCACTTGCAAACCGACTGGCATACCTTCTGAAAGGCCACAAGGAACCGAAATCGCCGGAAGTCCAGCCAAGTTAATCGGAATCGTCAACAAGTCATTCAGGTACATCGTGATTGGATCATGAATCAAGCCACCGATATCAAACGCGACAGTTGGCGCACTTGGGCCGATAATAACATCGTAATCCTTAAACACATTCGCGAAATCTTGCTTGATCAACGTACGTGCTTGTTGTCCTTTTTTGTAGTAAGCATCGTAATAACCTGAGCTTAGGGCAAAAGTTCCAAGCATGATGCGGCGTTTTACCTCATCGCCAAAACCTTCTGCGCGTGATTTTTTGTACAGTTCTTCTAATGTATGCGCGTTTGGTGAACGGTAACCGTAACGGACGCCATCAAAACGAGCAAGGTTAGAAGATGCTTCACTAGATGCTAGAATATAATAACTCGCAACGCCATATTCGGAATGAGGTAATGACACTTCATCCCAAGTCGCGCCCAAGTCTTCTAATGTTTTCAATGCTTTTAGAACCGCTTCTTTCACGCCTGGTTCCACGCCTTCACCGATATACTCTTTTGGTACACCGATACGCAGGCCTTTAATATCCCCTGTCAAATGAGCAGCGAAGTTCTCCACTGGTTGATCGATCGACGTTGAGTCATACGGATCCACACCAGAAATTGCTTCTAACAAGTACGCATTATCTTCCACCGTACGCGTAATTGGTCCAATTTGATCAAGCGAAGAAGCAAAGGCGATTAAACCATAACGGGAAACGCGGCCATATGTAGGTTTCATCCCAACAACACCACAGAATGCAGCAGGTTGACGAATCGAACCACCAGTATCTGATCCCAATGAAAATAAAACTTCACCAGCGGCAACACTCGCAGCACTACCACCCGAAGAGCCACCAGGTACTTTGTTTAAATTCCACGGATTCGTCGTTGTTTGGAAATAAGAATTCTCCGTTGACGAACCCATCGCAAACTCATCCAAGTTTACTTTTCCGATATTGATTGTTTGCGCGGCTTTTAATTTTTGCATAACCGTTGCATCATAAATTGGATCAAAGTTCTCCAAAATTTTACTTGCAGCAGTCGTACGTAAATTTTTCGTCACGATATTATCTTTAATCCCGATTGGAAGACCAGCTAGCATATTATTCGGATCAATCCCAGCATCCCCAAGTTCTTCCGCAACATCTAGCGCTTTATCACGATTTAACGTAATGAACGATTTCACTTTATCCTCAACAGCATCAATGCGGTCAAATGATTCTTTCACAAGATCGTATGGCGCGATTTCTTTTTTCACAAGCTTTTCATGTAAATCTTTTACCGAATGCTCAAATAATCCCAAATTAATTCCCTCCTGATTTGTCTGAATTAGTCTTCCATAATTGTCGGTACTTTAAACATGCCATCTTGTTTATCAGGCGCATTCTTCAGCACTTCTTCGCGCGGTAAGCCTGCAATCGATGCATCTTCGCGTAATACATTCGATACTTCAATCGCATGCGATGTCGGCTCTACATTCGCCGTATCTAGCTCATCTAATTTCTCCACCATGTGAATGATGTTCCCTAATTGTTTCGCAAAGTTTTCCGCCTCTTGGTCACTCACTTCTAAACGCGCCAAGTTCGCCACTCGCTCTACTGTTTCTTTTGAAATAGTTGTCAAAATTTTTCCTCCTTTAAATAGTTGGATTCTCCCAGCTAATTTGATAGGTAACTGAGCCCACCTTTTATAGTGTAGGCTCTACATCTTGCTTTAAACAAATCGAGCGAAAGCGTTTGGATACCGCAAGTTTGGAACGAATAACCGCTCACTTTGTTCACGCTTATATTGGGACTGCAACTCATTACATGCTGAACAGTCCCAACAAAGCGGAGTGTACGATTTATACACGAGAACCGGAAGTCCATCAAACTTGTGAAATCCGAGCGCTTGTCGCCGATTTATCTAGAGTATCCGCCATTTTATTTAGTCAAAGATGTGTGCTGTTGGTGTATCATCATTTGCCTTGCGTGTGATGAGCGCCGCAGTACCATCAGTTGTAGTAATATTAACCTGAATTGCCGCATTTGTCGAGAGATGTTTTCCGAGTAAATCGGTCACATACTGCGTAAATCCGATAATTTCGGCTTCTCCGTAAAATTGTAGCGGGATATCAATATTGAGGTCCGCCATCTCGCCGTCCTCATAACGAGCACGTCCAACGACACCTGTGTAGTTCGGGTAATATTTCTCGATATCGGCTTTAAAATCTTCAAATGAGGTGTTATCCGTCTTGTGATCCGATTTCGCATCCGCAGACGGTAAGACATAACTCTTCTCATCGATTGTTTTCCATTTGCCGAGACTCGCGCCATCCGCAGTTGTCGAGGCAATAAAATTACCCGGAACAACACCGTCACGCTTCCCTTGCTTATAAATCGCAATTGTGACGGGTACAGAATCCAATCCTTTGGTCGCTCTGATGCGGTTCAACACCGTCGCCGCCATTTCCTTACCTTGCGTCAGCAACGTGCTATCCGAAATGTTCTGCTCGAATGTCGCGCCGTATTTCTCCTTCTGATAATAATCCACAGAATTCATCGCCAAAGCAATCGAAATACCGCCAAGTCCAACTGTATTCTTATCCGTTTTCTTCAAATAATCTTGTTCTAAAATATGCGCCAAATAAATCGGAGCGCGCTGCTCGCCATCTTTACCATTATTTTTCGGGTTCAGACCGTCTTTATTCTTGTCACTTGAACGATCCAACCATTTCGTCAAAGTCTCTGACGTCAAATATTGCCCCTCTTGAAAAAGGTAATCATCTGGTGAATAGCTCTGTTGTGAAACCCTCATCAAACCTGATTCTAATTCATTAATATCGTAGCGGGAGTTAATATTTGAAACAACTAATCCACGCGATTTACTGGGCTTATACGGCAACACTGTTTTATAATAATCCGCGGAAATCTGATTTTTTGTCATGATACCTGTTTCCGCTTGCTTTGTGTCTTTTTTCTGTACAACCTGTTCATCCGAATTGAGGCTCGGGGCACATCCTGCAAGTAAAAGAGCGGTGCTAAGGGAAACGACTAGTAATTTTTTCATTTGTTTTGACCACCTTCATCTGGTAAATATTCCATTAATTTTTGCTCACTCCATATGGCTATCCCTAATTCTTCAGCTTTCGCCAGTTTGGAGCCCGCATCACTTCCTGCCACAACAACATCCGTGTTCTTACTTACGCTCCCCGTAACATTTCCGCCCAAACTCTCAATCAACGCCTTCGCTTCCTCACGTTTCAGATGTTCTAATTTCCCTGTTAAAACAACTTTCTGATTCGCAAAAACAAGCGCTTCTTCTGGCATCAATTCCAGTTTTGGACCTGTATACATCATGTTCACTTCGGCTTTCTCCAACTTCGCTAACAAATCGTGCACTTCTTCGTTCTCAAAATAAGCAACAATCGAGTCCGCCATCTTCTCACCAATATCAGGCACCTCAATCAAAGCTTCTTTCTCAGCTACACGTAACGCGTCCATCGTTTCAAAATACTGCGCTAAAACCTTCGCTGCCTTCGCGCCAACATGACGTATACCAAGGCCAAACAGCAGCTTCTCCAATGAATTCTCGCGGCTTTTATCAATAGAAGCTAGTAAGTTCTGAACAGACTTCTCGCCCATTCTCTCTAATTCTACCAGTTTTTCGCCCGAAAGGAAAAACAAATCTGCTACATCTGTAATTAATTTCTGTTCAAAAAGCTGAACGACTACTTTTTCACCTAAACCGTCAATGTTCATCGCATTACGCGAAACAAAGTGAATCAGGCCTTCCTTTAGCTGAGCGGGGCACTTTGGATTAATACAGCGCAAGGCAACTTCGCCTTCCAAACGAACCAGCTCACTCTCACACGTCGGACAATGCGTCGGCATGTGATACGGGACTTGTTCTTCCGTCCGATCTTCCTCCACCACGCGAATCACCTCTGGAATGATGTCGCCCGCTTTTTTGATCAAAACGGTGTCACCAATCCGGATATCGCGCTCACGAATTAAGTCCTCGTTATGAAGTGAAGCCCGACCAACCGTTGTCCCAGCTACACGAACCGGTTCTAAAATCGCGGTCGGTGTCACAACGCCGGTACGCCCGATGCCAAGTTCGATATCTAGCAGTTTCGTGGCGACTTCTTCGGCTGGGAATTTATAAGCAATTGACCAACGCGGCGACTTCGCGGTGAAGCCAAGCGTCCGTTGCTGTTCCAAGCTGTCCACCTTGATAACAATCCCATCGATATCATACGCAAGTCCTGAACGAGCTGCCGTCCATTCCTCTATATACGAAAAAATTTCTTCTAAAGACTGGCACAACCGGCGTTCTTTATTCACCTTTAAACCTAATTTCTCTAACCGCGCCAAGCCTTCGCTATGTGTCGCGACACCCATATCACCGAAATCCGCCACCGCATATAAGAAAATATCTAAGTTTCGTGATGCCGCAATTTTCGTATCTAATTGGCGCAGAGACCCAGCCGCCGCATTACGCGGATTAGCAAAGACCTCTAGGCCATCTTCTTCTCGTTTTTCATTCAGTTTTTGAAATGACTGCTTTGGCATGAACGCTTCTCCGCGGACTTCAATCGTGAACGGTTCTTTAAGCGTCATCGGAATCGATCGAATCGTTCTTAAATTCGATGTGATATCCTCGCCAACCGTTCCATCACCACGTGTTGCCCCGCGCTTATACTTCCCTGCTTCATATTGCAAAGAAACCGCTAAACCATCAATTTTGAGCTCGCACATGTAAGCTACGTCCTCGCCCACTTTCTCACGTACGCGGCGGTCAAAGTCTTGCAAATCCTCTTGGTTGAACGCATTGCCCAGACTGAGCATCGGCGTTTCATGCGCCACCTTCTGAAAACCAGCAAGGACTTCCCCACCAACACGCTGCGACGGCGATTCTGGCGTCACCCAATCCGGATTTTCCTCCTCCAAAGCAATCAATTCATGCAAAAGTTGATCATAGAGGGAATCCGGGGACGTTGGGTTATCCGCGACATAGTATTCATAGCTCAGCCGCTCCAGTTCCTTTATTAATTCTTCATAACGTTCTCTTTCAGCCATTTCGCTTCACCTACTTATACTTTTTCAACAGGCGCAAATTCCGCCAGCAATCGTTTTACTCCAGTTGGACTCGGGAAAGCAATATCAAGCTCCATGTTACTTCCCGTTCCTTTCACGCTGACAACCGTTCCGACGCCCCATTTCTTATGACTCGCCTTGTCGCCAACCGTCCACGCCTCTTTCTCCGCGCCAGACGAACTATAACCAACCACCGATTTGCTATGCATAGATGACTTGGCAAACGGCACTTCCGTCAAACTATTCTCATGCGCCATTTCAATCAAATCATTGGGAATTTCATCAATAAAACGCGATTCCTTGTTCGCTGTCGAACGTCCGTATAACATCCGCGAATAGGCACTCGTCATATACAGTTCCTCTTCCGCGCGCGTGATACCAACATACGCCAGCCTGCGTTCCTCTTCCATCTCATCTTCCTCAAAAAGCGCTCGGCTATGCGGGAAAATCCCTTCCTCAAGTCCCACTAAAAAGACAACCGGGAACTCCAAACCTTTCGCCGAGTGTAGCGTCATGAGCGTCACCGCGCCACGAGACTTGTCCTCTTCATCCAACTTATCCACATCCGCAACAAGCGCCAAATCCGTCAAAAAGCTAATCAGCGTCTTATCATCGCTTTCCTTTTCAAAGTTTTGCGTTACCGACAAGAACTCATCAATATTCTCCAAACGCGTCTGCGCCTCAATCGTCCGCTCGTTTTCAAGCATCGCGCGATATCCCGATTTCTCAAGAACCTGCTCCACCAGCTCCGTCACCGACAAATAATCCTGCATTTGCGTGAAGCCTTTAATCAAATCATGGAATTCCACCAATTGTTTCGAAATCTTCGCCGATAACCCGACCATCTCGATCCGATCCAGCACTTCAAAAACCGTCAAATCATACGCCGCCGCAGTATTCGCGACTTTATCCATCGAACCCGCTCCGACACCACGTTTTGGTACATTAATAATCCGCGCTAAACTAATGTCATCATCGTTGTTCGAAATCAGGCGCAAGTAAGCCAACACATCCTTGATCTCCTTACGATCATAGAACTTCGTGCCGCCAACCATCTGGTACGCCATATTCGACTTCATGAAGAATTCCTCCATCACACGCGACTGCGCATTCGTCCGGTAAAGAATCGCGAAATCCGATAGCGGACGATTCGTCTCCTTGACAACCTCTTGAATTTTCCCGACCACGTACGAAGCTTCTTCCTTCTCCGTTAACGCCTTGTGATAGAAAATTTTCTTACCTTCATCGTTATTCGTCCACAAGTTCTTCGGCTTCCGATTACTATTGTTCTCAATCACGCGGTTCGCAGCTTCCAAAATCCGCTTTGTCGACCGGTAATTCTCCTCCAACAGGATCGTCTGCGCATTCGGATAATCCTTCTCAAACGACATGATGTTCGTAATATCCGCACCACGCCAGCCATAAATCGACTGATCCGAATCCCCAACCACACAAAGATTACGGAATCGCGCCGCCAACAATTTCACTAAAATATATTGCGCATGGTTCGTATCTTGATACTCATCCACATGAATATACTGAAATTTCCGCTGATAAAACTCCAACACGTCCGGCACTCGCTCAAACAACTGAATCGTCACCATGATCAAATCATCAAAATCAAGCGACTGGTTCTTTTTCAACTTCTTCTCATATTCCACGTACACATCCGCAACCATCTGATCAAAAAAGCCAAATGCTTCCTTCTTGTACTCCTCCGCGTTCATCAGCTCGTTCTTCGCATTACTGATCGCCGCCAAAATCCCACGCGGTTCAAACTTCTTCGCATCCACGTTCTTATCTTTTAAAATGCCCTTAATAACCGAAAGCTGGTCCCCGCCATCCAAAATCGTAAAATTGCGGTTAAATCCAATCCGCTCAATATCTCGGCGCAAAATCCGCACGCACATCGAGTGAAACGTCGAAATCCAAATCGATTCCGCTTCTGGCCCAAGCAAATTACCAACACGCGCTTTCATCTCACGCGCCGCCTTATTCGTAAACGTAATCGCCAAAATATTATAGGGATTCACGCCACGCTCTTTCATCAAGTAAGCGATACGATGCGTCAAAACACGCGTCTTCCCACTTCCTGCCCCAGCCATGATCAAAAGAGGTCCCTCTGTAGCTTGGACCGCCTTCTTCTGTTGTGGATTCAATCCTTTTACTAAATCTTCCGCATTTAATTGCATTTTATCCTCACACCGCCAATACAAACATTTGTTCTTATTTTAACTTTTTAAGCAACCGAAAGCAAGTGATATTATCGAACCGCACTCACCGTTTCCAACGCCTGCTCAAAATCTTCATACAAAATATTACCAACAATAATCACATCCGCGATTGCACTCATTTCACGCGCCTGGGCGACCGTTCTGATGCCACCGCCGTACCAAAGTTTCGTGTTCACAAGCTCATCCCGCGCCGCTTGAAGCATCCGACTATCCCCAAAAACACCACTATACTCGACATAAAAAACCGGCAATCGTAGCATATTTTCCGCGATACTCGCATACGCCGCGACATCACTTTCCGTCAATTCCGTATTCGCCTTCGCCAGTTGCGCCGCTTTTGCATCCGGATTTAAAATACAATACCCTTCCACCAAAACATGCGGCCACGGAATAAAGTCACCATACTGCTTGACAATCCCATGATGCGCACCGAGCAGCCACTTCACGTCCGTCGTATTCAGCACCATCGGAATCAAATAGTGGCTAGCACCAGGCACGATCATCGCCTCATCACTAACCTCCATAAAAACCGGCAACCCCCGACTCGCAAAATCCTGAAACAATCCCTGTACCGCATCCAACTGCAATCCATCCGATCCCCCGATAATAAAACCATCCGTACCAGACCGAACCAACCGATCCACAGCCCCATCCGGCAAACACTTCGCAGGATCCAACTTAAATAAATGCCTCACATGAACCAACTCCACCCATAAAATCCCTACGAACTAGCGTGGCGCGACAAATGTTCAGATTCTAGGCAAAGCCGAGCACCGAAACGGAGCGTACGACCGTACGAGAGTATCGGAGCACAGGTTTTAACGACGAAGATGAGCGTTTGTCGCGTCACGCGCCACCTATAAGTATACCATTTTTGAGTAACTCCCGCACCACTTCCTAGACGCTTTTATGAAAATCTTTAACTTTTCCCAAAAAGAGGGATGCAATCAGAAAAATTCTGTGCTATGATAAATCTATAAAATGAGATTCTATAACGATAAGAGTCTGGTCCATAGCTCAGATAAATTGGCAATGCTGTTCTAATGTTTTCATCCTCCCCGTCAAAACAGGGTAGGCGTTTGCTCCTTATTTCGAGTTATGTTTCAGTCTTTTTTGATATGAGAGGAAGTCGGCGATGAATAGAAATAGAGAACAATGGAGTTCGAAATGGGGATTTGTTTTAGCTTCTGCTGGTTCCGCCATCGGAATCGGCGCTATTTGGAAATTACCTTATATCGCTTCCAATGCTGGCGGTGGCGCATTCTTTCTTTTGTTTACAACACTTACTTTTTTAGTAGTTCTACCTATTTTGATTGGGGAATTTATCGTGGGTCGCAGCTCACAAAGCGATGCTATCCATTCCTATAAAGTCCTTGCCCCCGGTACGTACTGGAGCTGGCTCGGAAAAATGGGCGTTTTCGGTTCCATCTTAGTGCTTGCTTTTTACGCTGTAGTTGGCGGTTGGATACTTGGTTACATTGTCAAAGCAATTAGCGGCTCCGTCAGTCATGGGAATCAAGCGCAACTGGCTCTTCAATTCGATTTAGTAACAGCCAATACAGCCATCGCTATCGCAGGAACGGGTATTTTCCTTCTATTAAATGTACTCGTTGTAACACAAGGCATTCGTGCCGGCATCGAGCGCGTAAGTAAAATTATTCTTCCCGCGTTATTCATTCTTTTTATTATTCTAATTATTCGGTCCTTAACGCTGCCAAACGCACTATCTGGCCTTCACTACTTCCTAAGCCCCGACTTCTCAAAAATTGATAGCAAGACCATCATTGTTATATTAGGTCAGGCTTTCTTCTCGCTGAGTGTCGGAATTTCGCTCATGGTGACTTACGGTTCTTACCTGAATCGCAAAACGAGCATTCCCGGTTCTTCGGCAGTTGTTGCTATTTTAAGTGTTATCATATCGCTTTTCGTCTGTCTCGCGATTTTTCCCGCGGTATTTTCGTTTGGCGTGGTGCCGAATATGGGGCCTGGTATCCTGTTCGTGATACTCCCCTCCATCTTTAACCAACTACCGTTTGGGACCTTTTTCTTCATCGTTTTCTTGATTCTGTTCTTTTTCGCAGCGCTATCATCAAGCTTTTCCTTACTTGAAACAGCAACAGCGCCGTTTATGAAGCGACTAGGAGGACGAAAATTAGGGACTTGGATCATGGGCGGCATTATCTTCTTGCTCACTATTCCAGCAGCGCTAAGCTTTGGCATTTGGAGCCACGTCACCATTTTTGGCTTGACGATATTCGCGGCCTCCGATTATTTAGCATCCAACATCATTCTACCACTAGGCGCCCTATTCACAGCAATTTTCGTCGGCTTCCGCTTACCCCGCCAACTATTATGGGACGAATTTACAGCAAGCAGCCGATTTGGTAAAAAACTATTCTTTGTCTGGCTATTATTGCTAAAATACGTAGCACCACTCGCGATTATACTGGTATTCCTGTACGCGACCGGCATCATACCTTCCTAAAACAAAAAGCGTTCCAACAACGGAGCGCTTTTTTGACTCATATCTATATCCTATCGGTGCTCTCGTACAAATCGTACGCTCCGATGCTCGCCTTTGCCTAGAATCTAAGCATTTGTCGCCCGGCTGAGGTTTGGAGGAACAGAAATAGTTTATGTTAAAACATCATTTTTCAACTTATTTATCTTTCATTCTGTCAAATACTACCTCGTACATATCATTTCCGTAGTTTAGAGAACGTTTGACGCGCGAAATCGTTGCTGTGCTGGCGCCGGTTTCTGCTTCAATAACATTATATGTCTTGCCATCGTGTAACATTCTAGCCACTTGGAACCGTTGCGACATCGATTGAATTTCGTTTACTGTGCATACATCATCAAAGAAAGCATAACATTCTTCTAAATTTTCCAGCGCTAAGATCCCTTTAAAAAACGTATCTAGACCTTCACCACGCAGTTTTTCTATTTGCATGCGTATACCTCCATTTTACTCAGACTCTTCTTTACCATTTTAACGTACTAGTGTGAATAACACAACAAGAAGGTTCAAAAAAACGGACGAACATGCTATACTATTCCTATAAAAGGGAGGTCTCAACATGAAAGCAAAAATTATCTTATTTTTCTCACTCTTATTCGTAATTATGGTAACATTTCATCTCCCAGTCTCGGCGGATCGTTCTTTTACCATACCAAAATATGAAAACTATGTCCAGATTCAACAAAACGGTACGGCACGGATTACCGAAAATGTTCGCTATGATTTCGATGGCGCATTTAATGGGGCCACGATGGATATCGATACATCCGGGCTTCCGCAGATTACAGACCTGCAAGTAGCTGTCGACGGTCAACCATTTGTTAGCAGTAACTCCGAACAAACCGGTACGTTTAAAGCGAATTATGTTGGCGATACGTTGAAAATTCGCGTTTACTCCCCAACCGATACGGCAAAAAAAGATTTCACCTACACGTATACACTAAAAAACGCGATTATCAACTACAATGACACCGCTGAATTCAATCGCAAACTGGTCGGCAAGAATTGGCAAGAAACGCTAGATCATGTCGCTATCACTATTATGCTTCCAAAAGCAACGCAAAATGGCGAACTTCAAGCCTGGGCACATGGACCGCTGGACGGAACGGTTTTGCTGCAAGATAATAAAACCGTGAAACTAACCGCTGATAACGTCAAAGCTGGGCAATTTGTTGAAGCGCACGTTATTTTTCCGAAGAATATCGTACCGTTCAATCAAAATATCCAAGCCGTCGATAAAAAAGCGGCCATTCAAGCACAAGAAGCCAAACTCGCCGATCAAGCCAATTTTAAGCGAACGCTCGCAAAAACCGTTTTTTATGGTGGCAGTTTGCTTATTTTATTCCTCGTTCTCATTACGATTAGTATCACATATATCAAATATACGAAATCCAAAGTTGCCCTTTTTAAAGATAAGTATTTCCATGATATCCCGCTCGATATGTCGCCTGCCGTTATGAATAAACTCATTTTCGCGCAGACCGGAGCCAATGATATCGTTGCAACCATCATGGATTTAGTCCGCAAAAGACAGCTCACGATTGAAGAACTTCCACACCCATCCGGCAACAAGAAAAAGGCAACCTATACAATCACAAAATTGCCAGTTCCCTCTCCAATCGAGCTGTTATCACATGAAACCCGACTTATCACATGGCTCATCGATAAAATTGGCGATGGCGAAAAAGTCACACTAAAAGAAATCAACGCCTACGCGAAGAAGAATACGACGACTTTCCGAACCGCTTTTACAAATTGGAAAAACAGCGTGGGTACCGAAGCGAAAAAATACGATTACTTTGACAAAGAAGCCAGCTCTAAAGCAACAAAACTGTTGGTTGCTGCTCTGACGGCTAGTATTTTGATCGGTATCGGGATTATTATTTTTAGCATTTTTGCGAGTATTTTCTCCCTATTTGCTTGTATTGTTAGCATTCTCGCTTTCGTGATTCTGATTGTTTTCTGGATTACTCAGTTTCCTGTAAAAAACCAAGAAGGTACGGAAGAATTTGCGAAATGGCATGCTTTTAAGCGCTATATTAAAGACGTTGGAAATATGGATATCGCAGACGTTGGATCTATCGCGATTTGGGATCATTACCTCTCCTACTCCATTTCACTCGGTCTGACGAAAGAAGTCCTAAAAGCAGCATCGATTCACTTCTCACCAGAACAAGTGCAGCAGCATTCCGGTTTGCTTTACTACTATTATGGTGGCGCCATGCTTGGCAGTGCGAATCACGCAAACATGGACACAGCCTTTGCCGAAAGCTTCCAGAGTTCCTTCGAAAGCTCGTTCAGCGGCGCCTTAGCAAGCAGCGCATCATCTGGCAGCGGTGGCGGCGGTGGATTCAGCGGCGGCTCCAGCGGTGGCGGCGGCGGCGGTTCAGGCGGCGGTGCCTTTTAACCCAATCAAAAAACGTGCGGTACATCTCAAAAAATTTTGAGGTATACTGCACGTTTTTCTTATTTCACAGCCTTCGTTCCAATATCCATCCGATAAAAGAAATCTGGGTTATCAAGCTTTTTCATTTCTTTATACAGCTGCGTTTGGGCCTCTGTCATCGATTCCGCCGTCGCCGATACGAGCAACACGCGGCCACCATTGGATACGAAAACATCGCCATCTTCTGCGCGCTTCGTTCCCGCATGGAAAACCTCAGCCTCTATGTCATCAAGTCCAGTAATCACATTGCCTTTCGCGTAGTCCTCGGGATACCCCGCACTCGCCAAAACAACGCCAAGTGTGACGCCTTCTGTTTCCCATTCCAACAACGGCTCTCGGTCATGCAACAACGCATCAATCACCTTCGCAAAATCTGATTTCAATCGCGGCAACACCACCTGCGTCTCTGGATCTCCGAATCGCGCGTTAAATTCAATCACTTTTGGGCCATCTTCGGTCACAATCAAGCCTGCGTACAAAATGCCAGAAAACGAACGGTCCTCTGCAACCATCCCTTTTGCCGCTGGAAATAAAATTTTCTGAATCGCTTCATCAACCACGGTCTGCGATATGTGTGGTACAGGCGAATACGCGCCCATTCCACCCGTGTTTGGCCCTTTATCGCCCTCGTATGCCCGTTTATGATCTTGCGCTATCGCCATTGGATACACTTTTTCACCGCGTACGAAAGCCATCAACGAGAATTCCTCGCCTGCTAAAAAGTCCTCAATCACCACTTTCGCCGACGCTTCTCCAAACTTACTATCCAACATCATATCCTTCAAAGCAAGTACGGCCTCTTCCATATCAAAAGCGACCACGACACCTTTTCCAGCCGCCAAACCATCCGCTTTAATCACAATCGGCACGCCTTTTTCCTGCAAGTAAAGATAGGCTTTCTCATAATCCGTAAACGACTCCGAATCAGCCGTAGGAATCGCATATTTTTTCATGAACTGTTTTGCAAAATCTTTACTTCCCTCAATCAAAGCCGCCTTTTTCGACGGTCCGAATGCTTTTATTCCCGCTTGTTCAAAATCATCGACCAAACCGTTTAGTAGCGGCACTTCTGGACCGACAATGACCCAATCGATCATCTTCTCCTTCGCAAAGGCAATCAAAGCCGCCGCATCTGTCTCCGAAATAGCATATGTTTTGATACCATCGCCTAGCATTCCATCATTTCCAGGCGCGCAAAATACCGTTTCCACGTCGTTACTCTCCAGCAATTTCTTACTGATCGCATGCTCACGACCACCGCTTCCGACAACTAAAATTTTCATCGCACTAACCACGCTCCTTTAATGTTTGAAATGGCGGACATGAGTGAGAACCATTGCAATACCATACTTATTCGCCATCGCAATCGAATCTTTATCCTTGATCGAACCACCTGGTTGGATAATCGCTTTGATGCCAGCCTTAGCCGCAGCCTCCACCGTATCGTCCATCGGGAAAAAGGCATCTGAAGCCAGAACCGCGCCCTCCGCCTTGTCTCCTGCTTGATTCAAGGCAATTAGTGCCGAACCAATCCGATTCATCTGTCCTGCACCAATCCCTAATGTTTGTGCAGCATTCCCGACAACAATCGCGTTCGACTTCACGTGCTTCACAATTTTCCACTGGGCGACGAGCGCTTTCCACTCACTTTCTGATGGTTGCGCATCCGTCACGACTTCATATGTCGCCACATCTTCTGCCACCGCATCGCCATCTTGCAACAATAGACAGCCAATCACCGACGTTTTTTCAACCGCATTCACTGGTCCCGCAAAAGGAACCGTCAACAAGCGAATATTCTTCTTCTCGGATAAAATCGCGAACGCTTCCTCCGAAAAACTAGGCGCAATAATAATCTCTAGGAAAATCTGACTCATATGTTTTGCCGTCGCTGCATCGACCTCCCGATTAATCGCCACAATGCCACCAAAAATCGAAGTCTCATCTGCTTCATAGGCTTTCAAATACGCTTCTTCTGGCGTAGCACCAACACCGACACCACACGGATTCATATGTTTCACAGCGACCGCGACAGGTTCTGTAAATTCAGACGCAATCCGAAGCGCCGCGTCCGTATCACGAATATTATTATACGATAACTCCTTACCGTGCAGTTGTTTCGCCTCACTAATCGAATTTTGCGTGCCAAGCGGTTCTGTATAAAAAGCCGCCTGCTGATGTGGATTCTCACCGTAACGCAGATCTTGTTTTTTGTTATACGTCAATGTTAATTTTTCAGGGAATTCCTCGCCAACAATCTCCGTTAAATAGCCCGCAATCAAGGCATCGTAAGCCGCCGTATGTCGGAAAACCTTCGCCGCTAAACGCTGATTCGTTTCAAAAGTGACCGCGCCATGATCGCCCAATTCCGCTAAAACAGGCGCATAATCCGCGCTATCAACAACGACCGTCACCGCCGCATAATTTTTCGCAGCTGAGCGCAACATCGAAGGACCGCCGATATCGATATTTTCAATCGCCTCACCAAGCTTCACGCCAGGTTTCGCAATCGTTTCTTGGAACGGATAAAGGTTCACACAAACGAGATCAATTTTAGCAATATCATGCGCTTCAATTGCCGCCATGTGCGCCGCATCATCACGACGAGCAAGCAACCCACCATGAATCGCCGGATGCAGCGTCTTCACACGACCATCCAACATCTCCGGAAAATCAGTCACTTCCTCAATCCCAATCACTGGAACCGCGCTATCCTCGAGCGCCTTCTTCGTTCCACCCGTTGAAATAACCTCAAACCCAAGCTCCACAAGCGATTTCGCGAACTCCACGACACCCGTTTTATCTGACACACTAATTAACGCTCTTTTCATGATTGTCCCCCTATTATTTTTTTGACAACTTCTGGATAAAATGCATGCTCTACTTTATGTATTCTCGTCGTGAGCGAATCGATCGTATCCTCTGGCAAAATGGCAACCGACTGCTGCGCGATAATCGGTCCCGTGTCCATTCCTGCATCGACAAAATGCGCCGTGACACCCGTTTCGGCCACGCCCGCCGTGACTGCCTGACCAATCGCATCTTTGCCAGGAAAAGCCGGGAGTAACGACGGATGCAAATTAACAATCTTGTTTTCATACGCTTCCAGTAACGTTGGTCCAATCAAACGCATATATCCCGCCAAAACGAGAAATTCTACCCCTGATTCCTGCAATTTAGCCACGATTTCCCGCTCAAAAGCCGCTTTATCCGCGAAAGCCTTCGGAGCAAAGACAAACACTGGAATTCCAGCTGCCTCTGCCCGTTCCAACACAAACGCGCCTGGTTTATCACAAACAAGCAACGCCACCGATTCCTTAA
This sequence comes from Listeria sp. SHR_NRA_18, assembly GCF_003856515.1. Classification (NCBI taxonomy): domain Bacteria; kingdom Bacillati; phylum Bacillota; class Bacilli; order Caryophanales; family Listeriaceae; genus Listeria; species Listeria sp. SHR_NRA_18. Next base: position 29,455 of record NZ_QPKR01000016.1, read on the forward strand.
TCGCCGCATCGTCCACAAGCGCCTGAAAATTACTACCCGATCCCGACGCAAAAATCGCTATTTTCATCTTAGTTGCCTCCTGTAAACACGACTTGCGCGCCATCTTCTTTCGGCGTCACTTTTCCGATCGTATACGCTTTTTCACCTTGCTCTGCTAAAATGGCAAGCGTCTGTTCCGCATCTTCCGCCGCAACGACAAGCACCATGCCAATTCCCATATTAAAAATGCCATACATCTCGTCCGCATCAATCTTACCATAGCTTTGCAGCACATCAAAAATCGGCAAAACAGGCCAAGCATCACGCGTAATCGACACCGCCAAATCCTCCGGCAATACCCGTGGCAAATTCTCGATAAAACCGCCACCCGTCACGTGCGAAATCCCGTGCACCGTTACATTTTTAATCACTTCCAAAACAGGCTTCACATAAATCCGCGTCGGCGTCAGCAACTCATCCGCAAGCGTCTTGCCCCCAAGCTCCGACAAAACCGCATCCAGCGCAAAGTCATGCTCCTTAAAGAAAATTTTGCGTACCAACGAGTATCCATTACTATGAATGCCACTCGAAGGAAGACCAATCAAGACATCGCCGGCCGCAACCCGCTCGCCCGTAATCACGTCCGCCTTCTCGACCGCACCAACCGTAAAGCCAGCCAAGTCATAATCATCCGCACCATACATGTCCGGCATCTCCGCCGTCTCACCGCCAACAAGCGCGCACCCAGCCAGCTCGCAGCCATCCGCAACACCCTTGACAATCTGCTCCATCTTGCCCGGAATCGTTTTCCCCGTCGCAATATAATCCAAGAAGAACAGCGGTTCCGCGCCCTGCGCCAAGATATCATTCACACACATCGCGACACAGTCCACGCCGATTGTATCATGCTTATCCGCCTCAATCGCAAGCAGCAACTTCGTACCAACGCCATCCGTCCCCGAAACAAGCACAGGTTCATGCAAGCCAAGCCCGCTAAGATCAAACATCCCGCCAAACGAACCAATCGCGCCCATCACACCGTTACGCTTCGTGCGAGCCACATGCTTTTGAATCCGCTCCACAACCTCATAACCCGCCTCTACATCAACGCCAGCCTTACTATACGCATTCTCTGCCATTTGCAAAATTCCCCTCTCAACGTGACTCGGCTTCTAAACTCGCCAAATATTCTTTTTCATAATCAAATAATTCCGTCGGGTAATCCCCGTTAAAATACGCCATACAAAGTCCGCCATAAGGCTCATCCGGATACGGCTTACCAACCGCTTCCACGAGTCCATCCTCCGACAAATACGTTAGCGAATCCGCACCGATAATCCGGCAAATCTCATCCACCGAATAATTCGCCGCAATCAACTCACCCCGCGTCTGAATATCAATCCCATAAAAACACGGAAAAGCAAGCGGAGGGGACGCAATTCGAACATGGACCTCGGCCGCGCCAGCATCACGCAAAAGTTGCACAATCCGGCGACTCGTCGTCCCGCGAACAATCGAATCATCAATCATGACCACCCGTTTGCCCTCAACGACACCACGTACCGCCGACAATTTCATTTTCACGCCCTGTTCCCGCAATTCCTGCGAAGGCGCAATAAACGTCCGCGCCACATAACGATTCTTAATCAAGCCCAGCTCATACGGAATGCCCGTTTCCTCCGCATAACCAATCGCCGCCGAAATACTCGAATCAGGAACCCCCGTCACCACATCCGCTTCAACAAAAGCCTCCTGCGCCAACCGTTTCCCCATCCGTTTTCGCGCCGAATGGACATTAATTCCCGCAATATTCGAGTCAGGACGCGCAAAGTAAATATACTCCATACTACAAATCGAATGCTTCACGTTTTCCGTAAACTTCTCAATATGCAAGCCATCATCATCAATAATAATCAGCTCACCCGGCTCCACGTCACGCACAAACTTCGCGCCAACCGTATCAAACGCACACGTCTCCGAAGCAATCACATACGAATCACCAATTTTTCCAATCGAAAGCGGCCTAAAACCATTCGGATCAAGCGCTGCAATCAACTCATTCTCCGTCAAAAGCATGTACGCAAAACCGCCCTGCACCTTGTTCAGCGCCACCTTCAAATCCTCCACGAACGATCCCGTTTGGCTACGCTTCAACAAATGCGCCAAAACCTCCGTATCCGAACTCGTCTGGAAAATCGCGCCTTCCTCTTCCAACTCATGGCGAAGCGTCTGCGCATTAATCAAATTCCCATTATGCGCCAGCGCCAGACTCGAATTTTGAAAGTGGAACAAAAACGGTTGCACATTGCTCAAACTCTTGCCACCAGCCGTCGCATAACGCACATGCCCAATCGCCGACTTCCCAACAAGTTCATCCAGTTCCCCGTGCTTAAACACATCCGCAAGCAGGCCTAAGTTACGATGCCCTTTTAGCGTCACACCATCCGTCGACACAATCCCAGCGCCCTCTTGCCCACGATGCTGCAAACTATGCAAACCATAATACGTAATCTGCGCCGCACTCGGATGATTCCAAATCCCGAAAATACCACATTCCTCGTTCAATCCTCTTATTTCAGTAGACATGGAATAGCCCCTTCCCAAACTTGTTTTAACTCACTAAGTTCGGCTGTAATTGCTGATTTTTCCGTTTGCACCACCAATTGCGGCACCTCTGTGACCTCGCCTAAACGCACCACTTTTTCCGTTTCAAACAACTGCTCGAATTTCGCAGCATCATCCGCTTTCACCGATACCAAGAAACGCGATTGCGATTCACTAAACAGCCATTCCTCCGCAAAAGGTACCTTAATCGCCGCGCCCAAATCGTTCGCAAAACCTGCCTCAGCAAGCGCTATCGCCAAGCCGCCTTCCGCCAAATCATGCGCCGAAGCAACAAGACCTTCACGAATCGCCGTCAACAAGAACTGTTGGTAACGCTTCTCTACCTGCAAATCAAGCTCAGGCGCGCGTCCACTAATTTTGCCTTGCTCCAATTTTTGCAATTCAGAACCGCTAAATTCCGGTTTCGTTTCACCAATCAAATAAACCACATCACCGGCCGCTTTAAAACCTTGCGTCGTAATATGCGCCACATCCTCGACTAAACCAACCATTCCAATCACCGGCGTCGGATAAATTCCTTCCCCATCCGTCTCATTATACATCGAAACATTCCCTGAAATGACTGGCGTATCAAGCTCTAGACAAGCCGCACTAATCCCGTCCGCCGCCTTCTCAATCTCCCAGAAAATCTCTGGTTTCTCCGGATTCCCAAAATTAAGACCATCCGTAATCGCCAGCGGTTTCGCGCCCGAACAAACAATATTCCGTGCCGCTTCCGCAACTGCAATCTGGCCACCTTTTTCAGGATCCAAATACAAGTAACGTGAATTACAATCCGTCGTCATCGCAATCGCCTTATTCGTGCCACGAACCCGTAGTACCGCCGCATCCGAACCAGGCGCAACCGCCGTATTCGTCCGAACTTGGTAATCAAACTGCTCATAAATATGACGCTTACTCGCAATCGTTGGCTGTCCAAGTAACGCTTTCCAAGTTGCCACAACGTCCGTCACAACCGGCGCAAAAGCCTCCTCTGCTTGGAAATCACGATAACGCTGCGGTTCCGATGAAGGCTTATGATACACCGGCGCATCCTCAGCAAGCGCATCAACCGGCACATTCGCCACGACTTCCCCGTGATGTACAATTTTATACATCTTATCATCCGTCACCGTTCCAATCGTCACAGCCTCTAAGCCATAACGCTCAAACAACGCCTTAATTTCCGCCTCATGTCCTTTTTTTACACATAAAAGCATCCGTTCCTGCGACTCCGAAAGCAACATTTCATACGCCGACATATGCGTTTCCCGTTGCGGCACATCGTCCATAATGAGCTCCAAGCCCGATCCAGCCTTCGATGCCATCTCCGAACTCGAGCTCACCAAGCCTGCCGCTCCCATATCCTGAATCCCAATCAAGATATCCGAATGATCACGAATCAAGTCCAAGCACGCCTCCAACAACAATTTCTCCATAAACGGATCGCCAACCTGAACCGCCGAACGCTGCTGCTCGCCCTCTTCACTGAATTCCACCGAGGCAAAAGTAGCCCCATGAATCCCGTCGCGCCCAGTTTTCGCGCCAACGTACATCACCGGATTACCGACACCGACCGCCTGGCCTTTTTGAATATCCTCTTTTGCAATCAAGCCAACACACATCGCGTTAACCAGCGGATTCTTCGCATAACACGGATCAAACTGCACCTCGCCGCCAACCGTCGGAATCCCAATTGAATTCCCGTAACCAGCAATCCCAGCCACGACCTCATTCACCAAATATTTCGTATGCGGGTTATCAATCTCGCCAAAACGAAGCGAATTCAACATCGCAATCGGACGCGCGCCCATCGAGAACACATCGCGAATAATCCCACCAACACCAGTCGCAGCGCCTTGATACGGCTCCACGTAAGACGGATGATTATGACTCTCCACTTTAAAAGCAACGCCAAGTCCATCACCAATATCCACAATCCCAGCACCCTCACCAGGACCTTGCAACACTTGCGGACCCTCCGTCGGGAACTTGCGCAACACCGGTTTGGAATTTTTATAACTACAATGTTCCGACCACATTACCGAAAACAAACCCGTCTCCGTATAATTCGGTTTTCTCTTCAAAATATCACAAACAAGACCATACTCACTCTCACTGAGCCCCATCGTCTCATAAATTTTCTGTTCCTCAATTTGCGCCGCTGACGGTTCCTGATTCACATTAAGCATGTACTTGTTCCTCCTTCCAAGCCTTCAACATCGATTTAAAAACGCCAAGTCCAGCCGTTCCGCCAACAACGTCCTCCACAGCACGCTCCGGATGTGGCATCATACCTAGTACATTCCCAGCCTTATTCGTAATCCCAGCAATATTCGCAATACTTCCATTAGGGTTTTCCGACGCATACGTGAACACAATTTGTCCATTCGCCCGCAATTCCGCAAGCGTCGCATCATCACAATAATAATTCCCCTCACCATGCGCCACAGGAATCCGAATCTCTTCCCCAGCCGCGTATTCCGACGTAAACATCGTCTCCGCATTCTCCACACGCAAACTCACCGTTTTACAAACAAAATGAAGATTATTATTTCGAATCAAAGCCCCAGGAAGAAGCCCACTCTCCGCCAAAATCTGAAAACCATTACAAACACCAAGCACCGGCTTACCAGTCTCCGCAAACCGCACCACTTCCGGCATAATGTTCGCAAATTTTGCAATCGCACCCGTCCGCAAGTAATCCCCATACGAGAATCCACCTGGAAGAAGCACCGCATCAAAACCGCCTAAACTCGTTTCGGCATGCCACACATATTCCGCCTCTTCACCGAGCGCATCTTCTATCGCATGCAACATATCTAAATCACAATTCGAACCTGGAAATTGAATGACCGCAAATTTCATGCTTATGCCTCCTCGATTTCATAACGATAATCTTCCATCACTGGGTTTGTCAGCAACTTATCACACATTTCATCCAAGACCGCATGAATGTCACGATCCGATTTTGCCACTTGAAGCTCCATGTATTTCCCAATCCGTACATCCTCAACCTCGCCATAATTCAAACTCTTCAGCGACCCCATCACAGCAGTCCCCTGAGGATCCAACACACTTTTCTTCAACGTCACAAACACCTTCACATTATACATTCAAACAACCTCCTTTAATCTTTTCAAAACTTCCTCATAAACCGCAGTTAAATTCCCAATATTCCGACGAAAGACATCCTTATCCAGCTTGGCATTCGTATCCCGATCCCATAATCGGCACGTATCCGGCGAAATCTCATCCGCAAGCAAAATTTCCCCATTCTCATCACGCCCAAATTCCAATTTGAAATCAATCAGCGTAATATTCATTTTTGCAAATAATTCACATAACGCCACATTCACATCAAGCGCCGCCTGCTTCAAAATCACAATCTCATCCTCCGTCGCCGCCTCCAAATAAAGCACATGCGCGTCATTAATAAACGGATCATTAAGCGCATCATCCTTATAATAAAACTCCACAATCGGCTGTTTTGTCGGCGTTCCCTCAGGCACACCAAGACGTTTTGCAAGACTGCCCGCAATCACATTTCGCACGACAACCTCCAGCGGAATAATCGCAACCGAGCGCACCAACTGCTCCGTATCCGACAACTGCTCCACAAAATGACTCTTTATCCCCGCATCACGCAAATATGTAAAAATCCGCGACGTAATCTCATTGTTCAAACGACCCTTGCTCGCAAAACTCTCCTTACGCTCCCCGTTCAGCGCCGTTGCATCATCCTTATACGCCACGCGCAACACGCCATCCTGATCCGTACTAAACAACCGTTTCGCCTTACCCTCATACAATAAATTCGCCACTATGAAAAGTCTCCTTTAAAATCAGAATTTTGACCCGAATCAAGCATGAAAAACCATGAAGACACCATAACCCTCCATAGTTTTTCATGATGCCATCCTTAAAGTCCCAAACGTTTAAAAATCATATCCACTTGTTTCAAATGATAATTATAATCAAAACAGCCATCAATCTCATCCTGAGAAAGTAAATCCGTAATCTTAGGTTCCGCCTCAACCAGCGTCTTAAACGGTACTTGCGTTTCCCAAGCTTCCATCGCTTTAGGTTGCACCGTATCATACGCTTCCTCACGAGCCATCCCCTTATCAATCAACGTCAACAACACACGCTGCGAATAAATCAGACCAAGCGTCCGATCCATATTCCGCTTCATGTTCTCCGGGAACACCGTCAAATTCTTCACGATATTACCAAAACGATTCAAAATATAATCAAGCAAAATCGTCGCATCCGGTAAAATAATCCGTTCCGCAGAAGAATGCGAAATATCACGCTCATGCCACAGCGGCACGTTCTCATACGCCGTCACCATATGCCCACGAATCACACGTGCTAAGCCCGTCACATTCTCCGAACCAATTGGATTACGCTTATGCGGCATCGCAGAAGACCCCTTTTGCCCCTTCGCAAAAAACTCTTCCACTTCACGAACCTCACTCTTTTGAAGCGCGCGAACCTCCACAGCAAATTTTTCCACAGAAGTCGCAATCAAAGCAAGCGTCGCCATATAATCCGCATGACGATCCCGTTGCAACGTCTGCGTCGAAATCGGAGCCGGCGTCGTACCCAGCTTCTCACAAACATACTCCTCCACAAAAGGATCAATGTTCGCATACGTCCCAACAGCCCCAGAAATCTTCCCGAATTCCACGCCATCCGCAGCACGATTAAACCGCTCCAAATTCCGTTTCATTTCCTCATGCCAAAGCGCCAATTTCAAGCCAAACGTCGTCGGTTCCGCGTGCACACCATGCGTACGCCCCATACAAACCGTATCCTTATACTCCTTCGCCTTGTTCGCCAAAATCTCGATAAAGCGTTCCAAATCCGCACGCAAAATCTCATTCGCCTGTTTCAAAATATACGAATTAGCCGTATCCACAACATCCGTCGACGTCAAACCATAATGCACCCACTTACGCTCATCACCAAGCGATTCCGACACACTTCTCGTAAACGCCACCACATCATGACGCGTCTCAAGCTCAATCTCCTGAATCCGCGCCACATCAAACGTCGCATTTTCACGAATCTTCGCTACATCCTCTTTCGGAATCTCACCAAGCTCCGCCCATGCCTCACAAGCTAGAATCTCAACTTCCAACCACGCCTGAAAACGATTTTGCTCCGTCCAAATATTACCCATTTCTTCTCTCGTATAACGTTCAATCATCGTTCCTCAAATCCCCCAATTAACTCCAAATTTTCATTGCACGTAATTTCTCTATCTCCACAAGCGGATTGTCACTGAGCACCGTTATATGCCCCATTTTGCGATCAATCTTCGCCTCTTGTTTCCCATAATAATGAACAAACCATTCCGGATGCGCATCCAATAGATCATTCACACCATCCACATGTTGCCCCAAAATATTCACCATCATCGCCGGGCGCAACAACTCCACCTCAAGCAGCGGCAAACCAGCAATCGCTCGAATATGCTGCGTAAACTGCGAAATATTACAAGCCTCAATCGAAAAATGTCCCGAGTTATGCGGTCTAGGCGCCAACTCATTCACGTAAATCGCTCCAGAACTCGTCACAAACATCTCCACCGCCAAAACACCTTCCAAATGAAGATACTCCGCCAGTTTGACCGCAATAGCCTCCGCCTCATGAACTGACTCCGCGTCAAGCGTCGCCGGCACAATTGTCGTATGCAATATATTATTCTTATGATCATTCTCAGCTACAGGAAAAGTCTCCACCTGCCCAGCCGCATTACGCGCCACAATCACAGAAACCTCACGCTCATACGGAATCCAAGCCTCCAGCACACACGTCCCAAAACGCAATAATCCAAGCGCCTTATCAATGTCATCCTCACTCTGAATCACATACTGCCCTTTACCATCATAACCACCCTGCGTCGTTTTAAGCACCGCCGGATAGCCCAAACTACTAATATGCTGAACAATATCATCCTTATCCACAATCACCGCATAAGGCGCCAAATTAATATTAATCGACTCCAAATACGCTTTTTCTAAAATACGATCCTGCGTAATCGACAATAACTCCGAACCCTGCGGAACACGAACAATGTCCTCAATCGAACGAATCGCGTCATTATCCACATTTTCAAATTCATATGTCACAACATCACTTTTTTCAGCCAATTCTTTCAAAGCCGCAAGATCCGTATAATTCGCAACAATCTGCTCATCCGCCACTTGCCCACACGGAGCATCCACAGTCGGATCAAGTACAATTACTCGGAATCCCATCGCCTTCGAAGCCAAAGCCATCATTCTGCCTAACTGCCCACCTCCGATAATTCCAATCGTGCTGTTTGGTAATAAATACGTTTTACTCAAGAGAATCACTACTTTCTAGAACATTTTCCTCTAGTGTATCACGTCTATTTTCCAAACGGCTAGCAATTACCTCATTTTCGACCGATAAAATTTGCGCAGCGAGCAATCCAGCATTTACCGCACCCGCCTCACCTATTGCGACAGTAGCGACTGGAACCCCTCCAGGCATCTGCACAATCGATAATAAAGAATCCAGTCCATTTAACGCTTTTGACTTCATAGGAACACCAATAACAGGTAAAGTCGTCTTCGCAGCAACCATACCTGGCAAATGAGCGGCCCCTCCAGCCCCAGCAATAATAACCTTAATCCCGCGACTTCTCGCATTTTCCGCATATGTAAACATCAAATCCGGTGTGCGGTGTGCAGAAACAACCTTCTTCTCATAAGCTATTTCTAGTTCTTCCAATACCTCACATGCCTTCCTCATCGTCTCCCAATCAGAAGTACTTCCCATAATGACACCAACTTGTGCACACATTCAATGTTCAACTCCTCAACATTCTTATTTTATCCAACACTATTTGACCTCTTCATTCTAACAATACCTGTCAGCAAAGTCAACCATAAAATCGAACAATAAAAAGAAAGTATATTTTAATGTTCGTGTTTAGTCCTGTTTTTAACAAAAAAAAGAAACTCTCCATAGAAAGTCACTTTTTCTTAACCCCACCACGAACCTGCTTAACCCAAAAGCCACCATAAATCTGCTTAGGTTCCGACGATACAATAAAAGCCTTATCATCAATCGCAATAATGCGCTGATACAACTTATTCTCATTTTTACGAGGCGTCAAGATTTCCAACATCATCCGTTCTCCATCACGCCCACTAGCGATCCAGCTAGTAACCCCATAACCAGCGTTCCTAATCTGATTAGCCAAATCCAAGTTATAGTCCTTCGTAATCACATTAACCGTAATATACCCCAAAGCAAGCCGCTCCTCAATCTTCATGCCCACAACAATACCAACACCAAAACCAAGCGCATACGCCGCAATGTTAGCAATATCATTCAAGTTACTCATAACCATTCCAAGAGCAACAATATAGACCACAATCTCGAATACACTCACGATAGCCGCACGATAACGATACCCTTTCATCGTCATCAACAACCTCACCGTATTCAACGACACATACAAAATATTAATAATAAAAATTGTGAGCACCATTCCAACAGCATCTCCCACATTAATTCCCCCTTATGCACAGCTCTTACTTATATTTTTCACTAATTACAATATCTCAAACCTAATCCTATCTTAAAATCACATAAGTATCAATACTAAATCTCAATTAAATCTTCTCATCATTAAAAAATAATTATTAGAGACAAATAAAAAAGCACTCAACAAAAAGTGAGTACTTCTTATACATTGCCCGGCGACGACCTACTCTCACAGGGGGAAGCCCCCTACTACCATCGGCGCTGAAAAGCTTAACTTCCGTGTTCGGGATGGGAACGGGTGTGACCTCTTCGCCGTAACCACCAGACAATG
>NZ_QPKR01000017.1:0-29749 GCF_003856515.1 Listeria sp. SHR_NRA_18
TTATGTTCGCATACTTGGTAATGCCCGAAAAAATCACTATTTTGGCGGGCTTAGTTTTGTTCGGTCTTAAAACGAAGTTTTTACTCGAATAACTACTCCTTTTCACTTGACTTACTACCACTAGACTCTAACTCTATTTACCCGCTAAAAACGCATCCAAATCCACATCGGCAAACGAATCATACACACTCGTTCCTTCCGGGAAAACAATGCCCTTCGTCACTTCATTCTTCACCACAATCACGTGTAAACCTGCACCAACCGCCGACAACGAACCATTCCGTGAATCTTCCACGGCGACCGCTTCTTCCGGTTTCACGCCGAGTGCCTCCACTGCCTGACGATACAGCGCTGGATCCGGTTTAATCACTTCCACATCATCCGCCGTTTGAATCGTTTCAAAATCATCCAAAATGCCAAACTTCTCCAAAATTGGATCCACCCAAGCACGCGCGGAGCTTGTCGCCAAACCAATTTTATACCCATTATCCTTGGCATAGTTGAACAATCGCATGAAACCATCGCGCATTTCTAATTTATCACGGCCATTATGCACTTGTAAGTCTATGTATTTTTGAAAAGCCGCAGCATCAAATTTGCCATTCGTTTGTTCCGCCATATAAAGCAGTAACGGTTCGTCGGTGCTTCCAACCACTTGCTCATAAACGTCCATCGGCAAGCTCATACCGTAGTTCGCCTGTAAATACTTCTGTGTTTCGTCAAACCAAACCGCTTCCGTATCAATCATTGTGCCATCAAAATCAAAAACAAATGCTTTCATGAAATTCCTCCATCTATCATATTTCAACACATTCATTATAACATATGAAACCGTTTCATCCTTAAAAAGAATATAACTTCCCAAAATAAGCTTGCATTTCAGGCGAAAAACGAATATTATTGTAGTTGTGGTTTCAAAACGTTCGTAATAAGACGAAGAATTATCTTTTTAACTATAAAAGGGAGTGGAATTATATGTTTCAACTAAAAGCTCACGGAACAGATGTCAAAACAGAGGTCATATCAGGTTTTACAACATTTTTAACAATGGTTTATATTATCGTTGTAAACCCGGCAATCCTTGCAGCAGCAGGCGTTCCGTTTAACACGGTCTTCATGGCAACGATTATCTCGGCTGTCATCGGGACACTTTGGATGGCTCTATTCGCCAATTACCCAATCGCCATCGCGCCAGGACTCGGGATGAATGCCTATTTCGTCACCGTTGTCACCACGCAAAAATTAGACTACGCGACCGCATTCACAGCCGTTTTCGTAGCCGGTATTATTTTCTTACTATTATCTTTAACACCATTTCGTGAAAAATTAATCACAGCGATTCCACACACGTTAAAAGCAGGAATCACAGCTGGTATTGGTCTTTTCATTGCTTTTCTAGGTTTCCGCATGACAGGAATTATCGTAAAAAGCGATTCCAATCTAGTCGGACTCGGCGATCTTCATTCTCCAGAAGCCTTGCTTGCGATTGCTGGCCTTCTGATTACGCTGATTTTCCTAGCGCTTAACGTCAAGGGCGCGCTTTTCATCGGGATGATTTCGACTGGGATTATCGCTTTCTTCACCGGTGAACTGAAATTCAATGGTTTTGTCAAAGTACCGTCAATGCCTGATTTGGTTATCACAAACCCAATCCACGCGTTCGGCGATGTAGTCACTTACAGCCTTTACGGCGTTGTCCTGTCCTTCCTTTTAATCACGATTTTCGATACAACAGGAACAATGATCGGCGTTGCAAAAAAAGCCGGCCTTATGAAAGGGGAAAGTTTGCCCAATGCCAAACACGCCCTACTCGCAGATGCGGTCGCAACAAGTGTCGGTTCTATGTTCGGGACAACACCAACCAGCGCCTACATCGAGTCTTCAGCAGGCGTTGCAACAGGCGGGCGTACAGGTTTAACGACGCTCACCGTTGCTGGATTATTCCTAGTTTCCGCGTTTTTCGCCCCACTTGTCGGCGCAGTATCCGGCATTTCAGCGATTACCGCACCAGCCTTGATTATAGTTGGTAGCATGATGATCGGCGCCGTAAAAGAAATCGATTGGGACACGCTCGACGAAGCCTTTCCAGCATTCCTAGTCATCCTTGCAATGCCGCTAACATCAAGCATCGCCATCGGTCTAGCATTCGGCTTCATCTCCTACCCAATCCTAAAAATCTTCACAGGAAAATGGCGCGAACTCAACTGGTTCATCATCGTCATCGCGATTCTATTCTTCATTCTAGTCGCTTTTCTACCACATTAAAAATAAAGCTGTATTCCAATTCAAATTTGGAGTACAGCTTTTTAAATTATTCACCATTCCGACAAACAAATCCTTATCAATCCATGCTATACTGAAATTTAACATCTTAGAAGGGAGGGTTTTATCTTGGGATTTCTAGAAGCTTATAAATCTTTTTGGAAAAATTATGTGAATTTCAGCGGGCGTTCGTCGCGTTCTGCCTATTGGTATGTCGTTTTATGGAACGCGATTATTATCAGTATTTTTTATATCTTAATCTTAGTTTTCACCGTATTCACAGCTGCAACATCATCGGTGAGCGATGCAACAGGGGATTTTGCTTTCATCATGACATCAGGCTCGACGCTGCTTATCTTGCTGCTCCTATTTTTATATGAGTTAGCAACATTTATTCCACTGCTAGCCTTAACTATTCGCCGTTTGCACGATTCTAACAAAAGCGGTTGGTTTGTTTTGCTCAGTCTGATTCCATTTGTAGGTAGTATTATCATGATTGTTTTCATGTGTATGCCTAGTGAACCATCATTCAGTGACGATTTCGATTTTTAATGTATCACGAGGACGCGAGTAAATTCCGTCCTTTTTTTCATATTATTAGACATTTGCCTGCCATATCTGCTATAAAGGTAAGAGATATTGAATAGAAAAGAGTGAGCCATTTGTGGAAAGCATTTTTTAGCGGTATTGGAATTGCCGCACTAGTTATCATTTTCGCGCTACTAACGACCGGATACAGCATGTCATCCCTGTTCTCCTTCGTCTTGATGGTCCTGATTCTGGCGTCGATTATCTGCTCCGCACTCGTATCTGTCGGCAGAGCGCAAAATCCAAACCGAAAAATTCAATTACGATGGAGCATCTTACTCGCAGTTGCCGCGATTCCATCCTTCATCGGTTTCATAATTAGTTATTACTTCACATGAAAAAAGAGCCAAATTCGGCTCTTTTTTGCTACCTATTTAAACGCTGCGATGAAGGCAGGTACATAATCTGGTAAATCTGGTGGGCGACGACTCGAAATAATGTGGCCATCCGTGACAACTGCTTCATCATGCCAAATCGCGCCGGCATTCGTCATATCATCCTTGATACCAGGTGTACTTGTGACGTTGACGCCATCCAGAATTCCTGCTGAAATAAGTACCCAGCCAGCGTGACAAATTTGCCCGATTGGTTTCTTTTGTTCGTCAAAATAGCGTACAAATTCTAGTACTTTATCGAAGCGACGCAGCTTATCTGGTGACCAGCCTCCTGGAACTAAAATCCCGTCATAATCTTCTACCTTAATATCCTCAAAGCTAAAATCACTTGTTGCAGGAACGCCGTACTTCCCGTGGTAAACAACGCCGGCTTCCTCTCCGACTAAATGAACCTCCGCTCCAGCTTCGCGAACACGTAATACGGGATACCATAATTCTAAATCCTCGAAATCCTCACTAATTAGCGCGATTACTTTTTTACCTTGTAGTGTCATGTTATCGTCCTCCTTCAATTATTGCTTACCCCAAGTATACCAATGGAGATGGTGGGCTTGAAGTAATCTGCTTGTGGGGGATTGTTGGGTTGGTTTCTCATGACGATTTGTGGAAGGTTAGTGATAATGATTGGACAAAGAGCCAGAAAATAAAGTTGCCTTAATCATTATTTGGCAATTAGGCTTTGAACAGTTGGGAAGGATTACATGCTCGCTTTGCTCTCATGCATATTGAGGCTGTAACTCACTTTGTTCGAACAGCCACAACAAAAAAAGCCCAGTCAATTGACTAGGCACGCCATCATGTTCGAATGTTTATGCTTAACGGGATGAGGCACAAACGAAAACTACATGGCAAATGAGATGAATGAAAACAAATAACGGTTATCGGTGCGAAATCATATGATAAACACAAGTGCTCACCATTTGGAAGATGGATACACCGAATTCCATTATAACCATGATAGGGTCTTATCCCCACAAAAATAAACATGAACTGTATACTTTTGTCGAAATAAGAACTAACACTTAATGCAAGGTATATATATATTCTACTTTTATTGGACGAAAAAAGCAAGGGAACAAACTGTGTAATTTTTGTGACTAAAATAATGTGTTTTATAGCCTTTTATATGCCAATTTCTGAAGAAAACGCTTAATCGACAACTTTTTTAGTCGTATCAGGGTATTATCGATAATTTAGGGTACAATTTCTTGCATTATAATACGAACAGAGCCGAACAGAATTTCCAAAAAATAATTCCCTAATCCAAATCAGGGAATCATCTTTCTCCTATTAGTCTACTAGTTCTACAATCATATTACAAATAATTGCTACGATGGGGATTAACGCAAACAGTCCCCACGACCAATTACCTCGATGCGATTTCGTTGTTTTTGCTTGCTCTAACTCGTTTACTTGTTGGCGTAGACTCAACACTTCTAACTCCAAATCCTGCACTTTATCCTCAAGATCATACAGCCGTTCTTCCATCAGTATCCCTCTTTTCGACCACTTTGATGCTTTTATTATATATCACGTTCACGCCGAGTGTCATCATACCATAGGCTGATTAACCTAATAATAGCAATTACCCGCACGCTTTGCTACAATAAGATAAATAGCTTAAATGAGGTGAAAAAATGGATATTCATACGGAAGAAGCCGTTGTAAAATTAATTCTTCATGGCGGAAACACGCGAAAAGAAGCCTACGCTGCAATTACCGCCGCCGAAAAATACAATTTCGAAGAGGCAACATCTCATTTGCAAAACGCAGAAGTACAATTTTTAGAAGGACATGCTTGGCAGACCAAATTGGTTTCGCGTCGCAGCGCTGACAGTGACATTACGCCGTCCTTTTTATTAGTACATGGTCAAGACCACTTGATGACAGCGCAAGCCGAGCTTAACTTAGCCAAACAAATCGTTCGCCAATACGAGCGTCAGAGCGAACTTGAAGCACGCATCGCAAAATTAGAACAAACGCATAACTAAAAAAGATACGAAGATAAGTCCGCTGCATCCTAAATCGATGTTGGCTAAGCTTATCCGCGTATCTTTTTCATTTTATCGAATACCGAGTGCAATCTTGGCGTAACGCGACATCCGGTCTTTCGTCCAAGCCGGCGTCCACACAAGGTCGACTTTCGTATCTTTTACTTCTGGAATATCTGACATCGCTACACGTACTTGATCTGTCAAAACACCTGCAAGCGGGCATCCCATCGTTGTTAACGTCATTGTTACCGTACAAAGTCCGTCCTCATCCAAGTCCACATCGTAAACCAGGCCAATATTAACAATATCAATGCCTAGCTCAGGATCGATTACTTGTTCTAACGCACCCATCAAATTATCTTTTAGTTCTGCATCCATGAAGTAGTAGCCTCCTTTTGATTTTCTCTCATTATTGTAACATAGTTGAGAATGATTTTCATTATAATTTTTCTTCTAAAAAGCCGACACCCGCAAGCATGCCCTCAATCGAGATTTTGTGTTTGGCCTTTTCATCCACCATGAAAGCTACATTATCTGACATATCTTTCTCAACCAGTGCCTCATATAACTTCTCGCTGTATTGGAACGGCACGACATCATCCGCTTTCCCATGCCAAATCATCAAGGGGCGATTTTTCAATTTCGTAGGTGCAGCGCTCAGATCATACGGTGCCAACTCACGAATCCGCGCATCCACGTCAAAAGGAAACTCGCCGCCCTGCTTCATCACGCCATCCGCCAGTACTTTCGCAAAATGTCCATAATACGAACTGCCCGCCAGACACACGCCGACTTTCAGCCAATCATACTGCGCTAACATCCCATAACTCGTAATCGCTCCCATCGAAAAACCGCCGACTGCAAGCCTCGACGTATCAATCAATCCCTCCGCATCTAAAGCATCTCTCAACAGAGGCAACTCATGGATATTCCCACGAACCGTGTCCCAAAAATAAATCGACTGCTCTGCTTCTGACTCACCAGCCTGCCGTTCTCCATGCATCCTCGCATCCGGTAATATAACACGCATTCCTCGTTGCGCCAATAAATACGCGTACGGCAAATACAATTCCTTTTGTGATTGAAAACCATGATAAAAAAAGACAGTTGGTAATTTTTCGGTCGCGTGCGCTGCATCATAAATATGTAGGACCGGAATTTCTTTTATCCATTTATGTTCCACTTGAATCATTGGTAGGCCTCATTTCCATGTGATTTATTAAGTTCCTGTAAAGCACTTAGGCGTTTACAAAGCGCGCCCGAACGTCTATCATAAAGGTACACTATCTATTCTATCACTTTATCAAAACGGGGACTAGATATACGAATTATAGAAAGAATGAGGAGACATATATGACAAAAAAATTAATCGTGCTCGACCTTGATGGCACCGCTCTAAAAAGCGACCAAACCATCTCAGATCGCACAAAAAAAGCATTGGAAAACGCGCGTGCGAAAGGCCATGAAATCATGATTGCAACCGGCCGCCCATACCGCATGAGCCATATGTATTATTATGAATTAGGTCTCGATACACCGATTGTGAATTTTAATGGCGCCGTTTTTCACCACCCGCGTGATATTAAATTCAGCAACGCTTACCACCAAGCTATTGATCTAAAAACAGCGCGCGAGCTACTCGATTTTTCGACGAATTACGCGCTAGACAATATCGCGGCAGAAGTGCAAGACAGTGTCTTTCTACGTGAACGAAATGCCAGCGTACCAGACATGTTTCAGCAAGGTAAAGACAATGTTTTTATAGGCGATTTACGAAACACCATCACAACCGATCCAACATCCCTATTGTTCTTTGCAAGCCATGAAATGCTACAAGAAGTGAGCGATCATATGGATTCACGCCTTTCCAACATCGTGACATATCGCAATTGGGGCGCGGAATGGCCAGCAATGGAAATGACCAAATTCGGCGTGCATAAAGCAATTGGTGTTCAAGCAGCCAGCCGTTTTCTAGGCATTGACCGCAAAGATATCATAGCTTTTGGTGATGAAGATAACGATTTTGAAATGCTCGACTATGCAGGCGTTGGTGTTGCGATGGGTAATGCCATTGAACCACTGAAAAACGTTGCAAACACAGTTACACTAACCAATGAAGAAGATGGTATCGCAGTATATCTAGAAGAAAATCTCGGCGTTTAAAAATTTCTCTGAGCTAAAAAATACGTAGCAACAATCTGAAACTAGATTCTTGCTACGTATTTTTTAATTAAGTTCCACCACACGCATCTCATTCTTCAGTATTTCAATAAACCTTCCAAATTTTTCATTGTAATAATCTTGTTCAGACTCAATAGGAACATAAATATCAATAGGCGTACTTTCCGTTTCCACTCGTCTGCCATTTTTCCACCAATAAAATAAGCCTTGCGTTGGCTCTGTGCTACCAGAAACTAGGCATTCTCTATTAAGGACGGAAGCAATCATTTGCGCAATTTCTTTATTTTTTACCGCCCCTCCATTCAAAACTAAAGGATTTTCATCATAAGTAGCAGGTAATAAAGAAAGGATATGCCTCAGATTGAAAATAATGCCCTCCAAAACAGATTGAATAATTTCAGGACGTCCATGAGTAATACTTAACCCTTTAAAACTCCCCGTCTGTTTTTCATTCCAAATCGGGGCACGTTCTCCTTGTATATATGGGAAAAAAAATAAATCCGACGCTTTATGTAAATGATGTAGATGATCGAATATTTTAGACTTATCTTCATAAAATAAATTACTGAGCCATTCCAGCGCTATTCCTCCATTATTAGTAGGACCGCCAACCACCCATTGATCATCATCTACATAATAACAAAAACTTTCCATCTCTGGCCCCAGATATCGCGTTGTAGAAAGCTGCCTGATGGATCCACTAGTTCCCAGAGTGAGGCTTTCCGCGGCACTATTTTGTTGAGCGCTAGCCAAAGAAGCCAAGCACCCATCGCTAGACCCTATCATAATTTTTGTATTTCGTTTCATGCCCAGCTCTAACGCCACTTTTTCCGAGATGTTAAAAACAGTTTTTGGATGCACAAGCCGTGGTAGTTTGCTGGACGATAATTGGAGGAATGCTAGTATTTCTTCATCCCATTTAAAATCAATACTATTGAATAATCCAGTCGCCGAAGCTATCGAAAAATCCGTGACAAATGTGTCTACAAAATAGCTCATCAAAAAAGATTTCATATCATGCCATCTGGAAACATTATTGAACCAGTCATTGCGCCTTTCTTTAAAGTATACTAATTTTGCAAAAGGACTCATGCCATGAATAGGTGTCCCGGTTTTACCATAAAACAAAAAAGTGCGCTGACTATTTCGTTTGAATTCTGAAATTGTATCTGCAGCTCTATTATCAGACCATAAGAACATCGTGTTGCTTTCCTTTTCAGGGGATTCAGGTATTAATGTATGCATAGCCGTACTAAAACTGATGGTATGTATATCTGAATAAAGCGTCGTTATTTCACTAATATTCCGTTTAATACTTGCTAAAATATCTATCGGGTTTTGGGTAGATTTGTCGCCTTCCTTACAAGTCTTAATTCTCGCTGACTCCGTATATATTGTTTTTTCTTCATTGAAAACAATAAATTTAATGGCGGTCGTCCCAACATCAATTGCTAATAATAAATCTTCCATACGATCTAATTTCGCCTCCTCCAAATCGATTTCTCAATGCAACAACAATGGAAGAAGTTCCTGCACCTATAAATGAGTCCTCATGATTCCAATACGTTATCGTGAGGACTCCAATTGTATTCTACCTAGTCAATCATGCACTTACATAGCCTACGTAACCCTATTTCCATTCACATTCGTCTGCTACTTCTAATACCCGATCTTGAATAATGGATCCATACCATTCCGCTGATTTTTTTTTCGAACGCGTTCTTTTTTCATCTAATTCAATTCTTACGAGGCCATATCGATTTTTAAAAGCGTTCATCGGAGAAACGCAATCTGTAAACGCCCATAACATGTAGCCTTCACAAGCAGAACCTTCTTCAACGGCTTTCAGTAACCACTGGATGTGCTGCTTAATAAAATCAATTCTATAACTATCATTTACGGTGCCCAGATCATCCATATACGCTTCTTCATTTTCTCTGCCCATTCCATTTTCAGTGATAAGCCACGGAATATCTCCATAATTTTCTTTTAAATAGTGCGCCATATCATATACGATTTTCGGATATATTTCCCACCCGCGCGAATCATTCATATTTTTCCCCGGCAAATCAAAATTTTCAAAGAACATTTCTGGATGGAACGGCGTCGTCTTATTCCACTCATACCTTGGCGCTTTGACCCGTTTCGGATAATATTGATTAATCCCTAAAAAATCAAGCGTGTTTTCACTAATTATGGATAAATCGTTCTCATCAGGATTAAAATAGATGTCAAATTTAGTACATAACGCAATTAGTTCCGCTGAATACTCGCCTTTCACCATCGGATCAAAAAAGACGCGATTATAAAACAAATCATACATTTCAGCAGCTTTTTTATCTTCTTTTGAAGAAGACCGAGCGTATACCATTTCAGGATTTAATACACAACCAATTCTCCCCTCCAATCCCAGGGCACGATATGCCTTCACAGCTTGAGCACTCGCTAATGCTTTGTGGTAATTCCATAACATCCATTTTTCAGTATTCTGTTCATGCGGCCATCTGATCGCGTCTAGATAAATACGTGTTTGAGGAACGATTGGCTCATTGAAAGTAAACCATTGCTTCACTCTGTCTCCATACCGCTCAAAAGCAATTTTTGCATAGCCAGCGTATAAATCTACTACTTTTCTTGACGACCAACCATCATATTTTTCAGATAAATAGACTGGTAATTCGTAATGTTCCAAACACAACATCGGCTCTACATTGGCTTCTAATAATGCGTTTACAACGTCATCAATGTGCTGCGCGTAGTCCTCATCAACAACAAGGTTCTCATAATCCGTAAAAAAACGAGACCAGTTAATAGAAGTTCTATAATGCGTCAGGCCAATCTCTTTCATCAAGTCTACATCTTCTTGATACTGCTCCATAAAGTTAGTCGCTACTGCCGGACCATACCCATTATGCCAAACAAATTTTTCATTTTTATACCACGAATCAGGATAGGAGTCTTGGCCTTCTTTCTTGCCCTTCCAGCCTTCCGTTTGCCATGCTGATGAAGCTGCGCCAAGAATAAAATTTTCAGGAATTAACAGTTTCATATTCTACCTCTTTCTCACTAGTTTTTTGCTGTGCTGTATTCGATATTTTAACAAATGGTAAATAGATAAGAATGGCAACGATAATACAGACAATTTGAGTAGCTACTGCGCCCAAATCCCCGGCCGTTGCTAGATACGCATTCACAATTGGCGGCATCGGCCACGGAACCATGACGACGGCTTTAGCGGCAATACCTGTTGCAGTTGCGAAATAGCCTATTGTACCTGTTATTAGCGGCGTAATGATGAATGGGATAGCCAAAATCGGATTCAACATGATCGGCATACCAAAAATAACGGGTTCATTAATGTTAAAAAGACCTGGTGCTGAAGAAAGTTTTGTTATTTCACGCATATCTTCTCTTTTACCAACCATGAAAATGGCAACAAGCAGTCCAATCGTCACTCCAGAACCACCAATACTCATATACATATCCCAAAAAGGCATCGTAATAATGTTAGGAATTTCTTTTCCAGATTCAAATGCTTCGGTGTTTACTGCGATGGAAGCGAGTAGCAACGGTTCTCTGATTGGTTTAATCATTTGGTTACCATGAATCCCTATTACCCAGAAAATTTGCGCTATTAGCATTAGAAGTAATATTCCTGGCAATCCTTGAACAACCCCTTCTAAAGGCCGCTGTACAAGATGATAGATAATATCATAGGCATACATTCCAGTAATTGCTTTAACAGCGAATCCAGCGCTAGCCATGACTGCAATTGTAATGATAGTAGGAACTAATGCGGAAAAACTTGCTGATACATTGGCAGGCACCGTGTCGGGCATTTTGATTTGTAATCTCTTTTGACGACCTAGCCAGCTATATAATTCTACAGATACGATAGCAACAATCATTCCTAAAAATAAACCTTTTGTATCTGTGTACTGCTTAGCTAAGACATTTTCTACAAGTATATTTTTATCATCCGATAAGAATCCATAAATCGTTGGAGTAACCGCTAAATACGACATCACCGCAATGATCCCAGGAAAAACGCCGTTCAACTTGTTCAGCTTAGCTAATTCAATCCCGATAAGGAAAACCGCATAGATTGTTAAAAAGCTTAACGTGACATAACTAATCGATGAGGCGATAGGTTTTAGCTCAGCTAGAAAACGCAAGGATTGAATTTTTGCTAATCCATTTTCTGCATCGAAAACCATTGCTGAAAATAATGTACCGAATGCCCCTGTGATAATAACCGGGATAAGCGCAGAAAAAGCATTTTTGATTACCATGATATAGCGTAAACTATTTACTTTTGTTGCGAATCTTCCTAAAACATCGGCTAATCTCCCCATAAATCCACTTTCCATAATTCTTTTACCCCCTATTTAGTTCATGTTTTCTATCTATATATTTAGACAAGACTGCCAAGTGCCTCATCGTATAGCCAAAACTTCCTTCTTCTCTAAAATCGTTCTTTCATCGTCCGCGCAAATACATCACTCGAACACCGATGTAGCGTCATCAAATGAATCCAATCTATTTAAAAGCGTTTTGTATTATCTACTCAACTTCATTATCGGGCGTAGGAAATCGTATTATTTCTAACTATTTAGTCTATTTTAAATAAACTTTAAAACATAGATAGCTACAACCCTGCCTAGATATAACATTGAAGCTACTAGCTCAAATACCAATTTTAGATAAATATTTCAGAGTCTTCATGTATTCTATTTCCTAATGCATGATTGCGCTTTCATTCTCTTCAAAAAAACTTCGCCAATAGGATAGAAAGGCTGTATACGTTACTTCACCCACAGGTCTTTAGCCTTCGCATCATGGGTAGCAATGACCGTTACTGTATAAAGCCCGACAATTCATGGCTCCATTCTTTGTGTATCACTCCTAATAAGTCATCTGATGTATTTATCATAAAATACATCAGATGACTTGTCAATAGTTTTTTTGCTAGTTTGATTGAATAACTTTGCTAAATTCCTTTCTATTGTTCGCCATATGTACTGTCATGGCATCCAATGCGTTTAGTTCATCGTGTTTGGCAATAGCATTTACCAAATCATCATGCAGTTCTATTGTTTCTGTTTTTAAATTACTCACATTATAATTTTCATTAAACAAAGCGATAGATTCATTAATAATGGGCACAATATGAGAAAGCGCAATGTTCCCACTGGCTTCCGCAATCGTTTTATGCAACTCTATATCTAACGCTACATGCTCATCCGTATTATTTTTGAAGGAAACTTCTATCGCATCTTTTAAGCGAATCATATGGCTTATTTGATTTTCTGTAGCATTTTTCGCTGCTAAAGCTGCCATTGGAGGCTCTAATATATATCTTAAAACAAACAAATCTTCAATCATTTTGTTTTTATTTTTAATTAAAGAAAATCCTAGGGGGTCTTTGACAATCCCCTTTCCTTCACTTATATACGTTCCAGAACCTTGCCTAACTTGTAGTATATTGCGCGCAACTAATACTTTGACCACCTCTCTGATGGTGCTTCGTCCAACATGCAATTCCTCAGCAAGGGCATATTCATTAGGTAACTTGTCTCCCATATTAAATTCCTTTAAACGTATATATTCCAGTAATTTCTCAGCTGTATTTTCTACCAAATTTTCACGCATTGTATTTTCCCCCTTCTAAATCATCTGATGTATTAGTAGCGTTTTGTGAATTTATTCTATTTCTGATTCTGTCAATTTATTTTATAATAGGCTTCTTGATCTGTATAACTTTTAATAGTTGGTTGAAAAATGATATACTCAAAGCACGAACCTTTTTCCAAAGGATGTGTTAAATATGTTAGCCATTATCATTATCGTCTGCTGGTTCATCGCTTTCATGGCTGTATGGGCAATCATAAAAGCATCCACAAAAAAGCCAAAATAAGTCCACCTTTCACCCGGTGCCTGCTTATTTTGGCTTTTTCATTATTGATGCATTCTAGTCTTATACATCTCCATCGCCATTTTCTGATCAGCCTCCGAGCGAAAATCACCGAAAACACTAGACGTCTCCACAACATTAATAAAACATCTCGGATCAACAGCCTGAACAACATGCGTCAAATCATAGAGCTCATATCGCGTAATCACAATCACAAGCATCGTTACACTTTCCTTTGAATACGCCCCGATTGCCTCAACAACTGTAATCCCACGAAACATATTATCCTGAATCCCTTTAATCACATCTTCTGGATTTTGCGTCATAATCATCGCCGTCAATTTCTGATGTCTCGTATGAATCGTATCAATCACTCGACTCGAGACATATAGCGAGATAAGCGTATAAAGTGCAAACGTCCACTCATATGTAAAGCCTGCAATAAAAATGATAACCCCATTCATCAACAAAAAATACTTCCCAAAAGAGCGCCCCGTCTTAATCGTAATATACATCGCAATAATATCAAGGCCTCCCGAAGATATCCCGAACTTAAGCGCAAGACCGATCCCCACAGAAGAAATAACCCCACCAAAAATCGCATTCAATAAAATATCTGAAGAAACCTCTTGCACCGGTATCACAATCAAAAATAACGACATAAAAGCAACCGTCACAAAACTGAACACCGTAAACGCCCGGCCAACCTTAAACCAGCCCAACACCGCTACTGGAATGTTTAGCAGTAAGACAAGCAACCCCGTCGACAAGCTGATACCAACACCATCTTGTAATAGATCCGATGTCAGCTGTGCAACCCCAGTCAAACCACTTGCATAAACATGCGCCGGAATTAAGAAGAAGTTCATTCCAATCGCATTAAGCAATGCGGCCAGCACCGCAATAAAAAATTTCTTCGTACCGTCAATATAAATTTGCTGTTGCTTCAACCCAATTTCCCACTTTCAAAAAAATTCAACACGCTTAAAATAGCGGTCTTCCTCCCGATAAATAAAAACCAACACTCACGGTTGCAATCACGGATACGATAAACAACACAAAGAAGAGTCTCGATGGCTTCTCTTTTTTCCGGTAGACAAGTAACATTTCCACGACACCAATGGTTGCCAACCCAAGCAATATTTTAAAAATCGACACAACAATATGCTCACTAAAACTATATTGCATCATCATAATGCCACTCAAAATAACCGTAATATAAAGCACCCGATTACACATTTGCATAATTGTAAACACTTTTGCCGATTTCTTATAGATAACCAACGCAATCAATGTAAAGACTATGATGCCAACCCATGAAATCAAATGAATATAAGACCACATAAAAATCCCCCATTTCCCATTATTTACATAACTTGATTTTCTAACGTTCCAATGCCTTCAATCGTAATTGTAACAGTATCTCCTTCATTTAGAAAGCGCGGTGGTTTCATCGCTTTCCCCACCCCATCAGGCGTCCCGGTTGCAATGACATCTCCAGGCATAAGTGTGTGCCCTTTAGACAACTCCGAAATAATCGTCGCAATAGGAAAAATAAGCTGGTCTAATGTACCATCCTGCCGCTTCTCCCCATTCACCCACGTTTGAATCCGCAATGCACTCGGGTCACCAATCTCATCCTTCGTAACGACATAGGGACCAATCGGACAGCTCCCATCCAAACTTTTCGCTAAATAAAATTGCTTATGCTTCACCTGCAAATCGCGCGCCGTCACATCATTCAAAATCGTATAGCCAAAAATCGCATCCAAAGCCTCTGCCTCAGAAATGTTCGTCACTTCCTTGCCAATTATAATCGCAAGTTCTCCCTCATAATCAAGCTCACTCGTCACACCCGCATGTAAAGAAATCGTCCCTCTATGCCCAACAAGCGTGTTACTACTTTTCGTGAAAATCATAATCGCCTCAGGAATATCCGCGACGCTCCCCATCTCAATTACATGTTTCCGATAATTCTTCCCGACAGCCATCACATTATTTGGTGGCACAATTGCCGGCAAAAACTGCACATCCTTACACGGAATCGCTCCATGCATCGCCTCGTATTGCTTTTCAATGTGTTCCAATTTTGCTGGTTGCGCAATAAGTTCTACCAATGTACGCGGGCACTCCGACTCCGCGAAAAATGCGCTGATATCAATAATGCTGTCCCCTTTGACGATACCAAACGACTCCCTGCCACTAACTCTAAAGCTAATCCATTTCATTTCTAATTTCCCCCTGTCAGCTCACAAACATGATTCCCATCAAAAAAATATAAATAAACATGATCTACTTGTCTACCATTAATTTTCTCAATTGCTTCTTTATACATATCCATCTGCACTCGGTAACGCTTCTTCAAAATAGCCTCAGCACCAAGCCAGCCATTCTCAAATTTCCCAGTAATCTGATCCGTCTTATAATCAATAAGAATAAGCTGATCATCGAGCTCCACCAATACGTCAATCATCCCTTGAACAATAATCTGTTCCGTAGTCTCCACATCTGGATGTATCCGATTAGCAGGTATTTTGTAACTGAATGGTATTTCCCGTAGCGTACAATCTGGATAAGCAAGCATTAATTGACCCAATTCCGTATCAAAAAAGTTCAAAATAGAATCGACTTGTATCGATGCCACCTGCTCCTCATTCATAACCTCCCTAGACACAAGCTCATCAAGCAATGCCTTCATCCCAGCGGCAGTTGGCGCATCCCTCAAAGAAAGAGCCTGCATCACCGTATGCATCGCTGTCCCTCGCTCCGTTGCCGTCAGTCGCTTCTCTTGCAAAAACTTCGGCCGCTCAAAAGACACAGGTTGCGCACTTCTCGTAAACCGCGTATCACTAAAGCTATCCACAACCGAAAATTGTCGCTTCACCTCCGTCACAGATTGCTTAGACCTAATACCCGTCTCCTCAATAAAACCATATCGAAAAGAAAGACGTTCCTGAATCTGCTCAAAATAAGGCGATTGCTCCGCTGCTCCCTTACCATTCTTCACAATATCTAACCAACTCGAGTCTTGCTTAGCCTCTGCATCCACAGTTAAAAACTCCTGATAACCATGTTTCTCGATCAAAAGACGCATATTAGTGGACAATCGAACCGATCCAGAATCATTTCCATTTTCCATCTGTTCCATATAATCTGGATGCCTCACAAAAGCACTACCAATCCATTGCAAATAATTTTTAGCCTGAAACCTAACGCTCGCCGGTAACATCCAATCCTTCTCCGTCAAGTTTTGTTCCCATTGCGCAACAGACTTTTCAAGACTCGGAACCGTTCCAACCAGAATCAACTTCTCCTCAGCACGAGTTAGCGCCACATATAAAACGCGCATTTCCTCTGCCATCATCTCAGCAATCTTTTTATACTTTATCGCTTGTTGCATAATCGATGGGTAAACTAAACGCTTCACAGGATCATTATATCGCGTAGCAAAACCAAAATCCTTATCAAACAAATATTTATTATAAATATCCCGCATATTAAATTTACGGTCCAAGCCAGATAAAAATACAACAGGAAACTCCAACCCCTTACTCGCGTGAATCGTCATCATTCGGACAACATCTTCCTTCTCACCCAACGTTTTGGCAGTTCCCAAGTCCTGTCCCTTTACCTGCAACCTCTCCACAAATCGAATAAATCGGAATAACCCACGAAACGCCGTCTTCTCATACTGATTCGCGCGATCCAACAAGGCCCGCAAATTCGCCTGCCTCTGCTTTCCACCTGGCAAGCCACCGACAAAATCATAAAAATGCGTCTCCTGAAAAATTTGCGCTATCAAATCAGCCAAATCTTCACGCATCGATAGTTCCCGCCACTTACTTAACTGACGTAAAAAAGCCTGTAACTGCGAAGCCAATTCCCCTGGTTCAGAAAGCGCATATATTTCCAAGGCCTCAAAATACGGTTTATTTTTCCCGACAGAACGAATTCGAGCCAAGGCATCTTCATCTAGACTAACAATCGGTGAACGCAAGACGGACGCAAGCGGAATATCTTGATATGGATTATCAATAATTTTGAGCAGAGACACCATAATCGCAACTTCTGTAGCCTCAAAATATCCAGAATTATTATTCGCGTAGAAAGGAATATCCAACTCCTTCATCGCATCCTCCATATCAGGCGCACTTGTAAGCGCTCGTGATAAAATAACGATATCCCGATACTCCATCGGACGATACTGCTTCAACCCCTTATCAAAAACAGGCGTCTTTTCATCAATCAGCTTGGCTATTCGCTTCGCAATATAACGAGCCTCCGCTTGCCTTTTTTGCAATTGTTCAGGCGCTAATTCATCCACCTCATCCGATTTCTCATCCTGCTCCATATCAATCAAAACAAGCTCCGTCTGCGTACTATCCGAATCCGGAAAATGAGCACCTAAAACCAATTTCGCCTGTTCATCATACTCAATTTCCGCCACTTCCGTATCCATCAACTGATTAAAAATAAAATTCGTCGTATCCAGCACATCCGAACGACTTCTAAAATTCTGAGATAAATCAATTTTCAACCCAGTCCCATCACCATCCCCCGTATAACGCTTATACTTCGCCAAAAATAAACCAGGTTCCGCTAAACGAAAACGATAAATAGACTGCTTCACATCCCCGACCATAAACAAATTACCATCTGCCTCTGTATCCGCCGTTACTAAAGATAATATTCGCTCCTGCACCATGTTCGTATCCTGATACTCATCAATCAAAACCTCTTTAAATTTCTCTTGATATCCCAAGGCAGCATTAGACGGTGCCCCATCCTGATCAGAATGACTCAAAATACGTAACGCCAAATGCTCCAAATCATTAAAATCAAGCATCCCCCGCGAAACCTTCTCCTGATAGAAACGAATAGCAAACTCTTGCGTAAGCTCTATCAATGTCACAATTGTATGCTTCATTTTCATTAAATCCGAAATATAATGAACTCCGTCTCGCGAAAACCACTCACTACCTGCATCTGTCACCGTTTTTTTGGCCTGATCACGAAGTTTCTTCACTTGATTTATCAATACTTCGTCGTATAATTCTTTATTTTTTAAGGTAGCAATCCGCTGAAATTTAACAGCCTTCCAAGCACTCGTCAAACTTTCCCAATCACAATCTAACGCTTGCATCAAACTCCGAATCTGTTCCAAATCACTCTCAAGCGTCACTAAATAAGGCTCAGGACCTGCCGAATCGCCACATAAAAAAATCGCATGTTTCAAAAAATGCTCTGCCTGTCGCAACTCCATCATCAATTGCTTTTCAATAATAGGATAAAAAGGCAATCCCGCGACATCCATTATTTCGCCGACATCATAATTAGCAATAATCGAATCTAACCAAGCCTCCGGGGAAGGATGTGCTCTTGAAAAATCATACAATTCCCCGACAACTTTTCCAATATCATCATCCGATCGATCCCCAGAAAAAGTATCTACCAACTCAAAAAATGCAACATTCTCAGCATTTCCATAGTGCTCCTCTAGTAATTTGTCCATCACTTCATCCCGCACCATTGCACTCTCAATCGGTTCAATCAAACGAAATTCAGGATCGATATCCGCCAAGTAATAATACTTTTTTATCACATCTAGACAAAAGGAATGCAACGTAGAGATAGAAGCATAATTAAGCAAAGCAATCTGCCGCTTCAAATGCGAAGATGACTCATCCACTAATAAAGCATTTTCAACTGCCTTACCAATCCTAGCCTTCATCTCAGCAGCAGATGCATTCGTAAATGTCACAATGAGCAATTCATCTACATCTATCGGATTCTCAGGATCCACAATTTTCTCAATGACTCGATTCACTAAAACAGCCGTCTTACCAGATCCAGCAGCAGCAGCAACAAGAAC
This sequence comes from Listeria sp. SHR_NRA_18, assembly GCF_003856515.1. Classification (NCBI taxonomy): domain Bacteria; kingdom Bacillati; phylum Bacillota; class Bacilli; order Caryophanales; family Listeriaceae; genus Listeria; species Listeria sp. SHR_NRA_18. Next base: position 19,207 of record NZ_QPKR01000017.1, read on the forward strand.
ATTCTGACCACTCGCATACATCGCCTTCCACTGATCATCCGTCCACACAGCATTCTCTGGCTTTGTCGGAATTATCCTCCTCATTCCTGCCCCTCCTCACGCATTTTCCTCAAAACATCTTCCCTACTCTGATTCTCTAATTTACGATATTGATTATTCTCAAGCGACGCATCAAACTGACAAACCGATCGAAATACACAGAGTTGACAAGGCGTCCGCTCCTTCAATTTATAAGGATTAATCGTTACTTCCCCATCAATAATCTTATTCCCTGCCTTTGTATACTGGCGACGAACGTACTGGCGCATCGTATCAAACTCTGCCCTCGTCGCTGTAGCCGAATGCGCATTAAAATTCCCATCCTTTTTCAACCCAGTAGGTATCACAGAAGACGTTTTCCCTGCCTCTAGTTCCGTATCCATAAGCGATACCGCCAAAGTATCGTCCAGCACTAACCCTTTCATCCGAAAACTCTTCAACAATTCTTTCTCAAGCTCTGTTTCCGTCAATTCCTTGTCTGCACTAACAAGCGGATTATGCATATGAAAGTATAAAACTCCCGCAGGCTCAGCCACTTTTCCAATAAGTTTAGCCGAATTCTCCACGACAATATCTAAATAGGTCAGCATCTGCAAGGCAAGTCCATAATAAACTTCCGTCATCGGCAAATCATGCGAGCTTGACTTATAATCTATAATTCTCAAAAAAGTGCGCTCATCCTGCTCCGCCTCATCAATTCTATCAATGCGCCCCTGTAAAATGAGTTCACGCCCATCATTAAGCGGCAATTTCATAGGTGGTATTTCCCCCTTCGCTCCGAAATCAACTTCTAGTCCAACCGGCTTAAACCGACTAATTTTAGCTTGCTCATTCAACACACGCGTCGCCCTAATAATGATATTCAAAAGCTTATACTGAATATATTCCAATCGCTTCGTACTGAGCAAAATTTCATGTTGTAACTTTGGCGCCAAATACGCCATAGCAAGCGTTGCCAGCTCCATGCATTGCTCCACAGATAATTGACCCCACTCTAAGTTATTCTTTTGAAGCTCTGCCGATATCCACTCCATAGCCCCATGAAATATCTCACCAATATCCACAGATTGCAGTTTATAATGCGCCCGCTCCTCCAGTTTTAGACCATGTTGCGCAAAATGCTGAAAGTGACAACTATAAAAACGCTCCATTCTCGAAACACTTGCATGAATATTTTCACCAAACAAGGAGGTTGCAGCTTCTTCTGAAATGTTCTTAGCCTTATTTTGATAAAATAAACTTCCTAAAATTCGTAAAGCAGGATTTCTCCACTCCTCATCTGATTGGAAAAAGGCATAAGCATCCCACCATACAGGAGACATCTGGTACCCTTTTTTCTTATATTGCATTTGCGCTGTTAAAAGCGCTATCGTAGCTCTTGGTGTGGAAATATAAGAAGCCTGCTCCAAATCACTCAACAAAGAAGGATCACTCAAATAAAGCTCTCTCTTCACCTCTGGAAAAATTGTCTCTATTCTCCTAATATAGCTTGATTCAGACAATTCCTTCCCATTCTCATCTGCGTTAGGAAAGCTAATAAATAAACGCTCTGAGGGCAGCGTAAACAGCCGATAAGCCACAAATTCTTCGCTTGAGAGCATATTCTTACTACTAGGTCTAACAGCAATTCCCGACTGATTTAAAACATTCCGATCTTCATCCGATAAAATGCCACTCTCCTCTTTTTTCATTGGCAAAACACCATCATTAATCCCTGCAGCAAAAATAACCTTCTTATTTAGTAATCTCGAATTATCTATATCCGCAACAATAACCTGATCTAATGACGGCGGTAACAAAGCAAAATCGAGAGCATCAAGCCCTGTATTAATAATATCAAAGAAAGTATTAAGAGATAGCTCCTCATCTCCCATAACCTCTACAAACTCATCTAATAACGCCACAACAGACTTCCAGGCCTGTTCATGCTCTTTTGCCAACTCTAATTCATTCATTTCCTCCGCATGCTTGCGCCACATATCTAGCCGACCATCAACTTGCACATCCAACATAAATTGAAAAAGTGCACTTGCCTGTTCCACACCATTACCAGCTACCTCTAACCGCTTCTCTAGCGCCATTAACGGTACTTTTATGTGCTCCCTTACTTCATTAATCGTAGCCTCTTTCGCCTTCTCATCGTCTGTTTGTACGCCTTGATTCAAATCCAATCCACGAATTTTCCGGTAACTCCAAGGTCGTTTATCCATCCATCTACGTTTATTATAAATTCCATTCTCCAGTATATAATTCTCAAAAATATCGACCTTTCCTCTATAAGCACTACTACTTACATCTAGCGGAAAGAAAAATTCCGTTCGAACAGCCTGAAATACAGCTTCATACTGCCAATTAGTACGAAGAACATCTAAACTAGAACGAAGAAATTCAACCATTGGGTGATTAGCCATCGTTCGTTTCTTATCGATAAAATAAGGAATATCATTCGCATTTAAAGAAGCCTTCAAAATCGTCTCATACACCTCTGTATTTCGGAGCAAAATAGCCATATCCCGGTAACGATACCCCTCCGAAGCTAACTGCCTTATATGCCTCGCAATCCCATCCATTTCAGCACGTCGATTATTCGCTTCATAAATAGCAAGACTTGGCGTCTCATTCGCATAGGCCTTCACGGAGAACTCCCCCCATGTCTCCTGTAAATATGCTAAATCATTATTTTTAAAGCGTTCATTATTTTCTAAAACGATATCAGGTAATATTTCACAAGCCCCATTCTGAGCTATTTCTTTTAAATTGGCATATGTCATACCTGTCACTTGAAATACATTATACGCCTGTAAATTATTCACACTATATGCTTCATCCAAAGTCAAAGCGATGGTCACATTTTTACAAACACTAAATAATTCCCCCAAGACCAAATATTCTTGTGGCGAAAACTCATGAAAACCATCAATAAAAATCTCGCATTCCGCTAAAAAATTGCTATCCGAAATCGCATCTCCAAGCAGTCTCAAATAATCTTCATTCTCTAAATATTTCCCAGACAATACACGCTTATAAGCATCATAAAGTAGCGCTATATCAGCCATCTTATTATTCAAATCTGCACTATTCTCACCATCAAAATTCTGTAACTCTTCTTGCTCCACACAAAATTGCTCCATCTCTTTAAAAATTTGCTCCAACTCTTTAATGAAACCTTTTTTTGAAGCATTCCGCCCAAATAACTGTAACTCATCTTGCTTCTCAATCATTATTTTACGAATGACCATCTCTAATCCTGAATCCGTTAAAAATGTTCGAGCCAAGCCACCACTCTCTTGCAAAATCCGCCAAGCCAAACGACTAAAACTAAAAATTTGCGTGTGTAATAACCCAGAGACACTCTCCCGTTCAAAAAACGCCGTCTCGATTTGCAAAGTCATCTGATCTGGGACTAAGAAAATACAATTCCGCTTCTCTCCCGCTCCACTCATTCGCTCTTCTAACCGGTCCATTATTAGTGCCGTTTTCCCAGTACCCGCGCGCCCTATAATAAATTGTAGACTCATTTCTCCACCACCGAACGTATGTTTGTTTTATATCATAACACATATTAGCCAACTAGACCATACTTATTTTAAAATCCTAATTTCAGTCTATCACTATAATCGAATTTCAACAAATAACACATGAAAAAACTAGAGCCAGATTGACCCTAGTCCTCACGTTATTTATTTAAAAGGTCAGCATTTCCTGCTGCATTCCGTTTAATTTCTCTGTCAAAAGATAAAATTTCTCTTTATCGTTATTGTCTAAAGCAACATCGATTTCATCTTTCAATTGTTGCATCCTGTGTTCGTCAAGGAGCATTGTCATGTAGCACTCAATAAATGTATTCACTAACTCTTTTTCTCCTTTTAGAACTCCAACTTGATTAACTAATGAACTTGAAAAATCTCGCATTTCCATGACTGATCACTCCTTCTTAATTTTTTATTACCACAATGAAAAAGTAGAAATAAGGGGTTAAAAAGTCATATCCTTTATAAAAATAGAATTTTTAGAAAAAATAGTGACTTCGGGAATTAGCTGTGCTATACTCAAGCTAGCAAATGAGATGCAACATAGACAGATAGCTTCAAAGTAGGTGTACCTAAGATTTTTCAAAAACAAACCGGATATTCCATAACCTTAACTCGGTGCATTTACACTACTTATATACATCAAAAGGAGTGACATTATGTCGAAGAAAATGAAAACGCCAGTGTATGAGGTCAATCCCCATACCATGATAATCCTGCCTCTAAAAACAAAGTCAGGGGTTCAATCAGAAGTCTTTGAATTAAACGATCATCGTATATCTAGTTTTACCCCATTATTTCTAATTAAAACAAGCTGCCAATATTTTGGTTCAAGCTACGAAGGCAGAAGAGAAGGAACTCGCTTCTTGACAGGCGTCACACACAAGCCGCCAATTATGATTGATCCTGTTAGCTTCACCTATGCCTTTCCAACAACCTCAGCAGGAAGAGACGATTGTATTTGGATTTTTCCGCAACACATCTCGGAATATTACGACTCTAATTATAATTGCACAACCATCCGATTTAATAACAAACAAAAAATAAAAATATCTGTATCATTTGCTACTTTCAATAATCAGATGGCCAGAGTTTCTATGCTACACATGAAATTTTCTCAAAAAATGCGTAGTGTAGAGACAGAGTATCCCTATTCCAATCTTTTATTTCCACCTATCTCCCTAGCAGCTGAGAATAGAGAACCTTATAATCTTGAGGAAATCAGCGAGGTTAATGAGCATTTCATTGACTTTAGTTACCCTGATACACCCCAGCAAAAAAAGGAGAACAAAAAGAAAGAAGATAAGTAAAAAAACAAGGCAGTCACTTTTTTCCGGTTTGTGACTGCCTTGAAATTAAATATTTCGATTTCCCAAAGCCTCTGAAATTCTTTTCAAAAGTAATAATTCTTCTTCCGAATAGGAGTAGGGCAACTCTAAGTACCACTTTTCTAATTCAGGATTTCCAATCAACGGGAAAGCATTCACCGAGTTTTTCTCCCTAAGTCCGGCCACATCGTCCAATAAAAAATCCGTTGTTGTACCTAATTCGTCTGCCAACTTAGCAAGAATAAATATTGGTGGTCGATGATTATCGTTCTCATATTTACTAATTGTAGAAGATGTTACACCAATTTTCTCTGCTAACTGCTTCTGCGTCAATTGATGTTTCTTTCGAAGTGAAATTAATTTTTCTCCAAAGTCCATACCCTCACCCCTTCCTATACTCTTATTATAGCAATGAACGACAGTTATTTCGACTAATAGTATATACAAAAGAAAAACCGCCCTATCACTAGAGCAGTTCTTTTTATTATTTCGCTTTCTTCCAAAAACCATATATTAACCCAGAAACGACTGTCCCTATAAGGATTGACAGCAAGAATAACATCGGATGATTTGCCAGTCCTACAACGAATATACCACCATGTGGCGCAGGAACGTTAATTTGCCAGAACTGTGTTAACCCCCCAGCAATTGCGGAACCCAGAACACACGACATAATCACACGCAATGGATCTGCTGCTGCGAACGGAATAGCGCCCTCTGTTATGAATGACAATCCTAGCACATAGTTCGTTAAACCAGCTTGGCGCTCATCCTGTGTAAATTTATTTTTAAATATCGTTGTTGCCATTGCAATAGCGAGCGGTGGAACCATCCCACCAGCCATTACAGCTGCCATAAACGCCCCATCAGTATTACCAGTCGTCGTAAATACACCTATCGCAAATGTATAAGCAGCCTTGTTAAATGGGCCCCCCATATCAATTGCCATCATCCCGCCTAATACAGTCCCCAGAATAACTGCATTTGTCGTTCCTAAAGACTGCAGTTGATCTACTAAGAACTCATTAATTGTTGCAAAAATAGGATCAAATATAAAGTACATTAATCCGCCTGTAATCAGCAATCCTAAAACAGGATAAATTAAAATCGGCTTCAAACCCTCCAAAGTTTTAGGCATTTTGGAAAATAGAATCTTCAAACCTAGCACAACATAACCCGCTAAGAAACCTGCCAGCAAGCCGCCTAAAAATCCTGCATCTGACGTCGCTGCCAACAAACCACCGACCATACCTGGCATTAAACCTGGACGATCTGCAATACTCATGGCAATGAAACCAGCCAATATCGGAATAAGGAACATAAAGGCTCCGGTTGTTCCGCCACTAATCGCACCCAACATATCTGTAAAAACTTTTGCACTAGGGAAATACTGTTCTAACAAAAATGAAAATGCTAAAAGAATACCACCACCAACAACAAACGGTAGCATATGCGAAATACCATTCATTAAGTCTTTATAAATACGACTTCCAATCGAAACTTTTTGTCCATCGCCAGCGGAACTGTCCTTTTCACCACTATGATGGTATATAGGAGCTTGTTTAGCCATCGCCTTATTAATCAGCTCTTCTGGTTTTCTAATACCGTCACTTACAGGCGTCTCTAACACATGCTTACCATCAAATCGAGCCATTTCCACTTTCTTGTCCGCGGCAACAATAACACCAGCTGCCCGTTCAATTTCATCTGCCGTCAGTTTATTTTTCGCACCATCCGAACCATTCGTCTCAACTCGAATATCGACGCCTATCTCTTTTGCTTTATTTTTTAGGGCATCCTCGGCCATATAAGTATGCGCAATTCCTGTAGGACAAGCTGTTACCGCCACTACAAAAGGCTTATCTTGAGAATCATCACTGTTTTCAATCACTTCTGGCGTTCCCACTTCTCCTTGCGCCTCATCAAATAAAGCTATTACTTCCTTATTAGATGTAGCATCGCGTAATTTACCAACAAAATCGGGATGAATAAGTAACCGAGATAAGGCAGCCAATGTTTCCAAATGTGTCTGGTTCGCACCATCCGTCGCAGCAATCATAAAAAATAGAAACGCCGGTTGTCCATCCAATGCATCATAATCAAGCCCATTCTCACTCTTAGCAAATATTACAGTTGGTGTATTGACTGCTTTCGTCTTAGCATGAGGCATCGCAATACCATCACCTATACCTGTGGAACTCTCCTTTTCCCGCTTCATAATCTCCTTTTTAAAAAGTGACGCATCATTAATTTTTCCCTTTTCATCAAGTTTTGCAATCATTTCATCAATTGCGCCCTCTTTTGTCGTTGCTTTTAAGGAAAGGATCATCGTGTCTTGACTCATAATATCAGTTATTTTCATAATGTAAACCTCCCAATTATTATATCTCTGAAATTTTCACTTCTGGAATTAATTTTTGAACAGCCTCATAAGTCGCCAAATCCGTAGAAAAAGCCGTTGCACTACCAGTAGCCACTGCAACTTGGAATGATTCCAGTACATCTTCACTCTCCATATAAGTACCTATGAAACCACCAATCATGGAGTCCCCGGCACCAACAGAATTTTTCACATTGCCAAGTGGCGTATTAGATTTATAGACCTTATCCTCTACAAATAACAAAGCTCCATCACCCGCAAGCGATACAATAACATGCTTAGCTCCTAGCTCCAAACACTTCTTACCATAAGGAATAATATCATTTATACCTTGGAATTCAACCCCGAACAATTCGGCTAACTCATGATGATTTGGCTTAATAAGAAATGGTTCTTTTCGCAAAGTATCCAATAAACTTGGCCCAGTCGTATCAATCACAAATTCTACATCTTGAGCTTCACATTTTGCAATAATTCGATTATAAAAATCCGCGCCTAAAGAAGGTGGTATACTCCCAGATAAAATAACGATATCCCCATGTTGCATCCTATCAAATTCCTTAAAGAAAGCCACTACTTCTGTTGAATCAATCGTCGGACCCATCCCGTTTATTTCAGTTTCCTCACCATGTTTCAGCTTAACATTGATTCGTGTATCATCAGCAATACGCGTAAATCTATTTGTACTTCCCTCTTTTTCTAGCCACTGTTGAATAAATTCCCCTGTAAAACCACCCAAGAAACCTAGAGCACAATTAGCAACTTTTAATTGATTAAGTATCCGAGAAACATTTACGCCCTTGCCTCCAGGTAACTTGATGCTCGTCTTCATTCGGTTTAAATGACCTAAATTAAGATCATCCACCTCTACAATATAATCAATCGATGGATTAAGCGTCACTGTATAAATCAAACTGGCACCTCCATAATATTAGTTTTTTTCATTATTCCATATTTATCTTCCTTGCTAATAGCATTAGTAACCAAGACAGCATCTTCCAAATCAAACACCTTAGCAAAATGACTATGATGTAGCTTAGAACTATCAGCAACAATAAAAGTCTCATCAGAAAGCTCCATGGCCTTACGCTTCAATAACGCCTCCTCCATATCAGGCGTTGTATACCCATCAATCAAATGAACACCATTAGCCCCAATAAACGCCTTATCAAATCGGTAATTCATGATATTCTCTAAAGCAATTCCACCAATAATCGCCTTTGTTTTCGCTTTCATTTTCCCACCTAAAATATAGGCATTTAAATCCAAACTAACAAGCTCTTCCACGTGCATTAACCCATTGGTAACTACTGTAATATCACGTCCAACTAAAAACTCAATAATTTCAAATGTAGTAGAACCAGCATCTAGATAGATACAGTCCCCGTCGACAACGGTTGAAGCTGCTAATTTCGCAATATCTTTCTTCCAATGGACGTTTCTGACCGATTTTTCTATCATGCTCATCTCAATCGTCCTTGCTTGACTAAGTATTGCTCCTCCATGCACCCGCTTCAATACTCCCAAATCTTCTAATTCAGCCAAATCTCTTCGTATTGTAGACTCTGAAGAATCTGAAATCGCAATCAAATCCTTTAATTTAACGGCGCTCTTCCGCTTCAAAAGATCCATTATCAGTTTATGCCTCTCCGCGTTCAACATAAAATCCCTCCGTTCTTAAAAAGAATAACACCACATTCAGCCAAAGTCAATCACAATCATTCAAAAAAAAACATATTTATATCTAGCTGTCGCATCCTTTGGCCCTCATTACTCAATATTAGAACCTTTTCAAGTATTTTATACACACAACTATTTTCTCATTCTTTTCTATATCCCATGAAATACGAGTATTTCATCTCAGTAGAAAGAGAAATAAGCATTTTATTTTACTATAATTTGATAGTGACAGAATTTGAAAGGTGACTTTTTAACTAATATACTAACACTATAAAATGTATTAGCAAAAAAAGCCCTCACATCGTGTTTTTTATCCAAAAAAAAAACATTAAAAACTCCAGATTTTATTGCTAATTTTCCTCAAATATGGCGGAATCATGTCCTTATTTTTTTATAGTAAGGTACACTATGAATTAATACGGAGCAAAATTCTTGAAATAAACTGTATAAAACTTAACTTTTAAACGACAATATCAATTACCTATTTATTCTTTCTTTTTAATATATATAACTTATCCGAAATAAAGCTCTCGATTAAACCATCAAACAAAAAAGGTAAACATTCCCTTCCGAACATGGTAAGCGAAAGCATCTGTAGTGCTAATTAATCAACTTTATATTCTGACATGCTAGACCTTGAACTTTATAATGTAACCTGCTAAGACTGAAAAAGCATGTCTGCCCTCCTTGTAACACACGGACAACTCGCATTAAAGACTATCGTATGCAAACATTCTAAAAGTCACAGAAAAACATGCCTATGTACACTATTGAAAGCGTAGATATGTTTGTTTCTGTGGAAAATCATTTGATGAAACAAATCAAGGACTTGTTTCATGCTATCAGTATTTTTCGACGCTTTGGCATCAACCATTCCTTTTTTATAGTATCGCCGCTCTGTCTCCTTACCTGTACTGCCTAAACCTCATGAAGCCACCACACCTAAAAAAATAATGCGCCTTTTCGATACAATATAGACAAGCCTTTCTAGCTCACACCAGCCCCCCTAAAATAATCGCTATCGATGAGGACAAAGGCAAATTCCAACTCATCATCGCTGCCCCCATCACTCGGCGCCCCATTGATATTTTAGAAAATCGTCGTGCAAAGCCATTCAACGCTATTAAGAGAACGCGGGCAACAGGTAGAGATGGTTATCATGGATTTGAGATAGACCTTCAAGCTGGCTGTATAACCAGCGCTTGAAAAAGCAGTCATTATTGCAGATTACTTTTTAAGCGATCTCATAAACTGGACACAGCACAAAAAAGCATCATTCGCCATTATTTAAGTTTACATCCTGATTTACAAACGGCTTATACCATCAAAAAAGCCTATCAGGCTTGGTTTGATAGCAATAAAGTGCAAGAACGCCACGATATCCGCCAATTCTTAAATGATTCTCGTACAAGTCTACGAATTAAAAAGAGGCACGAACCATAGATTCCCTAGCTCGTTCTGGATAGGTTATACTAAATTGGACAATTAAATAAGGGTCTTTATAATAGATACTATAAAGAAGTAAAGGATGAAGTTTACAATGACAAAAAGAACGACGCGCACCTTCACACCCGAATTTAAAAAAC
>NZ_QPKR01000018.1:0-21913 GCF_003856515.1 Listeria sp. SHR_NRA_18
TCAGCATAACTTTGTTTTCCTTCTAAATATTCTCGAACCACATGCAGTTTAAATGATACATCATATTTTGCCACAGCAAAACACCCCAAACGTTAGATTTTTGGTCTAACTTTTGGGGTGCACATCAGGCGCTGATATTTAGGCGCTTTTTCAGTGTTTTCCCCCATGTATGAAATCACATGTTACCTGTATAATGAACCTATCTAATTTTATAATTAATTGTTCATATTTTCACAATTAACAGGAGGGGAAACACATGCCAAAACAAAAACTACTCATGATCGGCAACGGAATGGCTGGTGTGCGCACGATTGAAGAAATTCTAGACCGCGATCCAGACAAATACGACATCACGATTATCGGCGATGAGCCACATCCGAACTACAATCGCATCATGCTGTCCAATATTCTGCAAAACAAAATGACGCCGTCCGAAATTATCCTAAACGACGAAACATGGTACGCGTCCAACAACATCACGCTACATACAGACGAGCAAGCCATTTTAATCGACAGGCTCACCAACACCGTCACCACGACAAAGCGCAATATCACATACGACCGTCTCATTTTAGCGACAGGATCAAGAGCTTTCATCCTGCCAATTCCAGGCGCAGATTTAGAAGGCGTGCTCGGATTCCGAACCATAGCCGACACAGAAAAAATGATTGCAGCATCCAAAAAATACAAACGAGCTACTGTCATTGGCGGTGGTCTGCTTGGCTTGGAAGCAGCGCGTGGACTCCTCGATCAAGGTATGGACGTCACGGTTATCCATCTCGCAGACTGGTTAATGGAAACCCAACTTGACGCGAAAGCAGGCGAACTTTTAAAAGCAGATCTCGAAGCGCAAGGCATGAAATTTCTCATGCAAAAAGCGACCTCCAAAATTCTCGGCAAATCACGCGTCACAGGTCTAGCGTTTAAAGACGGCTCACAAATCGAGACAGATCTAGTAGTCATGGCAATCGGCATCAAACCCGAAATCGAACTAGCACAACACGCGAACTTACCGACAGGACGCGGCATCGTAGTCGACGATTTTATGACAACCGCCGATCCAGCCATTTTTGCCGTTGGAGAATGTGCCGAACATAATGGCATCGCGTATGGCCTTGTAGCGCCACTCTATGAGCAAGGAAAAGTCCTCGCAGATTACCTATGCGGCATCGAAACGAAAGGCTATCATGGTAGCAAAATGTTCACCCAGCTCAAAGTATCCGGTTGCGACCTATTCTCGGCCGGCGACATCAAAGAAAACGCCGAAATCAAAGGCGTCACGATTTTCAATAGCATCGAAAACAAATATAAAAAAATCTTCATGCGCGATGGGAAATTAGTCGGCGTCGTGCTTTACGGTGATACAACAGAAGGCAACCGCCTCTATAACCTGCTCAAAAAAGAAGAAGAACTCACCGACTTCACGCTCGTTTCGCTACTCCACAAATCAGGCGAAACAGAAAGCGCGAGCGTCGCAGAAATGCCCGACGACGAATCCGTATGTGGCTGTAACGGCGTCACGAAAGGCGATATCACGCACGCCATCACAGACAAAGGCCTAACTACAATCGGCGAAGTCACTGCATACACCAAAGCCGGCGGATCTTGCGGGAAATGTAAACCAATCATCGGCGACATTCTCGAACACACACTCGGCGACGATTTCGTAAGCGCCGCACCAGCAGGAATCTGCGGATGTACGGACTTCACGCGCGACCAGCTCATCATCCAAATCCGCTCCAAACAACTACAAACCGCAAAAGAAGTCCGTCACGTCCTAGCGTTCCGCAACCCAGAAGGCTGCTCGAAATGCCGTCCAGCACTCAATTACTACCTCAACATGATCTATCCGCAAACGCACGCCGACGAGCCAGAAAGCCGCTACGTCAACGAACGGCTACACGCCAATATTCAAAACGACGGCACATACTCCGTCATTCCGCGGATGTACGCAGGCCAAACCGACCCACAACAACTCATCAAAATCGCCAAAGTCGCCGAAAAATACGATGTCCCACTACTCAAACTAACTGGCGGACAACGCATCGGCCTATATGGCGTCAAAAAAGAAGACCTTCCGAAAATCTGGGAAGAACTCGACATGCGTTCCGGTTTTGCATACGGAAAAACTTTACGCACCGTAAAATCCTGTGTCGGTTCGAAATTTTGCCGTTTTGGAACCCAAGATGCACTCGCACTCGGCGAAGCTTTAGAACGTCGCTTCGAGTTCGTCGACACGCCACATAAATTCAAAATGGGTGTCTCCGGTTGCCCAAGAAGCTGCGTCGAATCAGGTGTCAAGGACTATGGCATCATCTGCGTCGAGAACGGTTACCAAATCTACATCGGCGGAAACGGCGGCACGGAAATCAAAGAAGCACAGCTCCTAACCACCGTCGCGACCGAGCAAGAAGTACTCGACATTTGCAGCGCCTTCGTCCAATACTACCGCGAAACCGGCGTTTACATGGAACGAACCGCGCCGTGGCTTGAACGCATGGGCATGGAACACGTCCGCGATATCATTCTTGACCCAGCCGAACAAGCGATTCTAAAAACCGCGCTAGATGAGGCACTCGCAGGCCGCGATGACCCATGGAAGCAAGTTTTGCAAGACGAAGAAAAACAAAAACTATATCACGTAGAAAGAGTGTGACCGCGATGGAGAAAAAATATGTAGCAGACTTAGAAAATTTGGTGCCACTCATCGGCCGTGAAGTGCTCCTAGACAAGGCCCGAATCGCGTTATTCCGACTATCAGACGACAGCATAAAAGCCATCGAAAACCGCTGCCCACACAAAAATGGTCCACTTGCAGAAGGCACCGTATCTGGAACCGACGTTTTCTGCCCGCTACACGACTATAAAATATCATTAGAAACGGGTCTGGTCGCGGCGCCCGATGAAGGCTGCGTCAAAACCTACGAAACCGTAGTCGAAAACGGCAAAATCTATCTGGTAACGAATCCATGACAAACGTCTACCTCATCGGCGCAGGCCCAGGCGATCCAGGACTCTTGACACAAAAAGGCCGGCGCCACCTAGAAACAGCAGATATCATCATTTACGACCGGCTCGTCAACCCGACACTGCTCTACTTAGCGAAAAAAGACGCTGAGTTCCTATACTGCGGCAAACTACCACGCCATCACATCATGCGCCAAGATCAAATCAACGCAGCCATCGTCGCGAACGCCGCGCAAGGCAAAAAAGTAGTCCGTCTAAAAGGTGGCGATCCCGCTATCTTTGGACGCGTCGGCGAAGAAATGAAAGCCATCAGAGACGCCGGTTTGACCTATCAAGTCATTCCAGGCATCACGTCCAGTTCCGCCGCGGCGATCTATGCGGGAATTCCCCTAACACATCGCGACCATAACGGGCACGTCACTTTTGCTACCGGTCATCAGAAAAACAACGCCCTCACGGAGATTGACATGACGACACTCGCACAAGGTGGCACGCTCGCATTTTACATGGGAATCGAAAACCTCCCGCGGATCTGCGAAAAAATCACCAAGCAACCAGAACTCGCCAAACTTCCCGTGGCCATCATCGAATGGGGAACGCTCGGCCGCCAAAAAGTACTTACAGGTACCATCGCGACAATCGAATCCGAGCTAGCGCAAACCACGATGGCGAACCCTGCCATGATTATCATCGGAAACGTCGTCAAAGAACGCAGCGACACCTCTTGGTTCGAACAAACGCCACTATTCGGCAAACGCTACCTACTAGCATCCGAAACGGGCATCACCTTCGACCAAATCTGCGACTACACCGAGCTCGGCGCCCATGTTTACGCGCTCCGAATCCAAGACGCGAGATTCGATGATATCACGACCCGCGTCTTATCCGAGCAACAATGGGATGGCGTCATTTTACACGACGGAACACCAGCTCGAATTTTTCAAGAAGAATTACTCCGATTGGGCATAAATGAAACCTTTCACATATTCCAAAACGATCCCGCGCATGTTATTCTAGAAGGGTAGTTAAGGAGGAATGTCAAACCAATGAAAGAACAAGACATAGCAAGCGAACTGATCGATATTAGGCTCCAATTAGGGCTGGACTTTGTCGGCATTGCCACCGCGATCGCAGCAGACGGACAAAAAGAAATACGCTGGAAATACGTCGCCGGCAACCGCAATAACCGCTACCAAAAAATCGTCCTCCAAGTTGGCAAAGGCATCGCGGGCATCGTTTGGCGGACCGCAAGACCAATGATTTCCGAAGATCTCAAAACCGAGAGGCTCGCGCCGCTTCAAGAATATCCTATCGCACTCACCGAGAATTTAGCGAGCATTATCGCTGTTCCGATTATGTCAGAAGGTGCTGTCATCGGTGTAATGCTGGGCGGTTACCGTAAAGTTACGCAAATAAAAACCTCGATGCCCACCGATTTCCAAGCAATTGCCGACAAAATGCAACAAAGCTTACTAGCCGTAAAGGAATGATGCGAAATGGAAATAACATCCGAACTATTCATGAAAGCCTACGAACAGATGAGCGACGCTGTTTTTTTGTTACGAGACAAAAGTGAAATCATCGCGTTGAATCCGGCAGCCAACCAATTGCTCGACCGCTATGAAGTGAAGCTAGACGATTTCTGCACCTACTGTAGCGGCTATACCTCGATTTTCGAAGAGCGAACCTGTCTTGATTGCTTCTTGCACCAACGAGTTGATAACGAAGCTTTCCAAATCTTTCTGAATGTGGAGAACGGCGAAAACATCCCATTTAGCGCGAGTTACACGCTCATCGACGAATCAGCTGGAATCAGCGTCTTGCTCCTGCGCAACTTGACGCAACAACAACAAACCGAACAACTACTGAAGCAAAAAACAATGACCGAATACGTTATCAACGCCCAGGAAAACGAACGGAAACGCCTATCCCGCGAGCTTCACGACGGTTTGGCGCAAGGCCTTTTCAGCACGCTCATCGAACTTCGCAAAATCAAATACATGACTAAAAAAGAAGACTACGAATCAAGTATTGCCGAAATGGACTCGATGCTTGCAACGACACTGGAAGACATTCGCAATATGGCGGTAGAATTACGTCCGTCTTCCCTTGATGACCTCGGAATTTTTGCGGCGCTAAAAGTCTATTTTAAACGCTATGAGCAACTTTTCGGTGTCCATGTTGTCTTCGTTTCCGAACTTTATGGCACGCGTTTTCCAGCAAGCGTCGAAACCATGCTATACCGCGTCACCCAAGAAGCGCTCACGAATGCCGCTAAATACGCCGATGTAGACGAAATCGAAGTATACCTTTTCAAGACGAAGCACACGATCGTACTCGAAATCAACGACCAAGGCATTGGCTTTTCACCAGACCATTTTACTGCAGAAGGAAGCGGCTTGGGCTTGCTAAACATGAAAGAACGCGTGGAACTCTTGCACGGGGAATTCGAGCTTCGTTCAGAGCCGAATCAAGGAACGAAAGTACTCGTCAGAATACCAATCGAGCCAAAAGGAGGCAGAACAACATGATCAAAGTACTCGTTGTAGACGACCATGCCGTAGTCAGAAGTGGCCTATCCTTCGTCATCAACTCCCAGGAAGACATGACCGTCGTAGCAGACGCCGCAGATGGTTTGGAGGCTTATCTTGAAACCGAGCGCCACGCACCAGACGTTGTTTTGATGGATCTCAGCATGCCACCAGGCGAAAATGGCTTAGTCACCACAAAAAGAATCAAGGAGAACTTTCCTGCGACCAAAATCCTCATTTTGACGATGCACGACGACGAAGAATACCTGTTCCGAGCTTTAAAACTAGGCGCGACCGGCTACATCTTAAAAAATGCCAAAGACGACGAACTACTAGATGCCATCCGAGCCTTACAGCAAGGCGAAACCTATATCTATCCAAAAGTAACGACGGCTCTCGTCCGCCAATTTTTACAACAAAATAACGGCGAAGAAGTCAGCGATTCCTATGTCCAGCTTTCCAACCGCGAACAAGAAGTTTTACCCCTCATCGCGCTCGGCTATGGCAACAAAGAAATCGCCAACAAACTATGCATCTCCGTGAAAACCGTCGAAACACACAAATCAAACATCATGAACAAGCTCGACCTCACTACCCGCGCCGAAATTGTCAAATACGCCATCAAGAAAAACCTCATCGATTTATGACGCGCTCGGTTTAAACTTCCTTTTTCCTGAAAAAGTTATTATAATGAATAAATGGCAAGATTTTTGAAAAAGGGAGTGGCATTCATTTGAAGAAAACCAGAAAGTGGAATTGGACGAAAATCATCGCGATATTCGTTTTCGCATCACTATTAATATCATTAGTATTTTCCATCTACAATTTGATGACGACACCAGCGACCGGTGTACCAGAAGGAGAACCGACACGCAGCGACTATTCGCTCATGGTAAGCCAGTGTATTCTTGGGCTAGTAGCCATGTTTTTACCGTCGATTCTTGGACGTCGATTCAAATTTGAAATTCCAGGGAACATGTATCTCGTCTTTATTATTTTTCTATACTGCTCGATTTACCTTGGAGAAGTTCAAAGTTTCTACTATTTAATTCCAAATTGGGACACGATTTTACACACATTTAGTGGTGCTATGCTCGGCGCACTCGGATTTTCCGTCATCTCCTTTCTCAATGAGGATGAGCGCACAACGATGAATTTAAGCCCGGCTTTTGTAGCCTTGTTCGCCGTATGTTTTGCGGTAACACTAGGCGTTGTCTGGGAATTTTACGAGTTCGCATCCGACAAATGGCTAGGCATGAACATGCAAAAAACGATGCTAGAAGACGGCACAAAACTCGCTGGGACCGCCGCGGTAACCGACACGATGGAAGACCTGTTCGTCGACTTCCTCGGGGCCTTCGTATTCGCGACTATCGGCTACATCAACCTGAAGCGCAAAAAAGGCTGGATGGCGAAATTCGAATTCAAAAAAACAGTGAAAAAGTAATAGTACGATCAAAGGCTTGTCATGGTTTTTCCTTGCAAGCCTTTTTTGAAAAGGGGGAACAAAATGATGGCCTTCTCATTGGGAGACATGATTTTCACGGCGATTGTATTTTTCATTCCAATCACAATTATCATAGCAATCATCCTATTAGTCATTACCTTATCCAGAACGAAAAACCGCCCAGCTAGGGACAAATATCCAGACCATAAAGCATAAAAAAATAAATTATGCAACTAAATAGAACAGATGTACTTAAAAAAGATCGTCAAAATAACGGATAGCAATGGACAAAAGGCTGAAATATTGTTATTATTTTAAACAAGAACCAATTTTTTTCAAGGCGGATCACAGCTAGTCTTTAAATTGGGGCTAGTGGCGAATTAATACTGAAGAAATGGGGGATGATGTGTGAAAAGAGACCAACGTACTGTTACAAGACTAAATAATCGTTACGTACAAGATGAAACGATCATGAAGAAACAACGATCACGCAGAAGAGTCGCACTATTTCGGAGGCTATTAATGCTTGCCGCAGTTATTGTGGTGGTCAGCGGTGGTTTAGTGTACGTCTATTCACAACAAGTGAGTTTACTACACGCCAAGGAAACAGAGAAAGTAGAATTAGATAAGAAAGCACTCGCAGTAGCGCAAGATCAGAAAGAACTAAAGAGCACGATTAACAAATTACATGATGATGACTACATCGCGAAACTGGCTAGGAGTGAGTATTTCCTTTCTGAGAAGGGGGAAATCATTTTCAATATTCCTGACGAAAACGATAAGAAGAAAGAGTCGTCCAATTAATTTGCGAAAAAAGTTTCGTGTAATTGACACTCTTTTTATATTAGCTATAATTAAGGGTAGAGTGAAATTCTAAGGAGGAAGCATTGTTTTATGTCGATTGAAGTAGGCAACAAGTTACAAGGGAAGATTACCGGGATTACTAATTTTGGGGCGTTTGTTGAGTTAGAAGGTGGCAAGACAGGTCTTGTTCACATTAGTGAGGTTGCAGATAACTATGTGAAGGATATCAATGACATTTTAACGGTTGGCGATGAAGTCACTGTGAAAGTAATGAATGTCGGCGATGACGGCAAAATCGGTTTATCAATTCGTAAAGCAGTTGACCAACCGGAGCGTCCAGAAAGACCAGAGAGAAGTTATAGCAATGGACCTCGCAAACCGAAATACAACAAAAAGGCTGCAGAGCCAGTACGTCCAGAGAATTTTGAAGATAAAATGTCTAAATTCTTAAAAGATAGCGAAGACCGTTTATCTACCTTAAAACGTCAAACGGAGTCCAAACGTGGCGGCCGTGGCGCGAAACGTAGCTAATCATAAATAGTGAATTTATAGGAGCTGTTCAAAGTCAACTAAAGTCTGATTTACTTGGCTTAGGTACAACTCCTTTTTTTGCCTGATTTGGATGATGAAAGAGGTTGGAAACATGATGGCTCGCGAAAAAGTAATGGCGTTTATAAATAAGCATCAACTTATTAAGCCAAGCGATCAGCTGCTCGTCGCGGTTTCTGGTGGCGCGGACTCCATGGCGTTGCTTCATTTTCTAATCCAAACAAGGATTGTGCCAAAAGAGGCGATTGTTGTAGCGCATGTCAATCATGGTCTGCGCGCAGAATCTGTCGATGAAGAGCAACTCGTCGCGGATGTTTGTGAGACTTACGGTATTCGCTTTGAAGCAACGCAACTGGATATTAGGCGGTTAGCGGAGCAGGAGAAAACCGGGATTGAAGAGACGGCGCGCAAGTATAGGTATACCTTTTTCAGAGGGCTTATGCGGAAATATCACTGTCAGAAGCTCGTTCTAGCGCACCATGCGGACGATCAGATGGAAACGATTTTGATGCGGCTTGTTCGAGGGAGTTCCGATTTGGGCTGGCTCGGGATGCAACCAAAACGCAATTTTGCGACGGGGATGGTGGTTCGGCCGTTCCTCCCGTTAACGAAAAGTGAGATTGTGCATCTGTGTGAGGCGCAAGACGTTCCTTATTTAGAGGATGCGACCAATCAGGAAGATACGTATACGCGCAATCGCTATCGCAAAGCTTTACTGCCTTTTTTAAAACAAGAAAATACGCATGTCGATGAACAATTCCGGCGTTTTTCGGAAGAAACGACCGAAGATTTTCTGTTTTTGAATGAGTTGGCGGAACAGGCGTTGCGAAACATGACCGAATATAGCGAAACCGACGTGAAACTTGCATTAACCGAGTGGCGAAAACTGCCCCAACCTTTACAACGCCGTACAATTCATTTACTATTGAAGCATCTGTATAAAGACACGATGTCGCTTATTTCGGCAGGGCATGTGGACCAGATTTTACGACTGAATCGGGAAACCAATCCGTCGGGCGTCATTCATTTGCCGAATAGCTTAATTGTGAGGCGTGCGTATGACCAGCTGGACTTCTTTTATGGCGAGTCGAGCAAGAAAGTGCAGGATTTTTATCATCAATTGTACGACGGTGATCGCGTGACGCTAGCAGATGGTGCGGAGATTCGCATCAAGACCAAAAGCTCAGTTGTGCAAACAGCCGGATTAGATGGTATGATTGTGAATCAAGAGGCAATCCAGTTACCGCTCATTATCCGCGGTCGCATGAACGGTGATCGCATGAAAACGACAGGTGGCACACGCAAGCTCAAATCGATTTTCATCGATGCCAAAATTCCGAAGCATGAACGTGATACGTGGCCTATTGTGACAGATTATTCAGGTGAAATTTTATGGATTCCAGGCGTTCAGGCGTCGGTCCACCAAACGAAACCAAACCGTGAAACAAAGCAATATATTATAAGATATCATCGTAATTTAGGAGGAAACAAAAGTATGCACAACGATATTCAGAAAGTGTTGATTAGCGAAAATGAAATCCAGGAGAAAATTGCTGAGCTGGGCAAAGAACTGACAGCCGAGTACGACGGTCGCTTCCCGCTAGTCATCGGTGTCTTAAAAGGTGCAACGCCTTTCATGACCGATTTACTAAAACGAGTAGATACATATCTAGAAATGGATTTCATGGATGTATCGAGCTACGGTAACGGCACAGTTTCAACCGGCGAAGTAAAAATCATCAAAGATTTGAATACATCAGTGGAAGGTCGAGACGTACTGATTCTGGAAGATATTATCGACAGCGGACGCACGCTTAGCTATTTAGTTGATCTTCTAAAATACCGCAAAGCCAAATCCGTAAAACTAGTAACGTTGCTTGATAAACCAGAAGGACGCAATGTAGATATTGACGCAGATTACGTCGGGTTTGTCGTTCCAAATGAATTCGTCGTTGGCTACGGTCTTGACTTCGCAGAGAAATATCGTAACTTACCATACATCGGCGTTTTGAAACCAGAAATATACGCAGATTGATTTAGTTCACAAAATGAATTAAATTTGTTAACATATAGAAAACAAGGCACAAAGGTAGCTATTCCGCGTTAAATTTTTCCTGTGATAAAAAAACGTGTCCAACAACATGCAAATCATTGGGAAATTGCAATTCGTTATGCTATCATTAGTCTTAGTTTTTAGCTCAATATGCCTATTTGAGGAATAATAATAAACCATGCTTTTTAATAGAAAGTCTTCGTGAGAGAAACACAAGGCGGATCTGTTTTTACAGCCAAAAAGGGAATGCAAAAAAACCTAACTGTAAAGACTTAATCCATGCTCTTACGTGGGAGGAGGTAAGGAATGAATCGCTTTTTTAGAAACGCCATATTTTACGTTATCATTTTCCTTGTCATCATAGGAATCGTAGCCACTTTTAATAACAATAGTGAGTCTGCAAAAGAAATCAGCTATGATGAGTTCATCACGAAAATGGGTGACGATCAAATCAAATCATTCTCCATACAACCGGATCGCAGCGTGTATGTGATTAATGGAGAACTGAAGAAAGCAGTGAAAACTGACAGCAAAGTTGGAAAAGATCAAACAACAACGAAATTCACAACATATGCTATCAACAGTGATCAATTGCTAACTCAAATGGATAAGGTTGCGGATGACAACGATGTGAAAATGACAGTTGTACCAGCAAAGCAAAATAGTGGCTGGATCACGTTCTTCACTTCTATCATTCCTTTCGTTATTATCTTTATCCTGTTCTTCTTCCTAATGAGCCAAGCACAAGGTGGCGGCGGTGGCGGTCGAGTTATGAACTTTGGTAAAAGTAAAGCCAAACTTTATAACGACGACAAGAATAAAGTCCGCTTCACAGATGTAGCCGGTGCAGATGAAGAGAAACAAGAATTAGTAGAAGTTGTAGATTTCCTAAAAGATCCACGCAAATTTGCCGAACTTGGCGCACGTATTCCTAAAGGGGTCTTACTCGTAGGTCCTCCAGGTACAGGTAAAACATTACTTGCCCGTGCAGTAGCCGGTGAAGCAGGTGTACCGTTCTTCTCAATCAGTGGTTCGGACTTCGTGGAAATGTTCGTTGGTGTCGGTGCAAGCCGTGTCCGCGACTTGTTCGAAAATGCGAAGAAAAACGCTCCATGTATTATCTTTATCGATGAAATTGATGCTGTAGGTCGTCAACGTGGCGCAGGAATGGGCGGCGGACATGACGAACGCGAGCAAACATTGAACCAATTACTTGTAGAAATGGATGGTTTCGGCGGTAACGAAGGAATCATTATCATTGCTGCGACTAACCGTGCCGACGTACTTGACCCAGCGTTACTACGTCCAGGCCGTTTTGACCGTCAAATCATGGTAGACCGTCCAGATGTTAAAGGACGTGAAGCCGTACTTCGAGTGCATGCTCGTAATAAACCACTTGCGAAGAGCGTTGACTTAAAAGCGATTGCTCAACGTACGCCAGGATTCTCTGGTGCCGATTTAGAAAACTTACTGAATGAAGCAGCCCTTGTTGCCGCGCGTTCCGATAAGAAACAAATCGATATGAAAGACTTGGACGAAGCAAGTGATCGCGTTATCGCCGGCCCAGCCAAGAAAAACCGTGTTATTTCAATCAAAGAACGCCGTACCGTCGCGTATCATGAAAGTGGTCACGTAATCGTCGGAATGGTGCTCGATGAAGCTGAAGTAGTCCACAAAGTAACGATTGTTCCACGTGGACAAGCAGGCGGTTATGCCGTTATGTTACCAAAAGAAGATCGCTTCCTAATGACGAAAGCTGAGTTAATGGACCGTATTACAGGTCTACTAGGTGGACGGGTAGCCGAAGAAATCGAATTTGGTGAAGTAACAACAGGCGCAAGCAATGACTTCGAACGTGCGACACAAATCGCGCGCCGGATGGTAACAGAATGGGGTATGAGCGACAAAATTGGTCCACTTCAATTCTCATCAGGTAGCGATCAAGTATTCATGGGCAGAGATTTCGGAAATGGCAAAAACTACTCCGACAAGATCGCGTATGAAATTGATACCGAAGTTCAAAGCCTAATCCGCTTCTGTTATGACCGTGCGAAAACAATTATTGAAGAACACAGAGAGCAACATACGCTTATCGCGGAAACGTTGCTTGAAGTTGAAACATTAGATGCACGCCAAATCCGTTCACTATATGACGATGGCGTTTTACCATCCGAAATGGACGCTGACGAACAAATGTCCGAATTCCCTTCAGAAAAAGATGATATTGAACCAAAATCTTATGAAGAAGAGAAGAAAGAACTTGTCGAAGAAGCGAAAGACGATAAGATTTGGGATTATGCAGATAAAGAAGAAAAAGCAGAGAAGGATGCAGAATCAGAAGCACCGAAAGAGGTCGTGACTGAAGAAGCACCAGATGCTGAAAAAACACCGAATGATGATAAAAAAGGTGAATAAGTAAGATAGGAACCAGTACATGATAGTTGTGTGCTGGTTTTGTTGTGGCTCTTATGAAGCGTCCTGTGCTGAATTAGAGCCTCAATATGCATGAGAGCAAAGCGAGCATGTAAACCATCAGAGGCTCTTACGACTCCGAGCCCAGAACAAAGGCCAGAACAAATAAGAAGAAACCAAGACACAATATGCATGAGAGCAAAGCGAGCATGTAAACCCCCAGTGGCTCTCACAACGCCGAGCATGGAGTCAGTAACAGTCTGAGAAAAATTTTGCAATAATTCATAGTCTGCCAATCAAGTTTGTGGGAACGCCCCGATTTTTGACGTATCATCGCTTCCAGATCTAGCTTCAACGGCCAACTCCTCGAAAACTTCACGCCCTCCACAAAAAGCAAGAGCGGCTTTTTCCTGCGGCCGCTCCAGTTTTTTTCGGAGCTGAACGGGCCGTTTCAGCTTTTCATCAGATCCAGCTTCAGAAGCCAGACCCTCGAAATTTTCGTGGCCTCCGCAAAAACCAAGAGCGGGTTTTCACTGTGGCCCCTAACAAATTTTTTCGGGTCTAACGGGCTTCTTCAGCTTTTCATCCTATTGGTCAAAATAAGACAAATTACTCGGCTTTTCACAGAATCCGTGTTATGATACTCTAGAAAAATCACAAAAAGGATGGTGACGGTATGATTTTAGTTATCGATGTTGGGAATACGAACATCACAATTGGTGTCTATGAAGGCAAAGAGCTACGCAAGCATTGGCGAATGACGACGGATCGTCACCGTACATCAGACGAACTCGGCATGATGGTCTTAGATTTTTTTCAATACGGTGGCATTTCTTCCAAGGCAATCGAGGGAATTATCATCTCATCTGTTGTCCCGCCGATTATGCATTCTCTGGAAGCGATGTGCTATAAATATTTCGAAATTAGGCCGCTCGTTGTTGGTCCAGGTATCAAAACCGGTCTCAATCTACAAGTCGACAACCCGCGCGAAGTCGGTGCTGATCGAATTGTCAACGCCGTAGCGACGATTGAAGAATACGGAGCTCCCGCTATTATCGTGGATTTTGGAACGGCGACAACATTCTGCTATATCGATGAAAAATCGCGCTACCACGGCGGAGCAATCGCACCAGGCATTATGATCTCAACGGAGGCCCTCTACAATCGCGCCGCAAAACTTCCACGCGTAGACATCACAGAAGCGCCAAAAGTCATCGGCAAAAGCACCGTCGCGTCGATGCAAGCAGGTATTTATTACGGTTTTATCGGCCAGTTTGAAGGTATTGTCAAGGCGATGAAAGAACAGACCAACACAGAGCCAACCATCGTCGCAACAGGAGGTCTCGCGAGGCTTATTAGCGGCAAATCAGAGATAACGGATATCGTAGACCCATTTCTAACGTTGAAAGGGTTGCGAATTTTATATGAACGAAATCAATCAAACGATAAAGGAGTTAATGATAGTGAGTGATTATTTAGTAAAAGCATTAGCGTATGGCGGAAATGTCCGTGCTTACGCTGCAAGAACAACAGAAGCGGTGGGCGAGGCGCAACGTCGTCATGACACGTGGTCCATCTCATCCGCAGCGCTTGGTAGATCTATGACCGCAACCCTATTCCTCGGCGCGATGCAAAAAGAAGACCAAAAAGTAACCGTCAAAATCGAAGGAAACGGACCAATCGGACCAATCATCACGGACAGCAATACGCAAGGCCAGATTCGAGGCTACGTAACGAATCCACACGTGCATTTCAGCGAGCTAAACGAGTTCGGCAAATTAGATGTTCGTCGCGGCGTTGGTACAGAAGGAATGCTAGCCGTTGTGAAAGACATCGGTTTCCGCTCGAATTTTACAGGGCAAGTTCCGATCGTTTCAGGCGAAATTGGCGAGGATTATACGTACTATCTTGCTACATCTGAACAAATAAATTCATCACTCGGCGTTGGCGTGCTCGTAAATCCAGATGACACCATCGAAGCCGCAGGTGGATTCATGCTACAGCTACTTCCAGGCGCAGACGACGCAATCATCGATGAAATCGAAAAAAACCTGAAAGATTGCCCAACCATCTCCCGTCTTATCGAAGCAGGAGAAACGCCAGAACAAATTTTGGCAAGACTTGCAGGCGGCGAAGAAAACTTACAAATCCTCGAAAAAATGCCAGTCACGTTCGAATGTAATTGTTCCAAAGAACGTTTTGGTAACGCGATTATCTCTCTAGGAAAAAGTGAAATTCGCCAAATGATTGAAGAAGACCATGGCGCAGAAGCAGAATGCCATTTTTGCCGTAATAAATATCACTTTGAAGAATCTGAACTAGAAGCATTTTACGAAGAAGCGAAATAAAAACTGGAAGGTATCCTAGGGATGGGGTGCCTTTTAAATTTGACAAAACGACTCGGGATTGATTAAAGTAGAGGAGAGAATAGAGAAGGAGTGTTGAGAAAATGACAATTGCAAACTCAATTACAGACTTAATCGGAAAAACGCCTATCGTGAAATTAAATCATTTACCAGAATCAGGAAGCGCGGACGTATATGTGAAATTGGAATTCCAAAATCCAGGAGGCAGCGTGAAAGACCGTATTGCTAACGCGATGATCGAAGACGCAGAACAATCGGGCGCTCTGAAACCTGGCGATACAATCATTGAGCCGACAAGCGGAAACACGGGAATCGGACTTGCGATGGTTGCAGCCGCGAAAGGATACCGCGCGATTTTTGTGATGCCAGAAACGATGAGCTTAGAGCGTCGCAAATTACTACAAGCATATGGCGCAGAGTTAGTGTTGACACCAGGTCCAGACGGCATGAAGGGCGCAATCGCGAAAGCAGACGAACTCGCAAAAGCACACGGCTATTTCGTACCGCAACAATTCCATAACCCAGCCAATCCAGCCGTTCACGAACGCACAACAGGCCCAGAAATCGTCGAAGCATTCGGCAAAGATGGCTTAGACGCATTTATCGCAGGAGTAGGAACTGGCGGAACCGTATCAGGCGCAGGACACGTACTGAAGAAAAACTATCCAGACATTAAAATCTACGCCCTAGAACCAGAAGAATCCGCAGTCCTTTCAGGCGATTCGCCATCCCCACACAAAATCCAAGGAATCGGCGCAGGCTTCATTCCAGATACACTAGACACGAAAGTATACGATGGGATCCTCAAAGTTTCCAGCGAAGACGCCTTAGAAACAGCCCGCGAAGTCGCTAAAAAAGAAGGAATCCTAGTAGGGATATCATCAGGCGCAACCATTTTCGCAGCACTTAACTTAGCAAAAGAGCTAGGCGCAGGTAAAAAAGTATTGGCGATTGTCGCGAGTAATGGCGAACGTTACCTCAGCACGGCACTATACAATTTCGAATAAATCTCATAGACTTCTAACAAAAACCACAGTAAAATTTCGCGAACATGCAGTAATATAGTACTTGTAAGACCACAACAAATAAGTCAATTTCCGTTACTTCCTCGTGATGGAAAGGAAGAGACAACGTGCCACCAACGCGTTGTCTTTTTTGTTGGTGTTCTAATGAAGCGTCCCTTGCTTCATTAGAACGCCAATATGCATGAGAGCAAAGCGAGCATGTAATCCACCAGAGGCACTTATGAAGCATCCTTGGACTTAATACGAGAGTAAGCATTCGTTCCTTGTTTGGCGTCACGATTCGCGCCTCTGGATCCAGCTTTGTTGTGGTTCTTGAAAAGCGTCGTTTGCTTTGTTAGAACCTCAATATGCAGTTGAATGTAATGAAACTGCCCTCCTTTTAGTCAGCCTCTCGGAAATTTCGGTGCCTCCGAAAAATCCAGAGGAGGGATTTTTCTGCGCCCCCTAACAATTAAAAGGTTGTCAGTCTCCCATTGCTTCACTGCCTATTGATTCACTAAATCAAACCAAACGAAGGTTTGAAAGTTCATCAACATAAACGGGCTCTTTCAGCATTTCGTTGTTTTCTCATCAATTTCTAACACAAACCTCACTAAAATTTTGCTTTAGTCGGGTATTATGTATTTATAAGCTAATAACAAGCAAAACTAAGTTTCATTTTTTCCCTTTTTAAAATGAAAACTTAACACTCCCTTTTTGACCAGCGTGGTTACTCCCTTTTCCGCGCTGGTTTTTTGTTGCGTGGAAAAGGCAATGTGGGCCTCGAAATATAAGGATTCATGCTATACTAATATAAAAAAGAGGTGATTTTGTTGAGTAAATTATGGCAAACAACGCATCCTACAATGATTATGGGAATCTTGAATGTCACGCCGGATTCTTTTTCGGACGGTGGGAATTACATAACCGAACAACAAATAAAAGACAAAGCTATTCAAATGGTTCGGGAGGGCGCTGCGATTATCGATATCGGCGGCGAATCTACGAGACCTGGTCACCGTGAAATTCCGGTAGATGAAGAGTTGGCGCGTGTTATCCCCGCAATCAAAGTCGTTCGTGAGGCCTTGCCAGACGTTTGGATCTCAATTGATACGTGGAAATCAGAAGTGGCGATCGCCGCAATCGAAGCAGGAGCAGACATTATTAACGACCAATGGGGCGCAAAAAAAGATCCGGAAATAGCCAGAGTAGCCGCTGCATTCGCGACGCCAATCATTTTAATGCATAACCGAACCAATCGCGATTACGATAATTACTTTGAAAATGTAAAACAAGACTTACAAGCGAGCATCGATATTACCAAACAAGCGGGCGTTCCAAATCACCACATTTTACTAGATCCAGGTTTCGGTTTTGTCAAAACACCAGCGCAAAATCTCGAAGTTTTACGAAGAATCGATGAAATAGTTGCCCTGGGTTATGAAGTTTTACTAGGAACGAGTCGCAAATCGACGATAGGCCTAGTTCTCGACCTCCCTGTAGACGAGCGCATAGAGGGGACCGGTGCAACAGTTGTTTACGGTCAAGTAAAAGGCTGCACGATTTTCCGAGTACACGATGTGAAGCCGATAGCGCGCATGATCAAGATGACGGACGCTATTCTCGGCAATATCGAGGCGCCAAACAATTAAGGGGGAATTTTAAAGATGGATAAAATTTATTTAAACGAACTAGCTTTTTACGGATATCACGGCGTTATGCCAGAAGAAAATACATTAGGGCAAACATTCATCGTCTCGCTCACGCTGGGTTTATCCACAGCAAAAGCGGGAAAAAGTGATGAAGTAAGCGACACGGTTAGTTATGCAGAAGTATACGAAACGGTAAAAGAAATCACAGAAAACAAGCGATTCCAACTAATCGAGGCACTCGCAGAAACAATAGCAATGGAAGTTTTGGGAGGCTATCCTCTATTAAAAGAAATCACCGTCAAAGTCATCAAGCCGAATCCGCCAATCCCGGGCCACTATCACTCTGTAGCTGTGGAAATAACGCGCACAAGGAGTGGTGACGTTGCATAAAGCCTATTTATCGATCGGTACAAACATCGGAAATCGCCAAGAAAATCTCGAAAACGCCCTAAAAGCGCTACAAGCCGAGTCGGGAATAACAATCGAAAACGTCTCCAGTGTATACGAAACCGACCCAGTTGGCTTCGAAGACCAAGAAGCGTTCCTTAACATCGCCGTAACCATCCAAACCACGCTAGACCCAGAAACACTCTTACAAAAAGGTTTGGCAATCGAGTCCGAACTAGGCCGCGTCCGCCTTATTCGTTGGGGCCCACGCCTCATTGATATCGACTTGCTTCTATATGATGGCGTCACCCAGCAAACCGAAACCCTCGAATTACCACATCCAAGAATGACGGAACGAGCCTTCGTCATGATTCCACTACAAGAAATCGCGCCAGTCATCGCAGAACCACTTTTGCAAGAAGAGGTCTTAGCAGATCAAGGCATACACAAAACAGACATCCAGTTAGACTGGTAAAATAGACACTTGCGCTTTTCACGAGATATGTTACCATAACACTATTGTTTCAAAAGGAGAAACCAAACCGCTGACATCATGGATCGCGTATCCCAGCGGTTATTCTATTTCAAGAAAGAAGGAACGTTTTTATGTGGAAAATTGGGAATGTACCCATTAAAAATAGAGTCGTCGTCGCACCGATGGCAGGAATCTCGAATTCCGCGTTCCGTCTAACGGTCAAAGAATGCGGCGCAGGGCTCGTATGTTGCGAGATGATAAGCGATAAGGGGATCGTGCAACGTAACGCCAAAACACTCGACATGCTCTATATCGATGAAAAAGAAAAACCGCTGAGCCTACAAATTTCTGGCGGTGAGAAAAATACATTAGTAGAAGCCGCAAAATTCGTGTCAGAAAACACAACTGCCGACATCATCGACATCAACATGGGGTGCCCAGTCAATAAAATCATCAAATGTGAAGCCGGCGCCAAATGGCTTTTAAATCCCGATAAAGTATACGACATGGTTGCCGCCGTTGTAGATGCCGTCGATAAACCCGTCACCGTAAAAATGCGAATCGGTTGGGACGATGAACACGTGTTTGCCGTCGAAAATGCCCAAGCAGCAGAACGCGCAGGAGCAAGCGCTATCGCGATGCACGGCCGCACCCGGGTCCAAATGTATGAAGGCAAGGCAGACTGGAACATCCTAGCCGAAGTCAAAAAGAATATTTCCATCCCGTTCATGGCAAACGGAGACGTCCAAACACCAGAAGACGCCAAAGCCATCCTTGAACAAACCGGTGCAGATGGCGTCATGATTGGCCGCGCTGCCCTTGGAAACCCGTGGATGATCTACCGAACCGTACACTATCTAGAAACCGGCGAATTACTCCCAGAACCAGAACCACGCGACAAAATCGAAACAGCCCTACTTCATCTGCGCCGTCTCGTTGCGATAAAAGGTGAAAAAATTGCCGTCCGCGAATTCCGTCAACACGCAGCATACTACCTAAAAGGTGCACGTGGAAGCACGCGAGCCAAAGTTGCCGTAAATCAAGCCGAAGTATACACCGAAGTGGAA
This sequence comes from Listeria sp. SHR_NRA_18, assembly GCF_003856515.1. Classification (NCBI taxonomy): domain Bacteria; kingdom Bacillati; phylum Bacillota; class Bacilli; order Caryophanales; family Listeriaceae; genus Listeria; species Listeria sp. SHR_NRA_18. The sequence goes on from NZ_QPKR01000018.1 coordinate 19,715, forward strand.
GCTATCTTAAGGGGATTCGTCACGCAATATGAAGAAAAGAATTTAGCAAAACAATAAAGTCGCAGGAACAGTCAGAGATTCCAGTCCGAATTTTTCAATCCGAAGTTGTCTCATCACACCCTGAGGCAACTTTTTTTAAATAAAACTAGAAAAGTCAACCCAATTGAGCGTATAATGAAACTATCTGTATAACTTGAAAAGAATAGGAGTGTCAAATATGTCCAACGAGAACCATGAAGAATTAAACGACCAGCTAATCGTTCGTCGTGAAAAACTAGATACATTACGAGCAGAAGGCGTAGATCCGTTCGGCGCAAAATTCGTCCGCACGATTAGTCCAGAAGAAATCGTAACCCAATATGAAGGTAAAACAAAAGAAGAATTAGAAGAGGCAGCGATAGAAGTTGCCGTTGCCGGACGTATCATGACCAAACGCGTAAAAGGAAAAGTAGGCTTCACACATATTCAAGATCGTTTCCACCAAGTCCAAATCTATATTCGCAAAGACGGCGTTGGAGAAGAAGCCTACGATATTTTCAAACTAGCAGATTTAGGCGACATTGTAGGCGTCAAAGGAACGATTTTCCTAACTAATACAGGAGAACTATCCGTGAAAGCAACCGAATTCACGATGCTAAGCAAATCATTGCGCCCATTACCAGACAAATTTCACGGCTTAAAAGACGTAGAACAACGCTACCGTCAACGTTACCTAGACCTAATCACGAACTCAGAAAGCCAACAACGCTTCGTAATGCGCAGCAAAATCATGCAATACACGCGTAACTACCTAGACAACATCGGCTATCTAGAAGTCGAAACCCCCGTTCTGCACACAATCGCAGGAGGCGCAGCAGCAAAACCATTCATAACACACCACAACGCGCTAGACATGCAACTATATCTCCGCATCGCCCTAGAATTACATCTAAAGCGTCTTATAGTAGGTGGGATGGACAAAGTATATGAAATCGGACGCGTATTCCGTAACGAAGGCGTCTCCACCCGACACAACCCAGAGTTCACCATGCTAGAAACATATGCAGCCTTCGAGAATTTTGAAGATATCATGGAACTTGTAGAAGGTCTAATCTCAACAGTATGCCAAAAACTACATGGCACCACTATCATCACGTACGGCGAAGAACAAATCGACCTAACTCCGAACTGGACACGTCTACATATGGTAGATGCCGTAAAACAATATACAGGAGTAGACTTCTGGAACGTTCAAACAACAGAAGAAGCCCAAGCACTAGCGAAAGAACACAATGTACCAATCACGAAACACATGACATACGGACATATCCTTAATGAGTTCTTTGAAGTATTCGTCGAAGAAAAGCTGATCCAACCAACATTCATCTATGGACATCCAATAGAAATATCCCCACTAGCAAAAACAAATAAAGATGATGCGCGATTTACAGATCGTTTTGAAGTATTCATAGTAGGACGTGAGCACGGCAACGCCTTCTCAGAATTAAACGATCCAATTGATCAACGTCAACGCTTCGAGGCTCAAGTCTCAGAACGTGAACACGGCAACGATGAAGCGCATAGTATGGATGAAGAATTCCTAGAAGCGTTAGAATACGGCCTTCCACCAACGGGAGGCCTAGGTATAGGAATGGACAGACTGGTAATGCTATTAACCAACGCACCATCTATCAGAGATGTTCTATTATTCCCGACGATGAAACCAAGAGATTAAACGAAGAAATCGCGTTTTTGAGAGCTTTCGAAAACGCGATTTTTCATCAGAAAAAGAGCTTTTAAAAAACTTTTTTTAAAATGTGAACTTTTTTTGTCAAATATGCTTGCCAAGGTCTCGAAAACGTGATATATTAGTAATCGTTCCAGCAAACAGATAAAAGCAACTAAGAGTCAAAAATATTTTTTTGAAAAAAGCTCTTGACATTCATCGCTAGGAAGTGTAAGATATAAGAGTTGCTGCTAAACAAGTTTAGCGCTTCTGAAATGACCTTTGAAAACTGAACAGAAACAAAGATAAAACCAATAGAGACAGTGATGTTTCTAGGTAAGAATCGCAGGGCGGAAATAGAAAGCTATTTCCAAAAGTAATACTAGTAAAGTAATTTGCTAGCGAAGTCAATTTGACGCAAGGATCTTATTCACGGTGTTGAATAAGTATTCAGATTCATCTTTATTTTAAAGAGAGTTTGATCCTGGCTCAGG